>LVBW01000012.1 GCA_001604585.1 Puniceicoccales bacterium Verruco_02 | reverse complement strand
ACAGGGATGCGCTTGCACCATGCAGCGATCACTAGCCCCGCCGAGGTGAAGCCACCAAAGGCCATCACGGCGGCGGGCCTCTCTCTTAACAGGCGGAAGGCAAAGACAAGAGCCTTCACCTGACTGGCAAGAAACAATGCAAAGCGCAGGGGGTTGAGCGACATACCCAAGCCCGGACCCTGCACAAAGCGCAACCCCTCATACTTGGACGAAAGACGCCGGTCCACGTCCTTGCGACTGACAAGCAGTACGCAGTCATGTCCCTTGCGAACAAGCTCTTCCGCCACCGAGATGCCCGGTGCCAGATGCCCGCCCGTACCTCCGCACGCTATGACAAAGCGACTCATGAACGAATTACCTCGTTGGGGGTTAGGCTGGACACCCTGCCCCATCGGCTTATGCCGTTGAGTATGATGCCCACCAGTATGCAGGTGGCCACCAGGTTGGAGCCACCGTAGGAAATGAAAGGCAGGCTCATGCCCTTGGTGGGTAGGCAGCCCGTGACGACGCCAAAATTGATGAGCGCCTGAAGGGTGAGAAGTAGCAAGGCACCGCTTACGAGCAAAAACTGGTACATGTTGGGCGCGTTTCGAAGGCGCGACACTGCAACGACAAGTATCGTGAGAAAGAGCAGCACAACGGCGCTAGTCCACACAAAGCCCAGCTCCTCGCCCACGATGGCGAAGACAAAGTCCGTATGAACCTCGGGCAGGGAATTCTGCTGGCGGCCGCTGCCAAGGCCCACCCCGCCAAGCCCTCCGCTGCCAAAGGCTATGATGCCCTGCCAGAGCTGGTAGGAACCCTCGCTCTTGTTACCCTCCACGTCGAGAAAGCTCACGATGCGCTTGAGACGCACCGGGTTCATGTAAACAGCCACACTGAACAGCGCCAGCCCGGCAAGGGCCGTTGGCACGATGTATAGCATCCGCGCCCCGGCCATGAAGATGAGCGCCCCGCCCACAACGCCCACGAGCAGAGCCGTCCCATAGTCGGGCTGAAGGATGATTAGCATGAAGGCCGTGCCCACGATGCAAAGAGGCAGGACGTAGCCGCGCTTGAAAGTCTTGATCCGCCTCTGTTCGGAGGCGAGGTAGTGGGCGAGTACGAATAAAAAGCCAATCTTGGCAAAGTCGGACACCTGCATGTTCACCGGGCCAAGATCCAGCCAGCGGCGCGAACCGTTGATCTCCCTGGCCACGCCGGGGATAAGCACCGATGCTAGAAGCGCCACACTTGCGATGGCTATCGGTATCACAAGGCGGCGGGGCCATTCTAGGTCAATGCGCCAGATAAAGAACATCGCGAAAGCTCCGACAAAGGCGAACACCGCCTGCTTGCGGATAAATGTCTGCGGCGGGCCAGCCTCGCCAAGGCCCGCGCTGTACAGGACCAGCAGCCCCACCATCAGCAGGCAGCAGCAGCAAAGAAGCAGCACAAGGCCGGGTGCGAGCTTTTGAAGCTCGTACCGGAAACCGGCCTCTGTATTATGTGCTGACATTGGCTGATACTCTGTGATGGCGGGGCTTGTTTCTCGGTCAGGGTCGGCCTCTATGGCTGGATTAGGGCATGGAATCTTCCACCTGCACGGGCACCGTGGGGGTGGCTGGTTCGTCGTCCAGATAGTCGAGATTGTCATCTCCTGCCGCAGGAGCAGAAGGCGTGGCGGGCTTCACCACGATGGGTACCGGGGTGGCGGAAGGAGTCTTTGCCGCGGCTGGCGTTGTCTTGGCCGCAGAGGCCGGGGCGGAGCTGCCAGCGGGGACCTTCAACACCTGCCCGACGGCCAGCTTGCGCGGGTCGCTGATGCCATTGGCATCCATGAGCGCCTGCACGCTAACGCCAAGACGCTTGGCAATGCCGCCAAGTGTCTCGCCGCTCTGCACAGTGTAGGTGTCGCCCGCAGCCACTTCGACAGCCGGGGCTGCCTTGGCCGTGGAGGCCGTGGCCACGCCGGGGATCACGAGCTTCTGACCAACTCGGATACTGTCCGACGAAAGGCCGTTGGCGGTGCGCAAATCGCCCACGCTGACGCCGAACTTGCGGGCAATCTTGCTCAGGCTGTCGCCGGAAACAACGACGTAATCTCCACCTGCCGCTGGTGCCACAGAGATGGAAGGCTTGATGCTGTCGGGAGCCGATGTGCCGGGAATATCCAGCTTCTGCCCCACCTTGATCGAGTCGCTGCTCAGCTTGTTTGCGCTCTTGATAGCGGACACGCTGACGCCGAAGCTGCGGGCAATCTTGCTCAGGCTGTCGCCCTTTACCACCGTATAGCTCACAGAGGCCGAGGCGGCAGGCATGGGCGTCTCGCCCTTGCCAAGAGGCTCCAGAATGGAATCTGGCGCATCGCCATCGAGCGGAGCGCCGGGCTGGAACTCTTCCGGGCGCAGCGGGGCCTGACGCCCTGCGGCCCCGGCGTTGAAGGCGGGGTTGATCGGGCGCGGCGCGCCTTGGGCAAGCGGAGTATCGTCCGCCGGTGCGGGCGCGGGGGCCGGGGCTGGGGCCGGAGGCTTGGGCTGCGTTGTCTGGCAACCGGGCTGCACGAGCAGGGTGCCTGCAATTGCTATGTGGGCTGCCAACACCAGCCCTAGAAAGCGTTTGTTTTTCATGTCTCTCTCTGTACCTGTTATGAAGTTATCTTAGTGCGGACGGGTGATCGGAAGGCGGCCACACGCGGTCGCCGAGCTTGGCCACGCAGGACTCGAAATAGTTCCCGCGCTCGTTGTAGTCGCGGAAACTGTCGTGACTTGAATGACCGGGGCTAAATATGATGTCGTCGGCTGGCAAGGCGTTTTCCCACGCGGCCTGGACGGCCTGCGAAAGCCCTTCGCACACTGTGCAGGGGACGCCCAGTTCGCCAAAGCGGGCCGCGAGCAGCGGGGCAGTCTCGCCCGTGACAAAGGCCATGCGAAGGCGCGGCGCAATCGCCTCTGCCAGCTCTTCGGGCTTTTCGCCACGGTCGCGCCCTCCGCCAATCCAGAGGACCTTGTTTTCAAAGTTCTCAAGCGCGCCGATGCAGGCCTGATGATTGGTGGCCTTGGAATCGTTCCAAAAAGTGATCTTGCCCGACGGAGCAGGCACGGCGTTCAGCCTGTGCGGAAGCGGGCCAAGTGCTTCCGCAGCCTTGCGGACGGCGAGCGGATCTTGCCCCGCCGTGGCCCACCAGCGGCGCACTAGCAGCAGATTCTCCGCAGGACGCTTCGGGAAAAAGGCGCTTGTGCGCGGCATCGGCCAGGGCACGTAGCTATCCGCGTCCACCACCTGCGCAAAGTCCGGCAGCACGTATCCGAAGCGTTCGGCAGCATCGGCCACGCTGCGCCCGACCACAAGTTCCCGCCCGCGCAGGCGCTCGACGAGCTTCCACTTTGCGGCGAAGTAGCCGCGCAAATCGCCGTGCCGGTCCAGATGATTGTTGAAAAAGTTCACCCATATGAGCGCATCGGCGCGGAAACGGTCCAGACTCTCAGCCTGAAACGAGCTAATCTCGCATACCGCCGTGCGGTCCGCACATTCCGGACGCAGGGCCACATCCGAGAGAGGCCTGCCGATATTGCCCACGGCCAGCGCCTTGCGGGAACCGCTGTTTAAGAGGCTCGTGACTAGCTCCGTAATCGTTGTCTTGCCGTTACTGCCCGTAATGCAGACAAGCGGCCCGTGCCAGAAGCGGAAGGCAAACTCCATCTCGCCAAGGGTGACGCAGCCGCCAGTCCGTGCAGCGCAAAGCCAGGGATGATCTTCGGCAAAGCCGGGGCTGTACACCACCAGCCCATGCCCTGCGGCCTCCTGCGGGCCGAACTCGCGCACATTGTTGCGCCCCTTGGTATCGTAAAACACCCACTGAGCCCCTATTCGCGCAAGCAAGCCCGCAACGGCCCGGCCGCTGACTCCAGCGCCGAACACGGCCACCGGCCTTGCCAGCAGCTCGCGCATTCTTGGACTCAGTTCCACGGAAAAGTTCATCGAAGCTTGAGAGTCGCCAGTCCGCAGACGGCGAAAATTAGCGAGAGTATCCAGAAGCGGACCACGACCTGCGTCTCGGCCCAGCCCTTGAGTTCAAAGTGGTGATGTATGGGCGAACAGAGGAACACCCTGCGACCCGTGCTCTTGAAGGAGAACACCTGTATGATGACAGAGCCAGCCTCCATCACGAAAATACCGCCCACGATGACCAGCGTAAAGGGTTGCTGAATCATGAAGGCAATTATTCCGACAAGGCCCCCGATGGCCAGAGAGCCGGTGTCGCCCATGAACACATGCGCGGGGTGCGCGTTGTACCAGAGAAAACCCAGACTGCCCGCCACAAGAGCAGCACAGAGTATGGCAAGTTCTCCCGTCCCGGGCAAGGGCAGGAGCAGGAGATAATCGGCCACGATCTTGTGCCCCGTTGCGTAGGACATGATGCCGAAGGTCATGGCCGCCGTCACCGTGCAGCCGATGGCAAGACCGTCCATGCCGTCTGTAAGGTTGATGGCGTTGGACGAACCTGCCAGCACAAAGAAAAGAAACACCGCCATAAGCGTCAGCGGCATGACGGCAAGAAGCGGCTCTTTTAGAAAGGGCACCCAGAGCTGCCGGGCACACTCGGCCACGTAGCTGCCCTTCATCTCGGCCCCGGAGAATAGATCGCCGAAGTTGAGCAATAGCAACATGGCTCCGATGGTGATAAGTCCCTGCCCCATCAGCTTGTAGCGTCCCGAAAGCCCCTTGCTGTTGCGGAACTTGATCTTCAGGTAGTCGTCGAGAAAGCCGACCACCGTCAGCCCAGCATATACGAACAGAGCCGTCACCACGTACACATTGGGCCGCGCCCAGAGCAGGGTGCTCGTAAACACCGAGATAAATATCATAAGGCCGCCCATCGTTGGCGTGCCCTTTTTCTTGCCGTGCAATTCGGCCAGCTTGCCAAGCTCTGACGCGGTGCGGAAGGACTGGTTCGCCTTGAAGTCTCGCAGCTTCGCTATCAGCCAGGGGCCGATGATAAATGAAATGAGCAAAGCCGTGGCTGCGGCCCCCACGCTGCGCACCGTGATGTAGCGGAATAGGCGCAGAGGGCTTAGGAACTGCTCGTCGGCAAGGTATTGAAGGTATGTCAGCACTGGTGACTCGCTTGTTGTGAAAGTTCTGGCGGTAGAAGCTCTTCGAGCTGATAGGAACGGCTGCCCTTGATGAGGGCTGCGCCGCTGCCTTGGCGAAAAGTATCAAGCACGGCACGGGCCTCGTCCATGCTGGCGGCCACGCAGATTGAGCGGGCAAGAACACCGGCTTCCAACAAGCCGCCGCAGAGTGCCTGCGCGTGCGGCCCGACAAGGCAGAAGCGGTCCTGCGCCTCTGCGCCTATCTCGCGCCCCAGCTTCCAGTGCAGGGCGGCAGCCTCCACGCCAAGCTCGTTCATGCTGCCAAAAAGGAACAGGCGAGGCCCCCTCGGGTAACTCTCGCGAAATAGACGCACAGAGTCCAGCATCGAGGCCGGATTGGCGTTGTAACAGTCCACGCAGTAGTCCACGGCGCCAAGGCTGCGAATCTCTCCGCGCATACTGGCAGGCTTCCACAAGGGCAAACGCTCGCGCAGAGCCTCTTCGCTCTCTCCCATATCCAGAGCGACAGACAAGGCCAGCGCGGCGTTCGAGCGCATACCCAGCGAAAGCCTCGGCAGAGTGAAGCGACAGAAGTTCTCCTCCCCGCCACGGTAGAGCAGCATGTCGCTGCGCCCGGCGTCCGGAGAATGAAAGGTCTGGTAACGCACGAGCGAGTAGTTTGCGCCCGGCAATTCCGGGGTGTCCTCGTCCATGCTGGCCGTCACACGCACCTTGCAGCGAAGTTCACGATATGGCTCCCATTGCAAGCAGTATGCTGGAAAATACGCGTAGCCGTTCCGGCCCATTACTCCCGGCAGCGCCGCCTTTTCCTCGGCAACACCGGCCAAGCTGCCCATGCCCTCAAGGTGGGCGGGCGCAACGCTCGTCACTATCGCAAGGTCGGGCCTGAGTATGCGGGCCAACGGCTCCATCTCGCCCTTGAGGCTTATGCCAAGCTCCACAACGGCGGCCCTGTGCCCGGCACGCAGACGGCAGAGCGTAAGGGGCATCCCGATGTAGTTGTTGAGATTGCCCTCTGTGGCCAACACTCCTTCGCCAAGGAGCAACGCAAGAAGATTCTTGGTCGAAGTCTTGCCACAGCTACCCGTAATTGCGGCTATGCGCCCCTTGAACTGAGTGCGGATGCCAGAAGCTATCAGGTGCAGGGCTTCGAGAGTGTCCGACACTATGAGCTGCGGCAACCCCGTTGCCATACTCTCGCGCTCGACAAGGGCAGCCGCGGCGCCGTTGCTCTCGGCCATTTGCAGGAACTCGTGCCCGTCTCTTTTCCCCGTGCGCAGGGCTATGAACATATCGCCCGGCTTAACAGAACGGCTATCCATGCAGATGCCCTGTACGCAGGCTGGCGCGGGAGCGCGGAACCAGCGTCCCTTCGCCCAAGCCGCAATCTGAACTGCATCCAGCGCCTGCATCTGTATATTTCCCGGTACCGGGCCGTCCAGCCCCGTCCATGTTGAAGAGCCTACGCACCGAGGCCGACATAATCCACACCACCGGTCCTGCCAAGGCGCAGAAGTTCGCGCGCTGTGACGCGGTCGTCGAAGGTCGATACGGTGTCGGCAAACTCCTGGTACGCCTCGTGCCCCTTGCCCGCTATGAGCACGGAGTCCCCATCCCTAGCGGCGGCAAGCGCCAGATGTATGGCTCTGCGACGGTCCTCCACCCAGTGGATGGCGTCCGGCCGGATGACTCCGCCCTTCATGTCGGCAAATATCTCCGACAGTTGCTCGCCTCGGGGGTTGTCCGCCGTGGCCCATGCCTCGTCTGCCTCCACCTGCACGGCACGGGTCATGAGGGGGCGCTTGCCGCGGTCGCGATTGCCTCCGCAGCCAAAGACGACCAACACGCGGCCCCTTGTAATCGGGCGCAGCATCGAAAGGGCGTTGTGAAGGGCGTCGGGCGTGTGCGCATAATCGACGAGCACGTTGAAGCCCTGCCCACAGTCGATACGTTCCATCCTGCCGGGCACCCCCGGAAAAAGGCGCAAGGCGTCCACTGCGTCACTCACCGATATTCCCGCAGCGTTCACAATGGCCAGCGCGCAGAGCACGTTGCTCACGTTGTAGCGGCCAAGCAGGGGGCTTTCCACCTGGATGCTACCCTCGGGGCAGTGCAGGACAAAGCGGGTGCCTTTTTCCGACATCGAAAGAGCATCTGCGCGGAAGTCCGCCGCAAGGCTCTCGCCGTAGCGCACAAGGCGTGTGCCGGGGGCGAGCTTCGAGCAAAGCCTGCGCCCGCAGGCATCGTCTATGTTGATCACGGCCACCTGTGGCGCGCAGCCCGTATGCCCGTTGAAAAGGCGTGCCTTGACCTCGAAGTAGGATTCCATCGTCTTGTGATAGTCGATGTGGTCTTGGGTCAGGTTGGTAAAGGCGGCTATGCGGAAGGGAAGGCCCCATACACGGTTCTGATCTATGCCGTGAGAGCTTACCTCCATGACGGCGCTCGTGCAGCCCTCGGCGCGCATCTGGTCCAGCATACTGCATAGCTCCATTGCCTCTGGCGTAGTGCGGGCAGCGGGCAGGGAACGGCGGCCCATCACGTAGGCCACTGTGCCGAGAAGGCCCGTGCGCCGCCCGGCGCATTCCAGAAGGTGTCTGCACAGGGTGCTGATCGTCGTTTTGCCGTTTGTACCCGTGATGCCGACCAATTCCAGCGCCTTCTCGGGGTGTCCGTAAAAGCGGGCGGCCACTTCGGCCATCAGACGGCGCGCGTTGCCTGTCTGGATGAAGGTCACGCGCGGTGGCATTAGTGCCGAGGGGCTTTCGGACACTATCGCAGCAGCCCCACGGTGTATGGCCTCTTCTACATACATGTTGCCGTCGGTGCGCGTGCCGCCAAGGGCAAAGAACAGCGCTCCGGGCGACACCCGGCGACTGTCCGTGCACAGGGCGTTGACCTTGGGCTGGCTGCCTGTCTGTACAAATTGCGCATCAAGCCCTTCGAAAAGCGTGCGTATATCCGGGTTCATGCCTCTGTTCAGCACCAGTCCGCCGCAGAGTGCAGCCCCGGAATGCCAGAGGCCGCTTTGTCTTTGCTGTGTGAACTGTGTCTGTGCCGTCTTGCTGATTGTGGTGTAAGCTGTCATTTCGCCGCCTGTGTGCCCGCAAGCATTCCACCCTTTGTTGAGTCAGGCGGTTCCATCGCCATGTACTGGATGATTTGCTGTGCGATTTCCTTAAAGGCGGGCGCGGCTACAAAGCCGCCGTAGTTTACACCCCCGTCGGGGCGGTGGCCGTTGTCCACGACAACGGTGATGGCTATCTGCGGATCGCTGGCTGGGAAATAACCGCTGAACGTGGCCACGTGCTTCTTGCGCGAGTACTGGCCGTTCTCGATTTTCTGCGAGGTGCCGGTCTTGCCTGCCACCTGATAGCCCTTGATTTCGGCGCGCACGGCGGTGCCTTCGCTTGTGGGGACTTTTTCCAGCATTTCCGATAGCTGGCGTGCCGTGGTCTCGCTCATCACGCGGTTGCGCGCGCTGGGGCTGAAGGTGAACACCGTGCTGCCGTCGCGGTCATAGACGCGGCGCACAAGGCGGGGCTGCATCAGAAGGCCCCCGCTTGCCACGGAACTCATCGCATAGTGCATCTGCACGGCTGTGACGCATACGGCGTGCCCCATTGGCATACGGCTGATCGTCAGCCCGTCCCACTTGTTCAAGGGATGGACTATGCCGCTAACTTCTGCGGGGCCAAAGGCACCGGTCTTCTTGCCAAATCCGAAGCTGTACACGTAGTCGAGAAAGCGGGCTGCACCCATCTTGATGGCTAGCTGGGCTGCGCCGCGGTTGCTGGACTTGGCGACAACTGTTTCCAGCGGGACAATGCCGCCCATGTCGTGATCGTCGCGGGGCAAACGCACCGTGCGCCCGTTGTATTCGACTGTGGAGGACTTGCAATCCACTAGGGTTCCGGGCCTTGCAAGGCGCTCTTCCATTGCCCCTGCAACGGGCACTATCTTGAAAGTCGAACCCGGCTCGTAAACGTCCGTAATCGCCCTGTTGCGCAGATTGTCCACAGGGCTTTCCCAGTAGCGATTGGGGTCAAAGTTCGGCCAGCTTGACATGGCCAGAAGGTCGCCGTTGCGAGGGTCGGAGACAATGATTACGACCGAATCGGGCTTGTAGCGCTCCACGAGCAGGGCCACCTCGCGGTCGGCCATGTTCTGGATGACCAGGTCAATTGTCAGCTCCACATTCAACCCGTCGCGAGAGCTTACCTCTCGCTTGGCGAACTGGGTCATCTCCTTGCGCCGGGCGTCGGTCTCTATCTCGCGCCATCCGTCCTGCCCGCGCAGGTAGTAGTCGAGCTGGTTTTCCAAGCCCGTGACTGCTGCCTCTTCCTTGTTCACAAAGCCGAGCACATGGGCCGCCGCAATGCCCGAAGGATATTCGCGCACGTATTTGCGGTTGCCGTACACGGCCGGGATGTCCAAGGCGCGTATCTTGTCGTAAGTGGAATCGCTAACAGCATCACTTATCTTGCGCCAACGCACCTTGCGCACTTCGCCAAGCTCTCCCACGCTGTAAACGCCCGGCTGGCAGAGTTCTAGCAATGTGGCCGCTGGCACGCCTGTCAACGCGGCAAGCCCCGCCAGCTTGCCCTCGTCCTCGGGGCGGAAACGTTCGGGGTCCACACCCAGCTCTATTACCGGGCGTGTTGCGGCCAGAAGGTGGCCGCGACTGTCGCTTATGTCGCCCCGCCTTGCACGCTGGGGCTGAACCCTTTCGCGGGCATTCTCGGCAAGGGATGCTATTCGCGGACCGTCAACAATTTGCAAGTGGTACAACTGTACCACGATGCCACAATAGCCCGCCGCTATCGTCGCGAAGACGAGCGCAAAGCGCCAGCGGGCTATGAAGGCGGGACTCATGGTATCACTTGCCGGAAGCGGCTCCTCCCTTCAGGAGTGCAAGTTCAAAGCTGCGAAGGGCCGGTGTCTGGGTTTCGACCTCGGCAGGGCTGTTCACCACTATGGCGGGCAGTTCGCCCATCTGCACGGTCTGCCCGCTGGCGGGCAGGCGCAGGTCGAGGGCCAGCTCTGCGATGCGTCTTTTCAGCACTTCGGGAGAGGTGGCTTCGGCAATCTGCACATTTACGTACTGCAGGCGGCGCTCCGTGTCGGCTATGGCTAGCTGGGTCTGACGGATGTTGTCCGCGCTGGCGGATATCTCCTGCCTCATCCAGAGCATCCCCAGTCCTCCTGCCGTGGCGGTGAGAAGGTTCAGAGCCATCAGGGTGGCGATGCGGTAGATGTAGATACTGTCCTGGGGATTGCGGGTATGGGTCGTTTTCTTCATGGCGTTGCCTCAAGTTGCGGCGCTTGGTTCATATTCTGCGCAGAGCGCGCAGTTTGGCGGAGCGGGACCGTGGATTGTGCTCCTGTTCCGCCTTGGATGCGGTTATGGGTCGGTTGGTTAGCAGCTCGGCACGCCTTTGACGGCTCTGCTGCGGAGTGTTGTCCTCGCGGCTTTCGGGCAGGCCAGCCTCGCGCCGGAACTGGCGCTTGACTATCCTGTCTTCGAGCGAGTGGAAGCTGATAACGGCCATGACGCCGCCGCTGCGAAGCCGATCGAAGGCGGCGGGCAGGGCGCTTTCCATCGCGTCCATCTCGCCGTTGACCGCTATGCGCAGGCCTTGAAATATCTGTGTTGCCGGGTGTATGCGTCCGGGACGCGGTGCGCCGAGCACCCTTTGCAGCAGGGTGCAGAAGCTGCCCGTGCGGGCCAAAAGACCGCTGCCGCGCGCTTCTTCGATAAGTTGCACAACCCTGCGCCAGCGTTTTTCCTCGCCATAGTCGCGCACTGCGCGCACGAGCTCTACGCGAGATGCCCTTTCGAGGAACTCGGCCGCGCTACGCCCTTCCCTTGGGTTCATGCGCATGTCCAGCGGCGCGTCGAAACGGAACGAGAAGCCGCGGCCGGGCGTGTCGAAGTGGTAGGAGGATACGCCAAGGTCAAAGAGTATGGCGTCGAATTCCCCGCCGAGGTCCAGCCGGGGCAGTTCGCCAAAGTTGGAATCGACAAAGCTGAAGCGATCCGGGAATAGTCCCTTCAGAATCTCGGCGCGGGGAGCCGCCTCCGGGTCGCGGTCAATGGCCGTGAGTCTGCAAGCGGGGAAGCGTTCCAGAATGGCCCCGCTGTGCCCGCCTCCGCCAAAAGTGCAGTCAAGAACGCGCGCAGAGACCCTGTCCAGACCGGCCCGGCCCAGCAGCTCCATGCACTCTTCAAGCAGCACTGGAATATGTCCTTCGCTCATGGCGGTATTGCGGCACAAACTGGTGCCCTCCGCCGCAGGGCGGCGAAGCCTTCGCATCCGCCGCTCTCGCAACGGGCGCTCTGGCACCAAGGAATTCATCGAGGAAAAGAAACGCTTACTTAGAACGCAGTACGTCGAGCAACAGGGCCACGTAGCCCCTCTTGCGCGACGGCGATATGGGTTGACGGCGCTGGCCTATGGGCTGCGTCGCACGGAGGCGGGGCATGGTGGGGTGTTCCCAGGCATTGTAGTGCCTGACTTCGCCGCTCATCAGCATCCCGGTATCATACAAGCGGTCGATCATGGTGATTGGGGTGGTTGGAAAGTTGCGTGTAAAGGGTTTTAAGGCAAAGTGTTAGATTCCGAGGTCCTTCATGGCCTCAAGGAAGTCGAATTCCGGCGGGTTCCACTTTTCGGCGGCCCAGATCTGAAAGTTGCGCCCAAGGCCGACGAGGACCACGTCCTTGCTGATTCCGGCCTGTTTGCAGAGGCTCTCGTTAAGCAGGATGCGGCCCTGCTTGTCGCAGCCGAGCATGGCCGCGTTGCCGAAGAGCTGACGCAGAAGAGCCTGCGCCTTGAGGTCGGACTGCTGGGAATTTTTGATCTTGTCCACCAGCTCCTGCTGCATGTCCGGGGGGAACAGCGCGAGACAGCCATCCGGGTGCCTCCAAGCCATGTAGTAGTTGCCCTCGTCGCCATCCACACGCCAGGAGGAGGGCACAGTCACACGACCCCGCGCATCCAGAGAATGGCGGAAGTTGCTGACGTAGGTGATGGGCCTCTTTTCCACGGGGAGGACAGACTGAAGGGAAGCGCGAAGGGGTGGGTCTGGAACAGGCGGCTCACTCAGGCTCACTTGGCCGACGGAACGGCGCGGAACCATAAATGCGCAGACACTGCTCCCATTTCATCCCACTTTGCCCCACAACGCCCCCGCGGTCAAGTTTCATTCATAAAAATACGTGCTCAAAAAGCATTTTTATTCCACTCCCGAAGCCACTTCGGAAGCCACCAGCTCGCAATGGCATTTTCGCCGTTGCCCAGACCTCGCCAGCCTGCAAGAATGAGGCGATGAAGGATGGCAATAGCCACAAGGCGCGCAAGATGCGCCTAGACGAAATTCTGACGGTAAGAGGTCTGGCGGAGAGCCGCGCGCAGGCCAAACTGCTCATAATAGCGGGCAAGGTGCGAAGCGGCACGACAACCCTCGACAAGCCCGGCCACACTTTCCCCGACAACATCGAACTGGAGCTACTCCAGCCGCCACGCTTTGTCAGCCGCGGGGGTGAAAAACTGGAGGGCTTCTTAAAGGCCTTCCCGCAGGACATAAGCGGAGCACTGGTACTGGACGTTGGTGCCTCGACGGGCGGCTTCACCGACTGCGCCCTGCAACACGGCGCTGCCGAGGCCACATGCATCGACGTAGGCCGCGCACAGCTCCACAGCCGCCTCGTAAACGATCCCCGCGTAAAGAACTTCGAGGGGATTAACGCCAGACATCTGGACGTATCCACCCTGCCCCACCCGGCCTACGACGCCGTGGTGATGGACCTTTCGTTCATCTCGCTTACCGCCGTTCTTCCATCGGTATGGCCAGCGTTAAAAACAGGCGGCTTCCTCGTCTGTCTGATTAAGCCGCAGTTCGAAGTCGGAAAAAAGGACGCCGACCGCTATCAAGGCGTGATTAGGGACGAGGGCCTGCGCGCCGACATGGTTGAAAAAATCCGCTCTTTCGCAAAGGCGGAGCTACCCGGCAGTAGCGAAATAGGCATCGTCGAAAGCCCCATCCAAGGGGCCGAAGGCAACGTGGAATACCTGCTGGGCCTACGCAAGCAAGCCATTGCACAGTAGCAATATCCGCGACAATCTACCAGCCCTACGGGGCCATTAGCTGCTTAATCATGGGGCGAAGACACTCCCTTGGCAGATCCTTGCGAATGTAGTGCCGCGCCCCAAGGCGCATGGCCTGAAACACCAACCCCCTCGTCGCCTGCGAGGACACAATAACCACATTGGCCTGCTTGTTGGCCTCGCGTATGCGCTTCAATGCTTCCAGCCCGTCCATGCGCGGCATGTTGATATCCAAAAACACGACATCGGGCTGAGAGTCCATGTAACTTTGCAGCCCCTCGAACCCATCGCTAGCCTCGGTGATTTGCCCGACAGTGAACTCCGCAACCAGCGACAGCAAGGCGCGGCGACACAGGTCGTCGTCATCCACAACAAGCACTGATTTACCCACCGCCATATCTACTGTTAATCAATCAGAATAACGGAACTAGGCAATTCACACTAATACGCAGGCTCAGCTTTGACGTTTTCATAACAAACCATGCCTAGACACGCGTATTTTCAGTTAACGACAAATAAACAGCTATTAGACCTGGCCATACGTAAATACCTATGAAGAAAAATCGGTAAAATCGTACAAAATTCAGCAAAAACGCATTGACACGCACAGGCGCGCGCGATTTAAGTAGAGGCCAGCCTTTAACGAGGCTTTTAGCCAACTCCTGCGTTACCCCAAAATGGGACCCGTCCTTCCGAGGACGGGTTCTTGTTGTACGGACATTGCGACCCGCTAAGAGGAACTTCGGTTCCTTGGCCAGAAGAAAAATCGCGCCCACTTTTTGCTGCTTGCGCGGCAGGCATTTGTCATATGCTCTGCGAGCCTGTGAAAAGCGTCATTGTAGAACCTACCGGAACGGCGCCGCTTGCCGTGATTGTGTTCCTGCACGGACTGGGCGCCAACGGGCACGATTTTGAACCAATCGCGCGCCAGCTCCTGCCTGTTCTTCCAATGCGCTGGGTGCTGCCTCATGCCCCATCAATGCCGGTCACGATCAATGGCGGAATGCCGATGCCTGCATGGTACGACCTGACAGACCTATCCCGTGCCGACGGCGTGGACTGGCAGAGTGTGGAACGGACCAAAATCTACATCCGCAGCCTCCTGGAGGAGGAGCAAGCCCGCAACCCCGGCCTGCCCATATTCCTTGGCGGCTTCTCCCAAGGTGCGGCGATCAGCCTTCACTGCGGCTACGACGCACCCGTGCCCATAAAAGGCATAGTGGCCCTATCAGGCTACCTGCTTGCCAAATCAGGCCAGAGCGGCCTGCCAGCACAACTTGCCCCCGAGACAGCCCCCGCCCTGTTCATGGGCCACGGAGACTGGGACGACGTGGTGCCCCCCGCCCTCGCCAGCAACTCCCGCGATGTGATACGCGAAGCGGGGCTGGACATAGAGTGGCACAACTACCCGATGCCTCACAGCGTATCGCCAAGAGAGCTGCAAGATCTGGTATTCTGGCTGATGCGCCAGCTTGGCATACAGCTGGTCTAGGAAGACATTGCCTGTCAGAGCGGGCAACCTGTGTGGATGAACTGCCAGGGCAGGCCAAACCTCTGCGAAAGCTCCGCCGCCAGCGCGCGCACACCGAAAACCTCGGTGTCGTAATGGCCACAGACAAAGACGTTCAGGCCCAGCTCCTGAGCCACGTTGAAGCTGGCCTGCTTCAGCTCGCCCGTAATCAAGGTGTCGGCCCCGGCCGCACGCAAGACTGGCAAGGTCTGGCTGCCGCTGCCGCTAACTATGCAGAGCTTATCCGGCCTCTCGCTCCCATACAGAAGCGGAGTCACCCTCGGAAACAATCCCTCCAGCGCCTGAAGAAGGGCAAGCCTGCCATGCCCGCAACGGCAGAGCGGAGCCATCGGAGTACCCTCGTAATCCATCACCCAAAGCTCCACTTCCATGCCAAGCTTCAGGGCAATCTGGGCGTTGTTGCCAAGCTCAGGATGCGCATCCAAAGGCAGATGGCAGGAGTAAAGGGCAATATTGGCGTCAAAGAGCGTCTTGAGCTTCTCCCTGACCGGGCCGACAACTGGGCGCGGAGCATCCCAGAACATCCCGTGGTGACAAAGCAGCAAATCCACCCCTGCCGCAGCCGCCTCGCGAAAGGGGAAAAGCCCCGCATCGACAATCGCCCCGATGCGCGACACGCGCCCATTGTTAGCCACCTGAAGACCATTCTCGGCCCCCTTGAAGTCCCGTATCCGGGCCATGCCCAGCCTCTGGTCGCAATAGCTTACAATTTCGTCAAGATCTGCCATCGGAGGCACTTTATCCGACTCAGCTACAACTACTCAAGTTGGTAACAAAGAACGTTGCCCCTATTATCAATAAAGCAGCGCCGACGATATTGATAACATGCCCCACTCCCGACGTTCTGCGCTACCAGACGACCGGGCAGCCCCGCAAGGGGAAAGCCAGGCCAAGGCCCCGATAGACCCTCCCGCGAACCTGTTTATACGGCTGGCGGAATCGACGACACGCTTCCTCAAAAGCCTGTCCAAGCCAGAGTCCTACGGCCTGTGCGCGGGGGCAATAGCTGGGTTTGCGATACTCTTCGTTGTCTGGCTTATGCTGGGAGAATACCGCTATGAGACACGCTTCATAATGAAGTTCTACCTTTGCACCATGCCTCTGGCCGCAGCCTCTTCCCTGTCTTTACTGGCGGGACTGTACGGACTGCTCGTCAACAGGCGCAACTGGTAGGCCAGCGCTGAGCCTCAACGGACAAGAGTCCCCGCCACAACGAGCATGTTAGCACAGGCATAGAAACTGCCTGCCGCGCTGCGTTCGGATATGTGACCCATCCATAGGCGGGCCTCCCGCTCGCCGACAAGGCCCTGCCGGAGCGCCTCATCGGCCAGCCATGCGCAGAGGGGACAATTCTCCATGCTGAACATGGGCTGAGGCAAAATGTGAATCTCCACCTCATGCAAGCCCTCGTCCAAGAGCCATGCGCGAAACTGCCGCGCCGCAAAACCGCTCGGTCTGCAACGGCGGGCAAAAAAGTCCATCATACGCCGTTCAAGCTCGATGTCGGGAAAGTCCAGAGAGGCACTTGCCCAGTCCGTATCCGCCAGAACGATGCGACCGCCAGGACGAACAACCCGCAGTAGCTCGCCAAGCAGTTCACGCGGTGGGCACTGCTCAGGCGATATTACCTGAAAAAGCCTCTCCGCACGCACTGCGTCGAAGTACCCCGAGGCGAAGGGCAGCTTCATCGCCGAAGCACGCACCAGCTCTATGCGCTCCTCCAAGCCCTGCTCCATGACGAGTCGTGCTGCCTCAGCCAGCATCTTTTCGGAAAGGTCCAGCCCCGTCACCACACCATCGCCGCGCATACGCGCGAGCATTGGTGCAAGATCCAGCCCCACTCCGCAGCCAACATCCAGCACACGCTCCGCCTCCGGCAGGTTCATAAGCGAGTAGCTAAGCTGCTTAAGCCCCTGCAAGGCATCGCCAGAACGGCGAAGGTAGTCGGCATTGATGTTCTTCTCAAACTGACTCATCGGTGACATGGATTATAGCTCCGCCTCACTGTACCTCATGCCTCCTCGCCATCGTCGGCACCGGCGGCAGGCTCTGGCAGGTCCATACCGCTCTCTCGATAGGCCTTGATCTTGTTGCGCATCGTTCGAAGAGATATGCCAAGAGCCTTTGCCGCATGGGTACGATTGCCCCCGCAGACGCGCAAGGCGTTGAGAATGCAGCTCTTCTCAACCTCCTCCATAGGCAGAATCTCGTCAGAAAGTATCATCTGACTACCTTGCGGAGCATGAGGCGCGGCTTCCTCGCCATGCTCCTGCCCGCCGAGCCCCAGCGATGGCGGCTCGATAAGGGCATCGCTGCCCGTGAGTATCACCGCCCTCTCTATCATGTTCTGAAGCTCGCGCACATTGCCCGGCCAGTCGTGGCGAAGCAGGCTCGCCATCGAGGCATTGGAAAGGCCCCGCACCTTTACCCCGTGCTTGCGCCCGGCCCTTTCGACAAATGCGCGGGCAAGCCCCGGAATGTCTTCCTTGCGCTCGCGCAAGGGCGGGTTATGTATCGGGAACACATTCAGGCGGTAGTAAAGGTCTTCGCGGAACTCGCCCTTCTCCACGCTCTTGACGAGCTTGCGGTTGGTAGTAGCAATGACGCGCACATCGACCTGGAGGGTACTGTTGCCCCCCACCCGCTCGAACTGGTTTTCCTGAAGAACGCGCAGGAGCTTGGCCTGAAGGGGCAGGGAAATCTCGCTTATTTCGTCGAGCAATATCGTGCCCCCGTCCGCCAACTCGAAGCGCCCCTCGCGCCGCGCCGTGGCCCCGGTGAAGGCACCTTTCTCGTGCCCGAAAAACTCGCTCTCTATGAGTGTCTCGGAAATGGCCGCGCAGTTCACCCGGATGAAGGGCGCGCCAGAACGCGGCGAAAGCTTGTGTATCTCGTTGGCGATAAGCTCCTTACCCGTGCCGCTCTCGCCTTGAATAAGCACCGTGGCATGGGTGCGGGCCACGCGCTCGATAAGCTCTCGCACCTTGCGGACGGCAGGACTCTCGCCAATTATCTCCGTGTCATTCAAGTCCTCCTTGGCAAAGAAGCGCGCCACGTTCAGTATGTGGTGGTACTGCTCGGCCTTGCGGATAGTAATCTCTATCTGACTGTTGGAGAAAGGCTTGATAATATAGTCGAAGGCGCCGAGCCTCATGCAGTTGACGGCGCTCTCCACTGTGGCGTAGCCGGTCATTACGACGACAAAAGGCGCGTCCGGCTGCTTGGCCACCCTCTCCAATAGCTGGGTTCCGTCGCCATCGGGCAGACGCAGGTCCATGAAGAGCATGTCGAAATGATCGGCTGCGAGCACGCGCTCCGCCTCGGCAATGCTGGCCACAGCAGCCACATTGTACCGCTTGCGCCGCAGCTGGCTCTGAAGCGTGCGGCAAACAATCGGCTCGTCGTCGAGAACTAGGATTTTTTCGAAGGGCATGGGCTTGGGCGATTCCCTGTCCGGTCAAGTCGCTAATGTAGGCATAATTTGCCTGCCATTCAACAACTCTCGCGCGATTTGTTCGAGCTGGCCAGAAATGCGCAGCTCATAACGCCCTCGTGCGTCCACCGGACACGCATGAGAACAGGGCTAACAAAAATCGCCCATAATCCCAACTATGAGGTAATTGGTACAAGTGCTGCATCAACTTGGGGCAGACGGAGACTAGCTCTCCATAGGGGAACAAAACACAATCTCTGAATCTCGGATTCGGGATTACTGGTAGGAAAGGTCCGGTGTTTCGGGGTTATCGCCGGGCCTTTCCTTTTTTATGTACGCGGCAATGCGCAGGAAGGCGTCAGGGCGCTTGACCTTATGCCCGACCAGCCACAACAATCCCCCCCACCAACAGCAATGGCACTTACACAAGAACAGACAGAGCTTGTACGCGGCTGGGCAGCCTCCGGCAAGGGACTCTCGGAAATACAGAAGCAGCTCGAACGGGATCTGGACATCCGCATGACCTACATGCAGCTGCGCTTTTTTCTGGACGACAACAACATAGAGCTGGGCAGCCCCGCCAAGGCCACGCCGCAGCCAAAACCTGCCGAAGTGGAGCCGGAAGAAGCCGACGAGGTGGAAGAACTGCTGCCCGCTGGCGTCAGCGTAAGCGTGGACCGCCTGAAGATGCCCGGCACCATGATGAGCGGACAGGTCACATTCAGCGACGGAGTGTCCGCCAAGTGGTATCTGGACCAGATGGGCCGCCTCGGCCTCGACTGCGCGGACAAGAACTACCGCCCCGTGCAGGAAGACGTGCGCGAGTTCCAGATGGAGCTTCAGCGCCTGTTCCAGCAGCAGGGCCTTCAGTAACACAACGACGATGAGCAAGCCCCTCGCCCTTGTAAGCAACGACGACGGCATAGGCAGCTTTTACCTGCGCGCCCTTGTCGAAGCCCTGCCCGAACATTTTGACGTTATCGTGGCCGCCCCCCTGCGCGAGCAGAGCTGGATAGGCCGTGCCATGAGCCGCCGCACCCCCGTACAGACGGCAAGAGTGGACGGAATGGGCGTCCCGGCATGGAGCGTGGACGGCACCCCCACGGACTGCATCAACATCGCCCTAGACCACCTGCTGGAGCGCAGGCCCGACATCGTGATAAGCGGCATGAACATCGGCTACAACGCCGGGGTGCCCTTCATCCTCTGCTCCGGCACCCTCGGCGCAGCCATAGAGGGAGCGATGTGGGGCCTGCCAGCGCTGGCGGTGTCCGTGATGGTACCTCCGCAGTATTTCGCCCGCCTGCACGAGGACAACGTTAACGTGCCAGAAGAGCTGGAAGGGGACGTGCGCAACATCGCCCGGCACGCCGCTGCCTTTGCCGCAGAACTGGTAAAACTGCCCGGCGAGCGCTATCTTGTCCACAACCTCAACTACCCGCCCAAGGTAGACGCGGCAACGCCCATCGTGCGTACCCTGCCCGCCGCGGTGGAGCCTTTCGGCCTCTACGTAAGAAGCGAAAAGGAGGGCGAATTCAGGTTCCGCTTCGCCACCGGGGCCACCATACCCGGCGAAGTGGAGAGCGACCGCGAATGCGTCAGCTCCGGGCGCATAAGCATCGGCCTATTGGACTTCAGCCGTCTGGGGCGTCGATGAACGGACACTGGACAGACTGCCCGGTGCAAGTAATCGACTTCGAAGGCAGCCGCGCCTCGGGCATAGTCGAATACGGCGTGGCAAGCCTGTCCGGCGGCACCATCCTGAGCACACACACCCGCATCTGTGCGCCCATATGCGCCATACCAGAGGCCGAGACGCGGGTTCACGGCCTAAGCCGGATGGAAACGGCAGGCGCTGCGCCATTTGCAGAGGACATGGAGCTGTTCATGAGCCTGCGCGGCAGCGGAACGCTCTCTGCGCACAACGCGGGCTTTGAAAAGCATCTACTGAAGGCGCAGTGGCCCTACCCCCGTCTTTCGCCGGACTTCATTTGCCCCGGAGCGGAGCTTGCCGACTGGGGGCCCTGGATCGACACCCTGCGCCTGTACGAAGTAATTTACCCCGACCTTGGCGACTACGGCCTGTCCTCTCTGCTGGATACCTTCGGCCTGCGCGAAAGGCTCTATGAACTGGCCGCCGTCCACTGTCCGGAAAAGCGCCGCCGCCCACACTGCGCCCTGTACGACGCGCTGGGCAGCGCGCTGCTGCTGATGCATCTTGGCAGCCTGCCCGGTTACGAAGATCTATCACTCCGCTGGCTTGTCGAACACAGCTCCTCCGGCAAAGACGCGGCCGGACAGCTCGAAATGTTCTGATCGCGCGACATTTCCCCGTTTCCGCCGTTACATAGTGGAACGCAGCGGCATGGGATGCTCCATCCCGCGAAGGCTTAAAATCAGGCAATGCTGGGACTATTCAAAGGCAAGACAGACAAGGGCGCCATACGCCGCCGCATCGAAAGCGACGAGGCAACGCGAATGCGGCGCAAGTTCGCCATCTGGTATCACGGCGCACAGGCGCAAAAGGGGGCCACGGTCACTGTGGACGGGCGCGACATGCTCATGCTGGCCAGCAACGACTACCTCGGCCTTGGCGAACACCCCAAGCTCGTGGAAGCGGCCCGAAAGGCCATTGACGAATGGGGCAGTAGCCCCACAGGGGCACGCCTTGCCAACGGCAGCCGCGCCTATCACACAAGGCTTGAGGAAAAGCTGGCCGCGTTTCTGGGGAAGGAGGCATGCCACCTCAGCTCTGCGGGGTATCTTTCCTGCATGAGCGCCCCGGCCACATTTGCCACGCGCGGGGACTTCATCGCCGTGGACCGCAACGTGCATTCCTCCCTATGGAGCGGGGTGGCACAGTCCAACGCCCGTTACGAACGCTTTGCCCACAACGACGCGGCGGACCTTGCCAACGTGCTCGCTGCGGAGCCGGAAAAGACGCCCGCGATGCTGCTCGTCGAGGGCGTGTACTCGATGGAGGGGCACATCTGCAACCTGCCCGCCCTGCTGGATGTGGCTAGGCCAAGGGGCTGCTTCGTCGTGATGGACGACGCGCACGGCCTTGGCGTGATGGGCAAGGGTCGTGGAACGGCGGCACACTTCGGCCTGACCGACGATGTGGACGTAATCTGCGGGAGCCTCTCCAAGTCGCTCTCGAGCACCGGAGGCTTTGTGGCGGGCAGCGGTGACGCCATCGAATACCTGCGCACCCATTCAAAGCAGACAATATTTTCCGCCGCTCTGGCTCCTGCGCAGGCCGCCGCCGCAGAAGCCGCTCTGGACCTGATCCAAAGCGAGCCCGAGCACATCGAAAGGCTCTGGGACAACACCCGCTACTACAAGGAGCAACTGGCCACGCTGGGCGTGGACACCTGGGGCAGCGAGACGCCCGCCGTGCCGCTAGTGATGGGCAGCCGCGAGAGGGCATACTACGTGTGGAAGAAGCTCTGGGATGAGGGCATATTCACAGTGCTGGCCATATCGCCAGCCGTGCCGCCGGGCCGCGACCTTATTCGCACCGCCGTTTCGGCAAGGCTCACACATGCCGACATCGACCGCGCCTGCGCCGCCATAGCCAAGGCTCTCGGGAAAAAGCTCTGATGCAGCAGCAGATTTCAACAGGCAGCAAAGAGCCGCAGAAGGCACTTGTGACGCTGGCTCTGGGCAGGCAGGGTGCGGAGTGGCTGGCCATGTCCGGGCCATTTTTCGAGGCCTATGCGCGGCGCACGGGCTGCACCTACATCGCGATTACCGAGCGGCGCATCCGCCACCGGCTCCAGTGGCGCAAGCCCCGCGTGAACCTGCACCTTGAGAAGTTCCAGATAGGCCCCATGCTGGAACAATACGAACGCATCCTGTACGCCGATGCCGACCTGATTATTTCGCCGCGCTGCCCCGACCTTTTCGCAATGGTGCCGGAAGAGTGCCTAGGCGTTGTGGCGGACCCGGCAGGCGAACAGATGTGGAAAAGAGACGAGGAAATGGCCGCTATGGAAAAGCGTTTCAGTGCCCTGCCCCAGCCCTTGCAGCCGTATTTCAACGCCGGACTGCTGGTTCTATCGAGGGCGCACAGGGAGCTATTGAGCTTTGACCCGTCACGACTTTTGCCGGGGCGCTGGCCGGACCAGACGGCGCTGAACTACCATAGCGCAGCGGCCCGCCTTCCCCGCACATATATGGACCCAAGGGCAAACTTCCTGCCCGGCCACGAAGGCTGGGAAAGTGCCGGAGCCAGGAGCGAAGCATGGGCTGTGCACTACGCAGGGCCGGAGGCCAAACCCCTCATGAGGCAGGACTGCGAGACCATGCAAGCCTGACATTCCGTATATGACAGAGGCCGCCGGTTTTTCACCGGCGGCCTCTTTGCAAGAGGAGAGTATCCCCTGTATAAACCTATGCTATCGGAAGCTTATTTGAACAGGTAGGTCCAGTAGCCGGAAGCGTCGGAAGCGGCAACCCAGATCCACTGGTCGGTGTTCTTGAAATAGACGTAGGAGCCATTCTCAAGAGCGCCGCTGTCGAGGTAGATCCAGCCCCATTCGGGATGGTCGAACCAAGTGCCCTTGGCGACAAAGTAGCCGTCGTTGTAGAGCTTGGTCCAGCCGGTGGCCCAGTTGTAGTAGGGGTCGAAGGCGCCCTTGTAGCTGGTCTTGGTAAGACCGGCAGGCACATTGGCGGTGGCCGTTGTCACGGCAGCACTGTTGAGGGCGGGCTGCACATCGAGAGCCTGTGCGCCAAGGACGCGGGAAACAGTCAGGCCGGGGTCAACAATCTGGTTTGTACCGCTGAAGAATGCGTCAAGAGGGCTGCAATATGCTTCACCTGTCACGGCAAGACCGGTCACGGTGTTGTTGGCCGGGGTGCTGCTGTACCAGATGTTGCCTTCAAACTTGCTCTCGCCAGCGAGGAAACGGTTGTAGGTGGCGCTGTCGCTGTCCTTGTCGATCTGGAGCATCTTGTTGTACTCGATGAAGATGCTGTTGTACACCTCTGCGGCTCCGTTTGCGCGAATGTTGATGGCCGTGTTGGAGGACTCTGTACCCATGCCGATGAAGGTCGCGTTGGCGAGCTGGAGCAGCATCTTGGGGCCGCGGGTCGTGGGCTTGTCGTTGCCGTCCCATTCACCGCCCTTGTCGCCCTTGTCCGTGTTGCCGCCCTGACCGGCGCGCTGGATGACGAACAGGTGCTGCACCTGGCCCAGCCATCCTTGGTCAAGGTCGAGACCGTCGTCGTATGCAAAGGCGCAGATGATGTGGCTGAGGCTTACTGCGCCGCCGAAAATTTCGACTGCGTCGTCCTTGTTGGCGTACACTTCGACGTGGTCGATGACCGTGCCCGAGCCGACGCCGCCGAGGGTCAGACCGTTGATCTCATTGCCTTCGGAAATGATTGCACCGCCGTGGCGCAGGGACACGTAACGGAACACGCCGGAGCTTTCGCTGTTGTCGCTGCCGCCGTAGTTGATCAGGCCTTCGTCGCCGCTGGCCGGGATGAAGCCTTCGATGTCGTTGGTGGGATAGTCGCCGGAGAAGCTACCGCTCTTGTTGGAGTTCAAGATGCCGTTGCCAAGTATGCACACACCGCCCCAGAGGCCGGTGTCGTCGGCATCGAGGTTGCCCACGGTCTTGTCGAGAATCGAGGTGAAGACGATGGGATTGGTGGATGTGCCTTCGGCATGGATCCGGGCACCGCGGGTGACAACCAGGGCTGCAGCGCTGGAACCGGTGCCTTCTTCGGCATATATTGTAACGCCAGGCTCGATTGTAAGCGTATAGCCGGGCATCACGTAGGTGTAGCCGGAGAGCAGATACTCGCTGTTGGCCGTCAGCGTGAGGTTGGTGCTGATCTTGTTGGGGATGGGCGTCTGGGCGCCCAGGTTGCCAAAGCTGGCGACCACACCCATTAGCGCGATTACTATCTTATTCATATGGTGTTTGCTATTATCGGGTTAGTTCGATACAGACAGACTAGAAACTGTAGTTGAGCGACAGGCCCACACTGCGCCCCTTCTTGTAGCGCTCCATCAGGATGTCGGAGCTTTTGCCGAGGGTGCGTTCGTACTGGGAGTCAAGTAGGTTGCCGAAGCTCAGCTTCATGGACAGGCCGTTCCAGAGCTTCTGCGAATAGATGAGGTTGAGCGTCATCGGAGGCAGCTCGTACACATCCGGAAGGTCGTCGTCGGGAGGAGTGAAGGCCACGAGGCGCTCGCCAACCTTGTTGACGGCCAACGTAATGGCGCTCCCCCAAGCGAAGTTCTGATAGGTCAGGTTGGCATTGACCATGTAGCGGGACTGACCAACGAGGCTGGAGTCGGGTATGGTGTGCAGGTGGTATTCCCCGCCGCTTACTGTGGAATCAATGAGCGCCGCATTGCCGCCAAAGGTGAAGCCTTCGAGCCAAGAGCTGAGGTTGCCCAGCTCGTAGCGAAACTCTCCTTCGATACCTCGTACGGTGGCTTCCTCGCGGTTTACGGGGCTTATGACGTTCGTTCCCGTGGAAGAACCACCGGCGATGCTGTCGAGGAACATGACCTCGATGGGGTTCTCAAGCCTCTTGTAGAAGGCGCTGAAGGCCACCATCTGGCCTCGCTCCATGAACCATTCCCAGCGAACGTCGAAGTTGTCGATCGTGGTCATGATAAGGTCCGGATTGCCCTGATAGTATTCGCGGCGGAAAGGGTCGTATAAACGGGCGCTTGTAAGCTCCTTGAAGGTGGGACGCGCCACTGTGGCACCGTAGGCAAAGCGAAGGTTCATACCCTCGCGGAAGGTGTAAATAAGGCTGAAGGCGGGGAGCACGTCCGTCTGAAGGATGTGGGCCTTGCTGTCCACACTGCCAGTCGAATTGGAGAACGTGGTAACGCTCATACCCGTGTGCTCGGCCCTCGCTCCGGCCATCACACGCCAGTGTTCGCTGATCACGATGTCGCCCATCGCATAGCTGCCGCTAACTTCCTGCCTGCCAGTGTAGTTGGATACGAAGGTGTTGACGGGGAACACCGTCCATCCGAAGTCGGTTATCCAGCCGCCCCTGCCATTGTCGGTCGCACCAAGTAGGCCGATTGTTTCGGGGGCAAAAAGCGAGCTTTCCTGTGCCCAGCTCGTGATGGCCGTGCTGCCGCGACCAAAATATACGGTGTACTGGTCTTCGGTGTATGTTCTGTTAGCCAACGAATACAGGCCGCCGAACTTGATCGTGCTCTCATGCTCGCCGAAGAGCTTGAGCGGCACGGATATGTCCATCTTGCCGTCCTTGCTTATCTCGTCCATGTCGCGGAAGTAGCGCGAGGGCGGGAAGGTCGTGTTGGTGGAATAGGACTCGGTGTCGAGGTCGTAAAGGGTCTGAAACACGCGAAAATCGGGCTGCTTCTGCGTGCTGCGGTTCCACGAAGTGGTCCAGTCAACCCTTGTTTCGCCAAGGGCGGGAAGGGTGTGCTTGCCGTGCAGCTGCACGCTGGACATGCCGCGCTCTGTGTAGAGCATCGAGTAGTTTTCATACACCATCGAGGGGTAGTCCTCGGGCTGCACGCCAACGCCGCGGCGCACCTCGTCCTCTGCATACTGGTTGTGATAGAGGTCGAGAGTCACCTCGTTGTTCGCGCTGGTCTGTATGGCCAGCTTGCCGAACGCGCCCCAGTTGACGCTCTGCACGTTCTTGGTGTAGCCCCAAGGGGTCTTGTCTCCCCAAGGCAGGGTCTTGCCCTCCAGCCTGTCGCTGAAGGAGAAGTTGGCCGGGTCGGTGTCGTAGATGAACTTCGGCACTTCGAGCGAGCTGTAACTGGCCAGGTAACCGTCGTCGAAGCCCTCGCTCTTGCGGTCGTATGTGAAGCTGAAGGTGTAGCCGATGCGTCCCTCCTTGTCATACTGCTTCTGACCGCCCGTGGCCACCGAGAAGCCGTAATTGGGCTTGGCGCTCACGGTCTTAGGGAACATGCTGTTCTGGAACTGCTTGCTGTAATCGCTCAGTATGTTGGCCGGTTCCAGCGATGGGTTGACGCTTGCGCGGGCATAGTTGTAGGCGCTCTGCGGCGTCACAAGGCCCTCGGGCGTAGCCGGTGCCCAGCGATTGCCAGCGTCGATGCCGTCGAAAGAAACGCCCTCGTAAGTGGCCAGTATGTCCTTGCCGGTAACGTTGCTGTTGTAACCGATGGAAACGGATGTGCTGGCAAAGAACTGGTCTGGGAAGCTCTTGGTGCGGATGTTCACGCTGCCGCCCGCAAAGTCGCCCGGCAGGTCCGGAGTGAAGCTCTTGGAGGTCTGTATGCTCTCCAGTAGGTCGGTCGGGAACTGGTCCATCTGCACGGCGCGCTTGTCCGGGTCTGCACTTGGCATGGCCACGCCGTTCATC
This sequence comes from Puniceicoccales bacterium Verruco_02, assembly GCA_001604585.1. Lineage (GTDB taxonomy): Bacteria > Verrucomicrobiota > Verrucomicrobiia > Opitutales > Oceanipulchritudinaceae > Verruco-01. Next base: position 14,548 of record LVBW01000012.1, on the reverse strand, counting down.
TGCGTGTTGGCGTAGCGATCGCCAAGACCACGGATAACCACGTATTTGCCCTCCATCACGCTGGCGCCTGTAACGCGGCTCATTGCCTCGGCAGCGTCGCCAAGGCCCTGCTTGGAAAAGTCCTCCGCGCCGATGGCGTCGGATACGTTGAGCGACTTTGCGCGGAACTGCTGGAGGCCGATCTGGCTATCCTGCATCTGCTCGGCCACAACCGTGATTGCGTCCAAAAGCACGATGTCGTCATCGCTGCCGAACTCGTCCACGTCCGAATAAGGACGGGCCACAAGAGAAATGTCCGCACGAGACACTCCGCTCTCTGCAACAGAAACATCCTTTATCTGGCTGTATTCGTAGCCGCCTTTATAAAAGGTGACTGTCTGAAGTCCGGCGGGCACATCCGCGATGCGGTATCTGCCGTCGATGTCTGTCGTGGCATACTGCCCGGTGGACAGCACCGACACGGATACGCCGGATATGCCTCTGCCGGTGGCTGTATCTGCCACCTTGCCGGAGAGAATGCCTTTGGCGCTGCCTGGCACCTGTGCCTGTGAGGCGTCGCCAGCTTGGGCGAACGTCATTGATGGTGCTATCAGGCCCAGTGATATAAGAAGGGCGTGTGTGAGTCGCATGGTCGGGAAAAATGTCTCGATGCGACCTATCCAGCCCCAGCCACAGGGGGCGGCAACTCTATACTAAAGCCTCCTTTACCTTATCACGCCCCGGTAACATTGCCTTAACCTTGTAACAGTCCTGTCACCGAATACCCCTCCTTGTGTGAACTTAACCGCGCTTTGCTGACAAGATGAAATGTGCGCCTACTTAACACTTGCCCATTGTATCGGGGCTGGAAAGCGCCACAACAAGGCACACAAACAGTCGTAGGCAATTTTTGCACCGCGCCCGAAGCGGTCGGATGCAACAACATCTATTTAATAGGGAAATGCGCGCCGAGCTAGGCAAAGTTTGCCGCAGGATACACAAAACGACTTCATGCCACATCCTTTCCACGCATAGAGGTGCATAAATTGCCCACCTAAAGCATACCAATTCAATAGGGATTATTTCTAACCTTGATAATTAACGACTTAGGCCACTTGGCACGGGCTGCGCTTTGTATGTTTCAGCAATCAGAAAGGACCGCAATGCCAAGCAGCTACTCCGAACTACCCAAGAGCGTTAACCTTTGCCCAAAGGCGGAACCCGAACTTATTGAACAGTACCTGCCACTGGTGCGCAAAGTGGTAATGAGCCTTGCCCGACACCTGCCGCCACAGGTCGATGTGGACGACCTGCACAGCGTCGGCACGATGGGCCTCATTGCAGCCGTGCGCCGCTTCGACAGCGATCAGGAAAAGACTTTCGAGGCCTATGCGGTCATGCGCATACGCGGCGCGGTGCTCGACGAACTGCGCCGCTTGGACAGCCTGCCCCGCACAGCCCGCGCCAAGGCGCGCAGCCTCCAGGAGGCCTCGGCCCGTCTGGAGCAGAGCCTCGGCCGCGAGCCAAGCGAGGACGAGCTGTCCGTGGCAATGGGGCTGAAGCTGTGCGAACTACGCCGGATGCGCAACCAGGTGCGCCCGATGAACTTCGTCTCGCTCGACAACAGGCAGGGCAACGGCAGCGAACAGGAAGCGGACATGCACGAAGCCATTGCCGACGAGGCCCAGCAACCCGGCTCCGAACGCTGCCAGCAGAGCGAGCTTATCGACATACTGCGCGACAAGCTCGACATGCTCTGCCCGCGCCAGCGCCGCATCCTATCGATGATTTACTTCGACAACCTTCGTTTGTCCGAGATAGCGGACAAATTCGGCGTCACCGAGGCCCGCGTCTGCCAGATTCGCAGTCAGGCCATCGCCAACCTTCGCAAGCAGATGCAGAACTACATAAGCGAATAGGCACACACACTACTGGAAAAGGAAATGCAGGGCGGCGGGCGCTATTGGGCGCTGCCGCCCTGCCTGCGTACGGAAAAGAAAGCCTGCAACAGCTCTCGGCACTCCTCCTCCATAAGCCCTACCTCCAACATCGCCCGGTGATTGGAACGGGGCAGCGTGTTTAAGTCCGCAGCCCCGCCAAGGCAGCCCATCTTCGGGTCGCGCACCGCGTACACCACGCGGGACATGCGCGACATTATCATTGCCCCGCTGCACATCGGGCAAGGTTCCTTGGTGACGTACATCGTGGCCCCGCTCATGCGCCAGTCGCCGATGGCCCTAGCGGCGCTAGTAAGGGCAAGTATCTCGGCATGTGCCGTGGGGTCTTTCGTGCTCTCGACACAGTTGTGCGCCCTTGCCACCACCTCGCCATTGTATTCCACAACGGCCCCGATGGGCACCTCACCGCAATTCCATGCGTCGATGGCCAGATTGTAGGCCAAGGTCATGAAGTAGCGATCGTCCAAGGCCAGCAGCGACGGGTACAGCTTCGGGAATGGGCAGGCAGGCAGGGACTTGTCGGAATATTCGCTCATGGCAATAACGATGGCAGCATCAGCATGTCTAGCCCCTTGCCAGCTCCTCGCTGCGCAGCCTTGCGGCCCGTATTCCGGCCTTGACCGTGCCGTGAAGGTCCAGCGATGCCATTTTCTCCAGCGCGGCCTGAGTTGTGCCGTTGGGGCTAGTCACCTTGCGGCGCAGCTCTGCGGGATCTTCGCCGCTCTTTTCAAGAAGCAGTGCAGAGCCTAGCACAGTATGCATTGCAAGGCGGAAGGCCACATCGGGCGAAAGCCCCTCGGCAATGCCACCATCGCGCAAGGCCTCCACGAAAGCAAAGACATAGGCCGGACCGCTGCCCGAAAGGGCGGTCACAGCGTCGAGCTGCCCCTCTTCCACGGTAAGAACCGGCCCCATCGAGCCAAGGATACCCTCCACATCCGAAAGCCTGTCCGCAGCGAGCGGCACATTGGAAGCGTAGGCAGTGATGCCCGCCCCAATCTGACCGGGAGTGTTGGGCATGGCGCGTACGATATTGGCCGCGTGCGGAAAGCGGGCAACGAGCCTCGAAATGGGCATCCCAGCCAGAATGGAAATGATGAGCTTGCCACGGGTAAGCTCCGCCACGCTGTCGGGAAGCTGGGCAAACTGCTGGGGCTTGATGGCAAGCACCACGCTGCGTATTCCCGGCGCCGCACGCAGCATTTCCTCAAGAGAGTCGAAAAGGGCAACGCCCGTGGCCGCGGAGAGCTTCTCGCCCGTGCCGTCCCTTGCGCTCGTGCAGGCCAGTTCGCTGGCCGTGCAAAAACCCTTGTTCAACATGCCCCGTACAATGGCCGAAGCCATGTTGCCAGCGCCAACGAATGCCGTCTCTATCATGATGCGTGTAATGGTGTTGTCCGACATGGAAGCGCGGATTTGCACAAACTACAAGAGCGCAGGCAAGGCAAAGGGTATTGGTACGCAGACAATGGCCCACCCCGCAAGCTATCCTCCCGCACCCAATCGGCCATAAATGTAACGCCTTGCAGCAGGGCGCGGAATCACATATATAAATAAGGCATGAAAAAGCACATCGTCCGCCCTGCCCTCTTTGCGCTTGTGATGGCTCTTAGCGTGCCCTTCGCCCTTGGCGGGTGTGTGGCACTGGCCGCTGCGGCCGCTGCCGGCGGGACGGTGGCCTATGTGCGCGGCGCGCTGAACGCCACCTTGGGCGACCCTATCGAAGATGTACAAAAGGCGGTCAAGCGCACCATTCGCAACGACCTGAAGTTCACCCTCGTAAGCGCGAAGGAAGACGCCGTGAGCGCCGAGTACGAGGCACGCACGGCCCGAGACGAGAAGGTGGTCATCATCCTCGAAAAGGCGACCGACAAGACTACGCGCATCACTATCCGCGTGGGCCTGTTCGGCGACGAGCAGCTATCGCGCGACGTATTGGAAGCGATCAAGACCCGCCTCTCCTAGGGGCAAAACTCAGGCTCCGGCCCCAGAGTCCTTGATATCCTCCTTGAGCCTGCGCCAGTGCTCGAGGCGACGGGCGAGCGCCTCTTCCGCCCCCTGACTACGCGGATTGTACAGGCGCAAAGGTTCGAGCATGTATTCCTGCCCGCTGATGTTTTCGGGTGCCTCGTGGCTGTATATGTAGCCTGCGCCGTTGCCCATAGCCTTTGCAGTCTTCGTGTGCGCGTCCTTCAGCCAGGGGGGCACGCTCTGCAAGGGGCCTTTCTTGATGGCCTCCTTGGCGGCAAACAGGGCGCTCATCGCGCTGTTGCTCTTTGGCGAAAGGGCGAGAAAGAGGGTCGCGTGCGCCAGATTGAGCTCGCACTCCGGCGGGCCGACAAACTCCACGGCCTGCTGCGCCGCCACGGCAACGCCCAGGGCGCGGCTGTCGGCTAGGCCCACGTCTTCCGAGGCCAGTATAACGAGCCGCCGGGCAATAAAGCGGGGATCCTCGCCACCGGACAGCATCTTGGCCAGCCAGTACATGGCAGCGTCGGGGTCACAACCGCGCACGCTCTTTATGAAGGCGGAAATGGTGTCGTAGTGCTCGTCCTGATCGGCATCGTAGCGGATGTGGCGCTCCCTTGCAAAGCTCCTCAGATCGTCCTGCGTAACGCTGCCCCCCATAGGCGCGGCAAGGACCAGAGTCTCCAGCGCGTTGAGGGCGCGGCGCAGGTCTCCATCGCTCATTCGGGCTATGCTGGTCAGGACCTCGTCGCCCGCCTGCACCCTCTGCCCGGCAAGGCCGCGCCCTGCGTCCTCCATTGCGCGGCGGAGCACCGTCACGATGGCCTCCTGCGAAACCGGCTCCAGCCGGAACAGGTGGCTGCGCGAAAGAAGCGGCGCGTTCACATAATGCCCCGGCGAATGCGTCGTTGCTCCGATTAGGCGCAGGTGCCCCGCCTCGATATCGGGCAGTAGCAAGTCCTGCTGACTCTTGTTGAAGCGGTGTATCTCGTCTATAAAGAGCAGCAGGCGCTCCTCCGGGCGGCTGCGCGCCCAGCGCAGAATGTCGCGCAGCTCGGCCACGTTGCTCAGCACGGCGTTCACCCGTACAAAGCGGCTGCCCGTCTGCGCTGCGATGGCCTCGGCAAGGCTGGTCTTGCCGCAGCCGGGTGGCCCATAGAGCATGATGCTGCCAAAGTTCCCCCCTGCGACAAGGCGGGGCAAGAGACAGTCCGGCCCCACGATGTGATCCTGACCAATGATTTCCGCAAGGCAGCGGGGGCGCATCCTTGCTGCAAGCGGGCGACGCGCACCCGAAGCCGGGGCATCTACAAGCAACTCTCCTGGCGCATCGCCGGATGCCCGTTCAAGTGCCTCGGAAGAGGGTCTGGGCACTGCGCTTTCGAAAAACTCTGGCTGCTCGGCTGGCATCTATGGCGCACATATGTACAGCATGAGCCATGCTCTTCGCAAGCGTCGTCGAACAACAGAAGCTGTGTAGCTATGTTCTTTACAGAGTCGTGGACATGGACTCTGCAACGTCGCGTATCATCTTCTCCTCCGCCATTCCGCGAAGGCCCACCAATATATACACCTGCTGGCCCTTTGCCCAAGTAACGGCAAGCTTGTCGCCAAGGTCATAGACGATGGGCTTACTGAGCTTGCCGGAACAGCCGCTTATACAGCGGCGCTCCATGACGATGAGGCGGTAGGAGTCGTTGCCGGAAAAGCCGATCTGGCCTATGAAGCCGTCATTCGAGGGTATGACCCCATAGCTCGATGGCTGCATACCGAGAAGGGCCGTGGGCAAAATGTCCTGCACCTGATCGTATCCGGCCGCTTGTATGCCTCGCTGCACGCGCTCGTATCCCTGGGCCGGTTCCATTCGGCTGGATAGGGCCTGAATTACGGTGGCGTCGATAAACTGCGCCAGTTCCACGTCCGAGGCCCCGCTGTCACGCGTTACGAGAGTGAAGATGCCAGCGACAATGAGGAGCGACGCGGCGATGCTTATTACGTAGCGCACAAAGGTGCTTTGCCCCAAGCTTCGGGGCGCCGGCGGCGCGAAAGGGACTAGGTTGCCCTCCCCGGCCTCGTGAGCGGCCAGAATATTGTCGAGCAGGCCGGAAGGAGCCTGCACACTGTTGAACTTCTCGGCAAATGCTTGATCGAAAGCCCTTTCGGAGTCTAGCCAAGCGGAGAGTGCGGGATCGCCAGCCGCGCTCTCGCGCGCCTTGGCAATCTCGTTCGGGAGGTCCTGTCCGGGCCTCCAAGCGTGAAGCAATTCTTTAATTCGGCGGGAATCCATCGCTGTCTTTCTAATACTTAGACCATCCTGAGGGTGCCTCTATTTCCCCATCTTGCTTAAAAGTGCATTTTTTAACTGGCTCTTGCCACGGGAAAGGCGAGACATCACCGTGCCGATGGGTATGGAGAGGGCGTCCGCTATTTCCTTGTAGGACATGTGTTCCAGATAGTACAGGGTCAGCGGGGCGCGGTATATCTCGTCCACAGCCTGAAGTGAGTCCACAGCCTGATTGGCGTCAAAGCTCGTGATCGCTTCCGGCGGGACGCTCGGCAGCTCGTTTTCGAGGGTTTCCGGCTCGTGACTTACAAAGGGGGCTATGCGGCGGCGAACGCGCAAGTATTCGCGGTACAGGGTGGTGAACAGCCAGGACTTCACCTTAGAGGCTTCGCGCAGCGAGCCGCCTTTGCGCGCCCAGATTAGGAAAGTCTGCTGGACAAGGTCCGAAGCGTCGCTTTCGTTGCGGGCCAGACTTAGCGCAAAGCGGTACAGGGGCTGATAGTATTCGCGCGCGAGTGTCGCAAAGTCCAGTTCAGGCGGTGGGTTGTCGATTAGCTGCGTCACGGATGTGCTTTCAAAAGACACTGAGACAAATGATGGGCCAAGTCAAACGCCAGAGCGCCCCCTTTGACATCATCGCGCGAAGGCAGGTTCAGATTCAGAAAGAAAATTGCGGCTCCAGGGTCGATACAACGCACGTATCAGAACATGTTTCAGAGGATTACTCCGAAGACTTATCGCCGCCAGCTCCGCTAGTTGGCCGCGTACAGTATTTCGACAAGGCCTCCAGCGTCGGAGAAAACGGTGCCAGTATATTGGTAGGCGTTGTGCCCGAACCAGCGACAAGGGCCGCCGGACTTGGCGCACTAGCCCTCGGAGCGGCGGGCCTTCGTCTCTGGCGCAAGCAGAATAAGACTGCCTAGAGGCAAATGAGGCGAAGAGATATTCTCGACAAGCTAGCTCCAACGCTTTGCCGGTGAATAAGTCGATTGTTCTCCGGCCCATGAGCTAAGCAGGCAAGCCTACGCACATTCAAAGACAATAAGAGCGGCGGATTTCTCTTTTCAAGCGAAGCAAAGCTGGCTATACATCACCCTTTTCTTCCAGAAAGACACCTTACACCAGCAGCCACAGCCATGAAGCACCTCGAAAAAGGCCGCAACCAGACCCTCGCAGGCAAGCGCAAGTCCAACAAGCCCTCCAAGGGCAAGCCCAGCGCAGACCGCTCCCGCCAGATCGCCCTTCGCAAGAAGACCCGTGCGGACAATGCCGCCAAGCGCGCAAAGACCGCTGCCCGTCGCGAAGCCTACGCCGCTGCCACAGAAGCAGCCGGAGCAGTCCCCGCCGCCGAATAACCGGCCAGCGCCAAGCTTGGGCGCTGACAAAGGTCCTCGCGAACATCACTTTTCCATGTCACCGGCATTCGGTAAGCCAACCGGATGCCGGTTTTCTTCTGTACGCATTCAAACCCGGATACCAGCAAAATAGCGGCAGCAAAGGTGCCGAGATAAGGCGGCACTGGCCGGGCATCGCAGTCGAGCCAATAACTACTGGCCCTTGCCACCACTCTCCCCGCCCTGCCCCGCCTCTGAAGAGCCTGCATCATCAGCGCGTGCCTTCTGCTGCTGCTCCTGCCTGCCTGCCCAGCGCCGGGCGCGCTTGAGGGCAAGCTCGCGCATGTCGATTGCAAGGTCAGTCTCCTCGTAAATCTCCCGCCCAAGAAGCTGCTCTATCACGTCCTCCATCGTCACAACGCCCGCAGTGGAGCCGAACTCGTCCACGACAAGGGCGAGCTGCTGATGCTCCTTGAGAAAAAGCTGCAAGGCGTCAAGCCCCGAGGCCGTCTCAGGGATAATGGGAACAGGGGCCATGAGGGCGCTCATGGGCGTATTGTCGCGATCCTCGGAATATGCCTGCATGATGTCGCGCCTGCGCACAAGGCCTACCACATCATCAATACTGTCCCTGAAGACCGGGATGCGCGCAAAAGGAATGGCCTTGTAGCGTCGGCTTACCTCGCCCACGGTCTCTGATTGCTCAACGAAGATGACCACGGTTCGCGGAGTCATAATCTCCGACACCTGCACATCGTCCAAGCCCAGCGCGTTGGCTATCATGTCGCGCTCGTTAAGCGAAAGGACGCCCTCCTTGGCCTGACGATCCGCCAAGAGCAGAATCTCTTCTGCATCCGCATCGTCGTCCGCTTCGCTTCTCTCATCCGAGGGCAAGAGTCCCCTAATCGTATAACGCGCCAGCACGGCCACCGGCCACATGCTCCAGCGCACAAACAACATCGGGTACACGAGCAGGGGCTGTAGTTGCTTGCGGTATGCAACGCCTATGTTCTTCGGAAATATCTCCGAAAAGGCCAGTATGCCTACGACCATGCATGCAGGTAGTGCCCAGAGCATGAAGTCCATCCCCGGTTGTCCCGCAAACTGCTCCGATGTAAGCACACCGACGACCGTTGCGCCAAGAGTGTTGGCAATGGTGTTGAGCGTCAGAATTGCGGAACTGGTCATATCCAGCCCCTCGCGAAGACTCTCCAACATCTGCCCTCGCCGCGGGCTTCTCTTGCGCAAAGCTTCGATGTCGGCCACGGTAGTGCTAAGAAGCACAGCTTCGAGCAGAGAGCAAACGGCGGATATGCCCAGTGTAAGTGCGATTGCAACAGCCAGCGCGCTCAACTCCGGCCTCCCTTCCGCACAAGAAGAACGGGCACTGCGCCCGCCCCTGCATATGTGCGCCGCCATGTGGCGGCGCCGCTACTGTCGCCCTCTACTTCTTCGGTGTCTTTGATCGCGCTCATCAGCCTGTGTATTCGGGAAAGCTGCCCACACCCGGAATCTTCCTAGGTTGACGCGCCATCTGCGCGCTGCGGGGGGAGCCTCCCACATTAGCTCTGCAAGCATCCATCTTGTTGCACGCAAGGGGGCTGCTTTTCAAGCATTATCGGCCCCAAGGCACTCCCAAAACCGATGCTGTAGAGAATGCCGCGGCCATGTGTCGCCCGTCACCAAGCATTTACAATACACCGCTTGTCATGCGAGGAGGCTACGCCCAGTATGTAATGCAAGGAGCTGGCAGGCTCCCTAGTTTTTCATAACAGGCCCTCTGATGGCCTCTCTGTGCATAAAGGGGTGTTTCCACGGGGTGGTGGGAACACCCCTGATTGCTTCACGGGGAACATGCTCGCCAATGGACGAAAAAAGCGCGGGGCTTATGCCTCGCGCTTCTTCGTTTGAAAATCTGGTGGAGACGATCGGGATCGAACCGACGACCTCCTGAATGCCATTCAGGCGCTCTTCCAACTGAGCTACGTCCCCTTGGGAAAGACATGCATCAAATAGCATGGCAGAAGAACGTCAACCACGAAAACCCGGAAAATTCAGCCCTCGGCTTCCGCACTTTTCACCTTGCACCCCACAACGCTGGTGCGATCTGCAAGAAAGCGTGCAAGAGCGGCCGCCACACCCAGCCAGAGGAATGGCTCAAACACCATCACATAGCGGGAAATAACCACCCCCAGCCAGGCGTTGAAGAGCAGGTTGCCGAATGCTGGCAAAAGGAACAACAAGACGCCGGGCCAGCCCTTGACACAGGCAAGAGCGAACGCAAGAAGGCCGACGGCAACAAGCAGAACGTAAAAAGAGGGATACGCTATCAGGACGGCATTGTAGGCCCTTTGCGGAAAGCCGGGAGCCTGCTGCTCGATTGTCAGATCTGGATGCACCCAGCCCGCAATCAACTCGTTCGTATAGGCCCAGTCGCCATCCGGATATGTGACAAAGCGGTAATCGGGCCTGCCGTAGGGCTGGAAATTCGTATCCTTGAGCACCCAAAGTCCCCAGACAAGGCCGCGGGCAAAGCGCAGCATCATCATGCGGCCCGGCAAGGGTTCGCAGCCATCTTCGGCGAACTTGGCCAGCATAAGGTCAAGGCGGCGGGAATCGCCCCACGCAGGCTCTGCGGAAAGGTGCCGCCGCTTAAGTATGCCCTTGAGTGCCCAAGCCTCGAAGTTGTATCCGCTCTTGAAGCGGGCAAGGGTAAGTTCCTCGTACAGGGCCTCGTCGCCATTACAGGCGGAGCGCAAATCCACAATTCCACTCTTGAAGCCAGCCTCGGCCTTGGAAAGACCCACGATGTCGCTAGGCGAAAAGTAGCCCACTTGATGCCAAGCGCAGAAACTCCATACAAACAGTGTCAGCCCTACCGCAAGAGGCGGCAGTAACCAAGGACGCAGAGGGCGAAGACTGGAAAAGCCCCGGCTGCGCAATATCTGCACTCCGGCCCGGCCAACCATGAACAATGGCATCGCAAGGAGCACCACTCCGTTGGGCCGCGTCAATACAGCAAGCGCCGTGGCAAACGAGCCCCCCAGCATCCACAGACCCAAGGCCCTTCCCCGCGCGTCCAAACCCCGCAACATGCAGGCAGCCCCCATCAAGGAAAACGCCATGAAAGGGGCCTCGCTGGCGTATATGCGCACAAACTGAATGGCCACAGGGCTTAATAGAAGCGGCAGGGCAGCGATACCGGCGGCAAGCCTGCCAAAGCGCCTGCAAAGGGCATCAAGCGCGAACAAAGCTGCCCCACAGTAGAGGAGCGCCTGCACAAGCACCACGCTGGACGAGGAAAAACCGAACAGAGTCCAGCCAAGGGCCTCCACAAAGGAACAGCCCGGAGCGCGAGATAGAGCATCGATAATCCCTCCCGAAAAGTAGCAGCCCCCATCGTATATGCGAAGGGCGTTGCTGGCATAGCCGATAGAATCCGCAGGCCAGAAAAGAGGATTGGCCCCGGTAACGAGCAATATGTGCAGTGCCGCCCCTACGGCAAACAGCGCCCAGAGCGGCCCAGGTCCGTGCCTATGCGCCTCACCGTCCCACTCCGGAAGGTGCGTCACCCACAAAGCGCGAAGTCCGTAGCCAAGCAGCCACAAGAAGCAGTACGTGCCGAAAAAGGCCAGCAGCCATTCCTCGACCCCGGCTTTGGGAAAACACTCAAAGCGGATCTTCTGCCCCTCCGCCAGCGAAGTATTGCTCCCCTTGAACCATATGACCAAGGACTCAATGGGCCTGTCGGCAAGGCTCTTGACCAGAAGCTCCTTAACATTGCCGGAGCCTCCCTCCGCGCGTAGCCAAGCATGGTATGAGCGGCGCGGCGGCAGTTCGCAGACGTACAAACCTTCGCCCACTGCAACAAGCGGAGCCTCCCAGCCGTCGTCCAGCACGACGTACAAGGCGGCACCCGGCCCCACTTCTGCCCTTACATGCAGAGGGTGAGTCCCGGCGTTGAAGATGGGAGCAATGAACTGGGCCGCCAGCAGTGAAAAGAAGGCGGTCCAAAAAGGGAAAAGCCAGTTTCGGCAGGCCCAGTGTTTACGCGGGAGAGAACAGGCCATAAGTATTATATTAGCCAGAAATGAACAATACACCAGCAAGAACGGGCGCTTAAGGCGGGTCCGATTCTGCACCTGTAAGAAATATCGAACACTTGCCTTTGCCACTGGAATTAAATCGCCCAAAAGGCACATTCATTCACACAATAGCGATGAAGAAGACTGCCCCCACATGCCTCTGACAGCCGTTATTCGGGCCGCACACCCGCGTATCCTGACCGCTTGTTGAAGAGATGCTGTCTTAGAGACTGGAATGCCATTCAACCTTCCTTGCATGAAAGAGCACATCTGCATGACAAAAACAATTGGAGCAGCCATACTGCTATTTTCCGCCGCGCACGCTGATGCAGGCGTTTTCACCTCCGTTTCGGCGGGCATAACAGGGAATACCCCGATGAAGCTCTCCGGAAGCGAACTTGGAGATGTATCCTCCAGCGAGGCCAGCGTGTCCGTTGGCTACTCCGCCGAACTATTCGGAGGGCAACACACTCTTGGCTTCGGCTACGAGGGGATGTTCTTCGACGTGGACAAGGACGCGTTGATGCCAGCGCCAGAACAGCTCAAGACACTGAGCATAAGCTACATGGGCATGATGCCCATCGACGACAAATGGACTGGCATCGCATACATCGTCCCGTCGTGGAGCAATAGCGGAAGCAGCCTCCGCGGCGCAGGCTTTGGCATATTCGTGGCCGCTGGCGCCAGCTACAAGAAGAGCGACACCGTCACCTACAACATGGGCCTTGGCTACACAAGCCTCGCCCGCGACGGACGTCAGGTGCTGCCGCTTCTTGGCGTTGAGTGGAAAATCAGCCCCGACTGGACGCTATCCTTCGGCATCCCCTCCACAGCCCTTACCTACAACATCAACGAAGCCATGAGCCTCTCGCTCGTGGCCGAGGGCAACTTCTCCACCTACAAGGTTAACCGGGAAGACATGAACGCCCGAGGCAAGACCCTAGTGAAGGATGGCGAAAAGATGGAGTATCAGGACGTTCGCCTCGGCCTTAGCTACGCCTGGAACATGAGCGAAGGCATCAGCCTTGGTGTAACCGGCGGCTATCTCTTCGACCGCCACTTCGACTACTATGAGAGCAAGAACAAGGTGAAGAGCGACAGCGGTTGCGCCTACGGCAGCATCAGCATAAGCGCCCGTTTCTAGGCCGAATATTTTCGATGCGCCGCCTCCGACTATGGACAAAGGAGGCGGCGCATGACACATATTCACCGAGCCGCAAATGACGTTCAGCAACAAGGCCCGCCGCAAGAGACAGACAAGGGGTTTCCTGCCGCCCACCCCACCGGAAACCTATACTCTTGCCCGGCGCTGGCTGGGTACCAAATCCTACTGGCTCTGCCAGCTCTGCGGATGGGGCATACTCTGCGCCTGCCAGATGCTTAGCTTCATGATGGTGAGGGATCAAAACATCACCATTCTCGAAGAGCTGCAAAGCCTGCTGTTTTTGTCCGCTTCGGGGATATTCTTCACACACCTGCTGCGCATAATCTACATATTCGGCAGGCACAGACAGTACGCGGGGAAGAAAATGCTGGGTTTCGGCCTGATTGCCCCCGGCGTCGTGTCCATCGGGATGGGCGGCCTAGTTTGGGCCGTTATCATACTCATAATCCCCGACGCGCTCGAAAAAAGCGAAATTGAATCCAGCAACGGGATTCCGGAATTCATCTCCTTCTGCGTGATGTGTTACCTGCTGATGCTGAGCTGGACGATATGCTACTTTAGTCTGTTAATACAACGTGAGTACCAGACCAGCTCCATGAAGTTGCTACAAATGGACGCCGCGCTAAAGGAGGCCCGCCTGCGCGCCCTAAAGGCGCAGATTAACCCTCACTTTCTTTTCAACAGCCTTAACACAGTCCGCGCTCTCATCCCGCACGATCTCACAGTCCCTCGCGATGCAATAACCATGCTGGCGGACTTTTTGCGCGCCTCGCTTACAAGCGAGCACAAGGAGACGGTCCCCTTTCGCGAAGAAATGGAGATTGTCCACAACTACCTTGCCATGGAAAAGCTGCGCCACGAAGACAGGCTGCGCATGGTATGCGACATTAGCCCCGGGGTAATGGACTGGGAAATGCCCATATTCATGTTCCAGACCGTGGTGGAAAACGCCGTCAAATACGGCATCGGCACACAGGAGCAGGGGGGCCTGCTCTCCATAAGGGCATCCGTACAAAATGACATCCTGACTATCAGGGTGGCCAACCCCGGCAGAATTGACGTAAACCGAGCATCGACGGGACTGGGACTACGCAACGCCAAGGCAAGGCTGGAGCTACTCTACGGGGACAGGGCCGACATCCGCCTTGAGCAAAGCGAGCCAAACCTTGTCAGCTGCACCCTGCGCCTGCCTAGGCTCGAAAAGGGCGAATCGCACACTCTTGAGATACCTTCACCCCGATGAAAACCATTATCGTTGACGACGAAAGACTGGCCCGCGAGGAACTGCGCGCCCTGCTCGCCGAACATGAGAGCGTGGAAGTATGCGGCGAGGCTGCAAACGCCACTAGTGCAATACGCCTGATACAGGAGCTGCACCCGGATCTGATGTTCCTAGATATCGAGATGCCCGGCATGAACGGCTTCCAGCTAATCGAGGCCCTGCCAGCTCCACATCCGCAGATAATATTCGTAACCGCCTACGACGCCTTTGCCCTGCGTGCCTTCGAGGTCAACGCTCTGGACTACCTGATGAAGCCGGTAAACCCCCGGCGCCTTGTCGAGGCTCTGAACAAGCTGCAAACACGTGCGGAGAACAACAACAACGATGATGAGGCCGATGAAGCGCCCGCCACCCCGCTGACAGAAGAGGACCGCATCTTCGTTCGCGATGGAGAGCGCTGCTGGTTTGTCCCCTTGCGCGAACTAAAGCTGCTCGAAACCGAGGGAAACTACACCCGCCTGCACATGAAAAGTGGCAGTCCCCTGCTATACCG
>LVBW01000071.1 GCA_001604585.1 Puniceicoccales bacterium Verruco_02 | reverse complement strand
CTCCGGGGGTAGGGTTTATCTATGTATGCCTGCCAAAGGCTGGAATGTGCAGCCCAGCGACGTTCTCATTATAGGGCAAAGCCTATGATGCGCTCGGCAGCCTGCTTGCAAAGTCCCGCTCCAGCCGTTCATAATGACTGCGACGTAGCCACCCTGCTGTTACGGCATTCAAGGATGGCGCTGAACGTAAATTCTTTCCCAAATAATGACATCCCTCAAAGACCTGTCCGAAAAGGAAGTGCTCGCCCTTGCCATCAACAGCGAGGAAGAGGACTCCCGCATTTACCAGACCTTCGCTGACCGCTGCCGGGAGAATTTCCCATCCTCGGCAGGCATGTTCGACGAAATGGCCGAAGAGGAACGCGACCACCGCGACAGCCTTTACCGCATATACAAGGAACGCTTCGGCCAGCACCTGCCCCCTATCCGCCGCGAGGACGTGCAAGGCTTCCTGCGTCGCAAGCCCATATGGCGCACCAAGCACCTCTCGCTGGACCGCATGAGACAGGAAGTCGCCATTATGGAGATGGAGACGGTCAAGTTCTACACCACAGCCGCCGAGCAGTGCATGGACGTTTCTGTAAGGCAGCTATTTGTGCAGCTAGCAGAGGTTGAGAAGCATCATGAAAAGCGCGCCGCTGAGCTTCGTGACGAGCACCTTGGCGGGGAAAAGCTGGACGAGGAAAAGATGGTCCAGCACCGCATCTTCGTTCTCCAGTACGTGCAACCGGGCCTGACAGGCCTTATCGACGGCTCGGTATCCACCCTTGCCCCGCTCTTTGCCGCAGCCTTTGCCACACAGAGCAACAAGGACGCCCTACTTGTCGGCCTTGCCGCCTCGATAGGAGCTGGCATAAGCATGGGCATATCCGAGGCAATGGCCGACGATGGCAAAATATCCGGACGCGGCAGCCCCTGGCTGCGCGGCATAGTGTGCGGACTTATGACAACACTGGGCGGAGTTGGGCACACGCTGCCATACCTAATCCCGGACAGCTGGGACAACGCCTTCATGCTGGCCACGGCCATTGCGGCCGTGATAGTGGCAGTGGAGCTGCTGGCCATTGCCTGGGTGCGCACCAAGTACATGGAGACGCCGTTCCTTAGCTCCGTCTTTCAGGTGATTCTGGGCGGCGCGCTGGTGCTGGGCGTTGGCGCCCTGATTGGCTCGGCATAGAGCCTGAACCTCCTTACGCAAAATACCCGCCCCGGACAGTGCCCTGGGCGGGTATTTTTTTACAAGCACAAGTCCAATAGACCCGCGCTACTTCAGTTTCTCCACAAGGAACACATGCCCCTGTTGTGTGCCCGGACGCAGCGAGACGAAGTTCCGCCTGCCCGTCCAAGTGAAGCTGTCCAGTCCCGCCCCGTCCGGCTTGTCCTGCGAGAAAAGGTCCGTGACCCGGAAGCTCTCGTGGTCGCCAATGCCCATCTGCCACAGGGGCAGCTCGATCCAGCCGCTCTGGGTCCAGTTGAAGTCGAGGTTAACCACCGTGACAATGATGTTGGCAAGGTCGGGCGTCTTTTTCACGTAGGCGATAAGGTTCGCGTTGTCGGTGTCGGCAAAGACGACGTTCTTTGTGCGCTGGAGGGCGGCATTGGTGTTGCGGATGTAGTTGAAGCGGGCGATGAGCTTCTTGAGGTTGCCGGGGCGGTCCCAGTCCCAACTCTTGATCTCGTATTTCTCGTTGTGGTTGTACTCCTCCTTGCCCGGGAAAGGCTCACTCTCGTACAGCTCGAAGGCCGGACCGTAGATACCCCAGTTGCTCGACAGGGTGCCCGCCAGTATCATGCGCGCTATGGAGCCGTTGCGCTTGCCCAGCTGGATGTACTCGTGGAGAATGTCCGGGGTGTTCGGCCAGAAGTTGGGCCAGAAGTATTCCGACACCTCGCTCTTTGTAAGCTCCTCGACGTATTCGCGGATCTCGTCGCGCGCGTTGCGCCAAGTGAAATAGGTGTAGCTCTGCGTGAAGCAGCCCTTGGCAAGGCGGTACATGCGCTTGGGCCGGGTGAAGGCTTCGGCAAGGTAGAGCGTCTCGGGGTGCTCGGCCTTCATACTCGTCAGGCACCAGTGCCAGAACTCGAGGCTCTTGGTGTGCGGGTTGTCCACGCGGAATATCTTCACGCCCTGCTCAAGCCAGAACTCGAACACGCTCTTAAGCTCCGTCCAGAGGCCCTTCCAGTCGGGATTCTCGAAGTTGAAGGGCACTATGTCCTGGTACTTCTTGGGCGGGTTCTCGGCATACTGGATTGTGCCATCCGGGCGCCACATGAACCAGTCCGGATGCTCGTTGATGTAGGGGTGGTCCGGTGCGCACTGGAAGGCGATGTCGAGGGCCACTTCCATGCCCAGCTCGTTCACACGGGCGACGAAGGCACGAAAGTCATCCAGTGTGCCCAGCTCCGGGTTCACGCTCTTGTGCCCGCCATCGGCCGAACCGATTGCCCAAGGGCTGCCCGGATCTTCCGGAGCGGCGTTGAGGGCGTTGTTGCGCCCCTTGCGGAACTTGCGCCCAACGGGGTTAATGGGCGGCAGATACACGACGCTGAAGCCCATATCCTTTATTTCCGGCAGTATGCGCATGGCCTCGCGAAAAGTGCCATGCCTTCCGGGGGTATCGCCCCAACTGCGGGGGAAAAACTCGTACCAGGAGCTGAAAAGCGCCCTCTCGCGCTCGACGAGCAGGGGCATCGGGGCGGAATACGTGGCGCGGCTTCGGTCGGGGTAGCGGGTTGCCAGAAGGAACAGTTCACGGCTCTGCGCCACGCCGCTGCGCCAGCCGGTGTCGGCGGTCTCGTTGTCCAGCTCTGCCGCTAGCTGGCGCAGGCGGTAGGCATCGGCCCCGCTGGCGCGGTCGGCTGCTTCGTTGACGAGCTTGGCACCTATTTGAAGCTCCACGACCATGTTCTGGCCCTCACGCAGCTTCTTCCCGTAGCCCTCGAACCAGAAGCGGAAATGATCCACCCAGCCCACGACGCGGAACTCGTGAAAGCCAATATCCGATGGGGTGAAGAAGGCTTCCCACTCGTCATTGGGCAGCTCTGTGAAGGGCATTTCCTGCCACTGCTCCACACCGCGCTGGCGGTATTGCAGGGCAGCGACGACGGTATCGTGCCCATCGGCAAATACGTGCGCCTCGATGTGGACCGGCTCCCCCTCCACGCGCTTTGCGGGGAAAAGGCCGCCGTCGATGCAGGGCATTATGCGGTCGATAATCACGCGGCTCTGGCCGCCGTACTGGTCGATGTCGGTGGACAAGATCATGGGA
This sequence comes from Puniceicoccales bacterium Verruco_02, assembly GCA_001604585.1. Classification (GTDB taxonomy): domain Bacteria; phylum Verrucomicrobiota; class Verrucomicrobiia; order Opitutales; family Oceanipulchritudinaceae; genus Verruco-01. Next base: position 10,540 of record LVBW01000071.1, on the reverse strand, counting down.
TGCTGGGACAGAATGTAGAGTTAACAGAAATTGGCAGAAACAAACATTTTTTACCGCAGATTACGCGGATTAACGTAGAAAAAAGTAACTCTTTGTCTCTTAGCAATCTGCGAAAATCTGCGGTTAAACACTCTTGTTGGGGGTTTCTTTCGTCATTTGCTCTATATCTCTCGTAATACTTTTTCCAATCGGCTCACTGCATGTGCTCTTCAAGCAGCATCCAGCAATCGAGCGGAAGAGCCTCCGGGCGGGTGCGCGGGTCAACAGCCTTATCCGCAACAAGCCGGGCTAGCCATGCCTCAAGCGGGGCGTCTCCCCGGCAGAGGGCGGCGAGCTGCTTTCTCCTCTGCTGGAACACTTTGCGCATGGTTTTGCGGGTGACTTCGGACAGTATGCGGGCGTCCTCGCGGCGGGCCAGATGCAGGAGCTGGCTGTCCACCTCTGGGCGCGGGTGAAAGCAGGCGCGCGACACCTTGTGTCCCGGCTGGCGGACAAAGGCCGCCTGCACGAAGATGGAAATCGCGCCAAAATTCTTTGTTCCCGGCATGGCCATGTAACGTTCCGCGGCCTCGCTCTGAAGCATCAGCACCATGCGCGAAGGCAGCGGAGAGTGCGCAAACAGGGCCTCCATCCAAGGCGTCGAAATGGCGTAAGGCAGATTTGCCACAACCTTGAAGGGCCTGCCCTGCGGCAGAGCGGCAAGAGGAAAGTCCACGGCGTCGCCCTGCATCAGGTGGAAACGCTCCGCATACTCCTGCGCCAGCGTGCGCTGAAGATGTGCGTGCAGCTTCAGGTCCAGCTCCACGGCGAACACCTCTGCCCCGGCAGCGAGCAATGCCCGAGTCAAAGTGCCAAGACCCGGCCCGATCTCCACAACCGTATCACCGGGCTGCACCTGTGCCAGCGATACGGATTTTTCCACGATGTTGCCATCGACAAGGAAGTTCTGCCCAAGACTCTGACGCGGGTTCTGCCCGATTTCGCTCAGGAGTCTGACTGTGTCGCTATGGCTTAATGGCATGAGATAAAAGTGGAATGGTCAGCGCGATGCGTGCGCGAACGACAATAGCGGCTCAGCCCTCCGCCTCAAGAGCCGAATGCGGCGGCAAACTGCTCCGGGGCGGGACACTTGGCCGTAAACTGGCTCGTGCGCCCATCCTTCTGAAATTCCAGCGTGACTGCCGCCGCATGGAGGCAGAGTCGCTTGATGCCCAGCTCCTTGGCCGCGCGACGATTCCATGCAAAGTTGCCGTAAGTGGCATCGCCAAGTATGGGTAGCCTCCGCTCTGCACACTGCACGCGCAACTGGTGGGTGCGCCCCGTGGCCGGTTCCAGCGCGATGCGGGAAAGGGGCATACCGTTGCGAGCCACGCCGCTTCGCAGGACGCTCATGCGCGCCTCGGCCATGTCGCCCGTGCCGGAGCTGGTCCTCGCGCCAGCCCTGCCCTTTTCCGTCCGCAGCCTATCCCGCCAGAGCTGGGAGCCGCGCCCAGCATCGCCAAAGACAAGGGCTTCGTAACGCTTCTTCACCATGTGCCTTTCAAAGAGGCCGCGCACAGTTGCTGCAAGGGCCTCGTCGCTGCATACCAGTATGAGGCCCGAGGTAGGCCCGTCGAGCCGGTGCAAGAGGTGCAGCTTCCCCTCGCCGGGCAGGATGTAGCATTCCTCATTCAGATCGTACGGGGCCGCGATCAAGGCCCCTTTGTCCACCCTCCCCCCTTCATTGGGATGCGCGCGCAGGCCCTCGGGCTTGTACAGGGCAGTGAGTCCGGCGGCACGGGTAATGACTTCCACCCCCGGCCCCAGCGGCAATTCATCGGCAGGCAGGGCTTGCTGTCGCGTTTCGGGCATCAGCGGTATATGAACTGTATTCTTACCTGCTCGCGATCGCCGAGAAGGTCAACCATGTCATGAGTCCATGCAAAGTATGGCACGTTGCTAAGCACGGCATCCTTCACGCGCCACTGGGCAAGCTGGCTGGCGTTTGACTCGTCGATCGAAAAGTCCTCTATCTGGCCATCCTTGGTGACAAAAAAGCTGACGCGGACAAACACGCGCGAATCAGTGACCACGACCTGTCCGGCGCGGTTCAGTTCGTACCACTTGGTGACGATGACCTCCATCATGCGCGCCTGATAGTCGCCAAACGCGCTCATCTTGCTGTCGAAGGCAACAAAGCCGTTCGGCGTGGCCAAGCCGGACGCAGTCTTGCGCACCACTGTGGGCAGGGCACCGGGCAGGGTCAGGCGCGGGCGGGGCCTAGGCTGGGCACCGGAGGCCTGGGTGGGGTCAGTTTTCGGCTGCTCCATGTGCACGAATGGGGTTTGCGCATAGGCCGGGATTTCCTTTTCCTCCGGCTTTTTCTCGGGCATCTCCTTTGCCGTACCTGGCTTGGTAATCTCGGCAAAGCCCTCACCATCGGACTGCGGGCTTTCCTCCATGATGGCAAGGGGAGCTGGCGGCGTGGGCTGCTCTTTCTGCGGCTGCATCAGGGCCTGTTCCTCGGCTCGCATCGCCTCCTGCTCAGGGGTCTGCTGCTGAGGCACGGGGTTATCCGTATCGTTATCGCTTGGTTGCTCGACATCCATGTTGCCCTGAATGGACTGGGCTATGTCTTCCATCGTGGCCTGCCGGGCGTCTTGGCCCGTTGTCAGGGCATTTGTGTTCTCTTCCTCGGCATTCTCGACTTCCGGGGTGTCGCCCGTCTTGTCCTTGGACTCCATTTTCTGCGAGAGCTGCTGATCCTTGTCGGAGTAGTTCGGCGTCTCGTCGGGCTTGTTCGAGGGAGCATCGGTGCTCTGCACGTACTGCTGCTCTTCTGGGATTGGCGCTTCCTTTGGCGGCACAAGGCGTATCATGCGCATTGGGGCCTCGTGGTTGCCCTTCCACTGAGAGGCTTCGCTGACGAACAAGCGCTCGGGCACCACGTAAAACAAGCCCGCATGTATGAACAGAGTCAGTGCGAGAACCATCAGGGCCGTGCCTATGCCATCGCGCGGAGAAGGCTGAAGATCAACCATTTCCACACGCTTCTCTTCTTTGCCGGAACCCTGCTCCGGCGGGAGACTGACTTTATCTACCATCGCTGCAATATGCCCACGCAACCGATGCGGCATCGCGGGAAGCCCATCCTGCAAATCCGGGGCATTCTCTGCTCTGTCCCCCGCGTCATGCAAGCTGTTCCAGCATTTCGCGAACAGTCTCCATTGGCAGGCCCATGATGTTGCTTAGCGAACCCTCGAAGTGGTCAATTATTATCTCCCGTCCTTCCTGAATGCCGTATGCTCCGGCCTTGTCCAGAGGGTTCACAATGCCGAAGTAGCGCGTGATTGCCTCTTCACCAAGGCTTCGGAACACGACGCGGCTCTCCACGCAACGTTCCACGCGTATGCCGCGTACCCGCCACTGAAGTAGGACCGATGTATATACGTTGTGCGCCCGACCCGAGAGGCGGCGCAACATGGCCCTGGCCTCTGCCATGTCGACAGGCTTGGCCAACAGATGCCCGTCGATGGCCACCGTAGTATCCGAGGAAAGCACGAGCCTGTCCGGGTGCGCGGCGGCTACCGCGTCGCCCTTGATGGCGGCGTTTCGCAGCACAAGCTCCTGCGGGTCGGCCTTGGGATCCTCCCATTCGTCCACCTCCGGTACCTCGATGTCGAAGGCAAGCCCTTCGCGGGCCAGAAGCTCGCTGCGGCGCGGGGAACGCGATGCCAGCAGTATGCGGGGAAGTTCGTCCCTGTTCATCGGCCAAGGCGGCTTTCCACCTCTCCGAGCACGCGGGCCAAGTCCACACGGGCGAGCTGGTAACGGTAAATGGCGTCCACAAGACTGTCCTGCGCACTGGCAAGCGCGAGCTGGGCACTCACTACGTCACTGTTGTCGGTCACGTTCGCCTCGAATCGTTCGCGGGCGTATTTTAGCTCCAGTTCGCCAAGGCGTACGGATTCCTGCGCCAGTGGGATTTCCTCCCAGCGTTGGCGGAGTGCCTGCACGGCAAGTATGTAACTGCTGCGCACCATGTCTGATATTTCGCGTATGCGCTGCTCCTGCTGACGTATGTAGGCTCGGGCCATTTCTTTTTGTGATCTGATGCGCCCGCTGTCGTAAATGGGGACGCTCATCGACATTCCGATCGACCACTCCTTGCCCCCGTTGCCGTCGCCCGGCAGCCAGGAGGCGTGTCCGTAGCGACCCTGCACGGCGAGCCCTGGGAAACGCTGCCAGTCGGCGGCTTTCTCGGCGACGCGGTTACGCTCCAATAGCTCATTGGCCGCAAGATACTCCGGACGGGTCTCCAGCACCTGCATCCAGCCCGGCAGCCCGGCAAGCTCGGGATTAGCAAGCTCCGGCGCAAGGGGAACTATCTGCAACTCGGCGTCCAGCCCCGCAAGGCGCAACAGCTCGTGCCGTGTCTGGTCGAGCTGGGTTTGGAGGACCAGCAGGGCCTGCCTGTCCCTGGCAAGGGTGGCACGGGCACGGGTAAGGTCCAGCTCTGTAGCCACGTCGGCCTTACGCCGCTCTTCGGCAATGTGCAGGAGCACTTCGTCAAGAGCGATGGAGCTTTGCACTACCTTTATCTCCGACTGGTTACGGATGAAAAGAAAGTACAGGCGAGCTGCCTGTGCAAGAGTGTCCTGCACCTCGCCCTGAAGCTGGTAGCGAGCAGCGCTCTCTTCCAGCTTCGCGGCCTTGTAGTTGGCTATGTTGTTGGCGTCGATCACCGCCATCGACAGCACAATGCCTGCCGAAAAGTTGTTGCCGTGATCCGCCTCAAGAATGCCACTGCCCTTGTCGGCCTGTGAACGGTATCGGCCCTGGGAGGCCTCGCCAGATAGCTGAGGCAGAAGGGCGGAGCGCGCCTGACGCGTACTCTGGTGAGTCACCTCCACGCCTTCGACACTGGCGCGCAGGGATGGGTTCTGCGTCTGTACGAGCTGAAAGACCTCCTCCAGCGATATGTTGCGCGGGCCACCTTGCCCGAATGCAGGCGCGGTGCCAATGAGTGCGATTGCGGCGGCGAAAAACGCCAAGCGCGGTTTGACTGCTGTGAAATTAGCCATTGTTCAATCTGCTTTTCAGGGCTATGGAAGAAATCGAGGGAAAAATGTAATGAAGGTAGGACTGGCCCAAATCAATACCACCGTTGGCGATATCGAAGGCAATGCGAAACTGATTCTCGACGCCTACCGCCAGCTTTGCAGTGACGGAGCGGAACTTGTCGTATTCCCGGAGCTTGCCATTTGTGGCTATCCGCCGCGAGACCTCGTGTTCAAGACCCGCTTTGTAAACGACGTTTGGGGCGCTGTCACGCGCTTGGCTATCGAAGTTGGCGAGGTTCCGGCTATCGTCGGCACCCTTGTGGCCAACGATGGGGGGCATGGTCGCCCGGTGTTCAACGCCGCCGCCTGGTGCCACAGGGGCGCGATTCGCGCCGTGGCCTGCAAGAGTCTGCTGCCCACTTACGACGTTTTTGACGAGGACCGCTACTTCGAGTCCGCACCCGGCCCACTCGTAGTCGAGCACGATGGGCAACGCATAGGTATTAGCATCTGCGAGGACATCTGGACAGGCAAGGTGGTCGATACTAGCAGGCATTACACCAAGGACCCTGTGGCGGCGCTCGCCGCAAAGGGCGTGGACCTTGTGCTGAACCTCTCGGCCTCGCCTTGGCAGGCGGGCAAGACGGGCATGAGGCAGGACATAGTGGCACGAGTGGCGCGTAACTGCAACGCGCCCTGCGTTTACTGCAATGCTGTGGGGGGCAACGACGAGCTGATTTTCGACGGGCACAGCATGGTCGCGGCGGCAGATGGCTCTCTTATCGCGGGCCTTGACGGCTTTCGCAGCGAGCTTCGCGTCGTGGATACAGCGGCGAAGCAGCCGGACATTTCGCCCCGCTTCAACCTCTGCGACGAGGAACGCATTCACGATGCCCTCGTCCTGGGTCTTCGCGACTACGCGCACAAGAGCGGCTTTCGCAAGGCCGTGCTGGGGCTTTCGGGCGGCATAGACAGCGCCTTGACGGCCGTTCTGGCAGCCCGTGCCCTCGGCCCGGAAAATGTCATTGGCATATCCCTGCCAAGCGCCATTTCGAGCCAGCACAGCCGGGACGACGCAGCAACCCTCGCGCACAATCTTGGCATCCGCTACGAAACCCTGCCCATTGCCGACATCGTGAGTGCTACCGAAAACACCCTCTCGGGCATGTTCGCCGGGCTGGCGCGAGACGTGGCAGAGGAGAACATTCAGGCGCGCGCGCGTGGTCTTCTCCTCATGAGCGTGTCGAACAAGTTCGGTGCCCTGCTCCTTACAACTGGCAACAAGAGCGAGATGGCCGTTGGATACTGCACCCTTTATGGAGACATGGCGGGCGGCCTTGCTGTAATCAGCGACCTGCCCAAAACCCGCGTCTATGAACTTTGTCGTTGGATAAACTGCGAGGAAGAAATAATCCCGCAGAACAGCATCAATAAGCCGCCTTCCGCAGAGCTTCGGCCCGACCAGAAGGACGAGGACAGCCTGCCGCCCTACCCCGTGCTGGACGACATTCTGCGCCGCTACGTGGAGCTTGGGCAAAGCTCGATAGAGATAGCCGCCGCCGGGCACGACCCGGAGCTGGTGCGCGAAATCGTGCGCAAGGTGGACCGCAACGAGTACAAGCGCAAACAGGCCGCTCCGGGCCTCAAGATCAGCCCCCTGGCCTTCGGCGTGGGCAGGCGCATCCCGATAGTCCAGAAATACGTGCCCTGAGGCCGTGAACGCTACCCTGCGGCAGCTTTCCGGCAGCAACTGACATAGCGCGTTCAAGGAGCGTTCATGCTATGACAGCAATTCTACGGCGATAAACATTTCCATGATGACCGGTCCATATGCAGTGGATAGCGGCTTGCTGACAATGGACACGAGGTAACGCGACACTTGGCAAGAGTCCTACAAGAGAGCATACGATCGTCCCGGACAAGAATGGCTCTTGCCCCCCGACAAATTTAATACCCATTCTCGCAAAGAGCCATCCAAACCAAGATACAAGGAAGTGTCGTAAGTGTCGTTAAGTGGACAAACCGAGAAGGCTGGATGGGTATTGAGATATAAATCAGAACATGAGACAACGTGGAACCGGATTCCCAGAGTCGAATGGGTTGTATGTTTTTTTTCCCAGAAGACGCCCGCATTCCGACGGGGGTTCCGTATAGAGACTCTCCTCTAATCTATTTCGGACACTTTTTCTTATCAAGGAGCCACAATTGTGCAAACATGGGGCATATTGCCACACGCCATGCCCTGCTCCAGCGAACTCTTTGCCCGTGCCCTCAAAGTCATACCCGGAGGCGTCAACAGCCCCGTGCGCGCCTTTCGCGGAGTCGGTGGTACGCCATTCTTTACAACAAGCGCCGAAGGTTGTCGCCTGCACGATGCGGACGGCAAACAGTACATCGACTACGTATGCACTTGGGGGCCGGCCATTCACGGGCATAACCACCATATTATTCACGAGGCCCTTCGCAAGGCACTCGACCGGGGCACGAGCTTTGGCACACCCTGCCCGGACGAGGTACTGATGGCCGAAACGCTCACCCGCATCGTGCCCGGCATCGAAAAGGTGCGCATGGTAAACAGCGGTACCGAGGCCACGATGAGCGCGATACGCCTTGCCAGAGGCTGCACGGGACGGAGCAAGATAGTGAAGTTTGCCGGCTGCTACCACGGCCACAGCGACAGCCTGTTAATAAAGGCTGGATCTGGTGCACTAACCCACGGCCACCCCGACAGCGCGGGCGTCCCCGCCGCCTTTGCCGCAGAAACCATTGTGCTGCCCTTCAACAGTCTGCCAGCCCTGGAAGAAGCCTTTGCCGCGAACCCCGGTGCAATCGCCTGCGTGATATTGGAGCCTCTGCCCGGCAACATGGGCGTGGTCCCCGCCCTGCCCGGCTTCCTAGAGGCCTTGCGCACGCTGTGTACGGCGAACGGCAGCATTCTCATTTTCGACGAGGTAATGAGCGGATTCCGCGTTGCCCTTGGCGGAATGCAGGAGCTGACGGGCGTCCGCGCCGACCTTGTCACGATGGGCAAGATTATCGGCGGAGGCCTGCCCGTGGGCGCATTCGGCGGCCGGGCTGAGCTTATGGACATGCTTGCTCCGCTGGGGCCGGTGTATCAGGCGGGCACCCTGTCGGGCAACCCCCTTGCTATGGCGGCGGGGCTGGCCTCGCTAGGGCTATTGGAAAGCTCCATGCCCTATGCCATTCTTGAAGCGTCTGGTGCGCGTATAGAAAAGGCCCTGACACACGCCGCCGAGGACGCCGGGGTGCCGCTACAAGTAAACCGCGTCGGCTCCATGTTCTGCCCCTTCTTCAGCGATAAGCCGGTAAAGAGCCTCGACGACGCAATGGCGTCAGACTCCAGCCTTTACGCACGCTTTTTCCACGCCGCTCTTGACCGAGGGGTGTATCTGCCCCCTTCGGCCTTCGAGACCTGCTTCATCAGCACCGCGCACGACGCGGCAACGATCGACAGGACAATCGATGTGCTTTGCGAGTGCATCTCGCGCCTGTAAGAGCCTTTGCCCTTATGCTTGGCCAAGGCCACCGCCGGCTACTGCGCGTACGGAGGACGACATCCTGCCCTTGTGGTCCCATGCCTTTGCAGTATGGATGCTTAAGAAACTCACCCACCGCGTTGAATGATGCAGAAAACGGGCGTATCCTGTAACTCGCACAGCGAGGCGACAGAGCAGATTCATCTGCGCCGCAATGCCCCAAACCAAAGCCTCTCATTGCAGCCGTCAAGCCCCTCTCTTGGCGAACTCGCCAACACAACAAATCATAATGAAAAACTGGACCATCTCACGCCGTATTACGACAGGTTTCTTCATACTTTCCATACTCATCGCGATACTAGGAGTCACTGGGTATCATAGTCTGAACCTCGTTAACAAGGACTCCGACGACCTGCTTGAAGAAAAGATGCCAGCCGCCCTGATTATTGGCCTAGTAAAAGACAACCTTTCAAGAGAATACGTCAACATTGAACGTTTCATCAGAATAAAAGAAGGCCCGGCAAGGCAGACAGCCCTCAACAACATCAACAACCTAAGCAAAGGCAACGACGGCTACTACAAGCAGATAGAAGATTATCTTAGCGATCCGACAGCACAGAAAATCCTTTCCGAAATCTACGAGCGCAAGCAAAACTACGCCCAACGCGTAGAAAAAATGTTCGAGCTTGAACGTATAAACAACGACGCAGAGACATACAAGTTCATCGACGAAACCTACCTCCCGACTTACCGGCTCTATCGCGACAAGATCGAGGAGCTTCTGACATACAGTCGCGAGAGCAGCCTGCAAACAGGAAAGGAAATCGACAACAAAATCGCCACCGGCTATGCAATAATAATCAGCGTCAGCGTCTGCGGACTGCTGCTTGCTATAGTAATAGCCTTCGCTATCATCCGCTCAACCAACGCTGTGCTTGTACGGGCGATAGGCTCCATCGACGAAGGCTCGGCCCAGGTGGCAGCGGCATCCACGGAGGTGTCGAACGCGAGCAACCTATTGGCCGAAGGTGCAAGCGAACAGGCCGCCAGCCTCGAGGAAACTAGCTCATCGCTTGAGGAAATGTCCTCCATGACTTCGCGCAATGCAGAGAGCGCACAAGAGGCCAAGAGCCTTGCCGACCAGATGCGCAACGCCGCCGATGAGAGTGCGGAACAGATGAACCGGATGCAAAGAGCGATGGACGCCATCAAGGAGTCCTCGACGGGAATTTCGCAGATTATCAAGACAATCGACGAGATTGCCTTCCAGACCAACATCCTTGCGCTCAACGCCGCCGTGGAGGCTGCGCGAGCTGGCGAGGCCGGAGCAGGCTTCGCGGTGGTGGCAGAAGAGGTACGTAACCTTGCCCAGCGCAGCGCCAGCGCCGCCAAGGAGACATCAGCCAAGATCGAGGGCGCCATCCACAATAGCGAGCAGGGCGTAAGCATATCGACGCAGGTATCCGAATCACTCGGCAACATCGTTGGCAAGGCGCGTTCTATGAACGAACTGGTGGCGGAGATTGCCAGTGCATCTCAGGAGCAGGACCGGGGCATTGGGCAACTTACAACTGCTGTATCGCAAATGGACAAGGTAACGCAGAGCAACGCCAGCAATGCCGAAGAGACAGCGAGCGCAGCGGAAGAGTTGAACGCCCATGCCGAGGTCTTGAAAGACACTGTGCGAGAACTGGCGCGCCTTGTGCGTAGCGATGGGGACTCCGCAGGAGCGCATAGAAAGCCGAATTCGCGTGTAGCCGACGTTCGCCATACCGCCCCGGAAAGAGCCTTTACATCACAACATACAAGGGCTGGCAAGGGACAAGCAAAACATGAGATCAAGCAGCGTTTCCTAAGCTGATTTACCTATGCCTAGCGCGGTTATGAACCGGCAGAGTCTGCGAAAGTCAAATTATTATGAATAAATCATAAACACATTTCAGGAGTAAGGGTGGAAACCATACTTACACCAGCTTGGCGATCCTTCACTCAAAATAGAGC
>LVBW01000011.1 GCA_001604585.1 Puniceicoccales bacterium Verruco_02 | reverse complement strand
GAGGTGGACCGCGCGGAAATGCTCCCGCCAATGGCCGCAAGGCACAGGATAAAGGAGACGCAGCGTCCTTTCATTGACCGCTTGGAAGAGTGGCAACGCAATCTGCTCTAGCCTTGCCGGCCTACTTCACTCCGTAGCGGCGTAGCTGCTTTATCAGGTTGTTCAGGCGCGATGGCGGGGCTGCCTCCATCGTGTCGCCGTTTGGCAGGGTAATGCTGCTCAGCCACATGGCTGGGGCTTCGTAAATGGGTTGTTCGGTCTCCGGGTCGCCTTCCCAGTCCCGCTTGAGACTTGATAGATAGACAAGAGCCTCGCGGCAGTAGCGCCCTTCGCCAAGGATGCGGATGCGCAGCTCCGCAGCGTGCAAGGGGAGCTGGTCGGCGCGGTAGTAGTTGGTCTCGGCCTCCCAGATGTTGTAGCGGCCTATGCGTTCGATGCGCGTGAAGCTGGTGCTCGTCTTCTTGCCGGTTTTGTGCGAAATTAGCGACATGGGCAGCTCGTTGTGGCGGGCCACGGGTAGATCGCACTGGGCCTTGTCTTGCTCAGGGCCGCCGTATGCCGCCATGCGAAAGCGGAGCTTCCACAGGCAGGAGCCGAAGGCGTTGCGCGCCTGTTGTGCGGCGTCCGGGCCGCAGGCGAAGATGGCCACTCCGGCAATGGATGGGTCGAAATGGAATATGGGCTGAACGGGCTGTTTGGGGTCCAGCCCCAGACGCAACAGCTCTGGCTTGCCAGCGCGTAGCTGGGTGTTGATCGCCTCTGCCAGCACAGGCATACGCTCGTGCCAGGGGTGGGGGCCTACGAGGACATGGGGCGGCTTTTCCAGTGCGATGAGGCCGTCCTTGTTATATATGACGCCAAGGCGCAGGTTCTCCCTTCCAAGAAGTGGGGAGGGGAAGCCGATGGCCGCGGACTTTGCGGCGGGTGCGCTGTCGTCTGTGTCGTTCATTTGGCTGATGCTTTGCGCCTTGTTGCGGAGCGTAATATTCCCGGATGTGTAGAATCGCGTAAAACAACAAAACCCTTCCGGAGCGCCGGAAGGGTGTTGGCGAAACGCTTCAAAGGAGTCCGCGTCCGGCGTCCGTTATTATTCGGCAGCGGGCTTTGCAGCCAGCTTGGCGAGGCGGGACTTGATGCGGTTTGCCTTGTTGGCATGGATGATGCCGCGCTTTGCCGCCTTGTCGAGGGCGGAGGAGTATTCACCGCTGGCGCTGGCTATTGCCGTTGCCTCGCCACCGTTGACGGAGGCTGCCACCTTCTTGCGGAGGGTGCGGATGCGGCTGATGACAACGCGGTTGCGCTCGGTGCGCGTCTTGATGCGGCGGATGTCCTTCTGGGAAGACTTGATGTTGGCCATTGCGATTGCTGAAAAATTGATGCGAAAGGGAACGACTATACGGGTGATGCGAAGGATGAGAAGCCTAAAATGCAGCAAAGTGAGCGTCCGGTGCGGCTGTAGCTCATCGACTCTCGCCAAGCTGGGCAATCAGTGAGGCTAGATATGGCAGCACTTGCTTCTTGCGGCTCACTACGCCCGCCAGTTCGAACACGTCGTGCGTCTCCACCCTTGGGTAGCTTACCGCGCCTACGATGTGGGCAGGGCCGCAGATTAGCAAGAGACTGTCCTGCCGGTTTATGTCCGTTACCAGCAGGGCCGAGAAGTCCAGCGCATCGCTCTTGCGCACCGCGTCAAGTGCGGCTTCAAGCGCCTCGCGCCGCTCCCAGAATGGGCCAAAGCCCAGCTCTTCAACTTGGGAGACGCTGAATGATAGTCCGCCGTCGCGATACACTTTTAGGTCGTTGCGGATGACTTCCGGGGCTTTGCGCCCCATGATCACGCTGCCAGAGCTGAATATGTAGTCCGAGAGGGCGGCGGCATCCACCCCTGCTATGCCCTCCAGCCAGCGCAGTATCTCTGCGTCCTTATCCGTGGAAGTTGGGCTTCGCAGGTTTAGCGTGTCGGATATTATTCCGCTCATCATTATGCCTGCCGTGCGTGCGTCTGGATCTCGTCCGGCCCGGCGGAAGCAGTCGGCCACTATCGTGCTTGTGGAGCCTACCGGTTCGTTGATGAAGAGGATGGGCTGGCTGCTGTGCGGGTTGCCGAGGCGGTGATGGTCGATGATCTCCACAATTCGCACCTGATCCGCACCCGGCACGGCCTGGGTAAGTTCGTTGTGGTCCACAAGGACAAGCGAAGTGCCCGGAGGCTTGATAAGATCGCTCTTGGTGAAGATGCCCAGCAGGTGCTGCTCTTCGTCCACCACCATGCATGCCTGTGGAGGACTGGCCGCTATGCGCCTTCGCACATCGCTCAGCCTCTCATCCGGGCCGAAGCTCATGCACTTGCGCGAATACAGGCGCTCTACGCGGTTGGCGCTGCGGATTATCCAAGAGCTTGTGGCGCTGTCGTAGGGGCTGGATACAAGGCATACGCCCCTTGCCTTTGCCATATCGACAATCTCCGGCTCCGGCATCAGGCTGCCCGTAATTACGAGCAGGCGCACCCCGGCGCTGATGCTCTTGGCCTGTATGTCGTAGCGGTCGCCAACGACGATGATGGACTGCGAGGCCGGTATGTCGCCTTCCAGCGTCACTTGGGTGAAGCTGCGGATGTCCATCGCGCCGATGCGCACGTAGAGGTCTTCCAGCCTGTCCTCGTCGCTGCTGAATAATGTCTCGGCCTTGAGCGAGCGCACTATGTCGGCGATCGAGGCGTGGACATGGCGCATCTCTTTCTGGTCGCGCGGCTTGGGCACGAAGTGGTCGCCTAGGTCGAACACCGACACACTGCCAAGGAGCACGTTGTCAGCGTCCACGACGGGAAGGACGTTCACATCGTGCCGGTCGATTAGCTCCAGAGCCTCGGCACAGCTATGGCGGGGAGTGATGCGGTGAGGCTTGGCCGCCATTACGTCGCGCACCCTCGGGGCAACATCGCCGAGAAACACCGGGGCTTGTGTGTCGAAGCGTCGCAGAATGGCGCTAACGCGTTCGTTGATGTTGCCGCAGCGGGCCGGGATGTAGCCCTGCTGCCCGCAGGCCCGTTTGTAGGCGGCGTAGGCTATGGCAGAGCAGATGGCGTCCGCATCCGGGTTGCGGTGGCCGATGACGTATGTCTGCTCGCTCATGACTTTGCTGGTGGGCCGGCGCGCGAAGGGCTGGGGCTAGGCTGGCGGTAGGGGGGCCTTCCTGCCAAGGAGGGCAGGAGGGGATGGGAACCTTGGGAGGCGTAGAGCCAGAGTGCGCGCTCTACTTGGAGGCCGGGATGATTATCTTCTGGCCAATCTGGAGCTTACTTGGGTCCACGTTCGGGTTGGCGTCGATTATGGCCTGTGTGCTCACCCCGTACTGTTTGGCGAGCTTGGAGAAAATGTCTCCCGACTGTATGATGTGGATTCGCTGGCCGGAGGCGTCGGTGGCAGGTTCGGGAGCGTCGGAGCCGAAGCGTCCGTCGCCTTCGGCCTTCTTGGCTACCGGTGCTGGCGCGGGTGCGGGCTTGCGCGTCATTTCGTCGAGGGCAGCCGTGAGCTTGTTGATTTGCTCGCGGTCGGCACGGATGTCGGCAGCTATGCTCTGCATTGCGCGTTGGAGGGCGCTGTTTGTGTCGCGCAGACCATTGTTGGCGCGCACGGCTTCTTCGCCCACCTGCTTCAAGCGTTTGTCGATGCTGTCCACAGTTGGCTTCATGAGGGCGACTGGGTCCGGTCTGGCGGCTACCTGCTTTTTTAGCTCGGCAAGGTCCGAGGCGCTGGAGCTGGCCAGATATATGCCGCCGATGCCGGTAATTATGCCAATAATGCCCACTATGAGGGCGGCGATGACAAGGAACATGCCCTTGCCCGCAGATGCCGGGTCCGAAGAGGGGAGGAGGGCCGCTGCTGCGTCAAGGCCGTTGCTGTTATCGGCGGAGCCTGCGCCGCGCCTCTTGTTGTCCTGAGCGTCCATGTGTTTTCAAGAACAATAGTTACATGCGGCCCCGGTAGCAAGTAATTAGCCGTGCCAAGGGGGGCTTGCAAAGGTGCTTGTGCAGTTCGTTACTGCCTTGCCTTTACCCTCATCCATACGTCGAGGTAGATTTTGTCCGTGTGTTCTTCGATGGGGAATAGTTGCTCGCCGCGGGTGAGGGTATCTTCGTCGGGAAAGAGGACTGGGTCCGCCCTCAGCTCTTCTGGCAGGAGCGCGACTGCGTCCGGGTTGGGTGCCGCCCCGCGGTTGTATTCCATGTTCAGGGCGCTGTTCTTTGGCTGGCATAGAAAGTCCAAAAAGGCGTAGGCTAGCTCCTTTTCGGGTGCCTTGGCAAGTATCGCAACGCTGTCCACCCAGATTGTGAAGCCTTCCTTGGGCAGGACAAAGTCCACATGCCCGGCTCCGTCTGACATCATGGCGCCCACGCTGCTGGAGTAGCCGTGGGACAGGTGGAACTCTCCCGAGGCAAGGCCGGGGATGTATTCCATTGCCGACATGCGGGCGCAGTTGCGCTTCCATTCGAGGAGAAGCTCTCCTGCGGCCTCGACTTGGGCCTGGTTGTCGCTATTGGCGCTGTGGCCAAGATATAGGAGGGCTATGCCGAGGGCCTCGCGGTAGTCGTCGAGCAGCGTCGTGCGGCCCTTCAAGGTGGGATTGCCCAGCGCGGCCCAGCTTGAGGGCGCTTCGCCAATGCGCTCCTTGTTGTAGGCAAGGCCCGTTGTTCCAACAAGGTATGGGATGCTGTATTCTGCGCCCTTGTCCAGAGCCACATTTTGCATGAAGGCGCTGTCCAGATGGGCCAGTGCCGGGAGCTTTTCATGGTCGAGCTTTTCCAGCATCCCCTGCTTTTGCATCAATATGGCCTGATAGCTGGAGGGGAAGACTATGTCGTAGCCCCTTGCCCCGGAGAGCAGCTTGGCATACATGGCCTCGTTACTGTCGTAAACGTCGTACACGATGCGGCAGGAGTGCTCGTTTTCAAAGGCGCGTATGACATCGGGGCTTATGTAGTCGGCCCAGTTGTATATGTGCAGCGTTTTCTTTCCGCCTGAACAGCCTGCGAGCAGTCCGTACAGGGCCGTGCTCAGCGATACGGTCACTGTTGCGAAGAGTATGCGTAGGGTGCGGGAGTTCATATCGGTATCCGAAAATGCGAACGCCATCATAACCATATCGCCCGTTTGGGCAAGGTCATGATGGCGTTTAAGGCGCTAGGGTGCGTCAGTAGAGGCTATTCCTCGCTCTTAACCTTTGCCCACACGTCCATGTATATCTGGTCCTTGGCTCCGAGCGGGATGATCTGCTCGCCCTTATCCATCTGCTCGTCGGATAGGAAGATCATCGGGTCGTTGGCCAGCTCTTCGGATATGTGCTCGTAGGCGGCTTTGTTCGGTGCCCAGTAGCAGGTGAATTCCATGTTCGCGGCGGCTACCTCGGCATCGTGCATGTAGTTGATGAACTGGTAGGCTAGATCCTTGTTGGGGGCGTCTTTGAGGATGACCATGTCGTCGGCCCAGAAGGAGAAGCCTTCCTTGGGCAGGAAATACTCGATTTTGGCCTCTTCCATGACCTGCATAATGTCACCGGAGTAGCCCTGTACCACGTAGAATTCTCCCGAGGCGATGCCTGGCTTGTACTCGTCGGAGGCGAACTTGGCTATGTTGGCCTTCCACTTTTTCACCACTTCGCCAGCCTGGGCGACTTGCTGGGGGTTTGTGGTGTTGATGCTGTAGCCGAGGGTTTTAAGCGCGGCTCCAAGAACTTCGCGGTAGTCGTTGAGAAGGGTCATGCGCCCCTTGATGTCGGCCCGCTCGTATATGGCCCAGCTCTTTTCGTATTCGCCCACCTTGTCGGCAAGGACGGCTATGCCAGTAGTTCCGCTCATGTAGGGCACGCTGTAACTCATGGAGGGGTCCAGCGACACAATCTTGAGGAACTTTGGGTCGATGTTGGCGATGTTGGGTATCTTGGAATGGTCGAGAGTTTCGAGCATCCCCTCGTTGTGCATCATGTAGGCCTGATAGCTGGAGGGGAAGACCACGTCGTAGCCGGAGGCTCCGGCCTTGAGCTTGGCATACATCGCTTCGTTGGACTCGAACACGTCGTAAACGACGCGGCAGTTGTACTGCTTTTCGAAGGCGCGGATGGTGTCTTCGGCAAAGTAGTCGGACCAGTTGTATATGTGCAGCTCGGGCTTGGCCTTGCCGCAGGAGGAGAACAGGAGGGCGCCCACGCCAAGGAGCAGACTGCCCAGAAGGGTGGAGAGATACGTTTTTGTGCGCATGGTCTAGATATGAGGGTGAGTGTTGTTTTTTCTCTGAAGGACGCGCTGGGAGAAGATTACCACCGAGAAGGTGACGATGATGAATATTACGCTCAGGGCGTTGATAAGGGTGGGGGTGCCGTGCCGCATCATGCTGTAAACCTGCACCGGCAGCGTCGTGCTGCCTGGCCCGGCGGTGAAGAAGGTAATGACAAAGTCGTCCACCGAGAGGGTGAAGGCCAAGAGGCCCCCGGCCGCAATGCCAGGCCCAAGAAGGGGTAGTAGGATGCGCACACAGACGGCAAAGCCGTTGGCCCCGAGGTCTCGCGCGGCATCGACAAGGGTGTGGTCAAAGTCCTGAAGGCGGCCAAGAACAACCAGTGCCACGTAGCTTATGCAGAAGGTTGTGTGCGAAACGACAATGGTCGTAAGGCCAAGATTCACCGACATGTTCACAAAGAGCATCAATAGGCTGATGCCCATGAGTATGTCCGGCACGACTAGGGGGGCATACACCAGCATCTGGTGCAGGCTTTGCAGGCGGCTGCGGAAGCGGTACATGGCCCAGGCGGCCATCGTGCCGAACACCATCGAGATTATCGTGGCTGCAAAGGCGACGACAAGGGTGTTGCGCGTTGCGCGCCATATGTCGCGGGCCTCCACGCTGTTTGCCTCCAAGAGCATTCGGTACCATTTCAGGGTGAAGCCCTGCCAGGCTCCGGGGTAGCGGCTGTCGTTGAAAGAGTAAAGGATGAGAACGAGTATGGGCGCGTACAAAAAGAGCAGTACGCCAAGAGTCACAAACATGGGCAGGCGGCTGCGCTTTCTCATGAACGGCGTCCTCCGTTGCCGCGCTTCTGACGGCGCTGGGTGAATATCGAGTAAAGAACGGGCAGGAGCACCACAAGGGCCAGCAGGGTGGCCAGCGCGCTGGCATGGGGCAGGTTGCGGTCCACGAACACCTTTTGCGCTATCTTGTTGCCTATCATCTCGCTCTGCGGGCCGCCGACTATGTCGGGAATGGCGTAGGAGCCAAGGGCCGGGATGAACACCACGACAAAGGCCGTTATCATGCCCTGACTAATACCCGGCAAGAACACGCTGACAAATGCTCGAAGCTTGCCAGCGCCAAGGTCGCGAGCGGCGTCGAGGAGAGAAAAGTCGAACTTCTCCGCCGAGGCGAAGAGCGGCAGTATGGCAAAGGGTATGTAGGTATAGACAAGAACGAGCAGCACAGCCCATTCGTTGTAGAGCAATTGCGCGTCGGGCGATACCAGCCCAACCCATGCCAGTGCCTGCTTCAGCCAGCCCTGACTGTGCAGCAGGCTCCACCATGCAAAGACGCGGATGAGGAAGTTCGTCCAGAAGGGCAGGATGATCAGCAGTAGCATCCAGTTGCGCGCCTCGCGCGAGAGCCGCGCCAGCCAGTAGGCAACGGGGACCGACACGAGCAGGCAGATGAGCGTCGTCATGCCCGATAGCCACAGCGTGCGCCAGACTACGAGCGGGTAGCTTGGCTGGAGAACGTCAAGCCAGGTGCCCAATGTCCAGCCATCGCCTATGCCTCCGTTAATCGAGCGTGGCTTGAAGGCTATGCCACAGACAAGGATGGTGGGGATGACAAAGAAGAACACCAGCCAGCCCATCGAGGGCAGCGAAATGGCCCATTCGCGCCAGCTTCGCTTCATGGTACCGGCTCCTCAGCGGGCAGGTTGAGTAGGCGGGTGTCGGCTTCTTCGTAACGCTGGAGCATGTAACCGTCGTCGGCGTTCCAGCTTACCCAGACCTCCTCCTCCCAGGTAAGGGGGCTTGTGTCGAGCATGAAGCGGGCGTGCTGCTGGGTGATCATCAGGATGTGCCCGCCGCACTCGACGCGGAACTTGGTGTTGCTGCCGAGGTAAATGATGTCCAGCACCTTGCCTTTTAGCATGTTGAGGCGTTCGCCATCGCTGGGCTTCTCGCGCTGGATGCGGAATTTTTCCGGGCGTATGGAGAGATACACCTGCTGGCCGGTCTGGAGCTTCTTGTCGTTGTAGGCCAGCACAGGGGGCAGCTTGTCAATGCTGAGGCGTGAGTAGTCCGCATCGGCGCTGGCGGAAACGTTGGCCTTGAAGAAGTTCGTGTCCCCGATGAAGGCGGCGACGAAGCTGCTCGAAGGGGCTTCGTACACCTCCATCGGGCGGCCTATCTGCTCTATTTTGCCGTGGTTCATGACCGCGATGCGGTCGGAAAGGCTCATGGCCTCGCCCTGGTCGTGGGTTACGTAGAGAAAGGTGATGCCCACTTCGTCGTGAATGCGATCAAGCTCCAGAAGCATTCGCTGGCGCAGCTTCAGGTCCAGCGCCGCCAGCGGCTCGTCAAGGAGCAGGAGCTGGGGCTTGTTTATGAGCGCCCTTGCTATGGCCACGCGCTGCTTTTGCCCGCCGCTTATCTGGTGGGGCTTTTTCTCGGCGTGGTCCAGCAGGTCCACTAGGTCCAGCATACGCTCCACCTCGCTGTCGATGAATTTGCGCGGGCGGCCCGCCATTTTTAGGCCAAAGCCCACGTTGTCCCAGAGCGTAAGGTGGGGGAACAGAGCGTAGTTCTGAAACACCGTGTTGATCGGGCGCTTGTTCGGGGGCAGGTCCGTGATGTCCTGCCCGTCGATTATGATTCGTCCGGCGTCAGGGGTTTCAAAGCCGCCCAGTATGCGCAGCAGAGTGGTCTTTCCGCATCCGCTGGGGCCTAATAGGGAGAATACTTCGCCGCGATTGAGCGTCAGGCTGGCGTCGTCCACAGCCGGAACGCCCTGAAACTTTTTGCGGATACCTCGCAATTCGATAAAACCGTCCATCGTAAGAAAAAAGTCGTCAGGGCGCGAGCGTACGGGGGACGCTAACCAACGTCCCTTTTGTTGTGATTATACAGGGTGCAATACATGCAGGGAGGCACGCAATACGACGCGCAAGCCGGATAAACAAACAAAAAAGAATCTGCGTCATTTCTTTTTTTTGCCAAGAGTCGGGGAAGCGTGGGGCGATTATGGACTCGGTGACCTCATCCCCAAGCGGGATGTGGGCGCAAGTAGTTGTAAGTTAGGCTGATACGCTGCTGGGGAAAAGCGGCTTTCCGCCATGACAAAGGAGTGCTTCCGGGGCAGTGTTCTTGGCTGCCAATGCGGGGCCTTTCCCAGCCCTTTTCCAGCGGTGATCAGTCAACTAATGTCCGCTATGTCCGCTTCGAGCAGCTCCTCGATGGCCTTCAGGGTCAGCTCCCTTGCCCCGCGCTGCGAGGCGAACCATTCGGCGGCCTTCCCGCCCATATCGTTGCGCTGTTCAGCGTCCGTAGCCAGCAGGGTTAGTAGCCGTGCTGCGTCCGTACTGTCCGAAGCGCGCAGCGCGGCCCCGGCCTGAGCAAGGCCAGTGGCAACGTCGCGAAAGTTGCTCATACCCGGACCAAGAACAGATGGCACACCCAGCGCAGCGGCCTCAATCGGACTTTGCCCCTCCTTGTGCGGGGGCAGGCTCTTGCCAATGAGGGCAAAGTCCGCCGCCTGAGTGAGCAGGCGCAGTTCGCCTGTTGTGTCGGCAAGGTGGACCAGAGTGCCATGCTTAGGCTCTCCTCCCCGGCTGCGCCAGTGCCATTGCAGGGCGGATGCATCGAGCAGCTTTGCCACGGAATCGCGCCTTTCGGCATGTCGTGGCACAAGGAGCAGGCGGATGTCTTGCACACTTTGGCGCAGCCTGCCAAGTAGTTCCACAAGAAAGGCTTCCTCGCCAGGCCAAGTGCTGGAGCCTAGCATTATCAGCGCCTCGGTGGGTAGGCCGGGGAAGAGCTTTTCGCGTAATTTTGCGCGTTCTTCAGTGCTCAGGCGCGGCTCCACTGGCATGTCGCACTTGAGCTGCCCGGCGTAGCGGACATTCTCTATGCCAAGCCTGCCGAAGCGTTCGGCATCCTGCCTGTTGCCAGCCAGTATGAGCGAGATATTGCGGAAAAGCATGGGGCGGGCCAGTGGCATCAAGTTCCTATACCGCTTCCAGGAGCGGTCGCTAAGGCGGGCGTTTGCCAGAAGAACGGGCACTTTGCGTCGCCTAGCCTGATGAATGTGTTCGGGCCACAGTTCACCCTCCATAAGGATGCATAGGTCCGGCCTTATGCGCCGCCAGGCGGCCCGGCTGAAGGGGAGGAAGTCCAGGGGGAAGGGGCGGATGTCGAGGCATGTCCCGCCCAGCTTCTGTCTTGCCAGTGAATAGGCCGTGCTGGTTGTGACAGTCAACACCACCTGCCTGTCCATTCGCCTGCACAAAGCCTCAACAATAGGCATTATGGCCTGCAATTCGCCAACCGAAACGGCGTGTACCCACACGCGCTTGACGCCCGCCTTTGCCGGGCCTAGGTCTTTGCCCAGTCCGAAGCGTCCGCGCATCATTTCCCTATAGCCGCCGCGCCTGAACATCCGCCCGAGGTAGCGGGGCAGGGCGACGAGGAACAGAGGCAGAAAGAGCAGCCGGTAGAGGTGGATCATGTGTGTTAAGTGGGGAAGGACGCGTGCAAATTGTCAGCATAGCGCGGGAACGCTTTCACATCAAGAATGGTCCATAGCGACCATTGGCTTTCAACAGTATCCACCCGTCACACGCATCATGCCGTTTGACGCGCTCATCTTGACGGACACCACCCTGACAATAGATAATCTCCCGCAATGAAGTATCCACTGCTCCGTTCGGCCGCACTGCTGCTTGTATCTCTGCTATTTGCCGCCCCCTGCCGGGCCGATACCGCTACAAAGCATCTCTGGCCGCACGAAGCCTCGGATCTTGCCCCGGACCCTGCCGTTCACTACGGGGTGTTGCCCAACGGGGTGCGCTACGCTGTGATGCCCAATGCAGAGCCTCCGGGCCGCGCCAGCCTGCGCCTGCATGTAAGGGCCGGTTCGCTCATGGAGCGCGATGATGAGCAGGGCATTGCCCATTTTTTGGAGCACATGGCTTTCAACGGCTCCACGCATCATGCTCCGGGCACGATGGTGGAGTATTTCCAGCGCATAGGCATGGGCTTTGGCAACGACACCAACGCGCACACTTCGTTCTACGAAACAGTGTATCTCATGGAAGCTCCCAATGTGGGAGACCATATGCTGGACGACACCATGCAGATGCTGCGCGACTATGCAGGTGGCCTTCTCTTGCTTCAGGAAGAGGTGGATCGTGAGCGGGGGGTGATTCTCGCCGAGATGCGCGACCGCGACACGGTGCGCTATCGTCTGTGGAAGGATGGGTTCAAGTTCGCCCTGCCCGAGAGCATCCTGCCGAATCGTTTCCCCATCGGGCTTGAGGAGTGCGTGAAAGCCTTCAATGCTGAGCATATCCGCAGCTTTTACAGCCGCTGGTACACGGCGGATCGTTTTCTTGTCGTGGTTGTTGGCGATATGGACGCTCAGCGCGGGGTAGCTCTTGTGGAGAAGTTCTTTTCCGACCTGCCTGTCAACGGGAATCCTCTTCCAGAGCCGGACCTTGGACGCATCGATTTAGAACGCGGCACTGTGTTCCACGTTTACAGCGAGGCAGAAGCTCCCGATGTGACCGTGGAAATTGCCATGCTTCGCGAGCAGGCAGAGATTGTTGACACAAAGGCGGAACGGGTGAAGGACATGACCTTGCACCTTGCCAACGCCATAGTGGACCGTCGCCTTTCCCTGCTTGCCAAGGACAAGGATGCCCCATTTGGCGGAGGTTCGTCCTATAATTACCGATGGCTGGATTTCCTCGAAAATTCCGGCATCGAGCTTACCTGCCGTACCGAGACGTGGGCAGAGGCCCTTGCATCTGCCGAGCAGCAGTTGCGCCGTGCGCTGGAGTTCGGCTTCACACAGGCGGAGCTGGACGAGGCACGCGCTAGTTTCCTGAACGATTACGAGAACGCCAAACGCAGTTCTGACAGCCGCAAGAGCGCCCAGCTCGCCGGAGAGATTTATTCATCATACGCAAAAGGATATACATATCTTAGCCCGCTCCAGAGCTACGAACTGGCGGCGGAAGAGCTGCCCAAGATAACTAAAGATGACTTGCTCAGTGCCTTCCGAAAGGCATGGGACGCAGGCAACCGCCTCATAACGGTAAGTGGGAAACTGCCCGAGGGCGTTACCAAGGATCAGGCAAGGGCTGCATATGAAGCGTCACAGGCTGTGGAGGTGCTGCCGCCTGAAGAGGGAGGGGCGAAGCAGTTCGCTTACCGCGAGTTTGGCGATTCGGGGCAGATCGCACAGAGGGTGGATGTTGATGATCTGGGCATCATACAGCTTCGCCTGTCCAACAATGTGCATGTGAACCTTAAGCCAACGGATTATGAAAAGAACGTCATCCGCTTGCTTCTTCGTTTTGGCGGAGGCTCCCTTGAGGTTCCAGCAGACAAGCCGGGGCTTAAAATGTTTGCCATGATGACTTTCGACGCGGCAGGTTTGGAGGCGCACAGTGTGGATGATCTGAAGAGCATATTTGCAGGCAAGAGCGTCAGTACCTCATTTGCCATTACAGCGGACAGTTTCGTTTTGTCCGGTGCAAGTACAGCGCGGGATATGCAGGACCAGCTCGACCTGATGATGGCGCGGATTATTGCCCCCGGTTACAGACAGGAGGCAATGCGTGAGGTGGAAAACAACATCCATTCCCTTTACACGAGGCTTGAGCACACGCCAGAAGGACTGCTTCAGAACGAGGTGGATCGTTTCCTGCACGGCGACAGCCCCTTGTTCGGATTCCCGGAAAGGAAGCAGTTGGAGGCTCGCAGTCTTGACGAACTGCGCGAATGGCTTTCCGGGCCACTTACCCGCGGGCGCATGGAGCTGTCCATCGTTGGCGACTTCAATACGGAAGAGCTGATACCGATGCTTTTGAACACCTTTGGCACCCTTCCAGTGCGCGATGCCGTCAAGCCCGACTATGCCGACAGGCGTGTTTTGCCCGTGACCGAGCCTCAGGTGAAGACTTTCACTTACGAGACCAGCATACCCAAGGGTGTTGCGCTTCTTTACTGGCACACGGAAGACATATGGGACATCGGTCGCACCCGTCGCCTGTCAGTTCTTGCGGACATTCTTTCCGATAGGCTGCGCCTGAAAATACGCGAGGCTCTTGGCGAGGCGTACAGCCCATACGCCTATTCTGGCGGCAGTGACACTTTCAAGGGCGAAGGCAACATAACCTGCTTTTCGAGTGTCGATCCCAAGGTCGTGCCCCAAGTGGCGGCCCTGATTCGCGAGATAGCTGCGGACATGGCGGCCAAGGGAGTTAGCGAGGATGAACTTGAGCGGGCGATCAAGCCTACTCTTGAGCAAATTAAAGAGGTACGGCGCAATAATGCCTATTGGCTGAACAGTGTCATGTTCCATTCGCAGGAATACCCGGTGCGTCTGGACTGGTCGCGCAACATGGTGGATGACTTTCGTTCGATAAGCGTAGAGGACATCAATTCCCTAGCACGGCAGTATCTGAAGCCGGAGCGTGCTATAGAAGTGCGCGTTCTGCCCGTGACGCCAGCTACGAACGATGATGAATCGACCAAACTCAACATAAGTAGTACCCCGATGGACAGAAGCGTATTGAAAGGTGGCGACAGCAACGACGGGCACCCCGTTTTTGCGCTTGAACGCGCGGCAATGCAGCGCTGGTGCAGCGGAGACCCCGATGGTTTTCTCGAACTAAGTGCGCCCGATGTGGTCTATTTCGACCCATTCCAGAAAACGCGCCTCGACGGCATCGACGCTCTGCGTGCGCTCTATGATTCGTTTCGCGGGCAGATATCTGCGGATTGGTACGAGTTCATCGACGCAAAGGTGCAGACTATCGGCGAGGAAGGCGCGGTGCTGACTTTTCAGTTTCGCAGTCGCAGCGGGGATGTGGAGTATTTCTGGAACTGCACCGAGGTGTACCGCAAAGACGCCGGAGACTGGCGCATAATCCAGACGCACTGGTCCCTGCCAAAGCTCGATACTCCTGCCCAGTAGCTTGCGGGTTATTTACGCCGCTCTATGAGCACGCGCATACCCGTTGCCGTGTCGCCGCGGAAGCTGCTGCCAAGGTTGCGCCTTGCCGCGCTTCGGCAGTCGCGCGCTGGAGAGGCCCAAGAGCCGCCGCGCAATACACCCTTGCTCGTGATTTCCTCGACGTTGCCGTGCATGTCGTACAGGCCCCATGCGTTGGGGGCTAGGCTGGCCACGCGCTCTGCGCCTCGGCCGGTGCGACGGCCAAAGACCGCAATTTTTGCGAGCTTTGCCTCTATTCCGAGGCTGTCCATGCAGCTGCCGTCGTTAAACGCGCTTACACTGCCCGCCCTGCATGCGTATTCCCACTCCTCTTCGCTGGGCAGGCGGGCGTGCAGATCCGCGTGTCCGCTCTGTGCCAGATGCCTGTTGAGTAGCTCGAAGAAACCCGTGGCACTGTTAAGGTCGCCAAGAGAGATTTGTTCAACGGGCTTGTCAGGGTCTTGGGAACGGCTGGGGTTGCGGTTGGTGATGGCCCGGTACTGGGCCTGTGTAAGCTCGGTCAGGCCTAGATAGAACTCCTTGCTGATTGTCACTGTGCGGGGTGTTTCCTCGCGGGTGGGGGAGCGTCCTGTTTCATCCGTTGGCGAACCGTAGCGGAAGCTGCCGGGCAGGATAAGGCGCAGCTCCATGAGGACGCCTCCGGGCAGGGTAATCTGGAGCAGGCTGCGGTCTTGCTCCGGCTCTGCTGCCGCTGGCGTCAGCTTTGCGGGAGTTTCGACCGTGGCTGCGGCGACTGTCTGCAATGGCGAGGGCAGAGGCTCTGCCGAAGGGTTCTGGCTTGGCAATGGGGCAGTGGCTGGCGGGACAGGCGCCATGCCGGGCGCAGGCTGGGGCTGCGAGGGCGCAGTTAGTGCAGCCAGTGTTGGCTCCGCTGGCGGAGAGGCGGGAGGCGCCGGCACGGGTAACTGTGCCTGAAGAGGGGGAGGCGTGGCCGGGGACTGCTTTGCGGATGAGGGCGGAGCGTCCGGCGCTGGGGTGGTCAGTGTGGGCTGTGCGGGAGGATGTTGGGCTATGGAAGGGGCAGGCTGGGTTTGGGCGGGCGCGTTGCCAGTATCCATACCGCTTGGGCGAAGCCCCTTCAGCCAGCCGTATGGGTCTTCCACATATACGTATGCGGCCCCTGCGCCAAGGAGCAGAGCCATTCCTGCGAGAATGGGCAGGGCCTTGCCGGAGCGGCGTCTTGGCTCGGGGAGCTTGCGGCTCTTGAGTATCTGCGCCTTTCCCTTGATATGGGGGAAGGCTTCGAGCATCTGCGCGGCGGACTGGAAGCGTTCTTTCACGTTTCGCGCCAGAGCCTTGCGCACAAAGTCGTTCCACGCCGGGGATAGTCCACGCACTATCTCGGTCACGGGCTTCATCTCCACGGTGGTGCTGCCGGTAAGCATTTCCAGCGCGATGAGGCCCAGCGAGTAAACATCGCTCTGCACGCCCACGTCCACGCCCTGATGCTGCTCCGGGGACATGTACTTGAAAGTCCCCTCTAGGGCGATGCGTCCGGACGACATCTTGAGCGTGCTCTCCGGGTCGGAGCGTATCGACATCATTGTGCGCGATTCTTCAAGGCGCGAATGCAGGGTCTTTTCCCCGACAACGCGGACTAGGCCAAAGTCGCTTATAACAGCCACTTCGCCGTTGAATAGAATGTTCGCCGGTTTGAGGTCTCGGTGGACAATGCCGGACTTGTGCGCTTCGTTCAGGCCCAGAAGCATGTCGTGCAGGATAATCGCGGCGTCGCACTCGTTGATGCGTCCTTTTTCGCGTGTCAACAGGTCCGCAAGGGTCACGCAGCGGTCTTCCCTGCCGGGAAGCCCACGGATGAGGGTCATGCGCAGGTAGGCTATGTCGCCCTCGCGGCTGTACACGTCGATGCCAAGTACATTGGGGTGCCGTAGCTTGAAGGCTGTCTGCGCCTCGGTCTCCAGCCTTTCGGCAGATGCGGGGTCGCGGCTGATGTCGGGGTGGAGCAGTTTGAGCGCAAACTCCTCCTTCAGCATTGTGTCGCGCACGCGGTACACCTGCCCCATGCCTCCGCTGCCGATCAGGGAGATGATCTTGTATTGGCCGAACATCTGGCCTGGGTTGAGCAGATAACGCTTCTGGTCGTCCATATGGGAGGGGAGATGGATACGCTTACACTATACAGGATACTTGCACCTTGCATGGCGAGAAAAACTGATAACTTTGTGCCGCAGCGTTATGGCTCGCATTTTGTCATAGGCTGCCCAATTTTAGGTGCTTCGGTCGTTCCGGAGGCTTTTTCGATGCGCCGCACCTCCCGCCTGCGGTGTTTTGTGCCCTCTCCCGGACTCAAGGCCGCAGGCTGTACATTCGCCACTACGGGAAAGTGAAGAAGGTTTACATAAAAACATACGGTTGCCAGATGAACGAGCGCGACAGCGAGGCGCTCGCCGTTATGCTGGCTAGGGCTGGATACTCGGTCGTGTATGACGAGGATGACGCCGACGCAGTGCTGCTCAACACCTGTGCGGTGCGCGAGTTGGCCGAGCGCAAGGCCATCGGCAAGGCCGGGCACCTAATTGCGCGGCGCAAGGCGGGCAAGGCCCTCCGGGTGGGCGTACTCGGCTGCATGGCGCAGAATCGTGGCCCAGCCCTTGCGGGTAGCATTCCGGGGCTGGATCTTGTGGTTGGCACCCAGCAGTTGCACCATGTGCCTGAGTTGCTGGACCGGGTCTTTGAGCGTGAAGAAGGCGGTCCGATTGTTGCCCTCGAAGAGGAGGAAGGCTCGCAGAACGCCATATCAGAGCATCCTGCGCAGTTTCAAGCAGCGGCATTTGTCAGCATCATGCAGGGCTGCAACATGCGGTGCAGCTACTGTATCGTGCCTAGGACAAGGGGGAAGGAGCGTTGCCGCCCCATCGAGCATATCGTGCAGGAATGCCGCGAACTAGCTGCAAGGGGGACCAAGGAGGTCACTCTTCTTGGCCAGATTGTCACAAGCTACGGTAGGCGCGAGATTCCTTTCGTCGATGGAAAAAGTCCCTTCGTGCAGCTTGTCGAGGCAGTGGCCAAGGTCGATGGCATTGAACGCATCCGCTTCACCAGCCCCCATCCGCGCGGCTTCAAGGAAGACCTTGTCGATGCCTTTCGCTGCATTCCCAAGCTCATGCCATGCGTCCACCTGCCAGTGCAGAGCGGCAGCGACGCCGTACTGCGCGCGATGAATCGCCCCTACAGTGCTGCAAAGTATCTGGAGATTGTCGATGCCCTGCGCGAGGCAGTACCGGGGATATGCATCACTACGGATGTCATCGTGGGCTTTCCCAACGAGAGCGAGGAGGACTTTGCCCGCACTGTGGAGCTGTTCGAAAAGGTGCGCTTCGACATGGCCTACGTATTCAAATACAGCCCCCGTCCCGGTGCCCCGGGGGATGCCCTCCCTGACAACGTGTACGAGGAGGAGAAAGAAGAGCGCAATCAGAGGCTGCTGGATCTTCTTGCCCAATATTCTTTGGAGCGCAACCAGACCTACGTCGGCACGGTGCAGGAGATACTTGTGGAGGGTAGGGCGCGACGCGGAGAGAACCGCTGGATGGGGCGTAACCCTACGGGGCGCAAGGTGATTTTCCCTTCAGAGGCCAATCTTGCCGGTCAGCTTGTAAGTGTGCGCATAGACTCGGCCAGCGTCACTGCGCTTGAGGGCGAGCTTGTTTCGGCTTTGGAAGAGCAGACCCTGACCTTGGTCCGGGTCGAACAATTATAAAGCCTGCGGTCAATTGTAAAAATAACGTTCAGACTATTTTGCGTCCGCCCCGCCTCTGGCATATATTTGCCCCCACGGCATGGAACGCAGAAAGGTAGTATCCACTTTGCTCAAGTCTGTCGGCTACGACAAGGCTTCGAAGACCCTTGAGGTGGAACTGACTCATGGGGCGACATTCGAATACTATGAGGTGCCCGAATACGTGTACAGGGCCTTCATGAATGCCGAATCAAGAGGCAGCTTCTATCACGCCAACATCCACGACAGCTACGCATACCGCAAGCTGCGCTAGCTGCTATCGTGTCACAAAGGCGGGGAAACAAAACGCGATGCCTCTGTCACGGGCATCGCGTCTTTGTGTAGAGAGACTGTACAAGGTCATGCCGAAGCAGGCAGCGACGGGCTATTGCACTATCTTATCAGTCCGTCCATTTCCTCTAGCCCGGCGCGTGCGTCCATGAGGGATTCGCCAAGCTTGTCGTCGTCGATGCCTGCACAGGATAGCACCTCCGGATCCAGCTCTGGCAGTGCTGCCTTGAGGTTGCGCAATGTGTGGGCACAGCTGCGGGCTATGGACAATAGACAGCATACGGACTGCTGCGAGGGTGCCTTGAGAGGGTCCAGCTGGAAGAGCACGGGAACGCGGATTTCGTCCGGGAAGTTCCACTTCTGGAGTATTGCCGCTCCGGCCTGTGCGTGGTCAAAGCCGAGAAGGCGCCTTTCCCAGAGTATGTCCACGGCCTCTCCGGCGGCGTTGCCGTAGAGTTCCAAGCCGTGCTTGAGGAAATACTGGTTTATGACCACCTTGCCCATCGAGTGCAGAAGGCCCGTTGTGTAGGCGGCATCTAGGTCCGGCCTGCGCGCTCGTGAGCACAGCTCCACCATAAGGACCGCCGTTGCCACAGAGCCTTCGAGCAGTTCTCCCTTGCCCATGTTGTAAAGGGGCAGGGCCTCGCCCATCACCTGCTGGGCCGCAGCCACGGAGCTTATCCTGTACACCTCGCGAAAGCCCAGCCGGTTCACCGCCTCTTCGAGACTCTGCACAGGTTCTCCTGTGTTGTAGTAGGCACTATTGGACATGCGCACGATTTGCGCCGTCATCGGAGCGTCCACCTTCAGCAGGGAAATAATATCGTGAATGCCCGAGTTTGGATCTCGCAGCAGCTTCTGAAGCTTGGGAAGAATTCTTGGCGTGGGCGGCAGATTGACAATGCCGTCAACTATCTGTTGCAAGGAGATCATTTACGCCTGGCAGGGTATGGGGGTTGTCGCGCATTCGCCTCGTAGCGAAACACGCTTTACTAGTGCGATTATCTGGAGAGTATCCTCACAATGGCCCGGCTTCAAGAAGAAGAAAATCGTGTCTTCAAAAAGCGTGGTCCAAAGCCAAGTCGGGACTTGTTTCCGCGTCCCATATTTGCATCGTCATGAATGGCTGAAGGATTTACCCCGTCCAAAGATGATTCGTACCACAAGACAGAGAAAAGCCATTCTGGCCGTGCTAAAAGAAGAGCAAAGGCCCTTGACTGTGAATGAGATATTCGATCTGTCCCTGCGCGATGCCCCAGGACTTGGCCTGCGCACGGTGTATCGCAATATACGCGAGCTTGTGGAGGAGGGCCGTATGGTGTGCGTGGAGTTCCCCGGTCAGCCGCCGCGTTACGAACTTGTGCAGGACCGGCGCGCCCGGCCGCACTTCATTTGCGGGGTGTGCAACAAAGTGTTCGAGCTTGACCCGTCGCTGGAGCCGCCTCTACCCGATGTGCAAGTGCCGGGCTTTATAATACAGGGCAGCGAGACGATATTTTACGGGCGCTGTGCCAATCCCGAGCAGTGTCAGCACAACGTTACGTCCCCGGATAAGGGACGCTGATAGCTGTGACCGGCAGGGCGCTAGCGACCTTTCCAAGGCTTTTTCCTTACCTTGCCCTGTGCAGGCTTGGGTCCACGACTGCCGCCATTGCTTCGATGTCCAGATCCATGCCAAGGAACTGAGCCACGGCGCGGGCGCTCTCCAAAGGCTCTGCAATCGTGCTGGCATGAGAGAGGGGCAGCACAGCGACGCTCGGCTTTGCCTGAAGCATCTTGTCCAGCCTCTTGAGCTGCGCCGCGTAGGCGGAGGCCAGTGAGGCCTCGCTCCCGGACGTTGTGCCGCTGCGCTCCAGCATCGTTTTCTGGCTCTTTAGTAGCTCTGCGGCGCTGCGCTCCATGAAGATTATGCGGCAGGGCAGCTCCGGGGGGATGGCAGGCAGGACGGGGGCGACGATTTTGACAACCTTGCCAAGGCATTGCCTTAGCCATGAGCGATCCTTTGTGAAGGGCAGCTTTTTCACCCGTTCGTCCTCGTAGTAGCCGCGAGGGTTGGAATCGTCCGCCGCGCGCTGCCCGTCGGATACGATGGGTAGTCCGGCTGCTTCCAGCATCTGCATCATTAGCGATGTGCCCGAGCGGGGCATACCAGATACTACGATGAGCGATTTGGCGGCCGGGGCGGAATCTGCCCCTGGGGGGCGGGCGTGCAGAGCTGGCAGGTCGCTCATTCCGCTTGCCTTTCGGCTTTGCCCCAAGCGTTTTTTCCTGCTCTTGGCGGCAGAGTCGGCAAGCTCTGCGTGCTTCTTGGCGAGGGTCTCGTTCTTGAGCGCCTTCTGCGAATACAGGCGGGCCAGCGCCTTGTGCGCCTCGGCAAGGCCGGGGTTCTGCGCCACGGCACAGAGCAGGGTCATCTCTGCCATTTTTGGCTTGCGCAGTCTTGAAAGCGCAAGCCCGTAGGCCAGATGGGCGCGAGGGTTTACGTATTGCAGCCCGATGGAGGCCAGTGCGTTGCCAGCGGCCTCGAAGAGTCGTTTCTCCTTGAGGTCTATCAGGGCAAGTCCGAGCAGGGCCTCTGCCTGTTCCGGTTCGATGGAGAGCGCCTTTTCATAGCAATTGCGCGCGCTGGCCAAATCGCCAGTTTCGGTGCATATGCGCGCGCGACGGCAGAGCAGAGAGGGTTGATTGTGCGTCTGTATCTTAGCGGCAGTCTCCAGAGCCTCCAGCGCCTTGGCGTAGTTGCCCTCCAGTTCCAGCACTCTTGCCTCGTGAAATGCCAGGGCTGCGGGGTTAAGCGTGGCGCTTGCGCACAGCTGGCGCAGGCGATGCGCTTTGGCCTTTTCAAGATCCGCGGCCTTCCATTCTCGCCCTTCTTCCTCGGCCTTGGTCTTGTACGGGGCAATCAGTTCTTCCATTTCCTTTGCCGCCTCTGCCATGCCCGCTTTCTTGCGTTCGCAGAGCAGGGTGAGTGTCTCGCGGGCCTTTGCGGCGTCCTCCATCCCAATCCAGCAATTCAGAAGATGGGTGCCAAAGCGGCTCTCTCCGGGCCAGCGTTCCCAGAGTGCCTCGAAGGTCTGGGCAGCGTCCATTAGCAGGCCCCCGTCCTGATACGCCTGCGCTAGGTTGTATTTGAGTTCCCTCGTCGTTTCTTCCACGGCCTTGGCGCGGTCGGGGTTGGGTTCGTCAATGTAGCCAAGGGCCACTAGCTGACGGATGGACTCGGCATTGTCCATCGAGTTGATGCCGCTGCCTTCGGGGTGCCGTCCGTCGCTGCCCGAAAAGTCGTCCCAACTGTCAATGTATGTCGGTGTCTCTTCCTTTTCAAAGCAGTTGACGAGTACCTTGCCGTCCATGTCCCTGCCCACAGGAAGGCCGTACAGGTGGAGGATGGTGGGTGCTATGTCCAGAAGGCATACCCCGTGGACTTCCTCGCCTTTGCGAACGCCCGGTCCGGCAAGAAGGAACATTCCGTAGGGGCTGTGCTCTTCGGCGGGGCCTGCGGGTTCGTTCGGCAGGTGCTTGGGGCGCATATTGCCAGGCTCGAATCCGTGGTCGGAGGTCAGCATTATCGTCGTGTCCGGCCCGGCCAGGGTCAGGAGCGTGCCCAGCATCAGGTCGTGGTAGCGGTAGGCGCTTTCGACGACGTCCTTGTACAGCTCGAAGTCCTGTTCGTTCACCCAGTCCTGCCTAGGTGGGTGATACTTCATGAAGCCGTGCCCGAAGTGGTCGATGCCGTCCAGATACATGGCCATGAAGTCCCAGCTTTCGAGCTGCATAAGGGCCGTGCTGGCAGCGTGTATGGAGGATATTTCCGCGATTATCTTCGCGCAGCTCTCCATGCGCTTGTCTATTTGCTGATCTATTTGCGCGGCCTTGGGTATGAAGGGCAGAATGTGCTCGTTTTCCAGCTCTGCGGGGTGGATGCGCATTTCGCTAAGTGGCGCCGCAAGCTCGGGTGGGTAAACGGTGCCGGGGCGCATGGGCCAGGCTTTGTCAAGGTCGGCCACGGCGGCCTGGAAGTGGTTGGACACCATTACGCCATTGATAGGTTCGGCAGGGTGGGACGGCCACCATCCGACGACGTTGCTCTTCATGCCGAGCAGGGTGAAGATGTTCCAGAGGGCGCGGGTTTTGCGCGAAAGGTTGCTTATTGGCTGTATGCCCTGCCCGTCGGGCGTGGGTTCGGAAAATCCGTATATGCCGTGCTTGTAGGCGCGTTTGCCCGTGGCGATGCTCGTCCAGAGCATGGGCGAGAGCACGGGGCGTATCGTGGCGTTGCGCCCCCATACTCCCCGCTGCATCAGGGCCTTAAGGTGTGGCATCTTGCCTTGTTCGACAAGGGGCAGGGCCACTTTCCAATCTGCGGCGTCCCAGCCTATGAGCAGGAGCTTGCGCTTTGTTGGGGCGGGGAGGGGGGCGTGTTCGGGCATGGCCTGTTAGTTAATGCACTGGGGGATAGTGCGCGTAATGTGTAGGTGCTTGAAGAGGCGCTGATTATGGTGTCACCGATACCAGTCATCAAAACAAAAACGCCCGTTGCTGCGGGCGTTTTGTGGAGTGGCGGGCGGGCATGTCCAGCAGCTTGCTACGCTGCCTTCTTCTGCTTGCGCCAGCGGCGAAGGCCAGCCGCGCCAAGGGCCAAGGCACCAAGTCCGGCGGCCGTTGTCGAAGGCTCGGGCACAGCGCCAACGGCTATACCGGCACCGTTGTCTTCGAAGGCCCACTGTGTGATGGTCATCGTGCCGCTCATTCCGCCCTCTGTAAGGACGACTTCGGCCCAGCCGTAGCAGGTTACGCTGTGTTCATTGACAAATTGGAAGCCTATGTAGCCCGCTTCGCCGCTTGAGAAACCGATGGCATTTCCGATGTTTCCATTTTTCAAGATGTTCGACACGTTGCCGAACACAAATCCAGAGCTTATCGATCCGCCGACAAATGCCGATGCAGGGAATTTAAGTATCGAATATCCGAAACTCTCGGAAGTGGCAAACCCTATGACGCCGAAGCCGTTATAGAATGAGCTTAGATTGACATAGCGCCCAAAGCTTGCGTGGTTTGGGTTCAATACGACGCGGGCCTCCGCGTCGCCCACTCCGTCGATGTTCCAGCTTTGGCTGAGCAGCCCGTTGCCGACGGTGAAAGAGTCGGTGAAGTGGTAAATGCGGGCATTTGCTGCGCCTGCACCGATGAGGGAGGCAATCGCTGTGGCGCTTATCGCGCGTGTGGCGGTCGAAGGGGGAGTTTTCATGGGAATAGCTTGGTTAAAAAGGGAGAGTCTCTCCCGTATCGCGTTTTGGCTATTATTGCAAGCGTTGCTTCGTAATCTGTGTTGTCATTTCTGAAATGTCTGGGTGCGAGTAGCTTTGTGTGGCGAATGCTGCCATTTGCTGCGATAATTCCGGTCAAGATGCAGTCACGTCTCGAACCTTCCTTCGATCCTTCGGCGGTTTCATTCGAGGTCTCGCGCCTCGCCAGTGCGGATATCCCGGTGCGTTCGATCTTCCCGGACGATCCTGTGTGGGACAATGTGGACCCGCGCAAGGCCTTTGCGGTGCCTTACAACCCGCTCTCGCCCGTGCCGGGGCAGGCTTTCCTTCAGGCCGCTCCGCCAAAGACCCTGCTTGCGGACCCGCGCCGTATGCGCGTGGCCGTTGTCACCTGCGGGGGCCTCTGTCCGGGGCTTAACGATGTTGTGCGCGGAATCACTCTGGTCAGCACCTATCACTTTCACGTCAAGGAGGTTCTGGGCGTTCGATACGGCTATCCGGGACTGGAGCGAGGGCAGTTTGTGACTCTTTCTGCCGACAAGGTGGACGGCATTCAGAACATGGGCGGCACTGTGCTAGGCTCTGCACGCGGTATGGGTGACATAGACGCGATGATCGACCAGCTAGTGGAGCGGCAGGTCGGGGTATTGTTCTGCGTTGGCGGCGACGGCACCCTGCGCGGGGCCAGCGCCCTTTCGCGGCGCATCCGCGAACGGGGTCTTTCCATCGGCATAGTGGGCGTTCCCAAGACCATCGACAACGACATTCCTTTCGTGGCCCGCAGCTTCGGCTTTGCGAGCGCGGTGGAGGAGGCGCGCAAGGTGCTTACCTGCGCCCATGTGGAGAGCAAGGGCAACCCCGGCGGCATCGGCCTGGTCCGTCTTATGGGCCGAAGCGCGGGTTTTGTGTGCGCAAGCGCCACCTTGGCTAGCGGAGATGTGAACTTTTGCCTGGTGCCCGAGGCGGACTTCCACCTGCCTGCCTTTCTCGACGCCCTCGAAAAACGTATGGACAGGCGCGGACACGCGGTAATAGCCCTTGCCGAGGGGCTGGCCTCGAAAATGATGGAGCCGATGGGTTACGATCCTTCGGGCAATCCCAAGTACGGGGATGTTGGCCCCTTTCTGAAGGACGCGATAGAGGCGCGCTTCAAGGCGGCGTCCAAGACGGTCTCGGTAAAGTATTTCGATCCTAGTTACAGCGTTCGCAGCATACCCGCCAACAGCGAGGACAGCATATTCTGCTGGAACCTTTCGCGGCAGGCTGTTTATGGGGCTATGGCTGGATACACGGATTTCTACGTAGGGCACTGGCATGGTTACTATACCTTCGTGCCTCTTTCGTTAATGCACGGTCTGCGCAAGAGTATGTCGCTAAGCTCCGAGCTGTGGATGTCGGTCCTTAGCATCACGGGCCAGCCACCTACGTTTTGATGGCTGTAATTAAATGAACAGCGGCCCTTCGCCTGCGGAGCTGTATCCGCTATGGCAAAGGGCCGCTGCATACTTGACCTAGTGGGAGTTCAGGTCGTCAATGCCGGAGAAGCTCTTTACTTGATGAGTGCCCGGTAGAACTCTCCAGCCACCGGATAGTCGTAGGGCATTTCTATCCATCCGTCCGAGCCTGCGAAGACGGCTATCGTTTCCCAGCTCTGTGCATCGGCGGACTTCTGTATCTCCACTGTACGGTCGTACGGGGCGAAGGCGCAGATAAGCATTTTGCCGTCAACATTCGTTGTCACGTAGAACTGTGGATGGCTTCCGGCGTCCTGCGGATCGGTGCCAGCGAGGAACTCTTCCATGTTTGTGTAGCCGTCGCCGTCGTAGTCCTCATCGGCGTCGTCCTTCGAGGTGCTAAGTGCAGGGATGCTGCCTTTTTGCGTCATGTAGAGGGCTTCCCATACGTCGGCCATTCCGTCGTTGTCGGCATCTGTGGGCACGATGGGCACTAGAACGCGCAGGGCCGAGAACGGTGGCAGGACCACGGTCATGCTGCCGCCGGAAACGCTCACCGCGTCACTGGGTAGCGATGCGATGCTGTCGCTGTAGAACCCGTCGAAGCGGAATGCTTCGGGCGTTCCATTGACAGTTACCTGTGGCAGTTGCACCGTGCAGCGGCGGCTGTTGTCGCGGTTCTTGTTGATGATGATTATGTCGAGGCGGTCGCCCTTGCTGCCCATGCTGGCGAAGATGCTGACGGAGTCAGGGTTGGGTGTGCTTGCTGGTATGTACAGGGAGCCGAAGGCGCGTCCGCTGTCGTCGGGGTTGCGGAACAGGCAGAAGGTCTGGTAGCCCGGTTCGTTTGTCGGAGGGGTGTCCCAGATCGTGCTGTAATACACGCCGTACTTGCCGAATATGCCCAGTGTGTCGGCGTTGGCCAGAGCGCCGGACAGGCCGTCGCCCCACTTCCATTCGGTAAAGCCAAGCTTGGTCCCCGGATAGTAGGTGTTGATCAGGCCCATCATGCGAGGGATTAGCTTGAGCTTGTACTGGTCGGGTTCGCCAGCAGCCCAGAAGCTGTCCTTGCCCATGCTGCCTTCGGCCGTGTAGCTGGTGTCCCATAGTTCGCGCGTGGCCCTCATGCGCCATGCGTCGATTGTGGCGTCGCCATTGCTCGTGGCACAGGCTTCGGGGTAGAAGTGCAGGTCCAGAACGTCCAGTGTGCGCTGGCCGAAGTTGTCGTCGTGGGCCTTCACCTGCTGGAGGAACCAGGGGATGAAGCCGAGGCCTCCGTGGCTTGCGCGTTCCCCGCCCTTGGCCGAGTTCCAGTAGTGGTACCAGCCCGTGCTGACGGGGCCGAATATCTGGGCATCGGGTATCTCCAGCCGCGTCATCGCGGCAAAGTTCGTGAAGTAGCTGACCATGCTGTCGTAGGACATTTTTGAATGCATGGCTCCGGCATGGGTGCCGTCCCAGATGTCCATCTCGTTGTCCATTGCGATGAAGGGCACCTTGCGCGTGAAGCCGCCCAGCTTGTCGTCCATGTATCTTAGGAATTCGTCCTGATATATGGTTGTGGCGTCATCGCCCGCAGATGCCTTGGGCCGGTTGGGGACAAATGCATCTGTGGGATCGTTTATGATGTTGACGCCAACGGTGGTCTTTCCGTTGCCCGCGTCGCTGTTGTAAGGGTTCACTGCCTGCTGCGCTCCGTACTTGGCCACGGAGAAGCAGTAGGATGTCTTGTCCTTGGCCACCCAGGGTAGGCAGGGGATGGTCCACTGTGTTAGCGCACCGGCGGCGGCACCGTCGGATATGTAATTGTCCGGGGAGGTGAAGTCCGAGTTAAGGAAGTACCAGTCTGCGGCGCGGTTTGTCGCGTTCAGCTTCCAGTTGAAGGCGGAGACGGCGTTGCCGCCCCAGCGGTTGACCGTGATGCCAGCCCGGCGCATGTACTCAACAGAAGGTGCGAAGGACAGGCCGTAGAGGTAGGGTGATATGCGGTGCGATGGGCTTGACGAGTCCACGGACAGGCCCACGTTGGCCCCCATCGAGACTGTGAACTGTGCCTGTTCTTTCTGCTCGACGGCTCCGACACCTTTCAGCCCCGACACTGTCAGGGTGTAGCTGCCTGTGGAAAGGGTGCTCGGGGCCTCGAATATCACTATTTCGGGCTTTTCGCCATTGCCCACTAAGCGGAGCGTCTGGACGCTGCCGCCAGTAGTAGGCTGAAGTGTGGCGCTTGCCTCGGCAGAGGCATCTGTGTCCACGTCGTCGTCGCATAGAAGGGCGATCGTCGTCGAGGATTCGATGTGCGCCCCTTGGAGTGTGAGAGGCAGGCTGAAGCTGCCTTCGGCATCGGTGCGGAAGGTGTCAACATAGAGCTGGATGCCCATGTTGCTGCCGTTTCCGTAGTCCACATACAGGAAGAGCTTTGCTGCGGGGTCGCTGGCAAGAATGCTGGCTTGGGCGGGGGTAATGGGTATCTCCGCCGTGGTGAGAACTGCTAGGCCGTTCCACTTATGCTTGCCAAGAAATACCCAGTCGTTCTCGGCCCCGGTTCCTTGAAGGATGAAACCTACATGGTGGTCATTCATCCAACTGGCGGAGTAATTACCAACGGTGTAGTCTATGATGAGCTTGGTGGCTGTGGTGAAGGCCGCCTGTCTTTGCTCGGCGCTGTACTGTGCCACATCAATTATCGTACTGGTGCAATACCACATGTCCGTGCCGGGCAGGGTAAGGCGCAGGGAGTTTGTGCCACTTGTAGCAAATGAAGCTCTTATAGTGCCAGTGCTCCAGGGTGATGAACTTGTTTCAAAATCGTTCAGGACGTAGTCTGCTCTGGTTGTCGTTGGCAGTAGTGTCAACAAGAGTAGTGGTGTAAAAGTATATTTCATGATCGCAGGACGTATAAGTTGCTTAACTCCTTCTCGCGTGAAGAAGTCGAGTTTCGCTTTGCTTAGAATCTCCACCAGCCGGGGTAATCGAGATCTGTGCCGGACTCTGCGCGGGAACCTTCGAAGAAGAAGAGCCAGGTGTATCCGTCTCCATTGCCTTCGGATAGATAGGCCCAGCCGGACTCACTGCTTAGGTCGTCCACCGAAGGAATGTCATAGACATAGATGTATGGATGGGCCGTAGCGTTTGTCGCGAGCCAGCCAATGCCGTTGAAGTTGTAGGCGATAAGCCAGTTGTCGGTCGGGTAGCAGAATAGCCAGCTCAGGGCGTGGTGGTAGATGTAGTCATCTCCATACATGCGGAATATGCCGAACCATTCACTGTTCACCACATCCTCTTCTTCCATTGTGTATGGGGCATACCAGACCGGGGCTTCGGCAGTGGCGTCTGTGCGGAAGTTGTCCACATATAGCTGGATGCCCATGTCGCTGCCGTTTCCGTAGTCCACGTACAGGAAAAGCTTCGCCGCCGGGTCGCTGGCGAGGATGGCAGCCTGTGCGGGCGTGATGGCTATTTCAGCTGTCGATTGCACTGCAAGGCCGTTCCAAGCCTGGTTGCCCAGTGAGACCCAGTCGTTTTCAGCACCAGTTCCTTGAAGATAGAAACCGACATGGTGGTCGTTCATCCATGAAGCCGTGTAATTGCCTACGGCAAAGTCCAAAATGAGCTTGGTGGCTGTGGAGAACGCGGCCTGTCTTACCTCGGCGCTGTACTGTGCCACATCAATTATCGTACTGGTACAATACCACATGTCCGTGGCTGGCAGGGTAATGCGTAGGGAATGTTCACCGCTTGTGGCAAAGGCTGTTTTGATCGTGCCAGCGCTCCAGGGCGCGATGTCTGTTTCGAAATCGTTCAGAACGTATTCAGCATTAGCCGAAGCTGGAATTAGAGCCAGAAGGGAGAGTGAAGGAAGGATGTGTTTCATGTGTGTATTCAGATTAGGTGTGGTTTATCACGAGTTAGGGGTATTGAGGACACGTATAACAATATTGATTTCTGCTATGAACGCTCTTTGCGAAGGCTGACTACGTATTGGTGAGGAGCCTATGTTTATCCGTTGGCAAGGCTCTCCAAAGCCATGCATAATATTCGCAAATCCTGTTCCTAGGGGGCGAAATCACTATTTCTGTAACTTAGAATCTCCACCAGCCGGGGTAGTTTGGATCTGTGCCTGATAGAGCGCGGGAACCGTTGAAGAAGAAGACCCATATGCCGTCGTCTCCAACGTTTTCAGAGAGGTATGCCCAGCCTTGTTCCATGCTTTGCCCATCCACCGATGGCAGTTCATAGAGGTAGATGTACGGGTAGCTTGCGGCGTTTGTTGCCAGCCAGCCTATCTCACTGAAATTGTAGGCGATGAGCCATTGTTCCTGCGATGTGCAGTAGATCCAACGCAGGGCGTTGTGGAAGACTACGTCGCTGCCAAAGAGGCTGAATGCCCCGAACCAGTCACTTTCCACAACGCCTTTGCCTGCAACGTAATATGGTGCGTACCATATTGGGCTTGTGCGGTCTGTTATGTCGGGGTTGCCGTCGCTGTCCGCATCGGGCAGGCCAGAGATGTGGATGACGTAGGCGATGGAGTCGAAGTTCGCCGGGTCTTTGCTTACGATAAGGCCCGAATATTTGCCGCCAGCGTCCAGATCCAGCCAACCATCGCTGAACTGGTGGCTCGTGGCGGCTCCTGCAAGGGCGAAGGGTGCGAGCTGGATGTGGGTCTGGTCCTCCACCGCGTAGCCGATGCTTCCTGCAAGGGATAGGCCCCCGAGGCTGAGGTTGATCGATAGATCCGATGCTGACGCCGTTCCAGAAGCGCCTGCCAGAGGGGAGCTGGCAGGGACGGTGGATACCGAACTCCACGGTCCGTTACGCGGAATAAGGGCCACCATGTCTGTCGCGAAGCTGCCATCGTCAAGTGCGCGGCGGTAGGGCGAGCTGAGCTGAAAAGCCGCCACACCTTCCTCGAGCACTGTGAAGACAGGGTTGGTAGAATCGACGCCAACGTAGCGGGCACCTATCCATGCGCGTGCTCTCGGGCCAACAGATGCAAGCGGTCCTGTGATAAGAATGTTCACGTCTTGGTTGTCTCCGGGGGTGGCGATCGTTCCGAATCGGTTGTCAGGCATTGCCGAGAAGGGTGCTCCGGAGGCTGAAAAAACGGGTTCAATGTTCACCGTAGCGGCGGAAGACACGGATGCGCCGATGGCAAACAGACACGTATTGAGTATCCATTTGTTCATTGTGTGTTTGTGGGGATTTCTCTGTTAGGGTAGCAGGTTCCGTCTTGGTGGAGGGTTTACGGAACCGAGGGAGTAAGATGTGGGGTAATCAGGAAGGGGCAGGATGCATTCGGGTACACGAATGGAACACCCCTATAAATGGAATAACGAATTCACGGCCCAAACTACGCCAGAATTTGTAAGACATATTCAATGTCGCCTCTATCAACCTTGAGCTTATGCCGCGTGCTGGTATAATGGCTTCTTACCCCCGGTTCGTAAGCTGGCCTTGGGTGAAAATGTGGCCCGCTGGACAGGCAAACAGCGTTTGCAACGGCTGAGAACAATGTCTCTCCCCCTCCAGCAATTCCATAATCATACATCCCTATGCCCACGGGCCTCGTTGGCGAACCCAGTTGTTAATAGGTGCAATTATGAAACCTGTCCTACTCCTTCTGTCGCTTGCTGTGTTTTCCGGCCCCATTCATTCAGCTCCACTCAGCGGGTTGGATTCCATCGCTGGCCTTCATGCCGTGCTGGCCCCCGACGCATCAGGGTTTTCCTTTGCCGAGCTTGAGAGTGGCGTGCAGGTCCGCACGGGTGCCGTTGTGAAAAACATCATTTTCTACGGACCTAACACAGTACGTGTGAATGCCAGTCTGGGGGCGAACTATTGGACGGAGCCGAGCTTGGTCGTAATCCACGGACCAATGGCCATTCCGTTTACAGTTTCCGAATCTGCCAACGCTCTTACAATCACTTCGGCGAGGCTGCGCGTGGTGGTGGATAAGGCGAGTGGGGCACTTTCGTTTTTCGATGCTTCCGGCCGCTTGTACACGAAGGAGCGACAAGACTCCCCGCAGACGCTGAAGGAAGTAACCATATCCGGCGCGCCGAGCTACGAGGTTTCGAACAGCTTCACTCTCAAGAAGGACGAGGGAATCTACGGCTTCGGCTTCATCGGGCCGGAGGGCATCAACCGGCGAGGCAGGGAACTTCTGCTTGTGCAGACGAACATCGGGATCGTGATTCCGATGATGGTTTCGACAGAGCGGTACGGCGTTATGTGGGATATCCACTCCAAAATGACCTTCAAGGACGATGCGGATGGTGCCACGCTCTGGGCGGAGAGTGCGCCGGGTGGCATGGACTACTACTTTTTCGGCGGGAATAGCCTTGACGAGGTGATTGCGGCGTACCGCGACCTCAGCGGGGCCGCTCCGATGTTCCCGAAGCAGGCCTTCGGCCTGTTCATGAGCAAGGAACGCTACAAGACGCAGGATCAGCTTCTTGAAGTGGCAAGAGAGTTCCGCGAGTCGGGATTTCCTTTGGATTACATCGTGCAGGACTGGCAGTACTGGGGGAGCGACACGGACGGCACATGGAGCGGCATGATATGGGACAAGGAGCGGTACCCCGATCCGCTGTACATGTCCAAGGAGCTGCACGATATGAACCTAAAGCTCATGGTGTCCATCTGGCCCTCGGTTGGCAACGACACGGCCTTGGCGCAGGAGCTTGACGAGCAGGGCCTGCGCTTTGAACCGCGGCACTGGATTTCCAGCAACGCGCGCATATACGACGCATTCAGCCCCGAAGGCCGCAGGATATACAACAAGCATGTGAAGAGCGGCCTCTTCGACAATGGCGTGGATGCCCTGTGGATGGACGGCACTGAAGTGGAAGTCGGCACCGCCTGCTGGAATCCGCTCGAGGTGGAGCGTGATATCAAGGGGCTTGGCGTAAATGCGATGGGCGATTTTTCGCGCTATCTCAACTGCTATTCGCTCATGACGACACTAGGGGCCTACGAGGCGCAACGCGCTGCGAGCGACAAGCGCGTCTTCACGCTCACGCGCTCTGCTTGGGCTGGGGCGCAGCGTACGGCCGCCGCGTCGTGGTCCGGTGACGTGTTTGCGAGTTGGGATACTCTGCGAAGCCAGATTGGTGCTGGGCTAAGTGTTACAAGTGCTGGCAATCCCTATTGGACTCAGGACTGTGGCGGTTTTTTTGTGCCCGGTGCGACTTTCCCCGATGGAGAGAGAAACCCCGCGTATCAGGAACTCTTCACCCGCTGGTACCAGTTCTCGATATTCAACCCCATCCTGCGCATCCACGGTACCAACATCGAGCGCGAGCCATATTTGTTCAAGGGCATAGCTCCTGAGATCTACGACGCTCTTCTGGGTGCCACGCATTTGCGCTACCGTTTGCTGCCCTACATCTATTCACTATCCTGGCAGGTTACGAGCGCAGGCTATACGCTAATGCGGCCAATCCCGATGGACTTCCCGGAAGATGCGGCGGTGCGCGATATTTCGGACGCCTTCCTGTTCGGTCCGTCCTTTCTTGTACACCCTGTGACGCGGGCCATGTATCACACTCTTACGCCTCCTCCAGGGACCATTCCTGCGCAGGTGTTGCGCACTCCCGACGGGCGCGAAGGGCTTGCAGTGCAGTATTTCAAGGGGGTGAATTTCGACACTCCAGCCGGAAACTCCGTGGATACCAACATCGATTACGACTGGCCGGGGCCGCCCCTTGCCAATCCGCCACCCGGCCTCACGGGTATGGATTACTTTTCCGCTCGCTGGGAGGGGACACTTACCGCACCTGAAAGCGGCGAATACGAGATTGGCGCAGAATATGACGACGGGGTCCGCATATACTTGGACGAGGCCTTGCTCGTGGAGGACTGGAGTTACGGCGCCAGACGCTACAAGGGGGCTAAGGTATGCCTGCGCGAAGGGCAGGTAGCCACCCTCAAGGCGGAATTCCATCAGGGCAGTGGCGAGCGCGTGTTCCGCCTTGCCATGCGCACTCCTTCGGATATCCGCGCCCTTGCAGAAGCGAAGCCCGCTTTCGATAATTCGCTTGATACGTATTTACCCGCCGGTGCGGATTGGTACGACTTCTGGACGAACGAACGTCTCCGTGGCGGGACCATTGTTAAGAAGAATTGTCCGATGGGTATCTATCCGCTGTACGTTCGTGCAGGCTCGATCGTCCCGATGGGTCCGCTGGTCCAGTACGCAACGGACAAGCCGGGTGCGCCGTATGAAATCCGCATCTATCCTGGCGCAGACGCTTCCTTCACAATTTACGAGGACGACAACGAGACCTATGCCTACGAAAAGGGCCAGAAGACGACATACACGCTACACTGGAACGACGCGGCGAAGACTCTGAGGGTAGGAGCGCGCGAAGGATCCTTCCTTGGGATGATTGAAAAGCGTACGCTAAACGTAGCCATCGCAGTTCAGGGGTTGAACGCGGGGCTGGATGAGGCAGGCGTTGTCAAGTCAGTCGAATACACAGGAAAGCCCATCGAACTAAGATTCTGACACTCTCGCCTCTTCCCCGCTTGAAGAGCGAGGGCAGGCGCTGCGCTCCAAAGTTCTAGCGCATGTGCTCCGACTGAGGGCGATGCACCGCGAAGGCGCGGTAGCCGTAGAGCGCAATGACAACGAAGCACAGGAATGCCAGTATGAACGATGCGCGGGTGCTGGAGAGAAAGCCGAACTTGTCCATGTCGATTATTGCTCCCTGAATGGGGGGCATGAGCGAGCCGCCGCCTATGGCGAGGATAAGACCCGCTGCGCCGAGCTTGGCATCGTCTCCAAGCCCGTCGAGAGCTATGCCGTAGATAGTGGGGAACATCAGGGACATGCAGGCCGATACGCCCACAAGGCAGTACAGCCCAGGCATCCCCGGCAGAAGCATTGTCCCAAGAACAAGGGCCGCACCACCAAGGGCAAGATACATGAGCAGGTGTCCGGGCGTCACATACTTCAGCAGGTAGGTGCAGATGAAGCGGCTGGATACGAAGATCGCCATGGCGGCTATGTTGTAGCCCTGTGCCTTTTCCGCGCTCATGCCCAGTTCGTACATCGCGTACTGGATGATGAAGGTCCAGCACATGATCTGCGCCCCGACGTAGAAGGCCTGGGCCACCACGCCCTCGGTGTAGAGCTTGTTGCGGAAGAGTCGTTTGAGGGTGGGAATCAGGCAAATCTCGTTATTGTCTTCGCC
The DNA here is from genome assembly GCA_001604585.1 of Puniceicoccales bacterium Verruco_02. Lineage (GTDB taxonomy): Bacteria > Verrucomicrobiota > Verrucomicrobiia > Opitutales > Oceanipulchritudinaceae > Verruco-01. The sequence continues at coordinate 27,018 of LVBW01000011.1, read as the reverse complement.
TGCGGTTATCGGAAGCTTCGCGAGGGCGAATACTACGAACGCGGCCAGAACCACGAGTCCGAGCGTCACATACGGCCCGATAATGACGGAAAGATCTTGTTCGGTAATAGCCGCCAGTGCTGACGGGTCCAGCCCCTGTAGTTCGCGCCGTTGGGCCTCCTTCATGGGGTTGAGGTTCGCAAGGATGGCCATTTGCGCTACAAACATGCCCGTGATGGAACCCATCGGGTTGAAGGCTTGGGCAAAGTTCAAGCGGCGCGTCGCTGTGCGCTCATCGCCCATCGCGAGGATGTATGGGTTGGCGCTCGTCTCGAGGAACGACAAGCCGCAGGTCATGATGAAGTAGGCAATCAGGAAAGCCCAGAATGCCGTCATCATGCCCGCCGGGATGAATAGAAGGCAGCCGCTAGCATATAGGGCAAGCCCCATCAGAATTCCGCTCTTGTAGGTGAACCTCTTGATGAAGAGCGCCGCCGGAATCGCCATCAGACAATACCCGCCGTAGAAGGCGAACTGAACGAGCGAGCTTTCGAAGTTGCTGATGAGAAGGATGTTCTTGAACGCGGCCACCATCGGGTTAGTCACGTCGTTGGCGAATCCCCAGAGGGCGAAGAGGAAGGTCACAAGGCAGAAGGAGCCAAGGAAGGAGCGCGCTATTGTCGCGGGCTTGGTCGTTGAAGTAGTTATCGGGGAGGCTGGGGCAGGTCGTATTGGGGTTTCCATGATGCGATGGGGTAGTTACGAATAGCGGATGGGGTTGCCCGCTTGTGGCGTTGAAAGTTGTCAGGGGGTAACGCCTTTTTTCAGGATTATGTTCCCGTACTTGGCGACCTCGCCAGATAGGACGACGCCGAAGGCACTTTTGGCACGCTCGTAGAATGCGAAGCGTTCGACGCGTTCTGGCGATGGGGCATTGGGCGTGTGGCGGCGAATGGCGCTCATGTAGCGCTCCTCTACAGCAGGGTCCAAGGTGTCGCCGGGCACGGCCTGCATCATCGCGAGCGGTGGGGCGTAGCTGTCCAGTTCAAAGAGCGGAATGATGCCATCAAGAAGCGTTGTAATGGTTAATCCGTCGGCCCTTATGACGCGAGCATTTACCGTGTGGGCTGGGAAGTGAGCGTCGGCGAGGATGATCTCGTCGCCGTGGCCCATTTCGCAGAGCAGTTTGAGTAGTTCGGGACCGAGGGCGGGGTGGATGCCTTTTAGCATGATGAATTGCTTGTCGCAGTTATGATTGCAGTTCCTCGTCAAAGCATACAGCAACCTTGCCGCACTTGCCGGAGGCCATGAGTTTGAATGCGTCGGAAACGCGGTTCAGGTCGAAGCGGTGGCTGATGAGTTCGGCCGGGTGCAACTTCCATTCAACGAGCCGCTCGGCCAGCTCCATCATTTTCCATGTTGAAGTGACCCAGCTTCCGTAAAGGGTCTTCTGGTCGTGGATCATGTCGGGCGAGGGATTGAGGCTCATCGGGCCGCCTTCGCCGAGCATCACCATTTTCCCCCATTTGCGCACAGCGCGGATTGCCGTGTTGCGAGCCGCGGGGTTGGCGGAGCATTCCACGGCGCGCTCCACTCCCATGCCATTTGTAAGTGAGCGGACCTCTTTTTCGTTGTCCGGTCCGGCGACAAGGACTTCGTCGCAGAGCTTGAGGTTCCTTGCTATGTCGAGGCGTTCCTTTATGGCGTCAATGCCGATTATCTTGCGTGCGCCCAGTGCCTTGCAGAGCGCCGCAGCGGCCAGCCCCACCGGGCCGAGGCCCGTGATGAGCACTGCGTCGTTGCCGCATATGCCAATTTTTTCAAGACCTTCGTAAACGGTGCCAAAGCCGCAGGCCACCTGTGCACCGTCGGCGTAACTTAGTTCGTCGGGCAGGCGGACAAGGTCCTTCTCTTCGGCTATCATGTAGGCGGCCATGCCGCCGTCGCGCTGCCAGCCGTAGGCGCGGCGATAGAGAGGGTCGGTGCAGGAGATCATGTAGCCCCGGCGGCAGTCGTTGCACAGGCCGCAGCCGGATATGTGATACACGATGGCGCGGTCGCCCTCGCGAAAGCTTCGGCAGCCGGGGCCGACGGCCACGACCTGCCCTGCGGATTCATGTCCCGCGATGACGCCCTGATACCCCTCCGGGCCTTTGCCTAGGTGCTCGTGGTAGATACAGCGGATGTCGGATCCGCAGATTGTGGATGCCTTGACGCGAAGGAGCACTTCGCCGGGGCCTGGCTTGCCCACCGGGTATTCGCGCAGGACTGTAGTGCTGTCGCCGGGCAGAATGGCGCCCAGCATTAGGTCGGGTATGGATGTAATCATACGCTTGTTGATATTGGTGCTACCTTGCGATTGTCCCACCCTGGTCCCATAGGTCTTCCCATCCCTTTGCGCCCTTCCAGAGGAATACCTGCCCTTTTACAAGGCGGCAGCGGCGGTCGATGCGGGAGAGGGCCTCCATTTCGACGGCGCTTAGCGGGTCTTCTGTGACAGCGCGCAGATTCGCGGCTATGTTTTTCGGGTTTGTGGACATGGGGATTGGCGCGTGGCCGCGCTGGACTGCCCACTTTAGGCAAACGGCTGCCGGGTGGACGCCGTGCGCTTTGGCGATGGCGACTATTAGGGGATCTTCAAGGACCACCGTGTCTTCTGGCGTGCGGTCGCGCTCAGGGCGCCCGGGGCTTCCGATAGGGCAGTAACCGATGATGGAAATGCCCTGTTTATCCACATAATCATACAGATCTGCCTGTTGGAAGTGCGGGTGCAGCTCCATCTCGTTGCACGCAGGCTTTACCGATGCGTCACGCAAGAGCAGCTTCAGCTTGGGAAGCGTCATGTTCGATGTGCCGATGTTGCGCACAAGCCCTCTCCCCAAGAGCGACTCCATCGCCTCCCAAGTCTTCATGAAGTCGGCGTGTATGTAGGGTCGGGCGTCCGCGCTGCGAGAGTCCACCGTGCAGCCGGGGGGGTGAAAGTTCGGGAAGGGCCAGTGGACAAAGTAGAGGTCTAGGTAGTCCAGTCCTAGATTCGCAAGCGAGCGTTCACACGCCGCCACTAGCTCTTCGGGCTTGTGGTGGTTGTTCCATGCCTTGGAATTTACCCAAAGGTCGGCGCGCCTTACTCCGCCAGCGAGTATCTGGCCAAAGGCGCCACCTATCTCCTTCTCGTTGCCGTAAACCTCTGCGCAGTCGAAGTGGCGGTAGCCAATTTCGGCTGCCGATAGGACGGCGTCGGCCATCTGAGCGGGTGAGACGTGGTCCGAGCCGAAGGTGCCAAGGCCAATCATGGGCATGGAGCCAGCGGGCATCGTACGGCGTGGTACGGAGGCGGGGTCGATCTTCTCTATCATGGGGAGCAGAAAATGAGAATCGCTGGAACGAATCGTTTGTCGCAGTATAGCCTGTTTCATCCGGAATGGGTATGGACGCTCTTGACAAGAGCATGGATGAATTTTACCTATTATCTCATGGGTGAACGCGAAGTTCCTGCCTTTATCTCCTCGCAGGTCCGTCGCGGGTTTTACCTAATTCCAGAGCGGGAGGAACCTCCTTGCAAAGGGCTTACGGTCGTGTGTGCCGGTTGGGAGGAATGCAGCGCGGAATACCGTATTGATAGGACGGATTTTCCCTACCATGCGCTTGAGTTTGTCGCATCCGGGGATTGGGAGCTGACAATTGTTGGCGGGAAACGACGGCTGGGGCCGGGTTCTGTATTCAGCTATGGACCGGGATTGCCCTATTTGTTGCGTCCGCTTTGCTCGACGGGCCTTTCCAAGTATTTTGTGGATTTCTCTGGCGCTTCGTCGCAGACCCGTTTGCATGAGGCGGGTCTTGATCCCGGCAATGACGGCTTTGTAGCGCAGCATCGTTGGCTGCGCGAGCTGTTCGACCAGCTCGTGGAGATTCGCTTCATGCCTGCCGCTTCCCAGCCACGTCTTGCGCGCATGACTCTGGAGCTGATGCTTGCACGTCTTCCGGCGGGCCTTGCTACGGAAGGCAGGCTTAGTCAGGCGTGGCTTTCGTTCGAGCGTTGTCAGAATTATTTGGCGGACAACTATCTTGAGCTGACGAGTCTTTCCGATGCGGCAAGGGAATGTGGCGTTTCTCCGGCCTATCTTTCGCGCCTGTTCGCCCGCTTTTCAAACGAGTCTCCCAAGGCCTTTCTCGACCGCATGAAAATGAACCATGCTGCCCAGCTGCTTTTGCAGAACAAGTTGCCAGTGAAATGTGTCGCTGCCGAGGCTGGCTATGCGGACGTGTTCCATTTTTCCCGCGTGTTCCGCAAGTGCTTTGGTGTGTCACCTAGCCATTTTGCCAACCGCAACGAAATTCCGCCATCGCGCAACTGATACTCGGTGGCCTTCCTGCCACGCCAGCAAAGGGACGATGCAGGTATAATCAAGCAAATGGCATGAACGCCTTGAGGACGGAAATCGCGATTTCGGTCGGCTCTGCCGTGTCTGCTGGGCATGGCAATATATCAACCGACTGTGGGACAATACTCTTTCATTCCATTGTTGCCGGTGGTTGGCCAAGCGTTGAACTTGGCCCAACGTAGCTATTCTTTAGACCGCCCCAGTCCACGATAACCCTTTGGATAATCATGCCGGGATCTCCACATATGATTGAAAGGGTGTGCGTGTCTTTTTCGCGCTCGACAGGAAATGTCGCCACTAGGATGGCGCCGTTACGCAGCACTTGATCTTTCCATGGCAAGGAATACTCGGCTGGGTTGTTTTCCGAGATAATGGCTGGCTGACCATCGACAGATATGCCAAAACGTGTGCTTCTGCCATCGTGCAAGGGGAAAGTCGGCAGGCTGTAAATATGCACCGTCACATGGTCCGAATCCACGCCGGAGAATGTGTATTCCACGCGCGTTCCACCGGGATTTGTCGGGTCAGTAGGCTCTTGTGTTGCCTCTCCAAGTTGCAGGGATGCCCAGTCGTAGCCTATGCCCTCAATGACGCGCAATGTGTGTCCCTTTGGTGAGGAAATCTTGGAGAACTGGCCAAGGTCGATGACGGTGCAGCGTTCCAGTGTGTTTTGGTCAGCCTGCGGAGTAATGTCCACTGGTGTGTAGCCGTGCTCTTCGGCATAGGCAACCTTGGGCATATCATGATACAGCGCGCAGAAACCGGGCGGTATGGACATCATGCCGTCCCATTTGCCATCGAGCAGCGAGTTGTATTGACCTGTCAGATCGTTCAGCGCATCGAAGGCAAGACCGGCCTCTTTGGCCGCCCAGTTCGCTGAGGCGAGTTCTCCTTTTTCTGCCAGCTCGTTACTGAGCTGGGCCAGGAGGAACTTGCGGTTCATCAGGCTGGCTCCTTGCACTGGGTAAGCTAGCAACTGGAAAAATGAGGCACGGTAGGCTTCTGGCAGCTCTTTGTGAATTTGTCGTGTCAGTTGGGCAATGTGTTCGTAGTCGGCCAGTCGCTGGCGGGCATCGTTGTAGTTCTGGAAGGAGTATTCGGTATTGCGCATGGTGTTGTATGGGGGGTGGTCCCATTCGCGCTCCCAGCCCATGTACTCAGGCTTGCGGCTCCATGCCAGACGGTAATGGCTGTCCAGAATATCCTGAAAAGTATTCCGATACTGCTCCCCGAAGATGTTGGCGAGGAGCTGGCTTTGGTGGCAGTTGATACTCCTAATGTCGTGCTTGTCCATGTCCCATGCCATCTCGAAAAAGGTCTGCATATCCAGTTCGGCTGGTTTGATGTCCCCGATGTTGAGCAGCCAGTAATGCTTGGCTCCGACAGAGTAGGCCTTGTGCAGCTCCTCGAACATGAGAACCGGCGGGGTCGTGCAGAGCCAAAGGTAATCGTGCGGGGATCCGAGATAGGACGTATGGTAATAGACGCCTGCCCCACCGCTGCGTTGCTGCTCTTGGGGACTACTCAGGCGACGGATGTAGCCATAATTGTCGTCAACCCAGACAAGAGTTATGTCGTCAGGTACCTTAAGCCCTCTTTCGTAGAGGGCCATCGTTTCCTTGTAGGGGACGAAGATTTGGGGAAGCGTCTCAACAGGTTTGCCCAAATGCTTCCTGAGAATGTCTCTCTGGTCGGCCATCACTTGTTCCAGAATCTGCACTCGTTTGTCTATCGGGTGATTGCCTCTCATCCCTTCGTCATGCAGGCCGCGCATCCCCATCGTGTAGATGTTTTCATATGCTGCTGTTTCCTCCACCCGGTCGTTCAGCTTGCTTAGGATGGTGTCTTTGTTGATGGCATAGTCCCATTCCCCATCGCGTGAAGTCGTCCATTCTGATGTGGCCGCGTTGTTGAAAAGGAGTGGCTCGCAATGCGATGTGGTTACGATGATTCCGTAATCGTCAGCCACCTTCTTGCTCTCGGGGTATGAGTAAAAGGCACCCGTGCAATCATGCATAGCCGGGGCGAACATGTTGCCTTTCAACCGGAGAAGAAGTTCGCACACTCTGGCGTATGTCTTCGGACCTATGTCCCCTAGCTCCGTTTCGTAATTCTTTGCTGCCCAGGGTTGTAGGCCCCAGTCCTCGTCGTTGATGAAGATGCCCCGGTATTTCACCGAGGGAGGGCGCGAGGTCATCCCGCCTGTCACATATAGATTCTGCTGCCGTTTCACAGGCACATCGGCCCACCATACCCAGGGGCTCACGCCCATTTCCTGACTCAAGGTAAAGGCACCGTAGGCGGTTCCGCGCCGGTCGCTTCCGGCAATGACAAGTGCATGAGGAACGTCCGGGAAGGGATTTGTTACCCGGCGGATAAGGAATTGTTCCCAGCCATCCTTGATGGCGGAAACATCCAGCTTGCCATTGGCAACAAGTGCATCGACAAGCGCGCTGTGACCGAGAGTGCCAAGGACGAGGAGGTTTCCCGTCCTCTTTCCATCATGGACGCTGGGGCGGATTCCTGTGACCATCTCCATGTCCGATGCAAGAAGATCCGCAGTCTTGGCCACCACTGTAAAGTCTTCCCTGTCATAATCGATGGAGCAGTCGGTGAGGCTGAATGCATCTTTTTCAGAAGTGACTGAGAGAAGCGGCGCATCGGCATGTGTGCAAAGCGTTGGTAATAATATAGTTAACCTTGTTGCCCACGTTGCGAAGGACGTGAACACGTTTGCCTTGGGAGTTTCTGGCATCGTGTAGTATATACGGGTTATTGTAAGAATGCCTCGAACGAGAGTGATTTCTGCTTCAAGTGGTTATGTCGGTGCTTTGCGGAACTTAGGAGCTTTGCCCTCATGTATTCGATAGCTACTTGCTTCCCAAGCTTTTCCATCAATCGGAAAATACCCGCTCACGCAGCGACCCCGTCGTTCGGGTGTTCATTCACCTGCTTATACGTTGTTTTTCGATAGATTCAGTCAGCATGACACTTATCTTTTCCGTCATTGTCGTAATGCCTGAATGCTACCGCTTTTGCGCTTGTGAAGATTATGTCTCACAAGCCGGTTGGGCTCTGACAGGCGAAACTGCTCATCATGAACGATCCCAGTAATACCCATCAGGGCGTTTCTCCCAACGCTGCTGGCTATCTGACTCCCGAGCTGTACGCAGATTTGCGAAGGCTCGCCGTAAGGCACATGTACGGCCGATACTGTGGCACCACCATTCAGCCGACAATGTTGGCACATGAGGCGTGGATAAAAATGGCTGCGTGCAGGAATGATTTCCGAGATACGCGGCAGTTTCTCGCCCTTGCCGCTGCCACCATGCGGAGCATACTCATTGACCGTGCCCGCCGCAGGGCGCGGTTGCGACACGGCGGCGGACATGTGCGTACATATACGGGCAACATAGGTATCCTCCCTGCTCCCGAGACAGAACGTGATGTCCTGCTCATCGACGAAGGCATCGAGGCTTTGGCCAAGGCCAATCCGCTTTGGGCGGACGTAGTGGTGGCGCGTTTCTTCGGTGGATTCTCCGATGCAGAGATTGCCGCCAGCCTTGGTATAAGTGAACGAAGTGTGGGACGATACTGGGCGGCGTCCAAGGTGTGGCTATATCGCTGGATACGGACCACTAACACCCATGGGCCATCAAGCTGCTGACAGTAATTCACCTTCGAGGGCGGATGAGTTGTTCTTGGTCGCCTTGGAATATGAGGCTGGACTTGCGCGCGATAGCTTTCTCGATACCGCGTGTCATGGTGACGAGGTTCTTCGTTCCACGGTCAACGACTTGTTGCAGGATCACGATTCTGCCACCGACCTGTTCGGTCGGGCGGCTCACAAGATGCTCCTTGGGACGCTGGATGAAGGGTATCAGGCCGAGACTTCGTTGGTGTCTGGAATGATCGGTCCATACCGCATTCTTCGTCTATTGGGAGAGGGTGGGGGCGGGGCCGTTTACGAAGCGGAGCAGGATATGCCAATTCGCAGAGTTGTGGCTCTTAAGATCTTGAGGCCCGGAACTGATGCCCGGCTCACAGTGGCACTGTTTGAGGCGGAAAAGCAGACTCTGGCCTTGATGGAGCATCCGAACATTGCCCGCGTACTCGATGCCGGTACGACGGAGGATAAGCGTCCCTATTTTGCAATGGATCTAGTCCACGGGACCAAGATTACGGACTATTGCGCGCACCGTCGTCTCCCTGTGGCGTCGCGCCTTATGCTGATGCTTCAGGTGTTCGCCGCGGTTCAGCACGCCCACAACAAGGGAGTGATACACGGCGATCTTAAGCCGTCCAACATACTGGTTGCGGAAATTGACGGAGTGGCCATACCGAAGGTCATTGACTTTGGCATTTCGAGCGTTGTCTCCATGCCAGGGGTTTCTGATGGAGTGGGGAAGGGAGTCAATCACTGGGTGGGCACCCCTGCATACATGAGTCCCGAACAGTTCAGGGCTTCTGGAGACATTGATACCAGAAGCGATATATACAGCTTGGGTGTCGTCCTCTACGAACTGCTTGCAGGCGTGCCCCCATATCGTCGCGAAGCACTGTCGATGGCCGATCCAGACGCCATCTGTCGATCAGTGCTGGAAGAAATCCCCCTGCCTCCCTCGCTTCTGGCCCGGCGTTCCGCTTGCAGGATGTCCAAGGAGTTGGACTGCATTGTTATGAAGGCTATGGGAAAGGATCGGGAGAAACGCTATACGACGGTGCAGGCCCTGTCTGCCGACGTAGTCCGTTATCTGGATGGGAACGCGGTAGAAGCCTACCCGTCCAGTCGCGCCTATCGCCTGTACAAGCTGACGATGCGTAACCGTTTGGTTTCGGCGACCATCGTGGCCGCTTTTCTCGCTCTTGTATCGGGTCTGTCCATATCCACGCTTCAGTATCTTCGTGCGCTGGCGGCAGAGCATGAGCAAGCGCGTCTACGCAGCGAGTCTGAAGAGCGGGAGCATGTGTCAAAGGCCGCCATATATCTTATGCGAAACATGATTCCCGAGGCTGAAGCTGAGATTTGTCAAATGGGAGGCATACTGAGGCAACCTTCTGTCGAGGCCGCGAATGTGTTCCGAACGCTGGGAATTATGAGTGCGATTTCCGAAGACTGGGAGAGGTCCGCAGACCGTTGGTTTGCCCTCTGTCTTGTCAATCATTTTGACGATACGGACATGACAGACCATGCCTCCAGCGATCTATTGCCCGTTGCTCCGACATTGGTGCGGATATCTGACATGAAGCGGTACGATGAGTTTCGCCGTCTGCTGATAGGCAGGTTGGGCCAGACAACTAACCCCGTGGCCGCGGAACAGGTGTTGAAGCTGAGCCTTCAGAGTGCGGTTCCGCCTGTAATACTGGAGGAACTGCGCCATGTTGCCAAAGTGGCTGAATCGTCGCTTTCGGCGGATATGGACGCTCCGCCTGAGACTGGGCTGGAAGCCTGGCGCTGTGTGGCTTTGGGCATATGGTATTACCGCAACCATCAATATGGTGAAGCAAAGAGATGGTGTACACGCTCTCTGCTCGTGAAGGATTACAATCTGTCCCGTCGCATCCAGGCCTTGATCATTCGGGCTATGGCATCCAAGGCGCTTGGGAAGCTGACTCTTGCTGATGAAGATATGGATTATGCGCGTGTAATATACGTCATGCGTTTTCGAGCCTCGCACGAGTTGAATTCGAACGGGAGTTGGTACGACTGGCTCAATGCGCGCAATTTGTTTGTGGAGGCTGGTCAGCCGATCGAACAATTCCTGTCTCCTGAACAGGGGCGATTGTCGCCTTAGTGAGTCGTCTGCTTATGTGCGGACAAATGAGCTTGGATTGTTGGGGCGTTTCTTGCCCTATTTCGCAAATCTTTGGCCTACATTCCAGACGGTATATGGTTTTGCAGGTCCACTTGATGATTAGGGAATGGCATCGCCTGGTGGTTGTGACACCCCATCGGTTAAATTATTCCTAAGATAAAATAATGTGGCCCGCTGGACAGACAAAAAGCGTCTGTGATGGGTAAGGACAATCGCACTCCCTGCACCCAATCCAATAATCATATATCTGCATTCTACCTCTCCGCGTTTTGGTCTTGTGTGAATACTCCAGAGGCATTGGCGGCCCCCGGACCGACAAGGCATGATCTGGTGGTACCATATCTATCTCCATTTTCTGTACTATCCTAGCCAAGTCGAATTACTCGAATTTCTACAACGAACGGCCTTTGCAGCAGTAGGCGGCGTTATGGAAGTTCGCTGTAATTCACGCTGTACTAATGACCTGCAGCGCATGGCCTGTCATTTATCAATGTTTCGTTCTCATTGCTAAACCGCCAGTGGGAGATGTCATCAGGCTCTCACTAGCATGATTTCGCACGCATAATTTCGTCGTAATAAATACCCCTCCTAAGAAAGTGAGCAACACTCACGGGGTTCTCTCGTCCGGCTGCATCTCCTCCATATGGGGAAATCGACCGGATATATTGCACCCACCAACGAAAAGTTACCCAACCAGACACAAACTGAAATTAGCATGCATAAGAAACACTCACGCCAGCGCCATCTGAGGTACATAGCTACCTTGGCAGGCGCCTGCATTACTTCGGGACTAAGCGCCCAGACCTCTCCTGCCGAAGCCAAACAAAGCGATGTTGACGCTGATGTCGTCATTCTCAACCCGTTCGAAGTAACTAGCGAGCGCGATATGGGCTATATAGCCACAGAAACGCTAGCAGGAACAAGAATCCGTACGGATTTGAAGGATGTAGCATCCGCTATAACGGTAATAACCAAGGAGTTCATGCAGGACATCGGTGCCACCGACAATGGCACCTTGCTGCAATACACAGTCGGAGCCGAAGTAGCTGGCACACGCGGCACATACTCCGGCGCCGGCATGACAGCCCAAACAGTATGGGAAAGCACTGGTATATCCAGCGGACAGCGCATACGTGCCCTATCATCTGCCGATAGCACTCGCGATTATTATCTGTCGAGCATCCCTTGGGATTCGTACAACATCGACCGTATTGACATTCAGCGTGGTCCAAACTCCATCCTGTTCGGTTTGGGAAGCCCTGCGGGTATAATCAACGCGGGTATGCGCAACGCCCAGTACACCGACTCCGGCTCGGTGGAGGCGCGCATAGGCTCCTACGGTAGCGTACGCGGAACATTCGATGTGAACAAGACACTAATCGACAACGTGTTGGCTATACGCGTGGACGGACTGACCTCCAACACAAACTACAAGCAAAATCCAGCCTACAAGAATGACGACCGCATCTACGTCGCAGGCCGCTGGGATCCGAAAATATTCGGCCCAAACTTTGCAACCAGCATAAAGGTGAAGTACGAAAAGGGTTCGGTAGACGCGAACATGCCTCGCAACAACCCTCCCTACGACAACATCACTCCATGGCTGGACCCGACTTCGAGCGCCTACCAGATTGATGCTGGCAGTGTCTATACGGTATATGACCTTGGCACCAGTGCCAGCTCCGTCAACCCTTGGTACGCCGCCATTATGCAGAAGCAGCAGGTGGCTTATCAAATTGAAGGCACAACAGGCAACATTCAGGGCGCGATACTCGGATACGTGAATGGCGGCTACCTTAATAGCGATGGCTCCGTTCGTGGTTATTCTGATGGGGCCATAGGCCTTCGCGATGCGTTCCAGAACTACACCCTGCAAGGGTACGCAAATTACGCTAGCAATGCAAAATTGCAGTACTACGAACTCGGTCAGTACAAGAATATAATGTTGTCTGATTCGTCTGTATTCAACTTCTATGATACTCTGATCGACGGCAACAACAAGGGTGAGACAGCCGACTGGACAACCTACAATATCGACTTTACGCAGAATGGATGGGGAGACCGCGTTGGTATTAATTTATCTTATAACTACGAGGAGTATAAGACAAACAATTGGAGCCTCCTTGGCGGTGCCCCGTCGATAAACGTTGACATCACCAAATACTATCAGGATGGCGAACTTAACCCGAACTTCGGGCGTGCATACGTCAGTTCGAGCGGTGGGAGTGGTACAATTGCCACCACCGAGCGCGAGTCCTACCGTGCGTCAGCCTATATTGAGTTGCGCTCGTCGGACCTGTTCGACAACAGCTTCCTTGTAAAGCTGTTAGGTCGCCACAGGTTGAACGGTGTGATAAGCAAGGACACGTTCACCACGGATTCCCGCAGTTACAATCTGTACACAGCGAGCAACGCTTGGAATACCTACGTTTCCGGCAATTCCAACGCGGAGTGGAACTATCGTTCACCGATGGCCATGATCTATCTTGGAGACTCGTTGGCAGGTCTGTCCAGTTCGTCGGGCATCCACCTTCCAGGTATTTCAACTGCCATTAGCTTTGAGGATACCAACGTCTATCTGTTCGATTCCACATGGAATAGCAGTGTTGATCCAGCAGCAGCATGGACGCCAAACTCGGCATACCTGCAAAACGCTTACAACGCTGGCGTTGCAACGACACAGGCTTCCAACCCGGACAACTACGTAGGCTGGACCAGTGAGCGTGTCTTGGACATCCTTAAGCACGAGGACGGCGAAGGTCTATACACAAGTGCCTCCAGGACACAGCGTACGATTACCTCGTATGTAGGGTCTTGGCAGGGCTATATGTGGAACGATGCCATTGTTCCCACCTTGGGTTGGCGCTATGATACTATCAAGACAAGGTACAAGAACGCTGGAACCGATGCCTCCAATCATAGGTATCTCTTGCTCGATGATGAACACTTCTCTCTTCCTGACTGGGAAGACTCGTCGGTCAATCGCTACAAGAGCCATTCGCTCTCCGGTGGTGTGGTTGTGCATCTAAACAAGATGGTTCCAGATAGCTGGAACAAGCACATACCGCTAAACGTAAGTGTGAGCTACAACGAGTCCAACAACTTCCAGATAACGGATGCACGCGTGGACGTTTACGGTAGCCCGATATCTAATCCCCAGGGTGAGACAATCGAATACGGACTCCAGTTGTCCACCAAGGATAACAGGTTCTCGTTCCGTGCCATCAAGTATGAAACCAGTGTTCGCAACGCCACGATATCCACGGACACGAGCTTCCATAGCACGATCAACTACGGTCTGAGGTTCCGCAATGTATTCCTGTATCAGCTTGGATCTTATGACTGGAACTCGCGCGTTCTGGCAAATGCCACGGGAACTCAGGCGCTGTTTGAAGGGGAAACTGTAACATACAACACACGTTGGTTCTGGACCCCGGCCTACGTTGATGCGGATGGTCGCCCTGTAGAGAGCAAATACTGGTCGCTATACTCAGGTAGGACAGCTCCTACCTCATATGATCATCTGGAGACATGGGCAGAGGCCATTGCGCACCGCGATGCTTGCATAGATGCATGGAATCAGATCCAAAAGTATCTAGAGGAAAAGGGGTACTTCACAGCATGGAACTATACCCCTACCACTACGGCTGCGCTTACTACTCGCTCAGAATATGAGAAAGGAGCAGTCGTAGGCTCGGACGGAAAGCTTACGAATTCGACATACGACTCGCTGCTGGATACCTCCACGATATTCAATTACGGCGGGTCTGCTCCCTCGGGTTTCGCTGTAACGGCGGACCAAGAGTCTGAGGGTTATGAGTTTGAACTCACTGCAAACATCACTGACAACTGGCGCCTAGCCTTCAATGCGTCCAAGACTACCGCCATGTATATGAACGTAGGCGGCGGAACGATGGGCGAGCTATACGAGTATCTAGATTCGATGATAGATGGCGTTGCCGGCGACATGCGTCGCTGGAACGGTGACTTCCAGGACGGGAACGAGCTTCGCGACGACTGGTATGGCAGCTACGGCTACAACAAGGTCTGGTCTTTGCTGAAGCTGACCGAAGGGCTAGCCTCCTCGGAGCTGCGCAAGTGGAAGTTCAACGTCATCACTAGCTATGACTTCAAGGAAGGTATGCTGAAGGGAGTCGGTGTTGGTGGTGCATACCGTTGGCAGGACAAGGTCGGTATCGGCTACCGTATCATCACCGATGACAACGGCGATTCGGAATACGATCTGGATAACCCTGTGATGGGTCCATCCGAGGCAGGTACAGACTTCTGGATCAGCTACAAGAAGGATCTTAACGAGAAGGTCTCATGGAAGATACAGCTGAATATCAGCAACGCCTTCAAGAACGAAGGCCTGATCCCAAGCTCCGTCGAACCAGACGGTACAACTTGGGCAGGCTATCGCATCAGGCCGGTAATGGAGTGGTCCCTTACCAATACGTTCACATTCTAGTGACTGAGTAGTAGAGCCACATAACACAGGGGCGTCGGTCAGGACAGGTAACTATAATGACCGGCGCCCTTGCTATCCAAGTAGTATCGTCAAAGGTATGGATAACTCAAGATGATTGACTGGATGGCAACACTTATCCGCCCGCAGCGAACTATCTTGGAATTTGCATGTCGTAACGTGTAAGTTCGCAGTTGTTAATTTCGCAAGCTCGAACAACTGGCTTCGCTTCGGAAAGGCCGACGGATTTCGTTCAATACTAGTTAATTCTGCGGCTTTGCCTTCACTCAACAATTTCTCAATATCGCTGCCAACCAGTTGTTGGCGTTGGCCTTATCTATAATTTCAAAACAATCTGAGAGAGTTACAGGGCGAATTCGTTGGCTTGAATGCACCTTGGTTAATCTCTCCTTGTCTGGTTATCCGGGTGACGTAAAGGGTATTGCGTCACCCGGATATTTATAACTGAAACCATCGGTCGAAGCGCAGCTTGTTTCAAACATATTTGATTTTGAATCATCTATGACAACCGGCTATCGGCAAAGGCAGGATATACGTGCATAGTTCGTGTTTCGCAGACAACAGGAACTTGTAGAGGCAAGCTGTCATATGGGTACGTAATCAGGCGAATGTCGAAGTGACGCTTACATGCGAGCCGAGAATGCAGCCCATAGGGCATGGAGGGTTGGTCGAGACTTTTAAGTGACTGTATGCCTTTTTCCTTGCACGCACCGGATGACTTGTTTTACTTGCGCTTTCCGTTTTGAACGGATGACTGAAGGAGAGGTGGCTGAGTGGCCGATAGCGGCGGTTTGCTAAACCGTTGTAGTGGTGTAAACCGCTACCGGGGGTTCGAATCCCCCCCTCTCCGCCAGTTTTGGACCCCGGACAGAGCCTGCCAATTGGCGCTCAACCCTGATAAATACTGGCCTCGCTGACTGTTTCGTGTTTTTCGCTAATGCGACAGAAAGCGCCGCATTTTGCCCCGAAATGACAGGTGTTTGTGTCCCATTCTGTGTCCCATGATTTTCGGGGGATTGGGGTTGGGTCATCCCCCTCTCTTCTCCGAGCCACGGCAATTCGTTCACCGCTTCGAAGGTCGGCAGGCAAGTTACGTCCGTGTAGATGTTCGCGGTCAGGCGCGGGTCGGAATGGCGCATGAGTTCCTGCGCGAGGCGCTGGGACACGTGGTTTTTCGCCAGAAGCGTGGCGAAGGTGTAGCGCAGACAGTGGAAGTCGAGCTTCCGTCCCATGTCGTCGAACTTCGGGATGCCTGCCTTGGCTAAATCGGCCACAAAACGCCGGGGCGAAACGGCGTGGTGGCATGATGCATAACTGAAAACCGGCGTGCCGTCGGTTGCGTTGGCGGGTTTGGCAAGCCGCAACGCCTCCAAAAGCTGCGGGTGCAGCGGGAGGGTTGCCTGTCGGCGGTTCTTGGTGGTCGAGTCGCGGACAATCACGTGCGGGCGTTCGTGGTCAAGCTTGAGGTCGCCCCAAACGAGTTGCATGAGTTCGCCAAGGCGCAGGCCCGTGTAGGCGGCGGTCAGGTAAAGAAGCTTCTGCTGGGTCGCCACGGCGATGAGCTTTTTAAACTCCTCGTCCGTAAAGGCGCGCCGCCTTTGCTGGTGCCCGCGAATGTCGGCCTTGATGACATTTTCGAGCGGGTTCACCTCGACGCGTCCCTGCCTTTTCATCCAGTTGAAAAACGCGATGAACGAATTGAGGTAGTCGTTGCAGGTCTTGGGGCCTATCGACTTCTGCCCGGAACGCCACGTTACGAAGGTGTCTGCGGACACGTCGCCCGGCAAATGCCAGCCGCAAGCCGTCGCAAGGCTCAAAAGGCGCGTTCTGACGTGGCGGATGTGTTCGGGCGAGCGTCCCATTGCCACGAGGTCCTTCACATGCTCCTCGATGTGCTCGGACAGGGCGCGTTGGGCGGAGGTGCGCTCCAGTTTGGGCGCGATGATGCCTGCGCGTTCGCGTTCCTCGTCGCGGACGATGTCGGCCAGTTTCTTCTCGGCCACCATCTTGTCCGAAGTGTTGAGGCAAACAGTCCGGACGGCATATTCGCCGTCCAGCCGGATGCGCGCGTAATAGGACTGGCTCAGTTCGAGCTTTCCGTCGCGTCTGCGGTGTCTTTTGAAAACGCTGGCTATCATATGAATTCAGAGTATTAAAAAGAGGGTTGGTACGTCAAATCTGCCGGTTTGGGGTTTCGGGGATGGCGTAGCGTTCGGCGTTGGGGACGAAGGCCACGGGCGTGAGGGTGATGCAGGTCGCGTTCTGCCGCAGCTTGAGGTGTCGCGCGCCCTTGAGGTTGGCGAGCGTCTCGGGCGGCAGGTGGATGGTTCCTTTGCTGGTGACGGTTAGGATAATCATGATGCACCTCCTTTAGCGACGGGTTGCCTGAAGGTTCTCGAAGTATCGGGTGATGTCGCTCTCAAAGAAGCGCACGGCCCCACCGGCCTTGATGGGCCGAGGTAGCGTACCGCTGGCGATGAGCCGATAGACGGCGCGGGTGGAAAGGCCGAGGCGTGCCGCCACGACCTTGAGTGAAATCAGCGTGTCCTGGGTTTTGATGGTTTCGTTCATGGATTCTCCTTGCATGGTGTAAATACGACTGAGGGGGTCATTTTTACGGATTGCCCGCAAAAATATTTTGAGGAAACCGCTCTCTTTCGTGTTCACATAGCAATACGCAAGTGAGGGGGTAATTTTCCGGATGAATCCTCATTTTTGTGAGAAAAAAGATAATCTAGGTAGTGCTGTCCCAAGCGTCCCGATTTTCTCCTTTTTCTTGGGTGTAATTGCGCAAATCCGGCGGAGGAAAAACTTCCGTAGCTATGTTGATTTTCAAACGTTTGCGTTCCGCCGGTCAGATTGTTCGGAAATGGAACCCCGCTCATTCGTATTGATATATGAACGGCGAAGCTGTGCTTAGGAGAGACGTCTGACAGCTCCATGAGGATAGCCAGCCTGTTCAAACCAACCCACGAACATGTTGCGCATCACCAGCAGCGAATCACCCCAAGCCGCGAAGGAATACTACGGACAGGCCTTGAGCCGTGGAGATTATTACTTCCAAGGGCAGGAAATCACCGGCCATTGGAACGGTCGCGCCGCCGCTTCCCTTGGACTGGACGGCCCCGTCGGTCACGAGGATTTTTTGCGACTGATGGACAACCTGCGGCCCGATGGAAGGCAGCTCACCGCCCGCAACGTCGCGAACCGCCGCCCCGGCTACGATTTCACCTTCGACGTGCCGAAGTCCGTCTCGCTCCTCTATGCCTTGGGCCACGAGGAGCGCGTGCTTTCGGCGATGTAGGTGGCCGTGGACGAAACGATGCGGATAATCGAAACGGAAACCTACGCCCGCGTGCGCAAGGGCGGCGCGTTCGAGGATCGTCGCACGGGCAACATGGTCTGGGCGGACTTCACGCACTTCACGTCACGCCCCGCACCGTTGGACGAGGCACAGGCACGGCGGCTGAACGCCGGGGCGATTCACGGCGAGCACGGCGAAAAGCTCCTGCCGGACCCGCATCTGCACGTCCACGTCTATGTGCTCAATGCGACTTTTGACGCGGCGGAAAACCAGTGGAAGGCAGGCGAGTTCATGCGCATCAAGCGCGATGCGGGTTACTTTCAGGCCCTTTATCACGCCAAGCTCGCGGAGGGATTGCAGCACATCGGCTACGAAATCGACGCGCGCGGGCGGGCCTTCGAGGTGCGCGGCGTTTCGCGTGAAACCATCGAGCAATACTCGCGGCGGACAAAGGAGGTTGAGGACGAGGCCCGCCGTCTCGGCATCACCGACGCGGACGAGAAGGCGCGCCTTGGCGCAAAGACCCGGCACGGAAAGGACAAGAGCCTCTCGATGGAGCGGCTGCAAGGCCTCTGGCGGGCCATGGCCGAACCGCAGGCCGTCCGCTCCGTCGAGCGTCTCGTCGAGGCCGCCAAAGGGCGTTTTCATCCCGTAGCGATAGATTCCCCGGACGCGGCGCGCGAGGGAATCGAGTACGCCCTGCACACCGAATTGGAGCGCGCCTCGGATCTCGCGGAGCGTCGCCTCTTGGCAACGGCGCTTGAGCACGTCGTCGGACGGGCAAGCCCCGAATGCGTCCGCGCGGCCCTCGCGGAGCGGCCCGATGTCCTGCACGCCGAAATCGACGGCGAGCAGCGCGTGACGACCCGCGCGGTGCTTGAGGAGGAATCGGCCATGCTCAAAATCATCCGCACGGGCAAAGGGACGCGCGCCCCGGTGGCCCAGGGCGATTATGTTTTCCGCAATCCCCTCTTTGCCAAGGCCGCGCGCGGGACCGAGGAGCAGCGCGCCGCCGTCCTCCACGTTCTCAAAACTTCCGACTGGGTGGTGGGAGTGGTCGGGCGCGCTGGCACGGGCAAGACGACGCTCCTCAAGGAAATCAGCGAAGGCGTGCGGCAGGCCGGGCGAAAGCTCGTCCTATGCGCCCCGACGGCGGAAGCCGCTCGCGGGGTCTTGCGCGGCGAAGGCTTTGCGCAGGCCGACACGGTGAAGCGGCTTTTGACGGACCCGCAAATGCAAGCGGGACTTCGCGGCAGCGTCCTGTGGATTGACGAGGCCGGGATGCTCGGCAATCGCGACATGCTGAACCTCCTGCACCTCGCGGAGCGCGCCGGGGTGTGGCACATCGTCCTTGCGGGTGACCCGTCGCAAATCCGTTCCGTTCCGCGCGGCGACGCGCTGCGCTTCATGGAGGAGCATTGCGGCCTTCAAGTCGCGCGCCTCGAACGCATCCACCGGCAGAAGACGCCCCAGCACAAGGAAGCCGTCGAGGCCATGAGCCACGGCAACGCCGCGCGCGGGATGCGCCTCCTCGACGAGCAAAAGAGCATCGTTGCCAAGGACGGCCCCGGCGCGCAGAAGGCACTCGCCGAAACCTACGTCGAGCGCATCGTGGACGGCAAGGCAGCCAAGAGCGTCCTTGTCGTCTGCCCGACGCACCGCGAGGGCGAGGCCGTCACCAAGGTCATCCGCGAGGGCCTGCGCGAGGCGGGCATCCTCGGCCCCAAAGAGCGGACGATTCCGCGCACAATCAACCTGTCGTGGACGGACGCTGAAAAGCGCAACCCGGCGCTTTACGAGCCCGGCCTCGTCGTCCAGTTCAAACAGAACGCCAAGGGCTTTGAGCGGAGTGAACGCGCCCGCGTGTCGTCGGTCGATGTGCATGAGGGGCGCGTCATGGTCGTCAAAAATGACAAGTCGGAAGTGCCCCTGCCCTTGGAGAAGACCGAGAAGTTTCAGGTCTATCGCCTCGCCCAGCTCAAGGTCGCGCGCGGCGACCTCCTCCGCGTTACCGAGAACGGCTTCGACCGCGACAAAGCCCATCGGCTTAGCAACGGCGACACGCTCAAGGTCGAGGGCTTCACCCGCGAGGGCGATATTGTTTCCGGCGGCAAGGTCGTCCCACGCCAGTTCGGCCACCTCGACCACGGTTACGTTGTCACGGCGGACGCGGCGCAGTCAAAGACCGTCGATATTGTGCTGGCGGCAGTCGGGCGCGATTCTCTCGCGGCAACCGACACGCGGCGGATGTACGTAACCATCAGCCGTGCACGCGAGGAAGTGAAGCTTTTCACCAACGACCGCGAGGGCCTCCTGCGCGCCGCCGAACGTGATTCGGAGCGCCACTTCGCGACGGACATCAACCGCCACCGCATCGCCCAGCAAATCGCCCTTGAGGAATATGAACGCCAGCAGGAAGACGCCCGCGAAGAAATCCAGCGCCAGCAGGAACGAACCCACGCCCTCGAACACGCCCGCGAATACGACGGGCCGGAAATGGAGATTTAGCACATGGACCTAAGCAAACTCTACGGACAAAACAACACCGTCAGCACCGTCCCCAAGGCGGCCAACGAGGCCTGTTACAAGACCATCGGCGGGAGCGAGCACCCGCTCTATTGCTTCACGACCAACTTCAAAGACGGCACGAGCACGAGTTACGCCTATTCGCAACTGGTCTCCATCACTTACCATCCCGAAGGCAAAGTCGTAGTCCAGTTCCTCGACCGCAACCTCGGCCAGCTAGAAATCCTCGGCACGGGCCTAAAGCCCATCGCCGAGGCGCTGGCCCATCACCGTCTGGAATCCGTGACAGAAGCCGAAAGGCCGGAGTTTGAGGGCGGAAGTACCGTGATGATGCGGATAAATGTACAGGTTACTTGACGAGCGTCGTGTATCCTTAAAAAGGCAACTCCGTTTGATTCACCTTCGGCGGCCAAAAGACCCCGATAACCAGCCATGTGTTGTATGGAAAGTGAGTGCCGACAAAGAACCTCACGTCGCGTGATGGGTCTGCAACAACCTTCATGTATCTCTCACATACCTTCTCTGCGGCTTTTGCCTCGTCGTATTTCTCTCTCGCATTCAGAAAATTTGCGCCAAGCTCCCAGTCTTCAATCATTCTGGTATATGGCTCCTTGCGGTCTTCACATCTGAAAACGTAACTCCACTTGTAAGGAAGCTTTTCTAACTTTTTTGGTTGTGGGTCAAACAATCTCAGTTGATTCTGAAGGTCTTGCCATGAACCTTTCCAATTTTGGTCAACACGTTCATATTTTACTTCTAAAATTTCAGTAGGTCGGACAATTCCCAGCGAAGTTTGGTCGGTCTCAAAACGCGCTTCCAGCTCCTTCATGGTGGAATGCTGGAGCTTATCAATTATGCTGGTTCTCGCCCTCCAATCATCACTCGTTGGAAGCGGGTCTCCCAATATCTTGATTGTATCAAGAATAGGTCTCCTGCTTTCCTTTCTCTTATCGTTGCCCGCACCCTTAGGCTCAAGGTCAACCTCTATCCATTGAAATTTTTTGAACTGTTGATTTTTGGGACGGTAACGATAGTCAATCGGATAAAGACGAACCCACTCACCGCTCTCAGTGATGCCAGCAGTGCAAACAAGTTCCTCGTATGATTCAGAAGGGTGTGGATAAGTCAGAACGGTGATTAACACTCGCTCGCGTTGAACAATGGAAGATTCGTTGTGCATGATGCCTGTAAATGATTAATAGACAAACCAGTAGCCGCCTTAATCGCGACGGCAAGCCTAGACCTATGGCATTGGCAGGGTTGAGCCTCCATACACATTAAAACGCTCGGCTTACTTAACATCTGTTTGCCAACCCACGAAATCTTTTCGGTTTCATTCACAAGCGTTGTACGCTCATAAAAGTCAAATAAACGGTCCCTGTCCTCCTGCGTATTCAGGTCTTGTCTATATTCAGACTGAATCCCAAGCTCAGGCACGTGAATATAATTAAGCCCCAAATCGTAACATAAACGATTCAATGTCGAACGATGAAATCCGTACCTTCTGGCGACAGGATTATTTCGAACATCTATTAGCTGCTCGATTCCTTTCTGAATAAGCATATTTAGGAATCCGTCAACAGTAAGTCCTTCGTACCCCGCCGTATAAATGGCAATGTCGGCCCTAGGTTTCCCTGCCATCACCTTGTAACGACTAAAGTAAGTATATTCCTTGTATTTTGGATATATGTAATCCAATAAATCATTACCGGCCATTGTTCCATATTTTTTATGTATTCTCCATGCATCACGACGGATATCTTGCAATAACGACCCGGCTTCGGCCTCTCCCTCATTCGTAAGCTTCCATGATTTACTTTCTTCAATTAGCAGCCCTTGTTCTTCAAGTGCTTTTGCCTCTTGAAATAAACAGAAGGAAAAAGGCCCATATTTATATGGAACAAATTCATAGAAAGCATTCCCGCCCGCCGAATCTGTTTCATTCTTTAGGAGAAAGCACCATTTTGTAATGCTCGTATGCGATGCGGCTCCACCGGCAAGATGAAGAAAGTACAGAACTGTGCGTTGTCTGTGAAGCATAATACTAATTATGTATCAAAACCAAACCGTAGCAAGTAAAGCTCTAAGATAATAACACACTCGTCAATGGTCGGGTTGCATTTTTCCGGTCATGCCAGCATCTCCATGTAAGGTTGCATCACGCGACTGACACGGCAGGCGTCGGCAGCGGCGGCCAGCTCGTTCATCGTGAACTTCTTGTTGCGCCAGCCGTCGCGCAGAGCCTCAACCGCAACATCCACTCCGAACTTGTTCCGATACTTGAAACAGTCGGCAACGGTCTTGGCAGGGGAATATACGCGGATGATGCCGCCGGAAACCTTGTGCTCCTCAATACCGAATGAGTAGGCGGCATTCGAGAACTTGAAAAAGCGGACGGGCGCTCCGGCTGCCTTAGAAAAGTTGAGACCCCGCGGCAGGGCAAGCCAGACTTCGAAGGGGGATTGCGTTCCGATGTCGTGGAAACGCAGAGCCGTCAGAAGGCACAGAACACCTTTGGGAAAGCGTTTCGAGACTTCCAGCAGCATCTGGTCGTTGTCGCCGTCAAAGTCGCTCGTCGCGTAAAGGCCGCGTGCAAGGCGTTGCACCTCCCCTGCCTTCTGAAGGCGGGCGATGTATTCGCGCGGAAATCCTTGGGCGACAAACTCACGGGCACGGAAAACTTTCAGGCGTTTGGCCGTCCTGCCAGCCTCAATCAGCGCAACTCCACTGTTACGTTTTGTTTCCACTTATATTTATATGGTATGACTACGTAACTACGAAGCAAGGACTTAATACAGATTTCGCATACAAATCGAGATTTGCGCCAGAACGAGGAAACGCCGCAAGAATGATGCGTTGTAACATATTTAAGTTCAACGGGTTTTATCAGAATGAGTAGCAGCTCATTTTAATCGTGACAGAAATGAGGATCTCCAAACTCGAAACCTGAAGTTCAGGCATTTTCCTTGTCCTATTGCTCGACAACCTTTCCTAAACTTAGGTCGTAGTGGAAGTCCTCAATTGTCCCGTCCATGATGTGCTGGATGGCCTCCTCGATGGCAGGGAGCGGAACCAAGAACCATTCCCTTGGCTCGACCGACGATCCAAAACGGTCTTTTAACTGAAGGTCGAGGCGCGCTTTTTCAAAGAAGCGGTGAATCACGTTCTCCAGCTTCGTTCGGTTCAGATTGGAAAGCCTGAAGGTTGCGACGATTTCGACGCTGGCGAGCAGATAGGTCGGGTCTTTTTCCGCACCGGCAATCCGTTGCTCGACCGAGCCGCCGGTCACACCAATTTTGTGGATGACGTTCCGGTTCTCGACGATGAACGGAAGCTGGGAATTGCTCCGCAAAACATAGATGTAGCCGACCTCCAAATCGTCCTCCGCCTTTTCGCCGGAAAACAACGGACCGAAGTCCGGGACTGTGATTCGGCGGCTGGCCTTGTCCTTGTTCAAGGCGCGCTGGAGTGAACGCAGCAGCATGTCGCTCTCCGTGCCATTGTCGTAGATGACGCGAAGCCGCCGGTCGGGCCGGTCGTAACTGCTAACGAATTTTTCGCCCTCAGCCTCAACGAACACCTTTTGCCCATCGAGGATGAAAAAATCCCCCTTTTTGATTTCGGCGTTGTCCTGATACTTCAACGTTTTGCGAATGCCATTCTGAAGTTCCTGCTGCACCTGCTCAAAGAGCGGCCTGAAGAGTCCGAAATCCTTGCATGGAGTGCGCTGGGCAATCTCCTCGGCAGTCTGAACCTCCGCTCTTGGGCGGACGTGCGTCAGTGTCGTGATGTCGCTGGCAGGCTCGTCGCCAACGCCCAGCGCTTCCAGCAAAGCCTTATCGTCGGGAATATCCGCAACCGGGGCCGCCTGAGCGGCGGCGTGCCCCGCTCCGGCCAGAATGTCCTTCGTGTCGATGTCCTTGAGCAGGGCCATGCACTCCTCTGATTTCCGCATCTGCTCCAGCCGGACGGCGTATAAACGCTCGAAAATATCGCGACCCTCGCCATGTTCGGGAAGATGGCCGTGCTCCTCGACAAACCGCTGAATCTCCTCGAAACCGGCGATGATGCGCTGCTCGCGTGGGTTGCGGGAACCCTTTTCCTCGGGCGCGGTATCGACGCCAAGCTCTCCAAGAAGCTCCAAATCGTCATTGGTCAGGTCATCAGCCATTTTGAGCCTCCCTTGCCTTCCGTTGCAGGAAAGCGACGCCTTCCGCCATGCGCTTTTCCCAAGGATCGACAGCCGTTAGCGATGGAATGCGGCCCTTTTCCTGTTTGAACCGGAGGGCGCGCTTGGCAAGTTCCCTTGCTTCCTCGATGGACAAGCTGACCTTCTTGGCCGCGATCACGCTGGCGATCTGCCGGAAACGTTCCTCGGTCATGCTCTTGGAAAGGATGGCGTAAGCCTCGCCGAAAGGATTGATGCGGTCGATGAGGTCGATGTTGAGGTCGCGTACATCCATCGCGTATTTCCGAATGCCGTTGATGAGCGCGAGATTCTTTGTCGGGCCGTCCTCCATCTTGGCCAAAGTCCCCTTGGCCTGCTGGATGATGTTGAGTGCGGCAATGGCGTGCTGGCGGACGGCCTCACGGTCTTCCTCGCTCAGCTCGGGGTATTTCTCCTTGATGATTTTCCCCATGCGCAACTGGGTGACTTCCTCCGGCACAAGCTCCTCGTCAAAAACGCCGCGTTCGATGCTCGGCTTGTCCTGCACAAAGGCCGTGATGACCTCGTTCAAGTCCTCGCGGCAAATCCTCGCCGCTTCCTTGCTCTTGGGTTCGGCAAGGCCCTTTATCTCCATCTGGATGCGCCCCGTGACCTCGTTGAAGCCCACGTTGCACTTGTCGGGGTCGTAACCACCCTCGCCATAATCAAAGCCTTCCTGTGGACCGCTCTCGGGATACTTGGGCTTGAACTCAAAGCGAGGCGCAAGCACTTGCTCCATGAGGAGGCTGGCGGCGATGGCCTTGAGCGTGTCGTTGACGGCCTCGGCAACCATTTCCTCGGAGGCGTCCGGTTCTGCAATTAGGTTCGTGAATCTCGCCTTCGTCTTCCCCGGTGCGTCGCGCGTGGCGCGCCCGATGATCTGCACGATTTCGGTCAGACTGGAGCGGTAACCGACGGTCAGGGCGTGTTCACACCAAATCCAGTCAAAGCCCTCCTTGGCCATGCCGAGCGCGATGATGATGTCCACGTAGTCGCGGTTGTTCTTCTCGGACTGCCGCTTGAGGGCCGCCACAACATGGTCGCGCTTGGCGGGATCATCATCCACAAGGTCGGCGATTTTCAGCACCCTGCCGGACTCTGTCTTGACCAGTTGGAAGCCCGTTTCGGGATCGACGCCCTGCCAGTCGCCCAGGTGGTTAAGGATATATTCAACCTCCTTGATCTTGTCCTTTGTGCTCTCGCGGGAATTGACGTTCGGGATGTGAACGATGGTTTTCTCGTTCGGGTCGAGAACCTTCAGAATCTCGTCCGTGTAGCTCCCCGTGTAAAAGTAGTAGCCGATGTCGAGCTGCTTCAAATACTCGTAACCGCTAAGCTGCTGGTAGTAGGTGTAGGCGACGGATTCAAACTTGGCCTCGTCCTCCGGCATCAGCACCGCCTCGGCATCGCCACGGAAATAGGAACCCGTCATGGCGATGATGTGCGTCTTGCCACGCTCGATGAGCTGGGTCATCTGCGTCCCGAGCCGGTTGTCGGGATTGGCGGAAACATGGTGGAACTCGTCCACGGCAATCAGCCGGTCGTCGAAAGCCTCCACGCCGAAGCGTTCCACGGCAAAGCGGAAGGTCGCGTGCGTGCAGAGCAGGATTTTGTCGCCGCTCTCAAGGAACTTCTTGACCGCGTTGACCTTGCCTATGTCCGTGCCGGGGGCGTTGCACAGGTTCCAGCGCGGCTCGATGTGCCAATCCTCCCAGAAGCCGAACAGGCTCAAGGGTTCGTCGTTGAAGCTGGCGCCAATGGCCCGTTCGGGGACGACGATGATCGCCTGCTTCAGGCTCTGATGCTGGAGCTTGTCGAGCGCGATGAACATGAGCGCGCGGCTCTTGCCGGAAGCGGGCGGCGACTTGATGAGGAGGTATTGCTCGCCGCGTTTCTGAAAGCACATCTCCTGCATCGGGCGCATGCCCAGCTCGTTGGAGCGGATGGAGCGTCCGCTCGATGCGTAGGTGACGGAAATCGAGGGGATGTGTTTGGGGTCAGCCATGGGAAAGGGATTGTTTGGCGGCTTTGGCCTTCTTTGCGGCGGGGGCCTTGTTTGCCGTCATCTTGGTGTAGAGGTCAAAGAGCTTTTCGAGGCGTTCGGTATCGTTCTTGAAGCGGCGGCCAATGTAGATGCGTTCCAGCACTTCGTCGTTGCGCTCATGGGCCTCGCGCAGGTCGTCCGGCATGTTGTCGGGGTCGTACAGGTTGGCAATCGTGGCGGGGAAATGCGACTCGCGGGCCAGCAGAATGTCTTCGGCGCAGCGCGTCAGGTCGGCTTTGTTCTGCTCGGTGAGCTGGGGAACGGGAAAGGT
>LVBW01000010.1 GCA_001604585.1 Puniceicoccales bacterium Verruco_02 | reverse complement strand
CAATGGATGGCGCCCTCCGCATCTGCCCGCTCATGCAAGCCATGCTCCGCAAGAGGCTTGGAGATAAGGCCCTCCACAAGCGCACGCTCCTGCGCAGGCATGGCGGCCAGCCATTCCTCCTTTGCGGGAAGCCCCTCCAGCCTAGCAAATGAATAGAGCGCCTTGAGCAGCACAAGGTTCGGCAGCGGGCAACTGTCCCAGGCATCCAGCGCCTTCAAACTAAGATCAAACAGCCCCGCCGCCTCGTCCATACTCGGGGCATTGGCCAGCAAGAGGCCAGCCCAGGTAGAGGCAGAGGCAAGAGCACCGTAGCAGCGCCCGATTCCGCCAAAGCGCCGCTCGGGCACATATTCCGACACAAAGTAGCCTCCGCTCTTCCCGGAAGATAGCTGAACGCTCGCAAGATCGAACAGGTCCGGCACGGCCCCTTTTTCCTTTGCCGAAAGCCGCCGCATGGCGCTCACAAGCCCCTCTTCGGCATCGAGTAGCGAAAGCCTCTCGAAGGCCCCGGCACCCTGCTGGCGCGACAGCACTATGCAGCGAAGAGAAAGCGTCCCGGCGCTCATCAGCCCACGCTCTCCCCACCCTTGACAACGGCGAGCGGCTTCTGCACCGGGAAAGGCGGCGTCACCGCTCCACCCGAAATAATCACCTTCATGCCGTCGGACACGCTCATTTCGAGAATTATCACCTCGTCGCTCGGCACCATTAGAAGAAAACCACTCGTGGGATTGGGCGTGGTGGGCACAAAGATGTTCAGCACCTCTTTGCTTGTCACCGCCTGCACCTCGCCCTTGCCGTCGCTTGTAAGAAAGCCGAGCACATACACGCCCTTGCGCGGGTATTCGACAAGCACCGTCTTGCGGAACACCGCCTGCTGATTGCGGGCAAAGGTGTCGATAATCTGCTTCACCGTGGTGTAAACGGAGCGCACAAGGGGCACCGACACCATGAAACGCTCGAACAAAGCCAGCATGAAGCGGCCTAGGACCAGCTTCGAGAACCAGCCAAAGAGCGTTATGAGAATGCAGACAATGAGCGCGGAAACAAGGTTCAGCCCCACCTCGATCAGCGGATAACGCTCCAATAGAGCGCGGTCCACGAAGAAAAAGAACAGCTTGGTGGATGGCCTGCCAAGGCTGCTGACTAGAAAATTGATCACGAACACGGTCACGCCGACCGGGGCCAGCAGGAGCAGGCCGGAAATGAACGCATTGCGAAGGTAGCGGATTTTCATGTATAGCTGCAACAATGAGGCTGGGACAATGCGCGGGCAAGGGCATATATCAGGCCATGTGCAGGGGCCAGTCTCGAAAACAAGCTTGGGTTTGGCCTATTCCTCCCTGCTGGGAGCGGGGCGACTCTTTCGCCAGAAATGGAACTGCACGAATGCACCGAGGGCAGCCGCGGCAAGAGTCCCCACAGCCAGGCGCCAGTCTCCGCCAAGGAGCAAATCCTCCACATTCTTCTCCCCGCCCACGTAATCGAGCAGGCTAGCCCCGCCCATGAAAAAGGCCGCGCCATACACCATGCGGAAGGCTCCCGTCATGGCTGTCGAACAGATGACGGCAGGCTCCAACATGAGAAACACAAACACCCCGGCAAGAACTGCGGCTCCGAGCGGCAAGATTAGCGCGTAGTTCGTGGAAAGAGCCTGCGCAAAAGGAGTTGCGAACATGAACCCGGCCATCACGGCCATGAGCACAAGGCCCATCTTCCATACATACCAGCCGATCAGTATGCCAGCCAGCAGCCCGACGCCCGCGGCACCCAGCAAGGCACCCACCGAACCGGGCCAAAAGTGCATGGCAAGAGTCGCCCCCACGGTGGCCCCGACAAAAGCCATCAGAATTCGCACCGTGCCCATGAAAATCTTCAGCCCGAAAAAACAGTCCAACAGGCCCCATAGGGCAATCAACCCGTGCAAAATCGGGGCGGATAGCGCGAACAGTTCCTTGATGTCTGGCATATCCTTGAGTACGTCAATCTGCTCTTGCATATTCGCCTCCTTGTTTTCGCAAGAAATACCCTGCCTCGCGCCCCCTAGTCAACACCGCAGCCTCCCCTCATTGCTCTCTCCATGCAAAGCACGCGCAGGCCAACCTTTACAAATAACTCATATCGCATATAGGTTCAGAGCCAGCGCGAAAAGATGAAGCAACGGACCATCCTGCAAGAGGCCAGCCTGCACGGCAAGGGACTGCACACCGGCGAGGAGTGCACCCTTACCCTGCTGCCAGCACCCGAGAACCACGGCATAGTATTCCGCCGCAGCGACCTCTACGGCAAGCCCCTGCTGCGCCTAAGCCCCGAAGGTACAGGCTCCGACATGATACGGCAAACGACACTTAGCGACGGCAACACTAGTGTCCACACCCCGGAGCATGTCCTAAGCGCCCTATGCGGCTGCGGCATCGACAATGTGATAGTCGAACTCAACGGCAAGGAATGCCCCATTCTCGACGGCTCGGCCCGCCCCTACGTCCACCTCATAGAGCAGGCCGGCCCGGTGGAGCAGAACGCCGAGCGCATGTACATGAAAGTGGAAGAGGCAGTGTCTGTAAGCGTCCGCGCAAGCAGCCTGATCGTCCTACCCCACGACGGCTTCAAGATAACCTGCACAAGCGCCGACGACCGGGGAATCCACACCCAGCACCTTTCACTCGAAATCACGCCCGAGGTGTACGCCGCCGACATAGCCCCGGCGCGCACCTTCACCGTTTACGAAGACATCGAACCCCTCCTCAAGATGGGCAAGATACAGGGCGGCAGCCTCGACTGCGCCATCGTAATCAAGGGCGACAAGATAATGAGCAAGGAGCCTTTGCGCTTCAGCGACGAGTTCGTACGCCACAAGATGCTCGACATCATCGGCGACCTCGCCCTTCTAGGCCGCCCGATGAAAGGTCACATCGTGGCCGTTCGCCCAGGGCACGCCATCAACAACCGATTCGTCCGCGCCCTGGCGGAAAAAGAGCAGGCAATAGCCCAGCGCAATGCCGCCGCCAACAAACCC
The DNA here is from genome assembly GCA_001604585.1 of Puniceicoccales bacterium Verruco_02. Classification (GTDB taxonomy): domain Bacteria; phylum Verrucomicrobiota; class Verrucomicrobiia; order Opitutales; family Oceanipulchritudinaceae; genus Verruco-01. The sequence goes on along the minus strand of LVBW01000010.1, from coordinate 89,911 downwards.
GCGGCCGAAGCCCCCGTGGCCGCCCCCGCCCCCCGCCGCGTGCGCGGCGTTCAGGAGGGCGAAAAGACGCTCGGCATAAGACGAATCCTCGACATTCTCCCGCAGGCCTACCCATTCGTGATGATAGACAGGGTGGTGGAATTCAGCGGCGAGGACGAACTGAAGGCTATCAAGAACGTCACCATAAACGAGCCATATTTCACCGGCCACTTCCCCGGCAACCCCGTGATGCCGGGCGTCCTCCAGCTCGAAGCCATGGCACAGGCAAGCGGCATGATCATGCTGCGCAAGATGAGCGGCGAAGGCAAGGTGGCCTTCTTCATGAGCGCGGACAACGTGAAGTTCCGCAAGGCCGTGGTCCCCGGCGACCAGCTGGAGATACAGGTGAAAATCACCAAGGACAAAGGCCGCATTGCCACGTCCCACGGCGAGTGCTTTGTGGACGGCAAGATGGTCTCCAGCGCGGACTTGATGTTCACAATCATGGACGCTGTCGAACCGAGCTAGAGAAGCACCTGCCCAAGCCGCCTACACATACAGTCCCTCTTTCCCCCACACCGTGAACACCAGCATCCACCCAACCGCAATCATTGAACAAGGAGCACAAATAGGCGATGATTGCACAATCGGCGCCTACGCCTACATCGGCTCACAAGTCGTCCTCGGCCACGGCTGCACCGTGATGCACCACGCCAGCGTGGAGGGCAACACCCGCCTTGGCTCGGGCAACACCATTTACCCCTACGCGATGATCGGCGGCCGCTCGCAGGATCTCAAGTTCAAGGGAGCCAGTGCGGGCCTCATTGTTGGCGACAACAACAGCTTTCGCGAGTACAGCTCCGCACACGAAGCCACCGACCTTGATAAACCCACAATCGTGGGCAGCAACAACAACTTCCTTGTCGGCGCCCACATCGCACACGACTGCATCGTGGGCAACAACGTGGTGTTCTCAAACTACTGCTGCCTGGCCGGGCACGTCGAAATCGGCGACCGCGTGATAATGGGCGGCCTCTCGGGCGTGCACCAGTTCTGCCGTGTGGGCGACTACGCAATGGTCGGCGCAATGGGCAAGGTCGTAAAAGACATCCCCCCCTACATGATTGCCGACGGCAACCCCGCCGAAACGCGCACACTGAACAAGATAGGCCTGGATCGCAACGGCTTCAGCGCCGAGGATATCTCCCGCATACGCAGCATCTTTAAGCTCATCTACAAGAGCGGCCTTTCGCGAGAACAAGTAATAGAGCAGATACCCCTTCGCCCCGACGCCGCTGACCCCGTCGTGGCCAACTTGCTTCGCTTCCTCAGTGCCTCGCACCGCGGCATTGGATAAAAGGCCAACGGCAAGAGCAGGGCGACAGGGTTCAGCACAAGTGACAAGTGCCGATTACTACCCTGTACCCCGGAATGCAACCCAGCGAAGACCATAACGAGCTATCATCACTGCTTGCGTCTCTTGACAGCAGCAACTTCAAGCAGCTTGTCAAAGCCCTGCCCATGCCCACCTTCGTCAAGACCGAAGACGGCATACACGTGCTCTGCAACCAGAGCTATCTTGACCTGTTGAACATCCGCGAAGAGCAGGTCATAGGCTTTCGGATCGAGGACTTTGCCCCGGCGGAAATCATCCACAACGCCGTCGCAAACGACGAGCGCCTTAGACAAGGCAAGTATTCCGGCAGCATCAGTTACCGCACGGATTTCGTTGCCTCCAACGGCAGGCGGCGCCACGTGGACATATTCAAAGGCAGCCTCCAAGGCGTCGACGGCAGGCACTGGATAATCGGCATAGTGCAGGAAGTAACCGAAGAAATTAACTACTACAACGAACTGCGCGCCCAACACCGCTTCCTGCGCACGATAATAGACAACCTGCCCCAGCTTATCTACGTAAAGGACCGGCAGAGCCGTTTCACGCTGGCAAACAAGGCAACGGCCCTCACCATGACAGGCCGCGAAGACCCTGCCCCACTGATGGGCAAGTGCGACTCGGACTTTTTCCGCCCCGAACTCTGGGTAAAATACTACGACAACGAGCAAGAGGTAATCCGCAGCGGACAGGCGCTGTTAAACTCTGTCGAGCCGGTGGAAGGAGCTGACGGAGGCACGCGATGGCTGAATACAAGCAAGCTGCCCCTGCGAAACGAACACGGCGAAATCGTGGGCATAATAGGCATCGGCAGCGACTTCACTCAGTTCAAGAAGAGCGAAGAGCAGCTCAGAATGCAGGCAACGGCCCTCGAAAGCGCCGCCGACGGCATAATCATAACTGACCGGCAGGGAGTAATCATCTGGGCAAACAGCTCGATGAAGGAGATCTCCGGCTACAGCGTGGGAGAACTTATCGGCAAAACGCCCCGCCTGTTCAAATCGGGCATACACAATGGCGACTTTTACAAAGAGCTATGGAGAACCATCTCCAGCGGACGCACTTGGAAAGGCGAGCTAATCAACCGGCGGCGCGACGGAGTCCTGCGCACCGAAGAAACCTGCATCACCCCGGTTGTCAACGAACTTGGCCGCATAACGCACTTTGTCTCCATCTGCCGCGACATAACTGACCGAGATCTGCTGCGGCAGGAAATGTCCCGCGTTTACGCAGCGGTAGCCAGAGCCAAGGACGGCATACTGCTGCTCTCGCGCGAGGGAAAGCCCTTCTACGTCAACAAGGCATTCAGCAATCTACTTGGTTACAGCATGTCAGAGCTGCCTGCCGAGGCGCTCTCCTTACTCTGCCCCGAAGAGGAACATGGCGAACACGCCCATGTTTCCGACATAACAAGGGTGCGCCAGCTCGACATACAGGCGCGCGACGGCAAACAAATACCCGTGGAAGTGCGCGACTGGCCGGTACTTGGCAACGGCGACGAACAGCTCGGCAGGGTGTACTTCCTGCGAGACCTGCGCGAGGAGCGCCGCCGCGCCGAAGAGCAGAAAATGATGGAAGTGCGCCTGCGTCAGGCACAGAAAATGGAGGCCATAGGCCAGCTCGCAGCCGGCATCGCACACGAGATAAACAACCCCATTCAGTTCATAGGCAACAACACGAGCTTTCTCCAAAGCAGCTTCTCGGACCTACTGCGCCTTATCGAGGCCCAGAAGAAGGCGCTCGAAAAGGCCGGAGCCTCCGCAGATCTTTTTGAGGTGGAGGCCATAGCCGATGAAATCGACCTCGAATACATCTCTGGCGAAGTGCCAGAGGCCATCACCCAAACACTGGAGGGCATAAAAAGAGTCTCCGACATCGTAAAGGCGATGAAAGACTTCTCCCACCCCGGCACCAAGAACCGCCAGAGGCTGGACATAAACAAGGCGGTGAACGACTCCATCCTGGTGGCCCGCAACGAGTGGAAGTATCACTCGGAGATCCAGACCGATCTTTCCCATGAGCTTCCGGGGGTGCTCTGCCTAGCCGGAGAGATTAACCAGGCAATCCTGAACGTGCTCGTCAATGCCGCCCACGCCATCAGCGACGCTGTGACAAAGGGCAGCCGCGAACGCGGCCTGATACACATAAGCACGCGCCAGCAGGGCGAAGAAGTCGTAATCGACATACGCGACAATGGTTGCGGCATACCCAAGGCCATACAGGACCGCGTGTTTGAGCCATTTTTCACCACCAAGGAAGTCGGAAAAGGAACCGGGCAGGGACTGGCCATCACCTACGACACCATAGTTCGCAAGCACGGCGGACGCATCAGTTTCAGCAGCATCCCCGGCGAGGGCACCACCTTCACGATAGCCCTGCCCCTGAACGGCAAGACGGAGGCCGACAAATGACCGAGGCGGGCATACTGTTCGTGGACGACGACCTTGGCGTCCTAAGCAGCATGAGGCGCATGATGCACCCCTTGCGCCTTCGCTGGAGCCAGTATTTTGCACCCGGAGGGCAGGAGGCGCTAGAAATACTCTCCCGCGAAAAGATCGACGTCGTCGTGTCGGACATGCGAATGCCCGTCATGAACGGCGCGCAACTGCTTGCCAAGGTCAAGATACGCCACCCCAATGTGGCCCGAATCATACTTTCCGGCCACTCGGAACGCCGCATGGCCGTGCAGGCAATAAACGTCGCCCACCAGTATCTGAACAAGCCCTGCACTCTGGAGGAACTGAGCCGAGTCCTCGAAAAGACCATCTCGCTGCGCCGCCTGCTGGGCAGAAGAGAGCTGTGCGAAATGGCCAACGGAGTGATGCGGATGCCCTCCTTGCCGACCCACTACGTGGCCATAACCAAGGAGCTGTCCTCCGAGGAACCATCGGTGGAAAAAGTGGCCTCAATTATCGAGGCCGACCCGGCGATGACCATCACGGTGCTGCGCCTTGTAAACTCCGGCTTCTTCGGTCTGCCTTCGCGTATCCATACCGTATTGGAAGCCACGGGGATGCTGGGGCTGGAGCTACTGAGGAACCTCACTCTGGCAAGCGGCCTTTTCAGCAAGTACGAGGGCGGCACCAGCTTCTCCATCGAACGTTTCTCGCGCCGTGCCATCGCCGTTGGCAGCCTTGCGCGAAGGCTCGCGGCGGAGTCGGCAGCACCCAAGGCCATCGTGGAAGAGTGCTTCATATCCGGCATGATGTGCGATCTAGGCATGTTGATCCTCAGCACCAACATGAGCGACACCTACTCACGAATCCTTGGCGATCATTTGCAGAGCGGGCATTCGCTGGACAAGCTCGAAAGCATGGCCATAGGGGCGAGCCATGCCGAAATAGGAGCCTACCTGATGGGCCTCTGGGGCTTTTCCGATGGTATAACAGAGGCCGTGGCCTACCACCACAAGCCTTCGGCCAGCCTGCCACCTCTGGGCATGAGCACCCTGGCCTTTGTCCACGCTGCGGACTGCCTGCTTGACGCCGACCGGGCCTGTGTACGAGCGCCCGAGCCTGACGAGGATTACCTGCGCGCCTGCGGACTGGCAGGGCGCGTTTCGCAGTGGCGTCAGATGATACAATCCGATATAAGCCAACAATCATGACGCCGCGCATATTATGGGTAGATGACGAGGCAAGCCTCATCCAGTCGATGAAGCGCCAGTTGCGCAACGAATTCGACATCAGCGAGGCGTACAGCGGCGATCAGGCTCTGGACATCCTTGGCAAGACCAAGGAGGCGTTCTGCGCCATAGTGTCCGACCAGCGTATGCCCGGCATGGACGGCATAGAGCTGCTCAAACTGGTCAAGGACATAGCCCCGGACTCTGTGCGCATAATGCTGACCGGCTACGCCGATCAGGAAACGGCCATCGAGGCGGTGAATCAGGGGCAAATATTCCGCTTTCTTACAAAGCCCTGCCTTCCCCACGTAATGCTGCGCGCCCTACGCGACGCGGTGCGCCAGTACGAGCTTGTGACAGCAGAGAGGGAGCTGCTCGAAAACACGCTTACGGGCAGCATACAGGTGATGGTGGACATACTCTCGCTGGCCAGCCCCGTGGCCTTCCGCCGCGCGTCCAGAGTCAGCGGCATGACCGCCCAAGTGGGGGCCTTGCTGAAGGTCCAAAACCTCTGGCAGCTTTCCAGCGCCGCAATGCTGGCGCACATGGGCTACATCACCCTTCCGGCCTCGGTGCTGGAGAACTACTACGCAGCGCGCCAGCTAAGCCCATCCGAAGAGAGCATGATGTTGGGGCAGGTTGAGAGCACAGCCCGCATCCTTTCCAAAATCCCGCGCATGGAGCCAGTCGTGCGCATTATCAGCAGCTTCCAAAACAGCCGCAACACGCCCGCCGTCCAGAACCGCGACCCGGTATCGCTCTGCGCGAACATCCTGCACAGCGTAATTGAATACGACAGACTGATAACAAGCGGCTTGTCCCGGAGCGAGGCCCTGCGAAGGCTTTCCACCCGCCCGGCAGAGTTCAACGCCGATGTCCTGAAGGCCCTGAGCGAGGCGCGGCCAGATGGCGAGAGCGGCAAACGCCTGATGGTCATGGTGGATGCGCTTAAGAACGGCATGATTGTGGATGAGGACGTGCGCACCAGCGACGGGGTGCTCCTAGTCCCCAAGGGCTACGTAATCAACGACACCGTGCGCCAGCGCCTGCGCAACTTCCGCCTTCAGGACGAAATCGACGCCTCGGTGGCCGTCATCTGCGAATAAGGCGGGAGATGCGGTTGACCCCGCAGCCATTCGTGCCTGATAAAGAACGCACCCTAGCCCCGATGCGTTCAGCTCTACAACCCAGCATTGACCAGAAGCACCTCCCTGCCGCGGGCCGCTCTTCGGCTGCGCTTGCATGGGCAAGACTGGGCAGGAAAAAAGCCGCCTTCGCGAGCCTTTGGGTAATCGCCGCCATGCTGCTTGCCTTCTGCATCGGCCCCCTTGTCTGGACCCTGTCCCCCTTGGACACCAACCTTGCCCTCGGTGCCACGGCACCGAGCCTTGCCCACCCTTTCGGCACCGACGAAACAGGGCGAGACCTTCTGGCCCGTGCCATGCAGGGCGGGCGCCTCTCGCTGGCGCTGGGCATTGCCGCCACGCTCGTTTCGCTAATTATCGGCGTTGGCTGGGGGGCAATAGCGGCCTACATCGGCGGGCGCAAGGATGCGGTCATGATGCGCATTGTCGATATACTGTATGCCCTGCCCTTCACGCTCTTTGTCATACTGCTGATGACGGTGCTGCCCCGGCACACCTGGATAGACGATAGCGCCCTTTTCCGTGCGCTGGGCCTTGGCACGGACATATTCATAATGCTGCTGGCAATCGGTGCTGTCGAATGGCTTACGATGGCGCGCATAGTCCGCGCACAGGTGCTCAGCCTTCGCAAGCGCGAATATGTGGAGGCCGCCCGCTGCCTTGGCTACGGCCCAACCCACATCATATTGCGCCACATGCTGCCCAACGTGCTGGGCCCGGTGATTGTTTACGCCACGCTGACCATTCCATCCGTCATTATGCTGGAGTCCTTCATCAGCTTTCTGGGACTGGGGGTTCGCCCCCCGAACGCATCCTGGGGAACACTTATTCGCGACGGAGCGGCCAACATGGGCGCATACCCCTGGGCGCTCATAATCCCGGCCCTGCTATTCACCTGCACGCTACTCTGCTTCAACTTCCTTGGCGACGGCCTTCGCGATGCGCTGGACCCAGCTTCGGACAATCGCTGACCATCGGCCTTCACCTATTTCCAACCTTGGCCCTTCTCGAAGTACAAGAACTCTCTGTCGAGCTGCACCACGACGCCCCACGGCGCCTTGTGAACGGACTCTCCTTTTCCCTAGAAGGGGGCCGCACTCTGGGAATAGTCGGTGAGTCGGGATCTGGGAAAACGATGGCCTGCCGGGCGCTGAACGGCCTGCTGCCAGCCGGAGCAAGGGGCAGCGCCGCAAGGCTTATATTCGACGGGACCGACCTTTCAGGCTTCGCCGAACGCAGCTTCAGGGCCATACGAGGCCGGGGCATAGGCATGGTATTTCAAGACCCAATGAGCGCACTTAACCCCTACATGCGCATCTCCGCCCAGATGTGCGAAGTGCTGCGTCTGCACCGGGGCCTGAAAGGGCGTGCCGCGCTAGACGCCGCCGTGGCGGAGATTGAGGCGGTGGGCATACCCGATGCCTCTGCACGCATTCACCAGTATCCCCATCAATTCTCCGGCGGCCAGCGCCAGCGCATACTCATAGCCATTTCGCTACTTGCAAGGCCGAAGCTGCTCATCGCCGACGAGCCGACCACCGCCCTCGACGTCACCATACAGGCGCAGATTCTGGAGCTACTCAAGGCGCGCCAGCGAGAGCTGGGAACGGCCATCATCATAATCACGCACAACCTGGGCGTGGCGGCCGACATTTGCGACGACTTGCTCGTCATGTACTCCGGGATGCAGATGGAGAGCGGCCCGGCTGAAGACCTGCTCCTGCGTCCGGCACATCCCTACACAATCGCACTCCGTGCGGCGGTGCCCACGGGGGAGCGCGAGGAACTGCCGGGCATACCGGGCAATGCACCGGCGGCAGGGATGCACATTCGCGGCTGCCCCTTCGCCTCGCGCTGCGCAAAAGCTCTGGCAATCTGCGCGGAAATTCGCCCGGATATAGTGAGTCCGTCCAATGGCAGACGCTGCGCCTGCCATCTGCACTCCCCAGCGGAGGCCGCACGATGAACGAGGCCCATGCACCAAAGGCTCCGCTACTCGAAATAAGCGAACTGCGCGTCAGCTACGAAGCTGCAAAAGGGCGCATACTGGCCGTTGACAATGTTAGTATAGCCCTTCCGGAAGGGGCCACGCTCGGCATCGTCGGAGAGTCCGGCTGCGGCAAAAGCAGTCTTGCCCGTGCCCTGCTCGGCCTTGTTCCGAGAGATAGCGGAGAGATACTGCTGCGCGGAAAGAATTTCCAGCCCGGTCGCGCCGAAGGGCTGGATGTGCAGATGGTCTTCCAGTCTCCCCACGCCTCGCTGGATCCTGCCATGAACATAGGGGCAATTCTGGCCGAAGCGGTCCGCGCAAGGGTCAGGGTCGGGCGAAAAGAACTGGCCGGCACCTGTGCCGCCCTGCTTGAAAAGGTGGGCCTATACGCCGAAGACGCCCTGCGCTATCCACACCAGTTCTCCGGTGGCCAGCAGCAGCGCATCGCCATAGCCCGCGCACTGGCGGCAAAGCCCAGCCTCCTTGTGGCAGACGAGGCCGTGTCCGCCCTAGACGTGTCCGTGCAGGCGCAGATTCTTAACCTGCTTCGCAGACTTCGCCGCGAGGAAGGGCTGGCAATGCTCTTTATATCGCACGACTTGAACGTAGTGCGGCACATCTCGGACCGCATCGCGGTGATGTATCTAGGGAGGATAGTGGAGGAAGGCCCGGCGGACGAGATTATGGAAAGGCCCCTGCACCAGTACACCAAGGCACTAATCAGCGCCTCGCCCCTGCCCAACCCGGTTGCGCAAAGGGCACGCAGGCGCATACTTCTGCGCGGCGAACCGCCATCGCCTGCGAATCCCCCACCCGGCTGCCATTTTGCATGGCGCAGCCCCCTCTCCTGCCCGGCAGAGATTGCCGCCCTGCCCGGCCTCTATGCCGAGGCAAGGCCCGGCCACTACGTGGAAATACACCCCGGCACAGTGGACGACGAGCATCTGCTTGCCATGTGGAAAAGGAACAGGGAAAAGTCGCTCCTTTGGGCTAAACGCTCTTCCTTCGACGGAACAATACCGAAGCAGCAAGAATGAAAGCTCCGGCAAGAGCTGCACTCGTAGCAGGTTCTGGCACCGGAGCCGTCGTCTGCCCCATAAGCATGGTGGCGCTAGAGTCGCAGGCAAAGTCTATCAAGGTAAGAGTATCGCTTGCCTCGTTCCAAGAGACCTGAATCCAGGCAGTATAGTCAAGAGTGCTCCCGCTGCTACGGTAGAGAGACAGATACCCCGTAACTGTGCTGTTGCTGCTTGCCCAATTACCACCGCCATATGCGCTTAGCATGTATGTGGATGTATTTGTACCTCCACTAGTGGGCAAGGCGTCATCCAGCGAATACCGGATAGGAAAGCTACCACTGTTCATGACATACCACGAATTGTTCGTCGCCTTGTACAAGGCGATGGCTTCTTCTTCGAGAGCAAAGAAGCCGAAAGACACATCGTAGCCGGGCAAAGAGGACTTGGAGGCCAAGCCACCGTCCAGATCAACGTTGATTGTACCAGTCCCCCTTGAAATGGAAAGATTCAACAAGCCGCTGTAAACGAAATCAGCACTTGCACAAAGGGGGGCCAGAACGACAAACAGGCCTGCGAGCAGACCTCGGAACAGTGAAGGAGATATTGGCTTTTTCATATGGTTCTCGAAGCTTATTATTACACACTCGCCGGTGTATGTCTCAAACAAATTATTCCGCATTACACAGCAGCATCGTATTCGTGAAGCCATTCTTGCGTTTCGCGGTTGATAAGATTGTCTAACCCATCACCGATGCCCGATTACAGCGTCAGCCATTTGGACCTGCTCGAAGCGGAAGCAATGTTCGTAATCCGCGAATGTGTGGCCCAGTTCCGCAACCCCGTGCTGCTCTTTTCCGGCGGCAAGGACTCCATCGTGCTCGCCCATCTTGCCAGCAAGGCGTTCTGGCCCGGCAGGCTGCCCTTCCCCCTGATGCATGTGGACACTGGGCACAACTTCCGCGAAACGCTCCACTACCGCGACGCCCTTGCCGCCCGCATCGGGGCAAAGCTTATCGTGGCCAGCGTGCAGGAGAGTATAGACAAAGGGCGCGTGCGCGAGGAAACGGGTGCCAACGCCAGCCGCAACCGCCTTCAGACAACCACCCTTCTGGATGCCCTCTCCCAGTGGGCCTTCGACGCCGCAATGGGCGGGGCACGCCGCGACGAGGAAAAAGCCCGCGCCAAGGAACGCTTCTTCTCCCACCGCGATGAATTCGGCCAGTGGGACCCCAAGAACCAGCGCCCCGAATTGTGGAACCTGTTCAACGGGCGCATGAACCCCGGCGAACACTTCCGCGTGTTCCCGCTCTCCAACTGGACAGAGTTGGACATCTGGCAGTACATACGCCGCGAGGGCATCGAGCTGCCCAGCCTTTACTACGCGCACGAGCGGGACGTTATCGAACGCAACGGCACCCTGCTCGCAGTCTGCGAACACGTAATCCCCCGCGGGAACGAGCCTGTCACGCGCCGCAGCATACGCTTCCGCACGATGGGCGACGCACCCATAACCGGAGCCGTGGAAAGCCGCGCCGCAACGGTGGACGAAATCATAGCCGAGACCGCGGCGGCAAGAGTGACAGAGCGCGGAGGCCGCGCCGACGACCGCCGCAGCGACACCGCAATGGAAGACCGCAAAAAAGAGGGCTATTTCTGATGGAAGCCGCCGCACACGACATGGGACTACTGCGCTTCACAACCGCTGGCAGCGTTGACGATGGCAAATCGACCCTCATCGGACGCCTGCTCTACGACTGCAAGGCCGTGTTCGAGGACCAGCTCTCGGCCCTGGAAAGGGCAAGCATGTTGAAGGGCCGCGACGCGGTGGACCTGTCCCTGCTTACCGACGGGCTGCGTGCCGAGCGCGAGCAAGGCATAACTATAGACGTGGCCTATCGCTACTTTGCCACGCCAAGGCGCAAGTTCATCATAGCCGACACTCCCGGCCACATCCAGTACACGCGCAACATGGTAACTGGTGCCTCGACCGCGCACATGGCCCTGCTGCTTGTCGATGCAAGGCAGGGCGTGCAGGAACAGACCCGGCGTCACGCCTTCCTGAGCGCGCTTCTGGGCATACGCAGCTTCGTTCTCTGCGTCAACAAGATGGACCTTGTGGACTGGTCGGCGCAGCGCTTCGACGAGGTATGCGCACAGTTCCGCGCCTTTGCCTCGCGCCTTGACATCTCGAACGTGTCCTTTGTACCCCTTAGCGCCCTGCATGGGGACAACGTCGCGAGCCGCTCTACCAAGATGCCCTGGTACGAAGGCAGCACCCTGCTCTACATCCTCGAAAACACCTACGTGGGCGGCGAGCGCAACATGATAGACGCCCGCCTACCAGTGCAGACTGTAATCCGTCCGCAGGAAGAAAGCTGGCACGACTTTCGCGGCTACGCGGGGCAGGTGGCAGGCGGCGTGTTCCGCCCCGGAGACGAGGTGGTGGCCCTGCCCGGCGGGCTGAAAACCCGCATCGTGGACATCCACTGCGGAGGCAGAAAGCTGGACTCTGCACATCCACCGCTATCGGTTGTGATGACGCTTGCCGACGACATCGACATTTCCCGCGGCGACATGATTGCAAAACCGGGCAACCAGCCAGAGACGGGCAAAGACATCGACACGATGCTCTGCGTCTTTAGTGCGGAAAGAAGCATCCGCCCCGGCGACAAGCTGAACCTGCGCCACTGCGGCAGCGAGACGCAGGCCGTGGTCCGCGAGCTTCGCTACCGTGTGGACGTCAACACGCTGCACAAACAGGAAGGCATCGACGAGCTGGGCCTTAACGAAATTGGCCGCGTTGTGCTGCGAACAGCCAAGCCCCTGCTGCACGACCCCTATTCGCGCAACAAGACAACGGGCAGCCTGATACTGGTGGACCCTTTCGACAACGCCACGCTGGCTGGCGGCATGATCCTTGACCGCAACAAGGGCGGCGGGGCGGGAGAGCTTACCTAGGTATCATCCTAATTAGCTCTCGCCAATCCCGCCCGGCTCTGCAACAGCAAGGGGCAGTCGTCCTACCTGTTCAGGCCCATCAAAAACTCTATGTTCGTGCGGGTCTTCTTGACGCGGGTGATGAGCATCTCCATCGCATCGGGCGAGGGCACGCCCTTCATCGCGCGGCGCAGACCATAGACCTTGACCAGCTCGTCCGGGTGGTAGAGCAGCTCCTCCTTGCGCGTGCCGGACTTTTCGAGGTTAATGGACGGGAATATGCGCTTGTCCACCATGGCGCGGTCCAGGACAAGCTCCATGTTGCCCGTGCCCTTGAACTCCTCGAATATCACCTCGTCCATGCGGCTGCCCGTCTCCACAAGCGCCGTGCCGAGGATTGTCAGGCTGCCACCGCCCTCGATGTTGCGGGCCGAGCCAAAGAACCTCTTGGGCTTCTGGAGAGCCGTGGCCTCCACACCGCCCGAGAGTATCTTGCCGCTGTTGGCGGCAAGGGTGTTGTAGGCACGGCCAAGGCGGGTGATGGAGTCCAGAAGAATGATGACGTGACGGCCAACCTCGACCATGCGGCGGGCCTTCTCGATGACCATTTCCGCAGCGTGAACGTGGCTCTCGGCGTTCTCGTCGAAGGTGGAGGCGATGACCTCGCCCTTGGTAATCTGGCGGCGAAAGTCGGTCACTTCCTCGGGACGTTCGTCCACGAGCAGGATGATGAGGTGCGCCTCGGGGTTGTTCTTCATCACGGCATTGGCAATGCCCTGCTGGAGAATCGTCTTGCCCGTGCGCGGCGGGGCCACTATGAGGCCGCGCTGGCCCTTGCCAACGGGGGTCAAAAGGTCCACAACGCGCATCGACACGTTGTCCCACTTGACCTCCGGCCCCGTCTCAAGTATGAGGCGCTCTGTCGGATAGTACGGGGTCAAATCCTCGAAGGGCGTCACCTGAAGGTTCTCCAGCGGGTCACGCCCCATGACGGACTCCACCTTCAGTACGGCGGGGCAGTTTTCGCGGTTGCCCTCTTGGGTCAGTTCGCGGCGCGGCGGGGCCACTTGGGCCTTCACTATGCAGCCGCGCTTGAGGCCGTAGCGGCGCATGGTGGCCCTTGGCACAAAGCTGCAAAGAGGCTTAACGCGGTAGTTCTCGTGCTGATATGTCAATAGGCCGTAGCCGTCGGGCGTTGTCTCGACAATACCCTCGACCACTATCGGACGCTTGGCATCCCATGCCGCGTTCATCACCTGTTCCACAATCTGGCTGCGGACGGGCATACCCTCCACGGGGCTTGAAAACTCGTCTCTGCTGCGGGCGATAAGGCCGTGCAGGTTCATCGTGAGAAGCTCGATCAGGTCCACAGGCGCGCCACCTTGTGCCTGTTCGGCAGCCAGTGCGTCCATTGCGGCCACATCGCGGAGCAGCTCCATCTCGGGCAACTCGCCCACCTCTATCTGCACGGTTTCCTCGCGCCCGTAATAGTCGCCCCTGCTCTGCGGAACACGTCCGCGCTGAGGCTGGTGATTCGGCTGCTGGCCACCGTGGCGCTCGGCCCCGTTCTGCACAGGCTGGCGCTGCTGGCCCTGCTGGGGCTGGCCGTACTGGCCGCCACCCTGCCCGGGCTTTTTCTGCTTCTGTTTGAATTTTTGCTTCTTGTTCTGGCGGCGGTCGTTGTACTGGCCCTGCCCGTACTGGCCGTTGCGGTCTTGCTGCGGGCGGTTGTCGTGCCTGCCCTGCTGGCCGCGGTCCTGTCGCTGGTTGGACGGGGTTTCACCGCTGCGGCCATTTGTTCGCCCAGCTTCGCCTTCCTTTGCATCTTCGCCGTCTGCGTCGCTGGAATCCTCATCGTCGTCGGAATCCTCGTCGCCCCTATCGCCAGAGTCATCGGACTGCTCATAGGCAGACTCGGAGTCGCGCTCTCCATCGCTGGAATCATAGCCGGACTCTTCATCGCCTTCTGCGCCCATCTCGCGGTCCTGCTGACGATCGCGCTCTATACGGGGGTCGTAGCGTTCGTCCCCATCCTGCGGCTCCGGGCGTTCCTCCTTGCGCTCTTTGGCGCCCGCCTGCTCGTCCCGACGGGCCTCTTCATGCCCACCCATGCGGGCAAGTCGCCTCTCGCGTCTGCGCTCCTGTGCCTTGCTGCCGGGGCCTCGTTCCGCATCCTCATCGTCGCCTCCACGGCTCTCATCGCGAGCCGGGGCGGGGCCTTCGTCGTCGTCTGTCGAAAAGCGAACGGGCACATCAGGCTCCGGAGTTGGACGGCGGGGGGGGACGATAATTACCGGCGCGCTGAGTTCGTCCGAAATTTCATTCGCCGGGTGCGGAGCGGATACAGGCCCCACCAGCACCACGTCCTCTGTCTGAACGACGCTACGGCGGGACTGGCGAGGGCGGCGCGGAGCAGCGGGCGCTGGCTCCAGCAGCAACTGGGCCTCGTCATCAATTTTCTTGCGCGGGGTGCGGCGAACGTTTCGGCGGGCCTTTGCAGGTGCCGTGTCCTTGTTGTCCGCTGATGCGCCGCCTGCTGGCAGCTCGTTCTGTTCGTTTGTTTCGCTCATGACTATCTGTATCGGGTGGGGAGCTGGCTTGATATTTTTCCTCGGCAATTGTCAGGGTATCCCATGCCGGGTCTTGAGTGTGTGAAGAGGGGAGATTGCTAGCGACCGGGCGTAAACTGAAGAAAGACGCTGTGCCTTGTCTGTCAGCTTACCGGCCTCTTGTCTGCGGGACGGGCTGCAAAGTTCCGTACTGTGGGGAACAGCTTGTAATTGTGCTAGTTCGTGTTTCGTAGAGCCGACTTCAGGCTGAACGCAGCCCTACTCTTCCGGCTAAATCCGCTACCTGAGCCATGACAGACTGGGCACTTCCATTGTTGGAAATCACATAGTCCGCCCGTAGCTCCTTTTCCCGCAATGGAAGCTGTCTTGCAATGCGGGCCAACGCATCGCTCTTGTCGAACCCGCGCCCTGCGAGTCGCTCAATCTGCGTTGTCTGGCTTGCTGTTACACAAACGTTCAGATCAAAGAGCTTTTCAAGTTTATTTTCAAAGAGCAGCGGTATTTCCACAATGACGGGGCCTGTCGCCGCATCGGCCATGCGCTGCCACTCCGCTCTGACGCGGGGGTGGAGCAGGGCTTCCAGCGCGCGCAGCGCGGCGGCGTCGCCAAACACGCGGCGGGCGATGGCTGCGCGGTCGGGCCTGCCTTCCGCATCCAGCACGCTTTCGCCAAACAGGCTGCGAAGGCCGAGGGCGACATCCGCATCGGTTTCCAGCAGGTGGCGCGTGATGGAGTCGGCATCGGCAACTGTCCAGCCAAGCGCTGCAAAGCAGGAAAGAACAAAGCTCTTCCCGCAACCCATGCCGCCTGTAAGCCCGACTCTCATGCCCTTATCCCAACTGATAACATCCGCCGATTGCCCAAACAAGCCCCTACTTGAACAGGTCGCCAAGCGAGTTGCCAAAACTGCCGCCCCTATTGTTCTGCTGGGAGCTGCGCGGGGCTGGCGAGGAACCGCGGGGGCTGTTCGCCGCCCCGCTTCGTGGCGCACTGCCCTGCGCGGGACGCAGGCCTTTAGCCGCGCCCGCATCCGGCCTGCCCGGGCCGCCGCGCTGCATGGGTTTCCCGTCCTCGCGGGCGGTTTTCATCGTAAGCGAGATGCGTTTGCGCGCCTTGTCCACTTCCATCACAGTGACGCGCACCCTTTGGGCAACGCGCACGACCTCGGCAGGGTCTTTCACAAAGCTGTCCGAAAGCTGGCTTATGTGAACCAAACCATCCTGATGCACGCCAATATCCACAAAGGCCCCGAAAGCGGCCACGTTTGTAACGATGCCCGGCAGGCTCATGCCTTCGCGTAGATCGTCGATAGAATGCACGCCCTCGGCAAAGCTGAACGCCTCGTACTGTTCGCGCGGGTCGCGCCCCGGCCGGGCAAGCTCCTGCTGTATGTCGAGTAGGGTCGGCATACCGACATCTTCAGAAACGTATTTTTCGAGCTTCACCCTGCGGCGGCACTCGTCGCTCTGCAATAAGTCCGCCACGGTGCAGCCTGCGTCCTTTGCCATGCGCTCGACAAGGGCGTAACGCTCCGGGTGGACTGCCGAGGCGTCGAGGGGGTGTTCGCTGCCGCGAATGCGCAAAAAGCCTGCGCACTGCTCGAAAGTCTTCGGCCCCATGCCCGCTACCTTCAATAGCTCCTTGCGGGAGCGGAAGGCGCCGTTCGCGTTGCGGTGGCTGACTATGTTGCCAGCAAGGCGGCTGTTCAGGCCCGAGACGTATTTTAGTAGCTCGCGGCTTGCCGTGTTAAGTTCCACCCCTACGCCGTTCACACAGCTTACGACCACGTCGTCGAGGCCGTCTTTGAGGCGGTTCTGGTCCACATCGTGCTGATACTGGCCGACGCCTATGCTCTTGGGGTCCAGCTTCACCAGTTCCGCCAGCGGGTCCATCAGGCGGCGCCCGATGCTGACCGCGCCGCGCACGGTGATGTCCTTGTCGGGGAACTCCTCTCGCGCAACTTCGGAGGCTGAGTATATGGACGCGCCGCTCTCGTTCACCATGACAACGGCGATATTCGCTGGCAGACCAGCGGCGCGGACAAAGCCCTCGGTTTCGCGGCTTGCCGTGCCGTTGCCAATGGCTATGGCCTCGATTTCAAAGTGTTTGCATAGGCCCTGAATCATGCGCGTGGCCTCGGCGTCCTTCGTGCCGCCCATGCCGGGGTAGATGACCGTGTCGTGCAATAGCGCGCCCTGAGGGGAAAGGCACACGACCTTGCAGCCGGTGCGAAAGCCCGGGTCGATGGCCAGCACCTTCTTCTGCCCTAGCGGCGCGGCTAGGAGCAGCTCGCGCAGGTTGTCGCAGAATACGCGAATGGCCACCTCGTCGGCCTTGGTCTTGCTCTGGAGGCGCAGGTCGGTCTCCATCGCGGGGGCGAGCAGGCGGCGGAAGCCGTCCTCTATGGCCATGTCCACCTGTGCCGCGGCCTCGCCACGGCCCTTGAGGAAGCGGTTCTTGAGAATGGGCAGCGCGGCCTCTTCTTCCACTTCTATGCGGAAGGACAAAAAGCCTTCAGCCGCGCCGCGCCTTATTGCGAGCAGGCGGTGCGAAGGGATCTTCGCCAGCGGCTCGACCATGTCGAAGTAGTCGCGATATTTCGCGCCCTCCTCATCCTTGCCGCTCATAACCTTGCTGCGCAGCAGCGAGTCCTTTTCAAAGAGGCTGCGCATGGCGGCGCGCACCTCGGTGTCGTCGCTGAAGCGTTCGGCCAGTATGTCGCGCGCGCCTTTGAGGGCGTCCTCCACAGTGGGCACGAGTTTGTCCGCGTCCTCGCCAGTCAGGACGACATACTTCGCCGCCTCGGCGGAGCAGGCCGCATCCTGATGCTCGAAAATGTAGTCGGCAAGCGGTGCAAGGCCGCGCTCCTGCGCCATCATCGCACGGGTGCGGCGCTTGGGGCGGTGGGGCTGGTAGATGTCCTCAAGGCGGGACAGTGTCTCAGCCGCGCCTATCGCCTCAAGAAGCTCCGCAGTCAGGAGCTTTCTCTCCTGAAGGCTGGCCACGATGCTGACACGACGCTCGTCGAGGGCTTCCAGTTCGCCAAGGCGGTCGCGCACGGCGGCAATCTGCACCTCGTCCAGTCCGCCGGTCACTTCCTTGCGGTAGCGGGCGATGAAGGGCACCGTGGCCTTTTCGTCGAGCAACTTCGCCGTCGCGGCGATGCGGGTGATGTCGATGTTCAGCTCTTGCGAGAGCTTGCCAAGGTGCTGTTCGTTCATCGTGTGGAAAGGGGCAGATATGAACGCCGCAGGGGCAAGCTTGCAACCTTACTTTACGCTGTGTCATCAAAGGATCTAGCAGCTGGCTACGGAAGCGCACCGCCCCAATATGCAGCGAATTGCCGGATTTCCTCTTGACTCGGGGTCTCCATGAGGGTTGATTAACCAACTTTCAACCTCAAGAAGCCTTTACAAGTCATGTCCCAGCATCCCAGCTTCAAAGTCGGCGGCGCTTCCAGCACAAAGAAGCGTAACGTCCTCAAGCGTTTTGAACGCGTTGCACTCCTGACCAAGCGTGGCCAGTGGAAGAGCGGCGACCGCGTTCAGGGCCTGCGCAAGACCCTGCCCGAAGAATAGGGCAACCCGCACCTGCTTTTTTATCAGGTCTCCCTCACAAGGGGAGACCTTTGTGTTTTGTCATGCTGTGCAAACGCTCCGAGGGACAGCCGCAAAGGGGCTAGGCAGCTGCTACCATCCGGGGCTGGACGCCTCCACCTCACCGCTTCACTCCGCAAGGGGTGAGAACGTTACGCCAAGGCGGCATGTTCTCATAGAGCGAGTAGCGATGAATGAATTTACTCTGATATGAAAGAAACAGCCCCCGCCGCCATAAAGGAAGGGGCTGTTTCATACTTGAATTGTCATGCCACGTCCATGCCAGAGCACTGCAACGCGGCTAGTGCTCCGACATTCAATACGGCCCTATTTGGCCACAGGGAGCAGCAGGTTGGCCGGATTATCGTTGCCACCGCCTATCACGATGGTGGAGGGGGCGCGCCCGTCCCACTTTTCCACTATCTGAAGGGAGACCAGATCTGAATTTTCCTTGAGCGCCTCGCCGCGGATGCGGATTGCGCTGGCCTCGCCCTCGGCGCGAATCTTGGCAGTCTCTGCCTCGATCTGAGCCTGCTGCTGGGCGAACTTGGCGCGGGCAGCCATTTGCTCCTGCACCATCTTGGCCTCGATGGCGCGCTCCAGCTCGTCGGAGAGGTCAAAGTTCTCGATGGCTAGGTCAGAAATCGTGATTAGCGTCCCCACCTTGCGGCGAAGGCTCTCCAGCGACTCGGTCTTTACAGGCTCGCGCTCCTTAACGATGCGTTCGGCCGAACGTTCGGCACAGACTTCCTTGAGTGCCTCCTGCACGAGGGGCTTGACGAACTGTTCAAAGGGATCGCCAGCATAGTTGCGATAGATGTTCACCACGCTGGACTCGGGAATGGAATAGACGACCGCCACATTGGCCTTCACCTGTTGAAGGTCCGAAGAGTAGCAGGCGGTGGAGAAGCTGATCTTGCGCGTGCGCACGCTTATCTGGTCGATCTTGGTGATGAAAGGCACTTTCAAGTGCAGACCTTCGGGCAGGTGCATGGTCTCGACCGAGCCAAGAGTCACCTTCACACCGCGGTTGCCCGGCTCCACAATCGTGAAGGCCGAACCGACCGACATCACGCCGATTATGAGTAGAACAACCAGTATTATGCCAATGGGGGCGAGTTTTGAAGGATTCATGTTCAGTTTCATTTTGGGTTTGTTGCCGGAAAAAGGAGGGCGCCTGGAACTACCAGCATTCATGCCAGCAACATATGCAAGCCTGCGGGCCAAGGCAACCAGCATCGGAGATGCCGATACCGATTCCGCAGCTTCCGCCATGTACGGCAAGAGGCCCCGCCGGCGCAGATGCGTCCTTGCGGGGCCTCTATATTCAGCACAATTGCCGGGCGACTATGCTCCGGCCACCAGAGCCGCTTCGCGCTTGAGCGCAGCCTGCGCCGCCGCGAGGCGGGCCACCGGGACGCGCGGGGGCGAGCAGGACACGTAGTCGAGGCCCACTTCGTCGAAGAAGAATATGCTTAGCGGATCTCCGCCGTGCTCGCCACAGATGCCGAGCTTGATCTTCGGGTTTGTGGCACGGGCGCGGTCAACGCCCATCGCCACTAGCTGGCCCACGCCGCCAACGTCGATGCTGGCGAAGGGGTTGGAGTTGAGTATCTCCTTGTCCTGATACGCGGGCAGGAAGCTGCCCATGTCGTCGCGGCTCATGCCGAGGGCGGTCTGGGTCAGGTCGTTGGTGCCGAAGCTGAAGAACTGTGCCTGACGGGCGATGTTGCCCGCACGCAGGGCCGCGCGCGGCACCTCGATCATCGAGCCTACGAGGTAGTCGAACTTCACGCCCTGTTCGGACATAACGTCGGCGGCCACGGCGTGGATGAGCTTTGCCTGGTCGGCCAGCTCCTTTTCAAAGCCGATTAGCGGCACCATCACCTCCACTTCGAGCGGGGCACCCTCTTTTACGCAGCGGGCGGCCGCCTCGAAGATGGCGCGGGCCTGCATACGGGTGATTTCCGGGTAGGTGACGCCGAGGCGGCAGCCGCGGTGTCCCAGCATCGGGTTCATCTCGTGCAGGGCGCTGACGCGGTCTGCAATGACCTCGGTGCTCATGTGGAGCTTTTCGGCGAGGGCGTTGCGAGCGGCGCTGTCGTGGGGCAGGAACTCGTGTAGCGGCGGGTCGAGAAGGCGGATTGTAACCGGGCGGCCACCCATGGCCTTGAAGATGCCGTAGAAGTCGTCCCTCTGATAGGGCAAGAGCTTGTCGAGCGCTATGCAGCGGGCAGAGGCATCGCTGGCGAGGATCATCTCGCGCATCGAGTCGATGCGGTCGCCTTCGAAGAACATGTGCTCTGTGCGGCAAAGGCCGATGCCCTGTGCGCCGAGCGAGATGGCCGCCGTGGCCTGACTGGGAGAGTCGGCATTGGCGCGCACATCGAGGCGGCGGTACTGGTCGGCCCATTCCATGATGGCGGCGAAGATGCCGTAGGTGTGGCTCTTTTCGGCCTCAAGGCGGCCTTCGAGCACCTGGGTCACCTCCGAGGGGGCGGTGTTGACGCGGCCCTTGAAGACCTCGCCCGTAGTGCCGTCGATGGAGATATAGTCGCCATTCTTGAGCAGCTCGCGGCCGACGGACAGGGTGCCGTGGTGGTAGTCGATGACCACCTCGTGCGCACCGCAGACGCAGACCTTGCCCATCTGACGGGCAACGAGGGCTGCGTGGCTGGAAACACCGCCGCGGCTTGTCAGGATGCCCTCGGCGGCGATCATGCCGCGAAGGTCTTCGGGGGTGGTCTCCACGCGGCAGAGAATTACCTTGTCGCCAGCCTTGGCGCGGGCCTCTGCGGCGCTGGCCGAGAAGCAGATGCGCCCCGTGGCAGCGCCGGGACCAGCAGGCAGACCCTTGGAAAGCTTAAGGGCCTTCTTGCGTGCGTTCTCGTCAAAGGTGGGGGCTAGAAGGCTCGTGATCGAGTCTGCGGGTATGCGCTGGACGGCGGTCTTCTTGTCGATGAGGCCTTCCTGCACCATCTCGAAGGCTATGCGCACGGCGGCAAGGCCGGTGCGCTTGCCGTTGCGTGTCTGGAGCATGTAGAGCTTGCCTTCCTCGATCGTGAACTCGAAGTCCTGCATGTCGCGGAAGTGGGTCTCCAGACGGGCGCGGACTTTTTCAAGCTCGGCGTGGCTCTCGGGCATCTCCTCGGCCATGGCCGCGATGGGCTTGGGCGTGCGGATACCGGCCACTACGTCCTCGCCCTGAGCGTTGACAAGATACTCGCCGTAGAAAACCTTGGTGCCGTTGGCCGGGTCGCGGGTGAAGGCGACGCCCGTGGCGCTAGTCTCGCCCTTGTTGCCGAAGACCATCGTCTGGATGTTCACGGCTGTGCCCCATTCGGCGGGGATGCTGTATTTCTGGCGATAGACCTTGGCGCGGTCGTTGTTCCAGCTCTTGAACACGGCGCCCACGGCACCCCAGAGCTGCGTGTATGGATCTTCGGGGAAGGCGCTGCCGGTGCGCTCGATGATGAGGGCCTTATAACGGCGAACCAGTTCCTGAAGGTTTTCGGTGGTAAGCTCGTTGTCCTGCACTACGCCGCACTCTTTCTTGAGCGCGCTCATGACGGCGTCGAAAGGCTCGTGCTCGTGCTCGGTGCGGGACTGAACGCCCATTACGACGTCGCCGTACATGTTGATGAAGCGGCGGTAGCAGTCCCATGCGAAGCGGGGGTTGCCCGTCTTGGTCGCAAGGCCCACAACCGCGGCGTCGTTAAGGCCGAGGTTCAGAATCGTGTCCATCATGCCGGGCATGGACTCGCGCGCGCCGGAGCGCACCGAGAAGAGGAGCGGGTCGGCACTGTCGCCAAACACGCGCCCAACCTGCTTTTCCACAAGGGCCACAGCATCGCGAACGCCCTGCGCGAGCGATTCGGGATACTTCTGCCCATTGGCGTAGAAGTAGGTGCACACTTCCGTCGTGATCGTGAAACCGGGAGGAACCGGGAGACCGATTCGTGCCATTTCCGCCAGATTGGCTCCTTTGCCACCCAGCAGGGCTTTCATCTTGCCATTGCCGTCGGTCTTGGTTCCGAAGTCATATATGTACTTCGGTTCCGTGCTTCCGCAGCATTGTTCGTTTGTATTGGCTGTTGCCATAGTCGTTTCGGGATGATGTGTGAGAAAAAGAGTCGGATATAGCGTCGGGGAAAAACGGTCATTGTATCAGGCCTTGGACCGGTGTCAATCCACTTGCAGAGTCCCGCAAAGAAGCTGGATATTGAGCCGCAAAGGGCGGGTATCCATCGCTAATCTTCCTGCGCGGAGCCGGGCCGGGCAGAGACGGAATGCGCCCTGCAAAAAGCTCCTTGTAGATGAGATTATTGCTCGTCGGAAGCCGGGCCGGATCGTAGCCGGCTCTCTTTAGCGCACCGTAGCCGTGGCGGTACGAAGCCAACACCAGCACCCAGGAAGCTTCGCGCCCGTCGGCCTTCAGCCTGTCCCTCTGTTTTGCGAGGTACGCAGCCCCGTGTTCCATGTTGCGCTGCCAATTCCATGCGTTGCGGAAGGAGCCTCCGCCGCTCTCCTCCCATGCCGCAGCCTTGAGCTGCATAAGGCCCCTTGCCCCAGCGTTCCAAGCGTTGGCATCGAGCGAGCTTTCGGCACATGCAACAGAGTATATCAGAAGCGGGTCCAAGTTGTGCACCCTGCCCAGCTCCTCGGCCTTGGCCCAGACCTTGTCCGGCGGCACCGGGTCGCTGCCCCAGGGGCGGGACAGTATCACAAGAACCAGCAACACGAGCACGACAAGGGCCAAGGCCTTGCCAGCTACGCTGCCTCCAGCCCCTGCCCTACACCCGTGCTGTTCAGTTTTGCTCCTGCCCATCGGTTTTCTGCGACGCATACCTACTATATTCAGTTTCCGCAAAAATGGTTCCAAACTCCATGAAACATATGCGTCAACATTTCCACAAATTCATAAAACACAAGCATTTGGACATAACTGCCATTTCGTGTGCTTCCAGCTTCACACAGAGGTGAAAATCTTGGTTATTCACGCAAGGCAGGTCGAAGCTGCGCTATCGTGTAATGATTCGTCCATATGAGGGTGTCAGCGCATGTGTGGCTCGTTTTTTGCTGGAAATTTGTTTTCCCCCGATAACCCCCGAACAGTGATGAGAAACAACTGCCTATTGTCGCGGTCTATGGCCGTGCTGTGTCTATTATTTGCGTCCTTCGGCCTTGCCGGCACAGCCGCCGCCCAAGACGCCTCGGCCCCGGAGCCTACCCTCGAACAAAGGGTGGCAGACCTTGAAGCCTACATAAACAACGTTGCTCCCGGCGGCATGGTGACTGTACAGGCTGCCGACGGCAGCGTGCAGGAAGTGGAAAGGGCCAGCAAGGTGGCTCTGCCCGGCCCCGGTCACAACGGCTGGATAATGACCTCGGCCCTTCTTGTGCTGTTCATGACCCTGCCTGGGCTGGCGCTGTTCTATGGCGGCCTGGTGCGGACCAAGAACGTGCTTTCCGTCCTAGCCCAGTGCATCGGCATAGCGGGCATGGTGACGATCATGTGGTGGGCCTTTGGTTACAGCTTCGTCTTTGGCCGCAGCTTCGAGGGCAGCTTCATCGGGCCATTCCTTGGCGGCACCGAGTATCTGTTCCTGCGCGGGGTGGACAGCCTGCCCAACGGCGACTACGCGGCTTGGGTCTCGCACAACGTCTGGGCGATGTATCAGCTCATGTTCGCCATCATTACTCCAGCCCTCATAGTGGGCGCCATTGCCGAGCGCATGAAGTATTCCGCCGTGATGCTGTTCATAGCCATATGGATGCTCGTTGTTTACTTCCCGCTCGCGCACATGACCTGGGGAGCCACCGGGTACATGAACGGCGTCTGGAACGCAGCGGCGGGCATCAAGTCCATCGACTTTGCGGGCGGCACGGTGGTTCACATGTCCTCTGGCTGGTCGGCTCTGCTTCTTTGCATGATGCTGGGCAAAAGGCGCGGCCTTGGCAAGCAGGTCATAGCCCCGCACAGCCTCGTGCTCTGCATGGTTGGCACTGGTATGCTCTGGGTGGGCTGGTACGGCTTCAACGCGGGCAGCGCGGTGGCTGCCGACGGCATAGCCTCGACAGCGTTCATGACGACGACGCTCTGCGCGGCCGTCGGCGGCTTCACATGGGGGATGCTGGAATGGTGGCTTAAGAGACACCCGAGCGTTCTTGGCATGTGCTCGGGCGTCGTGGCGGGGCTGGTGGTCATCACCCCGGCCTGCGGCTTTGTAAGTGCTGGCGCGGCTGTGGGCATGGGCGTACTCGCTGGCGCGATACCATTCTTTGCCTGCTCCAAGCTGAAGGCCCGCCTTGGTTACGACGACGCTCTGGATACCTTCGGCGTTCATGGCGTTGGCGGAACGATGGGCGCTCTACTGACGGGCATATTCGCCAGCATGGCCGTAAACCCGAACCTCGCTGGCAACCTCGAAGGGCTTGTCGGGCGTATGCTCTGGCTGGAACAGCTCAAGAGCATGGTGCTCACTATGGTCCTGAGCCTTGTCGCCACATTCGCGATAGCCAAGTTCGTCAAGGCGATGGTCGGGCTGCGCGTAAGCAGCGACGTAGAGAATCAGGGCCTGGACGTTCAGGAGCACGGCGAACAGGGATACATGTACAGCGAGTCGGCCAGCAGCTAGAGAGCGGTCTTGCTTTCCCAAGGGACGCCCTTCTGCCACAAACGGAAGGGCGTCCTCTGCGGCAAGCTCTGCGCTCAGTCGCCTTTGTTCGCGACGAAGAAGCGGGGTCTGCCGGACAGGTCTTTCATTCCCCTGAAACTGGCGTAGCCTTGCTGGGCTGCAAGCCTGTCCAGCGCCGGATGCTGGGCGATGCCCGTTTCCATCAAGAGGACGCCGCCAGCGGAAAGGTGGGCCGGAGCCTCGCGCAGTATGCGGGAAAGATCCGCCAGCCCATCGTCTTCGGCTACAAGCGCGGCATATGGGTCGAAATTCCTAACCTCCGGCTCGGCGCATTCCCATTCCTCGCGCGTCAGGTAAGGCGGGTTGGACACGATGAGTTCGTAGCTGCCCTGCACATTCGAGAACCAGTCGGAGCTTAGCAGCTTCACGCGCTTGTCCAGCCCGTTGAGTGCGGCGTTTTCCGCAGCAAGGCTCAGGGCATCGGCGGAGGCATCGACGGCCGTGACTTCGGATTGCGGCCACATTTTTGCAAGGCTAAGGGCTATGGCACCGCTTCCAGTCCCAAGGTCCAGCACCCTTGCCGGAGGGGCGGGGAAAAGCTCTCTCACAAGCTCCACGAGCTGCTCGGTTTCCGGGCGGGGGATGAGGGCACGCGCATCGCAGCGAAGCTTGATTTCGTGAAAAGGGGCGCTACCGAGGATGTGCTGGAGCGGTTCGCGCTGCTGGCGACGCTTCACGAGCGGGCGCAGTTTTTCCAGGTCGGTCTCGCCCAAGGGTTTGTCAAAGCGCAGATACAGGTCCAGCCTCTTGCAGCCCAATACCTCGGCAAGCAGCCACTCGGCGTTGAGGCGCGCGTTGGCGATGCCAGCCTTTTCAAAGTAGGCGGCACTGCGGTCTAGCACTTCCAGTATGCTGAGCGTCACGGCTGGCGATGCTCCATGCAGGCGGGGCGCGTGTCGAGGAAAACCCGCCTTACTTCACAGTCTCCAACAGGGACTGGGCATGTTCCACGGCCTGTTTTGAGTGACGGTCTCCCAGCATACGGGCAAGCTCCGCCACGCGCCGCTCGCGCTCCCCGTGCAGGGGGCTTATCGTAACCTGCGTGTCGTCCTCAAGTTGCGTCTTCTGCACGAGGAAATGTGCCGAGGCCAGAGCCGCCACCTGCGGCAGGTGGGTGACGGCGAAGACCTGATGCCGCGCACCGAGGCCCGCCAGCTCTTTGCCCACTTCCACGGCGGCCTCGCCGCCCACGTTGGCGTCCACCTCGTCGAACACGAGGACGGGGGTGGAATCCGCTTCGGCGAGCACGGTCTTTATGGCCAGCATCACGCGGGCAAGCTCGCCAGAAGAGGCGATTTTCGCCAAGGGGCGGGGCGGCATTCCGGGGTTGGGAGCAAAGACTATGCGGCAGGCGCTGTCGCCGTATTCGCGGGGTGCGTCCTCGCGGAAGACTTCCACGCGCAGCTTCGCGCTTTTGAAGCCCAGCCGCGCCAAGAGACCGCCGGACTTTTCGCCAAGCTCGTGCGCGGCCTCCTCGCGACGGGTGCAGAGTTCCCCGCCTATGCGGCGCAGCTCGCGCAGCAGGGCATCGGCCTCTTTCAGGGCCTGCTCGATGCGACCTTCTATGTCGCCCTGCTCCTCTATGCGGGCCTTAAGCTCGGCGCCTCGCGCATTTACAGTGCGGGCGTCGGGGCCGTACTTGCGCTTCAGCTCCATCCACAGCTCCATTCGCTCGCGAAGGGTCTTGGCCGTTCGCTCGTCAAAGCTGCACTCGCGGGCGGCCCTTGCGTAGTCCTCGGCAATGTCGGAAAGCTCTATCGAGGCGCTGTCGATGCGCGAGGCCAGCTCGCCAAGCCCGGCATCGAGGCGGGACAGCCGGCGGGCGTCGTTGACAAGTTCCGCGAGCAGGGCGCAGAGGCCGCGGTTGCCGCTGATGCGTCCGGCAAGGTTCGAGGCCCCGGAGATCAGTTCGCGCGCGCTTTCGAGGCGGCTGAAGTCCCGTTCCAGCGCGGCAATGGTATCCTCGCTCAGCTTAGCCCTTTCGATTTTGTCCACCTGTGCGCGGAGAAATTCCACTTCGTCCGGCCCAAGGCGGCGGGCTGTGCGCAGCTCTTCGGCGCGGGAGAGCAGGGCCTTCCAGCGGCGGAATGTCTCGCCATAGCGTTCGAGCAGGGGGCCGTTTTTTGCGTAGCTGTCGAGCAGTTCGAGTTGCTTGCGCTCGCTGAAGAGGCTTTGCGCCTCGCCGGGGCCGTGGATGTCCAGCCAGTGCTGGCCCAGTTCCTGAAGCCGGGCGAGGGTAGTGGCGCTGCCATTGACTAGTATGCGCCCGGCCCTTTCGCGGTGTACGCTGCGCTGGATTAGCAAGAGTCCCTCCTCGCAGGAGGGCAGGCCCTGCTCGGCGAGCCATGCGTCGATTGGGAGGGGGTCCGGCAGCTGCACGCCGCCCTCCACGCTCAGTTCCTCGCCGCCGCGGCGTATGGCGTCGCGGTCGGCCCGGCGTCCGGCCAGTAGGCCCAGCGCGCCAAGGAGCACGCTCTTGCCCGCCCCGGTCTCGCCAGTAACGGCGCTGAACCCGGCGGGAAACTCCAGTTCCGCCTTCTCAAGGACGGCCAGATTGCGTATCCGCAGAAACACAAGCATGGGCAAAGCCTAGCGAAGGAGAGAGAGGCTGCGCAAGCGCGGGAATGGACGCAGTGGGTGTTTCAAAACGAATACGTGGCGGCGATTTCCCAGCTTCTCGGCTCGGCCTTTGTCACCAGCACGTTGCCGGAGAACACCGGGTCGGACGCCTTGAACCAGTCCTCGTCGAAGAGGTTCTTAATGCGCAGAGACAGCGACCAGCTCTCCCCGCGCCAGTAGGCAAGGCCGTTCCAGACCACGCTTGAAGGCAGGCGCACGCTCCGATCCATGCTGGCCCAGACCGGGCCGCGCCAGTGCGGGCCAAGCGCAAGACCATAGCCCTTGGGCAACTTCCACACGCCCATTAGCATGGCGCTGTGCCTTGGCGTGCCTTCGTAAACGCGGTCCGGATTGTTCGCCAGCACGCGGTCCGTCGCTGCCTCCATCGCGCCCGCGCCCAAGGCCCAGTCCTCCTCGCTCATGACGATTTGGCCATAGCCGATGGAATCGCTCAGCAGACGCACGCGCTGAAAAGTGTAGCTGCCCGTCAGCGAGAAACTCTCGCCCTGATATGCCAGCTCTGCCTCCACACCCATGCCACGCATGGGCAGGGCGCGCGCGTTCAGCTCGCTGTAACGGGACTGCTGCCAGCGGTAGGCATCGATTGCCATGAAAAGCCTCCCGCCCAGAAGGCTGCTCTTTATGCCAGCCTCAAGCAGGTTCGCCTTGCTGAAGTTGGCCTTGCCGACCACGGTCCCTGCATCGCCGGGGGCAAGCGCCGTGCCTGCCTGCGCCGCGCCGTAAAGGTACAAGCCTTCTGCGAGCTTGTACACGGGATTTACCGAGGCGTTGCCAAAGAATGTGCTCCCATTGTGCTGCGATGAGGCTATAAGGCTGGCGCTAGTGCGGTCCACCACGTCGGCAAGATGGGTATGCCAGCTCGCAAAATCCCCCCGCAGACCGTAGTAGAGGCGCAGGCGCTCCGTAAGCTGCGTGTCAGCAAGCGCGAAGACGCCGCCTTGAAGAAGGTTGCATTCGAGATTCGCCCCTCTGCCTGGGGACCATAGGTTAAGACCGTCCGGGGCAATGTCTTCGCCAGCGAGCACGCTGCTGTTACTGGAAATGCTCCCAAGGGATACATCGCGCCGCGAAAAAGGCTCTGCATAAAAGTCTTGCGTAACAACAACCCAAGTGTAGCGGGCTTCCGCGCCGAAGCTCAGGCGGCTATCCAGACTATCAAGAGGCAGATTGACCGATAGCCTGTCTGCAAGCACGAGCTGGTCGCTGTTCAGGGCGAAGCCGTAGCTGGAGTGCTTGCGGGTGCGCAGCCTCTCGCTGAAGAACTTGTTTTCGAGGCTGCGGCCCCCGTCGTAGTCGCGCCGCCAGTCGATGTAGGCTATGCCGTCGCGGCTGTTGGCAAAGTCGCGCTTGTCGGCCAGTATCTGGTTGCCTTCAATTTCCTCGGTGAATACCACCCCGCCCTGCTCGAAGTATTCCTTCGTGTAGCGGTAGCCGCTCTGCTCGTTCTGCGATAGGCGGGCGAGCGTTGCGTCCATAGCCGCGTTGCCGGAGGCGTCGTACTGTGAATCACGCTGTCCTGTGCTCGGCAGCGGCTGGCCATAAGCGCGCGCGCGATCGTCGGCGTCGGATAGGTTCAGCATGGCATCGACTGCCGCCTGACTGATGCGGCCAGAGGCAAGAGCCTCCATAACCACGCTGCCCGGAACTACCAAGGCGTTGAAATCCGCTATGCCGTTTTTCCATCCGTAGGCCCAGGGATAGGACACAAGGTCGCGGTTGGCCGTGCCGCCCCATTTTGGGTCCGTGATGTCGATGGGTTCGCCGATTACGTACTGGCCCTTGTCCACGAGGTTTTGCGTAATGCGGTTCCAGCCGGAGACCTCGTTACTACGGTAGTCGTAAAACTCCCCGCCGAAGCTCAGGGTTGTACGCCTGTCCAAACGCACTATTCCGGAGGCAAAGAGTGACACGTAATCGTCGCGCACATTGTCGTAATATGAGCCGCTGTTCTGCACTGTAAGGCTTACTCGCCATGCGGCGGGATGCCCGGCGACTGTGCCGGATGAGCCGCTGTCAAGCTGCGCCCTGTATTTGTCCCAACTGCCCGCGCTGAGGCTCAGATGCGTCCTTTGCGGGCCAAAGTAGGGGCTTTTAGGGTCCATATCCACATAGCCGCCCACGGGGGCTGGCGTAAGGTGGGCCGGGGCCGGGCCGCGCACTATCTGGAGAGCCTCGGCGGAACCGAAGGAGGTGGGCATCTCGTTGCGCTGGTAGGCGCGGAGCATACCGTTGAAATACACCCCTGCGTGCGTCCCGCGTATGTAGGGGCTGCCCGCAATGCCCCAGTAGTCCACGCGCTCTGTACCAGCGCCCAACTCGCTAAGGCCGTCGAAGCCATCCACGCCGGACAGGCGCAGGCGCTCCGCCGTCACTACGCCCACCGAGCGCGGGGTTTCCAGCACCCCCGTCTGCTCGCCGAACATGCCGCGCAAGTCCCGGTCTGTTGGCAGGATGCGCTCGGAACGCTCCGGCCATTGCTCTGTAACCGGGAAGGGAGGCAGCTCGACAGCCTCGTCCTCTTCCCCGGCAGGAACTTGCGCATATGGCGCGGCAGGAGCGCCCGCAATCATGCAAGCTATTGACAGAAAGCGTGTAAGATTGCGTCCTTTGCTCATCGTCATCTGGCTTGGAAAAGGCGGAGACTAGGACTGTGGGCAGTCGATACAAGCGCGATGTGCAAAGTCTTGTAAAATAACGTTCCCGGCAAGGATAACAGTTGTGCTCAGAGTTCGACCTCGGGGTTGAACTCTGTCTGCGGATCGCGATGTGTCAGGTCGTGGCCCTCCCTCGGCTCCATGTGCGTAATCACGCTCACCCGCCCAGGCAGCGAGGCCTTGACAACTTCCTCCACCTGCGAGGCAACCTCGTGCGCCCGCTCAATTGTGGTGCCTCGCGCAAAGAGCAGGTGCAGATCCACCCACCAGCTATTGCCAAGGTTGCGACAGCGCAGCTCGTGATACCCTATGCGCCGCGCCTCACACTCCCTCTCCAGCACCTTGGTAAGTCGAGCCATCACCTTGGGGTCCACCTGATCCATGAGACCATGTATGCCCTTGCGTATCAGGCGGTAACTGGTGCCCAGTATGTTCAGGGCTAGGACTATGGCAATTATGGGGTCCCAGTATAGCCAACCCGTTGTCATGGCCAACACTAGGCCCACTATTGCGCCAGAACTAGTCCATACATCGGTAAGCACATGCCTGCCGTTGGCTTCCAGAATAATGGCCCCGGTATTTCGTCCAATCCGAAGCAAATACCAACCCAGAGCGCCGTTGATTACAACTGTAAGGAAGGTGATGAAGGTGCCTGCGCCCAGCCGTTCAAGATCCGGCCCTTCATAGATTGCCAGTCCCGCCTTGTACATAATATACACTGCGGCGATGGCTATCATTGCCCCTTCAACACCGGCGGAAAAATAGCTTATCTTGGCATGGCCATAGGGGTGCTCCCTGTCCGGGGGGCTTATGCTGATGCGCAGGCTCCATGCCGCAAAGCCAACTGCCAGAACATGAACCACACTTTCCGCTGCGTCGCTCAATATGGCGCTGGAGCCGGTCAGAAAGTATGCGCTCATCTTCATGACGAGCATTCCAATACCTATGCCGAAGGACAGGTTCATGCCTGTCTTCATCTGGCGCAGTTCCTTGTCGCTGAAAATTTGTTCGCCCATCGTTTGAGTTCTCTGTGACGCAGCCCGCAGGCAGACGCACTGGATAGCATGTTGCAAGCTGGCAGTGCAAGGCCCGGAATTCTTCACCGGGGCATTTTGCGTACTCAAAACATTATTTTGCGATTATTCGTTATGCGTTCATTGCCATATAGATGACGTATATTAGTTTAGAGGAATAACGCCGTGAAAAAAGTTTGCCCGATTAACGCTTCACCTGCGCAAACAACAGTCCCGGCTTGAACAATCTGGCAGCTATTCCCATATTCTGCGCCCATGTTTAAAGCCGCATTATTCGACTGGGATGGCGTAGTGGTGGATTCGTCCGCAGCTCACAAGGAGAGCTGGGAGGCACTGGCACGCGAGGAGGGCCTGCCGCTGGCGGAAGATCACTTCGCCAAGTCCTTTGGAAGGACCAACAAGGTCATAATACCCGAGGTGTATTGCTGGACAAAAGAACCGGCAGAAATCGTACGCATCGGAGAGCGCAAAGAGTATCTATATAGAGAGATAATATCTCAGTGGTCAGCAGAGCGTCTTGCCCTGCCCGGCGCACTGGAACTGTTGCACGCCTTGAAGGCGGCTGGAATCCCGACCGCGGTCGGCAGCTCGACTGCAAAAGAGAACATCACTCTTGTACTTGGCAAACTGGGCGTGGCAGAGTGCTTCAGTGCCATGATTACGGCCGAAAATGTAAGCAGGGGCAAACCCGATCCCGAAGTGTTTCTGAAAGGTGCCGCGGCTCTTGGAATAGCCCCTGAAGACTGCGTGGTATTTGAAGACGCGGTGTACGGCATAGAGGCGGCCAAGGCTGGCGGAATGAAGGCGGTGGCTGTACTCACAAGCCACCCACGTCAGAGCTTTGTCGGCAAGGCAGACTTGATTGTGGATAGCCTAAGCGAGATTACCCCGGCCTCTCTCGCCACACTCTGGAGAGTGTAACAAGCTCTAGACCACCTCTAAAAGAAAATTATGAACAAGACAGATTGACATCTAGAACAACATACATGTAATGTTAATTGTTCGTTTTAACAGCACAGGTACATACAAAAATGGCAATCTACGATATAGAAGAGCAGCTCAAGCAGCTCGAACAACAGGAAGCATCCATCGCCCAGCGCAAGGCCGAACTGGAAGCGGAAAAAAAGCGTCAGCAGGAGCTGGAACAGCGCCTTGACGAGGTTGTGCAGAACAGCGGTTTCCGCAGTGCGCGCGATCTGGCCCAGGCCCTTATCAGCAAGTACGGCCTGCGCCTTGCAAAGGCCCCCGTGGCCAGCACCGGCGAGAAGACCCGCCGCAGGCGCACCCGCATAACCCCGGAGCTTTGCGCAGAGATCAAGAACAAGGTCAACGAGCAGAACATCTCGATGAATGCAGTGTCCAAGGAGATGGGCATCAGCTACACCGTAGTGACCAAGATTATCAAGGGTCATTACGACAAGCAGTAATACTGCCTTCACAAGACTTGCACTCTATACGAGGCGGCATGTATCGACATGCCGCCTCGTGCTTTATGGCGACATACATCGGGCGCTAGGGTGTTTCCAGTGCGTAGAGCGCACCTCATAAGTTTACAAAAAATTGAGCAGCGCAATCCAGAGCGGACGCCCTCGTAGAGGTGCCCCTACTCGTGCATTCGCAATATGTTCACAGTGCTGCCGACATGGTACTTCTACCACTAATCAAGAAGCCGCCAGCGCATAGTCGAATACCTCTCCCCCGCTCGCGCCTGTGCAAGAGCCATTCTCCAAGCCGAAGGCGAACCCAGCACTACCGCACCCTTGCGCGCGCGCGTAAGCGCAGTATAGAGCAAGTTACGCCGCAAGAGCACCATATGCTCCGGCATCAAGGCTATTGCCACTTGGCTGAACTCACTTCCCTGAGACTTGTGAATACTTATCGCGTATGCAGGCTGAATATCCACAAGCTCCATACGCGAAAAGGAAATCTCCTCATCCGCAAAACGCACCTTTATCAAACCCTCGGCGGCATCGGTCTGCGTAACGATACCCATATCGCCATTGAAAACAGACTTATCGTAATTGTTGCGCGTACAAATAACCTTGTCGCCACGCCTGAATAGAACGCCCGAAGAGTCTGCGAAGCCGCCGTCGGCGTCATCATTAAGCTGCTTCTGCAACAGAGTATTGAACGCCTGAATACCGGCCCTACCCCTATGCATCGGGCAGAGAAGCTGCATATCAAGCGAAGCCACTCCACGCCCCTTCCAGCGGCGAAACAGTATCCCTGCCGCCTGAGCCAGTTGCGCCGGGTCGTCCGTGGGGAACATGCACAGCTCGGGCAATTCCCCAGAGGCAAGCTCGGCAAGGCCAACAGCGCGCGGCAGCAGGGCATCGCCAGCCAGAATACGCCCCGCAGCGGCCACGATCTCGCTACCCTCGCTCTGGCGGAACACACTCCTAAGCCTCACAACGGCAGCAAGACCACTGTCGATAATGTCTGCGAGCACATTGCCAGCGCCCACCGAAGGCAGCTGATCACAGTCGCCAACCAGCACCAGATGCGCCCCCGGCGGCACAGCCTGCGCGAGCGCTGCGCAAAGACGCGCATCAAGCATGGAACACTCATCGACAATGACCACATCCGCCTCCAGCTCTTTGCGCCCGGCCCCGGCTCCCTGCTCCTCGCTGTAACGCAAGAGCCTGTGCAGAGTGGTCGCGGCAATGCCCGCACTCTGGGCTAGGCGCTGAGCAGCCCTGCCCGTTGGCGAGGCCAGCAGCACCCGCGCCTTCTTGGCGCGCAATATTTCCACAAGGGCGCGAAGTATGGAAGTCTTGCCCGTGCCCGGCCCGCCGGTAATTACGCACAGGCGGCTCTCCAATGCAGCGGCCACTGCGTCGGCCTGCTCCGGGGCGAAGCGAAAGCCTGCCCTGGCCTCGGCCCAGTCAATGGCGGCATCCACCCTTATCTGCGGAAGACAGGAAGCAGCCGCCGCCAGTTCACGCAGGGCACGCGCCGCGCGTATTTCCGCCCGTGCACAGGCGGGCGTCTGCACAAGGCCGCGGTAGAGGCATAGCTCCCCTCGCGCCAGCAGGCTGCCCAACCGGGCAACCACCCGCTCCTGAACCGTATTCAATAGCCGCGCCGCCCTCTCGCAAAGCTCGTCCTCTGGCAAGGCCGTATGTCCCTCCCCCTCGGCCTCGCCAAGGGTGAAGACAAGCCCCGCGTCCAGACGCCGCTCGCTGTCGTTGCCGATACCCATGTTGAGCGCGATGCGGTCGGCTGTGCGAAAGCCAATGCCGTCCACCTCGCGGGCTAGCGTATAGGGATCCTCGCGCAGCATGACCGGAGCGGCGGAGCCGTACTGACGGACGATCTTCATGCAGCGGCGCACTCCCACCCCGTAGCCTTGCAGAAATATCAACACCTCCCGCAAGGCAAGCTGCTCGTCCCAGGCGGCCTTGATCTTTGCCGCCCTGCCCTCGCCAAGCCCCGGCACCTCGCGCAGGAGTGCGCTCTCCTCGCTCAAGACTCTGGCCGTGTCGGCACCGAACTTCTTGACAATCTTCCCCGCAAAGCCCTTTCCAATACCCGGCACAAGGCCGCTGCCGAGAAACTTTTTCAGCGCCTCGACCCCGGCTGGCATACGCACCGAAAAGCTCTCCGCCAGAAGCTGAGGACCAAAGCCGGGGTGAAGAACCATGCGCCCGCGAACGCTGACGCTCTCCCCACAGCGAAGGCCCGGCAACACGCCCTTAACAGTGAAGGGCGGCTCTCTATCGGGCTGAATCTCTGCTATTACATAGCCGCTCTCTGCGTTGGAAAACACTATGCGCTCCACAACGCCCGCCTTCTCCACGCTCTCGCCGCCTCCCGACGCCCTTGCCGGGCCAACATCGTTCGCATCGGGGCTACTGCTCATATCCAGCATCTTAGGTAAGTATGCCCCCGAGGTCATCCACAAACTGCGCAAGGAGCGGAATGCACCCCGGATCCACTTACAAACGAAAGAATGCCAAGCCTGTCTTGACTCCCGCCCCTACCGCGTGCAAAGTGCTCAACTTTCGCAGGGCTGGCCCTGCCACTCGCAGCGAGGCAACTGCCCGCTGACGAAAGGCCGCCATAGCGACAATGCGGGCATAGTTTAGTGGTAGAACTCCAGTCTTCCAAACTGGTCGTGTCGGTTCGATTCCGACTGCCCGCACCATCTTTCCATCAAGCGCCAGTCGCTGGAAGTCTTCCGATGACCAAAGTCAACATCAACGCCGGAGTCTGTGGCTATATTAGCACCGTTCAGGCCGACTTCGACAAGGAAAGCGGCCTCTGCTCGCTCAAAGTGGACACCAAGTGCCCAGCCTTCGCCAAGGTGGCCGACAAGGTCCACTCCGTCTGCCCCAAGGAAGAGTTCTCCTGGGAAAGCTCGCAGATACACAACGCGATGCGCGCCAACTGCTCGCACACCGCCTGCCCGGTGCCCGCCGGAATGGTCAAGGCCGTGCAGGTGGCCTGCGGAATGAAGCCCCCGGTGAACGCCAGCATCAGCTTCGAATAGCTCTTGCGGCATCGACAACGGCCCCAAGCTTGCTGCACATCAGGGCCAAGGCCGTGAAGCGGCGCACCTGCACATCCGTACGAAGACTGTTCGGCTCCTCGTAGTGAATGCCGCTCTCGCGCACGTGTATGGTGCCGCGCACATCGTGTATGTCCCAAACATCGATCATCTGCGCACGCAGTTCCGGCAATAGGACAGTCAGCGCAAAGTCCGCATCCGCACTCTTGACGGCAAAGACCTTGTCGAAGGCATCGTCGCCGGTCGTAAGAGGCTTGCGCCCCAGCGACAGGCCCACGCTGCTAAGCCAGCCCACGGCGCTGATGGAAATCTCATCAATGGGCGCTCCTCCCTCATGATGCGGCAGGCTTACGTCGAGCACGCTGTATGTGCTCTGTCCCTCGCCTTTGCCACGGGTCTCGATGCGGATCGTCAGGACTAGGTCATTATACACGCCGCTTATGTACTCCGGGCTGCGCATAAAGGAAAGCCAACTGACGTTGGGGATGACAGGCTCCCCACCCGATAGCGGCAGGTTCAGCGCCTCAGCCAGCTTGCGCATTGCCACCTTCTGGTTGCCAAACGCCTTGCGGGCACCTCGCAGGCTAAAAACAAACACGACTAGAGATAGCGCGATAAAGAGCACAAGGGGCATGACATCGACCATATGAACTATCAATACACGCGCATCCATATGCCTGCAACACTGCCAATACCGTAAATGTATGGCGCCGCCTCGGCCCGCCGTGTTAATGTAGGCCCCATATGGATGGAGAGCTTGGGCAAAGAATGCAGGTAGGCTACGACTGCGTGAAGGAACAAGTGGCCTTCTTTCGCAAACATTTTGGCCGCGTGGAAAGCGAGTGGAAGGAAGACAAGTCCCGCGTAACCTTTGCCGACCTTGCCATATCGGAAAGTATCTGCGCTGCACTTGGCCGCGCCTTCCCCGAAGACGAGGTCTTCAGCGAGGAAAGCGACCCACGCTCCGGCCCCCGCGAGCTGAAGGCCCGCTACGCATGGATACTGGACCCGGTGGACGGCACGAACAACTTTGCCATCGGTATGCCCTTCTGCGCCATATCGCTTGGCCTGTTGCGCGATGGGATGCCCGTTTACGGCTTCATCTACGACTTCGGGAGAGACCGCATAGTGCAGGGCGGCCCCGGTCTGGGCATTATCGACGGCGAGGACTCGGTGGGCCTCATGCCACAGATTCCCCTTCAGGAAAAGAGCATAGTCGGCATATCCTTTCCGATACGCGGAGAGTGGCGACAGAGGCTTGACCCCATCGTAAGCGGCCTGAATGTACGCAGTATGGGCAGCGGCGCGCTTACACTGACATACGTTGCGCTCGGCTTTATCGAAGGCTGCATAGACTTCCGCTGCAAGAGCTGGGACGTGGCCGCGGCCATCGCCCTCCTGATGGCGGCTGGCGGGAACCTAGAATACATGAAGGAACCACTGTTCCCGCTGCGGGTGTTCGACGTACGCTGCGAGAGAGGCCCCTTTTTTGCGGGCACGAAAGATTTCTGCAAGCTGTGCAAAAAGATGACCGAAGGGGCAGAGTGGTAGAGCAACACGCGCCGGGGCGCAGCACTTAGCTCAGGGCCTCTTCGTCGAGCTGCATCTTGCCCACCCTTGTTGCCGGGCCTGTCATCCGCACGCGGTAATCGCTGTCGATATGCAGCTTGAGAAGGCCGCCGGGCATATGCACTGTTATGTCCTCGTCCACGAGGCCTAGTCTGCGCGCCACACTGCCAGCCGCACTGGAGCTACTGCCACTGGCGAGCGTGTAACCAGCCCCGCGCTCCCAGATCTCGATCTGAATGTTGCCCCGGTCCAGCACCTTCAACAGTTGCACGTTGGTGCGATTGGGGAAGCGGGCATCGTTCTCGATATGCGGGCCAATCCTGCGCGCAAGTTCCTCGCTTACCTCGTCCATCGGCAGCACGCAGTGAGGGTTGCCCACCGTGGCCGCGCAATAGCGGTAATCGACGCCTAGAACCCTGATAGTCTCGCCCAAGACCTCGCGCACTGGCTCCACGGGACGAACGGGAATGGCATCGCTCATGAAGCTGACTCTGCCCATGTCCACCGTGATGAGGCCGTCCTCATGCACCTGACTCTGCACCACTCCGCCGAGCGTGCGTATGCTGAAAGGGGCGTTGCGCACACGGCCGCTGTCGTAGAGATAGCGCGTGAATATGCGTAGCCCGTTGCCGCTCTTCTCCGCCTCGCTGCCGTCGGGGTTGTAGATACGCAGACCAAAGTCCGCCCCCTCGGCAGGGCATGGCCCCCATAGTATGCCGTCGGACCCAAGGCCGAAGTTGCGGTGGCAGATGCGCACTATCTGCGCCACATCGAAGGGAATCTCCTCCGGGCTGCCGGGTAGGTCCGCCGGGTCAAGGACAAGGTAATCATTGCCCAGCGCATGGTATTTGTGAAAGGGGACGCTCATAAAAGGCGGGAGCATGGCAAGACCCGGCCCGGCAGGCAAGCAATCGCTGCAAAGCCGGTTCAAACGGCAAGGCCCGCCAATATCCAAGCTTCCAAAGCACTGCGGCACCTGCAAGAATGCCTGCCATGAGCCGCGAAATCGAAGAAGGCCTTGTGGAGAGACTGGACTTTGACAAGCTGGGCAAGGTGGCCGCCAGTGGACAGGCCCTGCTCCCGGTGGCCGTCCAGCACGCCGACACGCTGGAGCTTCTCGTCGTGGCCTATGCCAACCGCCAGACCCTGGAGCGCACTCTCAAGGACCGGGTGGCCGTGTTCTGGTCCAGCAGCCGCAACGAGCTGTGGATAAAGGGCGCAACAAGCGGGGACTATCTCGACATCGTGGATGTGCGCGTCAACTGCGAGCAGAACTCGCTACTCTACCTTGTACGCCCCCGCGGGCAGGGCGGCTGCCACACAAAGGGGGCCGACGGCAACAGCCGCATGAGCTGCTACTACCGCAGCATCATAGGCCCCGGTGAACTTGGCTGGGTGCAGGGAATGCGCTAGAAAGCGCGCCAAGGCCGATAAGAAAAAGTGCGGTTCATCTACCAAACGATTAAATCGGGCTGCACCAGCTGACATACGATTCTAGCCTGCCGTGCGCATGAAATCTCCCATACCTCTAACAGGCATACTCATGCTGACATTATCGTCAGCCTATGGCGTCGTCGTGACGCCATCCTCCATCAACGACGGCTACTTCCACGACGAGGTAGGCTCATCGTATGATTACTTCGACAGCACATCCACCGTCAATAATGCCTCTTACATGTTTTGGGGCACCAGTGACACATTAAGTTACAACCGTGCATTCATCCAGTTCAGCATCTCCGGACTTGCGCATCTTGCCGGCTCTACCGCCACGCTGAACATATATATAATCAACAGCTACCTGACGGGAACTACCCCCGACGCAGGCTCCATCAAACACGTGAGCAACGCTTCGAACGCCAACGGCAACGCCTCACAAAAGCTATACGGCGACGTTGTGGTAAGCACCGTTGCTGCTGGCCTGAGCGGCTGGCTGAGTATTGACGTCACCTCGTACATCGAGAGCGACCTCAATAATGGCTACAACTATAGCTGCTTCAGCTTCGAGCCAAACACAACCGGGGATTACAGCAACCGCGACGCCGGGTTTAGCTTCTACACCGCAGACAGCAGCAACTACAAACCGTATCTTGTCGTACCAGAGCCATCCACGTATGCTGCCATGCTCGGGTGCGGAGCACTGGCTCTTGCCGCACTGAAAAGACGCAAGAGCTAGCTGGACTCTATCACTATCAAGACAACATGTGAACGGGCGGGTTCTCTTCGCGAAGACTCGCCCGTTTCGCATTAACATGGTCAAGCCAACAAACGACACGCGCGCGATCAATCGTGCCTGTTGCGGTGGCTGCCAACAGACCCCCCGACGATGGCGGAGAACCCAAGAAAGCGAGCTGGAGCCAGCTGCCGGAGTCGAACCGGCGACCTACTCATTACAAGTGAGTTGCTCTACCAACTGAGCTAAGCTGGCCCGTCGATTACCCGGCAAGTCGCACGGATGTGACTGAAGTGGTACCTGGCCTGGGACTCGAACCCAGAACCAACAGATTAAGAGTCTGCTGCTCTACCAATTGAGCTAGCCAGGCACTTCAGATCCGCCGATTGGCGAGAAAGGCCCGAGTAAATAGTTCCTGAATCAATCTGCAAGCGAAAATTTGCCAGAAAATGCCCCCCGGCCTACTTGGAGCTTTCGTATTCCATGCGCTGACGCAGCAGCACGGCCTCGCGACGGCGGTCGTTCATGGAGCGCACGTCGTAGTTGGGAATGCTGATTGTGCCTCCCTTGCGCACGATCTCGTCCTCGGTGGCGATCTGCTGTTCGAGGGACTTCTGATACTCGGCCTGAAGGCGGCGGTTCTCCTCGGCAATGCGGGCAAGTTCCGCCTCGCGCAATGCGGCCTCGCGCTTGAGCGCGGCAAGCGATGGGTCTTCAGCCTTCTGCGCGGCCTCCAAGGCGGCCAGACGGCGGGCCGTCTCCTCTTGCTGGGCGGCCAGAAGCTGACGCTGTCTTTCCAGCTCGGCCAATGCTGCCTGTGCCTGTTCGCGCTGGGCTGCCTCGCGGGCCAGACGCTCGTTCAAGGCCGCAATCTGGGCCTGCTTTTCACGCTCGGCCAGCTCCTTTTGCTGCTGGGCCATGCGACGGGCCTCCTCGGCCTGTTCGCGCGCCTTTGCAGCGGCGGCATCGGAGGCACGTGCTTCGGCCTCAAGAATAGTCTTTTGCTCCAAAGCCCTTGCCTGCTCCTCTTTCAACTGTTCCTGATGGGCCTGTTCCTGTTTCTGGACATAAACATAGGAACCCCCGCCGACGGCGAGGGCGATGACGATGGCTGCGACGATGACGAGCTTGCTCATGGGATGAGATTCTTGGGTGAGAGGTTGGATATTGTCTTGGAGAAGCAGAATGGGGTGCTGGTTCCAGTGTTGGCGCTTGTCATAAGGGCTGGCTTGCGAAAAACTGGACTTAAGCCGCCAACCAGTCTGAACCACCCCGAGTCAGAAGATGAGAAAATTCCTGAAAAACGTGATCAGCAAGAGCCTTGTGATGCTGGCCTCCATGCTGCTTGCAACGGTGTTCTTTTACGTCATAACCATAAGCTTCATTGCCATTGCAGGCAACTCTTTCAGAACCAAGCTGCCAAACAGTGCCGTTCTTGTGCTTGACATGGGCGCGGAGATACCAGACGCCCCACTTGACACCGGTTCGCTTGGCGCCCTGCTGGGCAGGCAACCCCTTGGCAAGCGCCTCCCCCTGAAGAGCCTGTTGGACAACATCGACAGGGCCGCTGGCGACTCCCGCATAAAAGCAATCCTGCTGCGCGGAGCCGGGCCGGAGCTGCCAAGCACAGGCTTTTCCAGCATTGTGGAAATCCGGTCCGCCCTTGCCCGCTTCCGCCAGAGCGGCAAACCCGTTTACGCGTTGCTCGAAGATGCCGGGATGAAAGACTACGCACTGGCAAGCGCGGCGGACGAAGTCTGGATGCAGCCCCTGTCAACACTGGGCATACAAGGGCTGGCGGCAGAAAGCATATACCTAGCCAAGGCATTTGAACGCTACGGCATACGGGTGCAGACGGCCAGCGCAGGCTCTTACAAGTCCGCCATCGAGACCTTTACCCGTGAGAACATGAGCGAGGAAGACCGCGAACAGCTTCAGGCATTTCTGGACGACGCATGGGCAGCCCTCGCACTGGCCCTCTCCGAAAGCCGCGGCATTGGCTTCGAGCGCATCGGCGAAATCTCGCGCAGCACGGGATTGCTGGACGCTGAACAGGCAAGACAGGAGGGCTTTGTGGACATCGTGGGATATGAGGACGAGCTGGCCGACAAACTCGCGCAACTGGCCGGAGCCGAGGGGGCAGGCTTCAGCTCCATCTACATGGCCGACTATATCGCCGAGAACTGCTGCCCAAAGCTGCCTGCCAAAGACAATGCCGACCGAATCGCCATAGTCTATATAGAGGGCGAGATAGTCTCCGGGCGCGGCGCCTGGGACGAGGCAGGGGCCGAGCGAATAATTGACACCCTTCGCAAGCTTCGCAGCGATGACAAAGTCCGCGCCGTTGTTCTGCGCGTAAACAGCCCAGGCGGCAGCGCGATAGCCTCCGAACGCATACGGCGCGAGGTGGAGGCTCTAGGGCGGGAGCGTCCCATAGTAGTCTCGATGGGCAGAATGGCTGCCTCGGGCGGCTACTGGCTCAGCGCCGGAGCAGACCGCATACTGGTCGAACCAACTACCCTTACAGGCTCCATCGGGGTGTTCTCGCTATTTATCGACATAGAGGAACTTGTTGGAGGATGGGGCATAAACTCCGAACGCGTGACAACATCCCCCTTCGCCGACATGTACTCTTCGCTCAAGGAGAAAGACCCTGCCGAAATGGCTCTGCACAAAAACCTCGTGAACAGCATCTACGGCCGCTTTATCGAAATTGTGGCCAGCGGGCGCAACATGGACGGCGCAATAGTGCAGCAGCTGGCCAACGGACGCATATGGTCCGGCTCCGCAGCAGTTGTCAACGGGCTTGCAGACATGCACGGCGGCCTTGGCGAAGCCGTGGCAGAGGCGCGAAAACTGGCCGAACTGGACAATGACTGCCCCGTAGTGGAGTGCCCGGTGAGCATTGGCTTTGCCGAACAGTTGAGTAACCTCTTCAACACAAGGGTCCAGAGCCGCAACCCCGCCAGCAGGCTTCAGACCCTGTCCAAAGAACTCTCGCGCTGCTCGCTTACGGACGGAGCACAGGCTAGGCTACCCTTCATGATCGAAGGCAACTGGTAAGTTCCACCAGTAGGCACTTGTCGCATGGACGCAAAAACCATCAAGGCTGTGGGAGAAAAGGCGATGGAGGCGCGCCAGCATTTCCTAGCGTATCTCTTGGCGGAAAGGAGGCTTTCCGAATACACGGCGCGCAACTACTCTCAGGCCATAGATGCGATGTATGAACACCTCGTGCGCGAGGGCTGGAAGGGCGACTTCGACGCCATCGACAAAAAGAGTGTACGCGGGCTGGTCATCGAGTCGCAGAGCGGAATTTCGCGCCGCAGCCTGC
The DNA here is from genome assembly GCA_001604585.1 of Puniceicoccales bacterium Verruco_02. GTDB lineage: Bacteria > Verrucomicrobiota > Verrucomicrobiia > Opitutales > Oceanipulchritudinaceae > Verruco-01. The sequence goes on along the minus strand of LVBW01000010.1, from coordinate 47,048 downwards.
GCCTTCGCGTTTCGGGCCTGCGTACCTTTTTCGACTGGATGCTCAAAAAGCAGATCTCTTCCAGCAATCCGTTCAGGGAAATCGCCGTTCCAAAAGCACGCATCCCCCTGCCACGTTTCCTAACCCAGACTCAGATGGCGGAGCTGCTCCAGTCCCCGGAAAAGCTGCGCACTGGCAACACACCGCGCGATGACTTTGCTGTCGCCAGAGATTCGGTCATGCTCGAAATCCTATACGGGGCGGGCCTGCGCGTAAGCGAGCTGGTAAACCTTCGCTGGCGGGACCTGGACCTGTCTCAAGGACTGGCGCGAGTGCTCGGCAAAGGGCGCAAGGAACGCCTCTGCCCGATTGGTGAACAGGCCGTGCGCTGCCTGCAAGAGTACCGCTCCACCCTCCCCTTCATCCCGGCCTACGAGGAGCCTGTATTGCTCTGGGACGCTTGGCCTGCACAAGCCTGCCAGACCCGCTGGGTGCAACGACGCCTGAAGCTATGCCTTTTGTCCGTGGGGCTGCCCGTGGACCTTACCCCGCACAAACTGCGCCACAGCTGCGCCACGCACATGCTGGACGAGGGTGCTGACCTACGCACTGTGCAAAGCCTGCTTGGCCATTCAAGCCTTTCCACAACACAGGTTTACACGCACGTAAGCACCACGCGCATGAAAGCCGCCCATCATCAGGCCCACCCAAGGGCATAAGGGGAATTGCCAGTGCCAAAACACCTCTAGCGTTGAACCCGCTCCAATGCTGGTGTAGCGTACATCTGCTTCAGCTCCCCTCCCAAGCTTCCAGAATGGACAAGATACTAATGATCGAGGACGAGGGCATGTTGTCCGAACTCTTTGGCGAGTTCGTGCAAATGCTGCCCGATGTCGAATACCTTGGCTGTTGCAGCGACGGGCACACGGCCCTCGACTGCTGCATGAGCAAGAAGCCAGACCTTGTGATCCTTGACATCCGCCTGCCCGGAATAAGCGGACTGGACATGCTGCGCAAGATACGCAAAGGCCTGCCCTCGACAAAGGTGATCGTGTTCAGCGGCTCTTTGGATGCATACTCCGTGCGCATGGCCTTGGAGGGAGACGCACATGGATTTGTCGAAAAAGCCTACGGGCTTGCCGAGCTTAACAAGGGCATAATTGCAGTGCTTCGCGGCGAACGCTACTTCAGCCAGGGCGCGCAAGACTACGTGGCAAAGCTGCGAGAGGGCAAGGCATAGAAGGTGTTTGCAATCTTTAGCCGCTCGCGATGCTTGACAAAGACGGCGGCGGCGATTGAATTGGGCGCTTTTCCATTTAACAGCACGAGCAAATGCAACCTACATACCGCCCTTCCAAGATCCGCCGCATCCGCAAATTCGGCTTCCGCGCACGCATGGCCACCAAGGGTGGTCGTGGCGTGATCAACGCTCGCCGCGCCCACGGCCGCAAGCGCCTCGCCTCCACGATCAGCAACTAGTCCCCTCGCCGGAGCGGCCTCTGGCCGGTCCGCACCCGCGGAACGGCTCGGCTCTCTTCGGCAAGTAGTTCTTTTCCGCAAGTTATTCCTATGCGGCTTAGCGGGGCGCAGCATCTGCGCACGGGCGCGGATTTTGAACAGATGCGCGCCCGTTCATCCGGGTGCGTATGCTCTGCATTCCGCCTGCGAATCCGCCTGACAGACTCTGGGCTTCGCCGCCTTGGCGTAATAGCCTCCAAAAAGGTTGGCAACTCCGTCTGCCGCAGCCGCGCCAAACGCCTGCTGCGCGAGGCCTTCCGCAACACGCAGGATAGCCTGCCAGGCTCCTGCGACGTGCTGCTGATTGCCAGCGCGCCCATATTCACGATGAGCGGCCCCGCCGTGCGGGAGCTGTACGAAGACCAACTAAAGCGCATTGTCCCACGCCTAAGGCCCGAAAGGACGGCATGAAAAGCCTGCCCTCGCGCCTTGCAACGGCCCTGCTCCTTGGCCTAATCCGCATATACCAGCTACTGGTCTCGCCGCTATTGCACCTAATAGCAGGCCCCGGCATGGGCTGCCGCTTCGAGCCAAGCTGCTCGCGCTACGCCTCTGAGGCGCTGAAAATTCACGGCCCGGCAAGGGGCTTGTTGCTTGCCACAAGACGAATCTTACGTTGCCATCCGCTTGGTGGACAGGGCTATGACCCCGTCCCCCCGCCACGGCATAAAACACACTGATGGACAAGAAGAATACAACAATCGGCATCCTGCTGCTGATAGCCGCAATGGGTCTGCTATTCTGGCAGAACCGGCAGATGGCCGCCCAGCAGGAGGAACTGGCACGTGCCCGCGAAGAGCAGCGCGCCGAAATGATACGCCAAGCCAACCAGCAGCAGCAGCAAAGCCCTGTGCAGCAGGGATATGTGCCTGCACCCGCGGCAGAGATAGTCTCCGCCCCCTCCCTACCCCCTCCTGTGGTGCCCAACGCCCCCGAGCAGCGCCCAGTGCTGGAGAACGAGTTTATCCGCGTCGAATTCACCAGCCACGGCGGTGCCATCGGCCATGTGGCATTCAAGAAATACGCCGCAGTGCAAGGCGAGGACGCACCGTACATTTTCAACGAGGCGGCCAAGGCCCCGCTTCTTGCCATCGACAAGTGGCAGATGGGCATCCTAAGCGCCCAGACTCAGGCCTACGCCGTGGACCGCATCGACACAAACAAGGTCGTGTTCCGCAGCGAGATTGCGCCCGGAGTCAGCGTTGTACGCAGTTACGAGATTAGCAGCAGCAGCGAAGGCCCGGACCCCTACACCATCAGCCACAAAACGAGCATCATCAACAAGGGCGCGGCCAGCTTTGAGGGCGGAGACGTGTTCCTCGACCTTGGCGCATCCGCCCCGGACGCCAGCGACTACTACGGCTACAACATAAACACCGGCTACTACGACGGGGACAGCTACACCTACAAGCACCCCTCGGACTTCAGCGGTGGGGGCTGGTTCTCCAGTTCCGAGCCAAAAGCTTTCATACAGAAGGACGCCCGCATACTTTGGGCATCGACCAAGAACTCCTTCTTCGCCAGCATCCTGACCCCCACCAGCCCGGCCCGCACCATCGTGATGAAGCCCGTGGACCTTGGCATGACTAGCGACGGCAAGACCGTCAAGGGCATGAGCGGCGCTATTGGCTTTGGCATCGGCAGCATAGAGCCGGGCCAGAGCGCGGACATCAGCCTGTCCTGCTACATCGGCCCCAAGGAATACCGCCGCCTTTCGCAGATGGAGCTTCGCCAGGATCGCGTAATGCAGTTTGGCTGGTCCAGTCCTCTGGGCTTCATTGGGCGCTTCGTCGGCTTTGTGGGCAAGCTCTTCTACACGGGCCTCACCGCAGTGCAGCAGCTTGTGGTGAACTGGGGCCTAGCCATCATACTGATGACAATCGCCATCCGCCTGCTCTTCTGGCCGCTGACGGCCAAGGCCGCCGAAAACAGCCGCAAGATGGCCCGCCTGCAAGGCCCGCTCAAGGAACTGCGCGAGAAGTACAAGGACAATCAGACCAAGCTCAGCCAAGAGACAATGGCCCTGTTCAAGAAATACAAGGTCAACCCCCTCGCAGGCTGCCTGCCCATCCTGATACAGATACCGATTTTCATAGCCTTCTACTACATGCTGCGCGGGGCCAGCGAGCTGCGCTTTGCGCACTTTCTCTGGATTAGCGACCTGTCGCTGCCCGACACAATCGCGACCATTTCCGGCTTCCCGGTGAACATCCTGCCTCTACTAATGGGCTTTACGATGTTCTACCAGATGCATCTGGCACCGACGCCCGGCATGGACCCGATGCAGGCCAAAATCATGAAGTTCATGCCCCTTGTCATGCTCTTCTTCTGCTACAACTTCTCTTCGGGCCTAGTCCTCTACTGGACGGTGTCCAACTGCATGAGCATACTCCAGCAGCTCTACACCAACCACAAGCGCACCCAGGAAGAACTGGCAATTGCGGCCGAAGCTCCCGGCAAGGTGACAACGACACAGGCCCCGAGAATGGCCGACCTAAGCCACCTCAAAAAGAAGAAGAAGTAGAGACCGATACATCCTCCAAACACGGCAAAGCGCGAGCGCTGGCAATTCCATCACATGCCCTCCGCCAGCCGAAAGGAAAGCCCCGCCCCGACATTCGGAACGGGGCTTTTCATTGGATAAGCACCCGGCACTACCCATCAAGCGCGCCCGCAAATCCGCTGAAGTTGACAGATACAAAGAATACAATCCGCAGATAAAACAAGTAACGCTTTGTTTCTTAGTAATCTGCGAACATCTGCTTACTCCGCGCTTAAATACACTTACTCGGGATTTCTTGCGGGCAATCTCTCTACCGCCCTACTTTGCCAGCTCCCTTACGAGCACTCGCGAATTGCGCCCCGACTGCTCCAGCTTAGCCCTGCGCGCTGCGGGCAAGACTTCTGCGCCACTCTCGACAAAGCCGCAGACCTTGCGGAAGAAGGGAAAGCTCTGCGTTGACAGGGCGAAAACGCGCTTCGCCCCACGCTTGGCCGCCTCGATAAGGCAGAACTCGACAAGCTTCCGCCCCACGCCCTTGCCCTGATAAAATGGCTGCACGTACACGGCCTCCACCTCCATAGAGTCCGCATCCCAGGGGTGCAGACACACGCAGCCCACGATCGTAAGGTCTATCTCGTAAACGTAGAAATGCTCAATCTCCTCGACAATTTCCTGCCGGGAGCGCGGACGCAGCGACTGTGCATCCACGGCCTGCTGGGTGATGGCGTGGATGTACATGGCATCGCGCCTGCGTGCAGGCCTTATGCGTGCATAGTCGTTGCCGTAAATCATCGAGCCAACGCCCACATTGTCGAAAATCTCCGTAAGGAGCGCATCTCTCCTGCGCCCGTCGATTATGTGGACGCGCGGGGTGCCCCCGTCGATCGTGCGCACGGCATAGCGAGCCTTGCCCCGAAGATCGGGGTCCAGAGAGTCGCCCCCCCCCTTCAGCGCAGCGCGAAGCTCGTCCACTGTCATGTTAAGAACGACATCCGCTCCGAAGGAAAGCCCCACATGAGGGGTGAGATACACCAGCTTTGACGCACCAAGCCCCATTGCCAGCTCGCTGCCTAGCTGGTCCGAATTCAGGCGCAGAGACAGCCCGTCGCGGCTGAAGGCAATCGGGGAAATTATCGGCACTACATCGCTGGCCAATAGCTGACGAATAAGCTCCAGATCTATCTTCTCGATCTTTCCCCGGCAGAGTTGATCCACGCCGCCGATTACGCCTGCCTCTGTGGCGCGAACGGCATTGGTAAGAGAGCAGCGAAGGCCATTGGCCGTCAGGTGCTCCATAATCTCCTGCCCAATGACGCCCGCCACCTCCACGGCCAGCTTCAGCGTGACCTCGTCGGTAGGCCCCTCGCCTCTCTGGTCTGTGATACGCAGGCCCCTCGCCTCTGCCGTCTCCCTCAGAGCCTTTCCAAGGCCATAGACAAGGACCACCTTGATGCGCAGGCTCCACAAGACGGCAAGATCCTGCATGAAGCTGGCACAGTTCTCATCGCGCAAAACAGCGGCATCAACGGCAATCACAAAGACATGATCGCGCCACAAGGGCACGTAGCGCAGGATACCCCGCAGATCAGCAGGTTTCATTTCGGTTTCCGCCATTCGGGCTTGGTTACATTGCGCAGCCTAGCGTATGCACAGGAAATATCAAGCCGGGGCAACGAGCAACGGCATGCCAACACCATAGGCACGTTCCAGCAAAGCGTAACAAAGCATAATCTTGATAATGGTATTGGACTTGGCATGATGCACGCATGACTCCCCCATTCCGCATCATGCTGTGCTGTGCCTGCCTCGCAGCCGCCTACCTACCCGTGTCCGGCCTCAGCGCCGGATATGCCCTGTATGCTTCTGGCGACTCCTACTACGGCCAGCTAGGCCTAGGCGAACAGGGTTACGAAGCCCTGCCCGTATTCAGCATGGACAATGTGGCCGACGCATCCGCCGGAGCCGCACATATCGCCATACTCGGCACGGACGGACGGCTCTGGGTGGCAGGTTGGAGCGGCGGGGGCGTTCTTGGCATCGAAGCCAGCTATGCCAGCTACGGCCAGCCCTTCGAGGCCGCAACAGGCGTAAAGGCCATATCCACTGGAGACACAAGCAGCTTTTATATATCAGATGAGGGCACCCTCTATGCCACTGGCAAGAACTACAACGGCGAGCTTGGCACGGGCACTATGGACGACTCCCAGGAAGGCTTTGTCGCCGTTCTTACAGACGTAGCCGCAGTGGACGGAGGGGACTTTCACACCCTTGCACTAAAGAGCGACGGCTCTCTCTGGGCCAGCGGCAGGAATGTGGACGGGCAGCTGGGTCTTGGCGACAATGCCGTGCGCGTCAGCTTCGAGAAAGTGGCCGACAATGTGAAATCCATGTCGGCAGGCGGGAGCCACAGCCTGTTCGTTACCAGCTCCGGCGAACTGTATGCGATGGGGGACAACAGCTATGGTCAGCTTGGCGACGGGACAAACAGACGCCGCACTGCCCCGGTACTCGTTGCTCAGGGGGTGAAAAGTGCGTCGGCGGGTTACATGCACAGCATCTACGTCACAGAGGAGGGCGTTCTGTACGTCTTTGGCTACAACGGCGGAGGCCAGCTGGGCACTGGCGACTTGTCGAACATCCGAACCCCCGTCCCCATCGCGGGCAATGTGAAGGAAGCGGCCGCTGGCTACATGCACAGCATCCTTGTTCTGGACGATGGCTCCACATATGCGATGGGGTCCAACATATCCGGCCAGCTCGGCAACGGGAGCACCTTTTCTTCGCCGGTGCCTGTCCCCGTTGCAACTGGCATTGCCAAGGTAGGGGCCGCATACAGCAGCAGCCTGATCATAAGCAAGAGGGGCGAACTGTTCTGCATGGGCGAAAACAGCTACCGTCAACTGGGCATTGGCGATGTGTATAAATCAGGCGGCTACGAGGTCCGCCTTCTGGCCCCGAACGTGGAGAAAATCTCCGCCGGTCTATATCACAGCACATGGATAGACAGCCAAGGCATACTCTGGGCCAGCGGGTTTAACATGAGCGGCCAACTTGGCGATGGTAGCACTACGAACAAGCGTTGGCCAGTGGCCGTGGCAACAGAAGTAGCCGAAGTGGCGGCCGGAGACCAGCACACGCTCTACGTCCTGCAAAATGGGGCGCTCTTTGCCTGCGGGGACAACTCGATGGGGCAGCTTGGGACGGGCGATACGGACTCCGCGCCGAAGCCGGTGTATATAGATTACGACGTAGTGAAGGTCGCCGCCGGAGACATGCACAGCCTTTACATCAAAAGCGACGGCTCACTATGGGCAATGGGCGCAAACATCAACGGACAGCTTGGCCGGGGCAGCATCAGTTACTGGCCTGAAACAAGCCCAGCCAAAGTGGCTGAAAACGTGCGCGACATATACGCCAACGGCTCGACGAGCCTCTTCATCAAGAACGACGGTACGCTCTGGGGCATGGGCTACAACGGCAACGGCCAGCTTGGCAAGGGCGACAACGAGGACGCCCTCTCGCCCGTACTTCTTGCGGAAAACGCGGCCACTGCGGCGGCTGGCAACATGCACTGCCTGTATGTCGATACCGCCGGCAGAATGTACGGCACCGGGGCCAACCATTTCGGACAGCTCGGCATTCCCTACTCACTGCTAACGGGCAATCTGAACGTGTGGACAGCCTCCAAGGAAAACATTGCCCTAATCGCGGCTGATGACCTGCGCAGCATCTACATCGGAAGCGACGGCCTGTTCAACTCCTCCGGCACTTATCAAAGCCCGCTCTTCGGTGCCTCTGACCTTCTTGTGCGGGCTGTATCCATAGGCTGGATGCACCAACTCTACCTCACAGAGCCGATGCTCTCCTGCTACGCCCCTTACGGCGAGTTGAAGGCCAAGTGGACGCACATGGGCTGGGTGGACGACACGTATTTCCCCTGGGTATGGAGCTACGATTACAACCTCTGGTACTACGTTTACGCAGGCATAGATGCTAGAAACGTATGGATAGGTTACTGGATAGCCTGGTACGATGCAGACTTCGCCACATATGGTTGGGGCTACATTTACAAGGTCGCGGGAAGGGGCTGGTGGAAGCTGGCCGAGGACATGAGCGCGGTCTGGCTCCCCAACCCATAGTGAATGGGCGGACAACGGCACTGCATCTGCCACACCCCAAGGGCAAAACACCCATTCCCCTTTCCCAAGTGGCAGTTCTGCCGTATAGTTGTGAAGCGTGCACGAATCAGCAGCCAATATCCCGATAGAACCCGGCCTTGAGGACGGCTGGATGGACATTGTCGAAAAGGCACGCGTTGGCCAAGGACTGGATCAGTGTACACTCTGTGGAAGAGCAGGTATTGATTCCAGGAAATGGCGTAGCCTGAAAAGCGGCTTTCTGGACGAGGATGCGCTGGGCAACGTGGCACGCGCGCTAGGGCTTGGCGTGCGGGGCACCCTGCTTTTGGCAAGGGGGCAGTATTCGCCCCCACAATTGCAGGTGGAAGGCCTGGCAAGGGTGGTTACGCCCTTCCCGCAACAGGGCTATCCAGAGGGCACGTCCAACGCCTACATCGTTTACGACAAGCCGGGCGGCACGGCGCTCGTCTTCGACGGGGGCACGGAAACAGCGGGGCTATTCCATACAATCGAGGATCTGGACCTTCACCCAGCCGGAATATTCATAACCCACACCCACCGCGATCACATAGGCGGCCTGCCCAGCCTGCACAGCGCCTTCCCCGACGCGCCAGTGCGGGCACATCTTACGGAGCTGATTTCGGACTGCATGAGAGCCATTGCTGATGGCGAGAGGCTGGACTTTGGCTCACTCAAGGTGGAGGCAAGGCATACGCCCGGCCACACGCCCGGAGGCATGAGCTACGTTGTTCAAGGGTTGGAAAGGCCGCTCGCAATCGTGGGCGACGCCATGTTCGCCGGTTCGGCTGGCAGCGCGCATGGGCACTGGGAGAAATCGCTTGCGGCCCTGAAGGCACAGATAATGACCCTGCCGCCGGAAACAATCATCTGCCCCGGCCACGGCCCGCTAAGCACTGTGCAGTACGAAAGAGCCAACAGTCCGCTATTTCCGCACCTCTTGTAAGGCTGCGCGCCTCCTACTCCTCGCCATCGCCGTAAAACACCTTGTCCAGTGTCAGCCCCTGCGCCGGAGCGGTCACAACAAGGGCCGTACGCACCCGGCTTTCGAGTATTGTGCGGATATGATCCGGGGCCAGTTTGCCAGTGCCAACGTCTATGAGGGCACCGGCGATACTGCGCGCCATCTTGTACAGGAAGCCGCTGCCCTCGAAGATTATCCTCACGCTCTTGCCGCGACGCACTACGTCCAGACGGCGCAGCTCCTTCACGGGGTCTTCGCGGGATTCGTCGCCACGGTCCGCAGCAAAGGCCGTGAAGTCATGCCTCCCAACAAGGCACATTGCGGCCTGCTTCATCTTGTTCGTATCAACCTTACGGTTCTCCAGCGAATAGGTGAAGCGTGACTCGAAGGGCGAGGCCCAGCCTTCGTAAAGCCGGTAAATGTAGCGTTTGCCAGTTGTCGAATAACGGGCGTGGAATGTATCTGGCACCCTGCGGACGGCAGTAATTAGAATGCCTTTGGGAAGGCCCACCCGAAGGGCACGCAAGAGGTGCTTGACCGGATGGGACCAATCCGCATCGAAATGGAATACAAGACCCGCAGCATGTACGCCGCTGTCCGTCCTGCTGCACCCGTGTATGCGCACCGGCTGCTTGAACACCACTTCAAGCCGTCTCTCGATGTAATCCTGAACGGTGTTGCCGCCCGCCTGGCTTTGCCAGCCGAAGAAGTCGGTCCCGTCAAACGCTACCATGCATTTCCAGCGCATCTGGTATATATCAAGGCAGTTATGCCCTTTAGGTAAACAAAAATAACGGTGTTTGGAACATTTCTGAACACGGAAGTTCCGCGTTGAGTGTGATTGCTGCCCGAAGGGCCTACATATCGGGCAATTCGGGCGGCAAACCGAGCACCCTGTCCAGATAGTCCTGAAGTATCAGACAGGCCGCGCGCGAGTCCAGATCTCCGCTGGAGCGTTTCTTTTTCATCTCCAGCAGGCTCTGCCGCCTCTCTTTGCGATTCATTGCCATCTGGGCTGCAGCAGCCTCGCTTGTCAGAGTCTCGTCCACAAATACGACAGGCAGGGCAAAGCGCCTCTCCAATTCCTTTGCAAAAGCCTCCACCTCCTTTGCCTTGAAGCCCGCGCTGCCGTCCATGTTGTAGGGATAGCCCAAGGCAATGCGGTCGATACGACGCTGGCGTATCAGCTCGCCAATATAATCGAGGCGCGCCGCTGCCTCCGCCTGAGTGGCGGCCTTGATGGGCGAGGCAACCCCAATATCGTCGCCCCAAGCCAGCCCGACGCGCTTTTCGCCATAGTCTATGCCAAGAACATTCATGCTGTTGAGCTTATAGTAGGCCGCAAAGGCGCTGGTCTTTGGCCAGCTCGCCGACGAGGAGCTTGATGTCCTGCGCCCTTTCGCGGGGGCAGATCATGGTGGCGTCTTCGGTATGCACAACGATGCAGCCGGACACTCCGAGCAGGGACACAAGGTGTTCGCCACTGCCAACGACAATATTGTCAGCCCCATCGACGACAAGGGCATTGCCGCGAGTGACGTTGCCCTTTGCATCGGCAGGCAGGTGGCGCAACAGGGCCGGCCAGGCGCCCACATCGTCCCAGTCGAACACTCCGGGCAGAGTCAGCACATTGGGCGCCTTCTCCATGAGTGCATAGTCGATGGAAATCTTGCGCAGACCCTGATACTGCTCCTCAAGCACTTCGGCAAGGGGTCTGCCTGCCGCTAGGGCCTGCTCGATAGAGGCCAGCCCTGCCCAAAGATCTGGCACATATGCGGACAGGGCCGCCGCCACACTAGCAGCGCTCCAGATGAACATACCCGCATTCCAGTAATACTCCCCGCTCTGCACGTAGCTTCGGGCAAGTTCCAAGGCAGGCTTTTCGACAAAGCGCCTCACCCTGTAAACGGGCATTTCTCCAAGGCGCATCGACTCTTCCCCACGCTGTATGTAGCCGTAGCCCGTGGCCGGGAAGGCCGCCTCTATGCCTATTGTAACAAGCTCGTCGCCGCTCTCGGCAGCCTCGAAGGCGCGCTCGAGCACCAAGCGAAAGGAGGCCTCATCGTGAATCACGTGGTCCGAGGGCAACACGGCATAGCTGGCCGCCGGATTACGCAGACGCACGAGCACGGTCGCTAGGCCCACGGCTGCGGCGGTGTCGCGTCCCACTGGTTCGCCAACGATATTGTCCGCTGGCAGACCCGGGCAGATGCGCGCCACCTCGGCAACAAGATCCGCGTTTGTGAGGACCAACACGTTCGCCGCTGGTACCATGCCCAGCACACGGCGGACTGTCTGCGCAAGAAGCGGCTCCTCGCCAACTATTGGCAGCAGCTGTTTGGGCCTGTTGCGGCGGCTCTGCGGCCAGAAACGCTCTCCCCGGCCACCGGCCATTATGACTATATAGCGGTCGTCCCTCATACAGGGAGTATGCTTTCAGAAAGATGCCCCAGCGTCAACGTGGGCGCTGGGGCATGGGAATATCAACTAGGTGGCGAATAAGCGATCGCCCTAAAGGGGGTCTTTTCGATAAGCTCCTGCCGCCGAAAACACGGAATATCTTCCCATTGCGGGAATTATCAAACACTCACTACGCCTTGCGCGAGCGACGGCGCTTCGCACCTGCTATGCCAAGCACCACCACTCCGGCACCGAGGGCATACGTGGAGGGCTCCGGCACGGCGCTTATCGCACTGAAATTGGAGATGGTCGTCGAATAACTCACCGGAACACCTGGCATCGGCAGTAATAACACCGGGTCAAAACTACCTACACTAATGGCGGAAAGAGATATGGTAAATGACTGGCCGTACGAAAGGTCGAACGAATAGTCAAATCCAGAACTAGCAACATTGACTGAGTTCGCTGTCACCGACAAACCGCTCAGGCTGCTAGCCGTGAAACTTATGGTTCCATCAAAGTCAACAGGAGCGCAAGTGAGTGTGACGGTTGTCTGGTCAGACATTAACATACCGAAAGCATATGCGTTCAACACAAGCGAGTCCGTCGCTACGCTTGTTTCTATACTTCCCACTCCCGTGAATACCACGATACTGTATGTCCAGTTTCCGAAAGTGCCGACTCCAGAACTATAAGTCGTGGCGGGTTCTATGGAGAAATCACCGTCGAAGCTTGCATGAGCAGCCTGTGATACAAAGGCGAACAGACCTGCGATAATGAGCAATGGATACTTTTTCATTCCTGTATGTGCGTTTTGATATACTTGATATAAACCTTGGTCAGCGAGCGACGCATGTCGCACAGTCGCAACTGTGTTTATAATTGCAGATAATATCAAGCCGCAACTCATGGGCGTTGACGACATGCTCCTTCACCCACCAAGAGAACAGAGGCAAGCTTCCAACGTTTTTCAGGCACAGTTGCCAAGTGTATTATGCCCGCCCACGAGAGACAGGAAGCCCTCCTTAGGTCAACTCCCTGCCACAGGCGTCAGCCCTTCGCAGACGGAGCAGGTCTCGCACGCAGTGAACCGAGAACAGCAGGGTGAACACGCTCTCTACGGAGATGCTGAAGAATATGGCCTCGTCCACAAGGCCCACACTGTAGGCATGTATGCCGGTGCTGGCAAAGCCCGCCATGTTCAACGCCACCGCGGCGGCGATGGCCACCCTTGCGCCCGAAAGAGGAGCGTTGCGGGCAAAAAAGAGCAGGGCCGAAAAGCCGAGCATGAGCATCCCGGCGCGCCGAGCTATGAAGCACATGTCGGGCGAGAGCATGATGTTAAGATCCGCGAAGAACTCTGCCGGCGACACGAGCAGGCTCACGAACAGGTAGAAATATAGCAGCGAGCCAAGGAGGCTTATAAGCTTGAATGCGCTCAGTTCACACTTGATGGATCTCATGCTGAGAGTGCATGAAGATATGCACATCGCGCGTCAACAGTTAAGTCGCATCGGGCGAATTGTTTAACAATTCATGTGCATTGAAGCTCTCCTGAAGCAGATCTCGCACGTACTGGGCCAGTTGCTCGTTGCCGAACTTTTCCAGCACTTCCTCGAAAAAGCCGAACACCATCAGCTGCTGGGCAGTGCTCCTATGAAGGCCGCGCGCCAACATGTAGTAGAGCTGCTCCTTGTCCAACTGGCCCGTGCTGGCTCCGTGGCTGCATTTCACGTCGTTGGCCAAAATCTCCAGGCCCGGCAGGCTGTCCGCCTCGGCCTCTGGCGAGAGGAGCAGATTGCGGTTTGTCTGGTAGGCGTCGGTTCGCTGCGCATTCTCTGCCACGCGGATAAGGCCACTGAATATCGTGTGCGCCTTGTCCAGAAGGACGTTCTTGTAGAGTAAATTGCTGTGCCCATCCCCGGCGTCGTGCGTCTGGAGGGTGCGCTGATCCACTTCCTGCGTGCCTGTTGCAAGGGTTAGTGAATGCATCTGAACATTCCCCCCCCGGCCCACGATGCGCCCATGCTGTTCGCTGCGCACATGGGCTGCGCCCACGTTGATTGTGATGGCATCGACACTGCTGGAGCGCTCGGCGCTGGCACTGTTCATGTGAAAGGCCAGCGAGGAACGGCTCCAGGCCTGCACCATACGGTAGCGAATGTTGGCGCCGGGAAGGGCGCAAATATCCGCTGCGGCACAGGCAAAGTGCCGCGCGGCGGCTTCGCGACTGCGGAAAACGTCGAACATCGTGACCGAGGCCCCCTCTTCCGCGACGACAAGAGTGTGCGGAAACACGCTTGCGCCTTCGCTCACAGCCTCGTGCAGACCCGCCAGGGGCAGCTCCACCTGCACCCCTCGGGGCACATGGAGGAATACTCCCGTTGTGAACATCGCCACATGCAGGGCCTGATACTTCTCGCTGCCAAGGTCTGGCATACGCTCGAAGAGGTGCCTGCGCACAAGCTCCGGGTGCTCGCGAAGGGCACGGTCTAGGGGGAGAAATATCACACCCCTTGCAGCGGCTTCTTCGTACAGGGGCCTGCCGCCAATATAGGCATCGTCGGCAAAGTCCAGACAGCCGCCGCATTCAAGAAGAGGCCGTGCACATTCCTGCGGATCGGCGGAAGGGACGCGGTAAGAGTACGGGTCGAGCGAGAGGCCGTCAGTACTGGCAAAGCGCCACTGCTCATCCTTGCGCCGTGGCTCTGGCAGGGCTTTGTAGCGTGCCCAAGCCTCGCGCTTTATGTCGAGCAGCCATGAAGGCATGTCTTTCAGGGAACCCAGATGGGCCTCGAAGGCGGCGTCAGAACAGATGGAAAGTGCTTCTGTCATGTAAAAAGTGTCCGTCATGATTGTGTTTGCTGCCAAGGTAAGTGGGCCTTACCCGACGCTCCCTTCCATTTCGAGGTCTATGAGGCGGCGCAGCTCCACCGAGTATTCCATCGGGAACTCGCGGACAAGGTCGTTCACAAATCCGTTCACGGCCAAGCTCATGGCCTCCGCCTCGGGTATGCCACGCTGCTGCATGTAGAAGATCTGCTCCTCGCTGACCTTCGACACGCTCGCCTCGTGCTGCACACTGTTGCCCTCGCCCCGCACCACTATAGCCGGATAGGTGTCCGTGCGACTGTTGGTGTTGATAAGCAGGGCGTCGCACTCGGTGTTGTTCTTGCAGTTCTTAAGGTGCCGGGGCATCTGCACCATCCCGCGATACGTGGCCCTGCCCTTGCCTATACTTATGCTCTTGGAGACGATGTTGCTAGAGGTGTTGTCGGCAGCGTGAATCATCTTGGAACCTGTGTCCTGATGCTGGCCATCGTGCGCAAGGGCGATGGAGAGCACCTCGCCACGGGCGCGCTCTCCGCGCAGGACCACGGCCGGGTACTTCATCGTGAGGCGGCTGCCTATGTTGCAGTCTATCCAGCGGATCTCGGCATCTTCCAAGGCCAGTCCGCGCTTGGTGACAAGGTTGAACACGCTGGCGGACCAGTTCTGAACAGTGACGTACTGAATCTTTGCCCCTTTAAGCGCAACAAGCTCCACCACGGCGCTATGCAGGGCACTCGTCTCGTACTGAGGGGCCGTACAGCCCTCCATATACATCATCTCGGCCCCCTCGTCGGCTATGATGAGCGTGCGCTCGAACTGGCCCATCTCCTCGGCATTGATGCGGAAGTAGGCCTGAAGGGGCTGCTTGAGCTTCACCCCCTTGGGTATGTAGATGAAGGAGCCGCCGGAGAACACCGCACTGTTAAGAGCGCTGAACTTGTTGTCGCCAATCGGGATTACCTTGCCGAACCACTGGCGAAATATTTCCGGGTGCTTCATCAGACCCTCGCTTGAGCTGACAAATATCACGCCCTGCTTTGCCAGTTCCTCCTTCATGCTCGAGTAGCTGGACTCACTGTCGAACTGTGCCTCCACCCCGGCGAGAAATGCCCTCTCCTTCTCGGGTACGCCGAGGCGCTCGAAGGTCTTCTTGACCTCGTCGGGCACCTCGTCCCAACTGCGCGATGGGCGTCCTTTGGCCATGTAGTAGGAGATGCGGTCAAAGTCTATGTTCGCAAGGTCCGGCGAGGCCCAGCTGCTGGGCATTGGCTTGTCGTTGAACACCTTCAGCGCCTTCTTGCGGAACTCGCGCATCCAGTCCGGCTCGCCCTTCACATCGCAGATATAGTCGATGGTACGTTCGGAAAGGCCCTTGCCCGCGTCAAAGTCGTACGAGGTCTCGTAGCTGAAGTTGCCCACGTCGCGCTCGACGGCGAGGGCCTTCTCCTGTGCGGAACGATCGTCTGTCTGGCTGCTCATGATTAAAGTGGTTGAAGATACAAATCAGGCATGTTCCTGCCTTGCCCCTTAAACTAGGACGCCGAATTCCTTTTCGACCCATCCGTAGCCCTTCTCCTCAAGCTCCAGGGCCAGTTCTGCCCCGCCGCTCTTAACGATACGCCCGCCGTACATAACGTGTACATAGTCTGGCTTTATATAGTTAAGAAGACGCTGGTAGTGGGTGATTATGACAAAGCCAGTGCCCGGCCCACGCATGTGGTTGACTCCGTCCGCAACGATGCGCAGGGCGTCAATATCCAAGCCGGAGTCCGTCTCGTCCAATATGGCGTAGGACGGCTTCAACATGGCCATTTGCAATATGTCGCAACGCTTCTTTTCGCCGCCTGAAAAACCCACGTTGACAGATCGTGACGTGAACTCGCGCGGTATCTTGAGAGCGTCCATTTGCGCGTACAGGGCCTTGTAATAGGCCGTGGCGCTGAAGTCCCCCCCGCTTTCCTTCAGGCGGGCCGTGAGGGCTGCGCGTATGAAGTTCGCAATGGATACGCCGGGTATCTCGACCGGGTACTGGAAGGCCATGAATAGGCCGAGCCTAGCCACGGCGTCCGGCTCAAGGCCGATAATCTCCGCGCCATCCAAGAGGGCCGTACCGCCTGTAACCGTATAATCCGGATGCGCCGCCAGTGCCTTGGCCAAGGTGCTCTTGCCGGTGCCATTCGGTCCCATGATGGCATGAACCTCGCCACGGGAAACGGACAGGTTGAAGTCCTTGAGTATCTGCCTCTCCGCTATGGAGACACTTAAATTATTGATGTTGAGACTCATGTTTGCTTGGCTAAAATGTTAGAACAAATTGAAAAACCCCGCCCATTCAGGTCCGCAGCTCGGCCTCGCCAGCAGTTGGACCGCTGCTCCTGCCGATGAAGTTCAGCTCCACCCGGTCCGCCACGCAGCCCTTGGGAAGCAGTTTGACCAAGTACTGCATCACGTCCGAAGGCAGAAGCACGTCCCGTACCTCGCCCGTTTGCAAGTCGTGAAAATGCGCGTGCTCGACCAGATTGGCGCAATAGCGCGCAGGCTCACGATCGCGGTGCACAGCCTTTACCAGTCCACAGTCCACAAGTGCCTCAAGGCAATTGTAAACTGTTGCAAGAGATATGGATGAGAACTGCTCCCTAGCGCGGACATACACCTCGTCCGCAGTGGGGTGCCCCTTCAGCTCCATCAGAACGCCAAAAACCAGTTCGCGTTGCCTTGTGGAACGCAATCCATGCTCCTCCAAGGCTCCGGCCAGTCTCTGCGATGTACCCCCGTCTTTCATTGTTTGTAATTGTAATGATTCCAAGGTTCAAGAAATATTCCACAAAACTCAACAATAATCAAGTCATAGCGAGCGGTAAGAGGCTCCCGAAAAGCGCCCACAAAGGGCCTGCCGCCTCTGTAAAGATGAACCGATGGAATAAATTGTTGTTCACAATTGCCCCCCAGCGCTGTTAGTGTAATGCAGACGAAGAATTGTGATGACAAAGACCCTTTCCGACAGGGAATTGACCGGGCAACCGGACTTGCGCAAGGCACGCAGGACCGGCCCCGACAGAACGTGGTTACCCCGCTACGTGGACCAGTTGCCGCCTTGTAACTCGACCTGCCCCGCAGGCGAGAACATACAGGCATGGCTGGCACACGCGCAGGCTGGTAATCTTGAAGCCGCTTGGCAGGTCATCATGCGTGACAATCCCATGCCTGCGGTGCATGGGCGCGTCTGCTATCACACCTGTGAAGACGCATGCAACCGCAAGCACATGGATACGCCCATCAGCATCCACGCAGTGGAAAGGCTCATCGGCGACACCGCCCTCGAAAAAGGCTGGATGCCCAATGTGGACGCCCCCGCGAGCGGGAAGCGCATCCTGATAGTGGGTGCCGGCCCCGCGGGCCTCTCCGCCGCATATCACCTGCGTCGCCTTGGCCACGAAGTGGAGATACGCGAAGCAGGCCCGATGGCGGGCGGAATGCTGCACTTTGGCATCCCCCAGTACCGACTGCCGCGCAACATTCTGGACGCCGAAATCGCCCGCATCGAGAAGATGGGCGTAAAGATCGTCTTGAACCACAAGGTGAGCGATCTGGCCAGAGAAAAGGCAGAGGGCGGCTTTGACGCAGCCTTCGTGGCCGTTGGCGCACACATAGGCCGCCGCACGGACATCCCCGCGATGGACGCAGGCCCGATACTGGACGCGGTCAAGCTCCTGCGCGATGTGGAGCTTGGCGAAAAGCCCATGATAGGCCGCAAAGTGGCCATCTACGGCGGCGGCAACACCGCAATGGACGCCGCACGCACGGCACTGCGCCTCGGCGCGCAGGAGACCATCATCATTTACCGCCGCAACCGCGAAAAGGCCCCTGCCCACGACAGCGAGATACAGGACGCCATCGACGAGGGCATCAAGTTCCACTGGCTATCCACCATCAGCTCTGTCGAAGGCAAGAGCGTGAAGGTCGAGAAGATGAAGCTCGACGAAAAGGGCTGGCCCCAGCCCACGGGCGAGTATGAGACGCTGGAGGCGGACAGCCTCGTGATGGCCCTTGGTCAGGACAGCGAATCTCAGCTTCTCCAGCAGATACCCGGCATCGAGTTCAAAAAAGACACCGTCGCCGTCAACGACCAGATGATGACCGGCAGCGAAGGCATCTTCGCAGGTGGCGACATGGTGCCCTACGAGCGCGCCGTGACAGTGGCCGTCGGCCACGGCAAGAAGGCCGCCCGCTGCATCGACGCATGGCTCTCAGGCCGCCGCTACGAACCCGCAGCCAAGAACAAGGCCGCAAACTTCGACAAGCTGCACAGCTGGTACTACACCCAGGCAGACCCAAGCAAGGAAACCCAGCTAAAGGGCGATGAACGCAAAAGCGACTTCCGCGAAGTGGTCAAGGGCCTAAGCACCGAAGAAGCTCTCCACGAGGCAAAACGCTGCCTAAGCTGCGGCAACTGCTACGAGTGCGACGGCTGCCTTGGCGCCTGCCCAGAAGACGCCGTGATAAAACTCGGCCCCGGCAAACGCTACAAGTTCGACTACGAAAAGTGCGTGGGCTGCGGAGCCTGCTACGAACAGTGCCCCTGCGGCGCAATAGAGCTGATAGAGGAATGCTCCCTCAGCCAGTCCGCCCGCTAAGGGGCATCAACGAACGCAAAGAAAGAGACATTTTTCGATGAAATCCGTCCAAAAGGTTATCGACGGCAATGAGGCGGCAGCCAACGTAGCCTACAAGGTAAGCGAAGTCTGCGCCATCTACCCCATTACGCCCTCCTCCACGATGGGCGAACTGGCCGACCAATGGTCCGCCCAGGGCAGGAAAAACATCTGGGGCACAGTCCCGAGCGTTGCAGAAATGCAGAGCGAGGGCGGCGCCATCGGTGCTGTCCACGGTGCCCTAGCCACGGGAGCGCTCACGACGACCTTCACAGCGTCGCAGGGCCTGCTCTTGATGATCCCGAACCTGTTCAAGATAGCTGGCGAACTCACGCCCGCCGTCTTCCACGTGGCCGCGCGCGCCGTGGCCACACAGGCCCTGTCCATCTTCGGCGAACACTCCGACATGATGGCCGTGCGCAGCTGCGGCCTAGCCCTGCTCTGCTCGGACAGCGTGCAGGAAGCCCAGGACATGGCCCTCATCGCCCACGCGGCCACGCTCAAAGCCCGCATCCCTTTCATACACTTCTTCGACGGCTTCCGCACCTCTCACGAGCTGAACAAGGTCAACATCATCGACGACGAGGTAATCCGCTCGATGATTGACGAGGAGCAGGTGTTCGCACACCGCGCCCGCGCCCTCAGCCCGGACCATCCGACAATGCGCGGCACAGCGCAGAACCCGGACGTTTACTTTCAGGCCCGCGAAGCCTGCAATCCCTACTACAACGCCGTGCCCGGCATTGTGGAGGAATACATGGAACGCTTCGCCAAGCTGACCGGTCGCCAGTACAAGCTATTCGACTACATCGGTCACCCACAGGCAGAGCGCGTGATGGTGAGCATGGGTTCGAGCGGCGAGACGGTCACTGCCGCAGTGGAAAAGCTCGTCGAAGCCGGGGAAAAGGTCGGCGTTCTACGCGTCCACCTCTTCCGCCCCTTCTCCTTCAAGCACTTCCTCAAGGCAATACCCACGAGCGTCAAGTCCCTCGCCGTCATAGACCGCACCAAGGAACCGGGCGCGCCCGGCGAACCCCTGTATCAGGACGTCGTCTCGGCCTACGTCGAAGGCATTGCAGAAGACCCGGAACTGGAGCGCCAGATGCCCCGCATTGTGGGCGGCCGCTACGGACTGTCCTCGAAGGACTTCACACCCGCCATGGCCAAGGCCATATTCGACGAGCTTAAAAAAGCCCGCCCGAAGACCCACTTTACAATCGGCATCAACGACGACGTCACCGGCTCCAGCATCGACTACGACCCCTCCTGGACAACGCTCGACGAAGAAGTGCGCCAGTGCCTATTCTACGGACTGGGCGCTGACGGCACCGTGGGAGCGAACCACAACACGATAACGATCATCGGGCAGGAGACGGAGATGTACGCGCAAGGCTACTTCGTCTATGATTCGAAAAAGTCCGGCGGCCGCACAACGAGCCACCTGCGCTTTGGCCCGAACCCGATAAAGGCCCCCTACCTCATCCAGAAGGCGGACTTCATCGGAGTCCACCAGTTCCAGTTCTTCCGCCAGTTCGACGTGCTGGCCCCAGCGGCCAAGGGCGGCATCGTCCTAATTAACTCCATCCACTCGCCCGAAGACACCTGGCACCACCTGCCAGCCAAGGTGCAAAAGCAGATAATAGACAAACAACTGCGCGTGTTCGTTGTGGACGCCTACTCAGTGGCCAAAGCCGCCGGAATGGGCACCCGCATCAACACCATCATGCAGACCTGCTTCTTCGCCATCGCCAAGGTAATCCCGAGCGAAGTGGCGATAAACAGCATCAAGAAGTCCATCCACAAGAGCTACATAAAGAAAGGCGAAGCGGTCGTTGCAAAGAACAACGCCGCCGTGGATCAGGCCATAGCCAACATGTTCGAGATGACGGTGCCCGCCACAGTCAGCGCGGGCGAAGAAATAAAAGTAGAACTGCCTGCGGACGCCTCGGACTTTGTTCGCAGCTTTACTCAGGCCCTCATCGAGGACCGCGGCGAAAGCCTGCCCGTCTCGATGATGCCCGTGGACGGAACCTTCCCCACAGCCACCTCGCGTTACGAAAAGCGCGACATTTCCCAGATCGTGCCCAACTGGGAAGCGGACATGTGCATCGAGTGCGGCAACTGCTCCTTCGTATGCCCCCACGCCTGCATACGCGCCAAGTTCTACCCGGACGGCGCACTTGAAGGCGCGCCGGAGTCCTTCAAGAGCGCCAAGCTGCGCGGACGCGGCTTCCCCGACCAACGCTACACCCTGCACATATCCCTAGAGGACTGCACCGGCTGCGGCCTCTGCGTGGAGGCCTGCCCCGTCATCAAGGGCGAAGGCAAGGAGAAGAAGCGCGCCATCAACATGGTGGACAAGGGACCGATACAGGCCCGCGAAAAAGTCAACGGAGCCTTCTTTGACAAGATTCCATACAACGCCCGCGAACTGGTGAACTTCTCCACCGTGCGCGGCATCCAGTACACCCAGCCCCTCTTCGAGTTCTCCGGCGCCTGTCAGGGCTGCGGCGAGACGCCCTACCTGAAGCTGCTTAGCCAGCTCTTTGGCGAGCGCCTCCTCG
This sequence comes from Puniceicoccales bacterium Verruco_02, assembly GCA_001604585.1. Taxonomy (GTDB): domain Bacteria; phylum Verrucomicrobiota; class Verrucomicrobiia; order Opitutales; family Oceanipulchritudinaceae; genus Verruco-01. The sequence continues at coordinate 25,479 of LVBW01000010.1, read as the reverse complement.
TGGCCAACGCCACGGGCTGCTCCTCCATCTACGGGGGCAACCTGCCCACCACACCTTGGGCAAAGAACGCCGAAGGGCGCGGCCCGGCCTGGGCAAACTCGCTCTTCGAGGATAATGCCGAGTTCGGCATGGGCTACCGCCTCACCCTCGACAAGCACAACGAGCTCGCCAAAGAGCTGTTGCAGGAACTGGCCCCGCAGCTGGGCGAAGAATTGGTATCCTCCATCCTGAACGCAAAGCAGGAGACGGAGATGCAGATCTTCCACCAGCGCCAGCGCATCGGCCTACTCAAGGAAAAGCTAGAAAAGCTCGACGGCAGTCGCGTCAAGAACCTCCAGTCCCTCGCCGACAACCTGCTGCGCCGCAGCGTATGGATAGTCGGTGGAGACGGCTGGGCCTACGACATCGGCTACGGCGGCCTAGACCACATCATTGCCAGCGGGCGCAACGTGAACATCCTCGTGATGGACACAGAAGTTTACTCCAACACCGGCGGGCAGGCCAGCAAGGCCACCCCGCTAGGCGCCGTTGCCAAATTCGCCGCTGGCGGCAAGAGCATAGGCAAGAAAGACCTTGCAATGGCCGCAATGGCCTACGGACACGCATACGTGGCCCGCATATCATACGGTGCCAACCCGCAGCAGGCCCTGCGCGCCTTCCGCGAGGCCGAGGCCTTCGAAGGCCCCTCCATCATCATAAGCTACGCCCACTGCATAGCCCACGGCATCAACATGACCAACGGCCTCACCCAGCAGCAGCTGGCCGTGCGCTCTGGCTACTGGCCCCTACTGCGCTTCAACCCCGAAATGCGCAGCGTTGGGCGCAACCCGCTCACCATCGACTCCACCCGCGGCAGCGTCCCGCTGAAGGACTTCGCCTACAACGAGAACCGCTTCCGCATGTTGCTCAAGAACGACCCCTCCCGCGCCGAGACCCTCATGGCACAGGCACAAAAGGACGTGGAAGAACGCTGGGCACTGTACGACGTATTGGCCAACCGCTACGAAGAAGAGCTGGCTGGCGCAAAGAACGCCTGATGCGGAAGAAAACCCCGCCCCTGCTGCTCGAACCCAAAGCATTGAACAGGCAGCAAGGGATACGGCGGTGGACGAACGCAAGGCAGAGGACAACACACAGTTTGCAGGCCCGGCGGCGAACGGCAACAATGCCGGCCCCGCCGGGCCTTCTCCACACCCCAACTCCGAGGAAAGCGTGCAAGCAAACACCCCCACACGAATCGAGCACGGCTTTGAGACCCAGCTAATCGACGAGGCCGCACTGGCATCCGGCATGAGGGAGCATTTCCTCGTGCTCATGGAAGAGCAGAGGCTATTGAAAAACGCCGGTTTCGTCCCCACAGCCGACGCCTCCGCAAAGCCCATCCTATTCTTCAACCAACAGCGCCAGCTAGTACACGCCAACCAGGCCGCTCTGCGGCTCTGCTCTGTGGACAAGCTGGGGGCCGCCCTAGGGCTGCGCCTTGGCGAACTGCTCGGCTGCGACCACAAGATGAGCGACCTGCCCGAAGAAGAGCATTACACCTGCCAGAACTGCAACTGTATGCCCTCGTTACTGGCCGCTCTGGACGGCAAGGCAGGCAGGGAGATGCGCAGGCTCGTGATGAACCCCGACGACAATGGCGAAGGTCAAAGTTACTCGATTAGCTGCATCCCGATAAGCGCGGGCAAGTGCTCCTTCGCCATGATGACGATGGAAAATGCCGACTTTTGCTAAGCAGGCACCCTTCGCTCAAACGCTGGTCTGAAGTATTGCCGAATGTCCGCCAATAGGGCAGGCTCCGGACACACTTTACGATGTACTACCGCGACAGCGAACAGAACAGCTTCATGACCAGTGCCGTACGCTGGATACTCACGGCAAACCTGATATTCTTCGGGTTGCAATTCATCCGGGGCGAATTTTTACGCTACTGGCTGGCCCTATGGCCGAACATGGAGCCGATAGTGGTGCGCCTGAATGCATGGGAAACCATAGAACTGAACGCATTCCGCCCTTGGCAACTGGTTACATACGCCTTTCTGCACAGCACGGTGTCCTTCGGGCACATTTTCTTCAACATGCTGGCCCTGTGGATGTTCGGGCAGAGCGTGGAGCGGGAGCTGGGCACGCGGCGCTTTGTCATCTACTACTTTGTATGCATAGTGGGCGCGGGGATATGCCACCTAGCCTATGCTTGGACGGCGGGCAGCGTGGTGCCTGTGGTGGGTGCATCGGGCGGAGTGTTCGGCCTGCTGCTTGCCTACGGCTGGATGTTCCCTAGGGAAAAAGTGCTGCTGCTCTTCTTCCCAGTTCCGATAGAGGCACGCTACTTTGTGGTGCTCTACGGCCTTTTGGAACTATTCAACGGCCTATCGAGAACAGGCAGCGGCGTGGCGCATTTCGCGCACCTTGGCGGTATGTTGTTCGGCATCATAATACTGCTTATCTGGCACAGGCGCCCGCCAAAAATGGGACGTTGGGACAGCTAGACAAGAACGCTACTGCGAAACCGGAGCGGCGGGGATTTTCAGCTCCATGCCGAGCTTCAGATCGTTGGCGCTCTTGAGCTGGTGCTTGTTGGCCTCGAATATCTCTCTCCAGCGCGCCGTCGTGCCGTACACCTTCTGGCTGATGCCGCTTAGGGTGTCGCCTGCCACCACAGTGTAGGTTCTCTCCTGCGAGGAAGCGGCCGAAATAGGCTGCACCGGCTTGGGCACAAAGGAGGCCGGGGCCTGCTGCTGAGCGGCCTGCGTGTAGCTGGCGCTGGACTGTGCGGGAGCGCCGGGACGCCGGGCCTTGTCCAGATCGCTCTTCAGGCGGGCCACACTTGTGCGAAGCTGTTCGTTCTCGTTGCGAAGGCGGGCAAGCTGGTCCATGAGGTCGAGCCGGTCTATCTGCTCGCCCATCGGGTTGCCCGGCAAAGAGCGTGCAAAGTCCTTGCGGGCCGTATCGACAAGCTGGGCCACCTGCTTTGCCCTGTCGCTATCGGGCCGCAGCTCAAGATACTTGCGAAAGTGATAGATGGCCGCCACCGGGTCCTTCACATGGTCAAGATATATGCGGCCAAGCTCAAGATGGCTCTCCGGGGAATCGCGCCGAGCCTCGACCACGTTGCTGAACGCCAACATGGCCTCGTTAAGCCTGTTCTCGCGCAAAAGACTCTGCCCGCGGCGGTAACTTGGCTCGTCCTGTTCGCTCACGGCAAGCCCGTCGGCCCGCCCGCAGCCCTGATGAAGCATGAAGGGACTGGCAAGAGCGATCAAAGCGATAATTGACAGTATCCTACGCAGCATTATCTATCCCCTTTGCAAAGACTCTTAGTACCGATGCTCCCTGCATTTGTACCGCTTAACGACTAGACAGTTTTCCACCAAAATGCAACTGGACGAGTCCACTCTACTGGCCAAGGCCCGCAACTGTCTCGAACTTGAGGCCGAAGCCATCATGACGACCTCCCGCAACCTTGGCGAGGGCTTCGTGAAAAGCATTCACGCCATTGCAGACACCATATCCGCCGGCCACAAGCTGGTATTCTCCGGCATAGGCAAGAATGTGCCTATCTGCCAGAAGCTGGCCGGAACCTTTAACAGCACAGGCGTGCCCTCGATATTTCTCGACCCAGTGCAGGCCCTGCACGGAGACCTGGGTCTGTGTCAGGAAGGCGACTTGGCCTTTCTATTCAGCAACGCTGGCGAAACAGAGGACGTATTGCGCATAATGACGCCCTTGCGGCGCATGGGGCTGAAGCTCGTTGCAGTGACGGGCAAGCCCGGCTCCACCCTCGCACGCGAGGCCGACATCAACCTGCCCTATCAGGCCGAAAAGGAGGCCTGCCCACTGGGACTTGCCCCCACGAGCAGCACCACTGCCGCAATGGCCCTCGGCGATGCGCTGGCTATGGTGTATCTTGAGGTGCGCGGCTTTACGCGCAACGACTTTGCCCGCTACCACCCCGCTGGCAGCCTCGGCAAGGCCCTGCTGTTGCGCGTTGCCGAAATAATGCGCACGGGCGACAGCTTTGCCTGCGCAAGCGACAGCGTGAACGTGCGCGACGCTGTCCTGACAATATCCAACGCTCGCTGCGGCACCATTGCCCTTACCGGGGCCGACGGCAGGCTCTCGGGCGTATTCAGCGACGGCGACTTCCGCCGCGCATCCATCAAAGACGAATACGTGCTCCAGCGCCCGGTGAGGGACTACATGACACGGAACCCGCGTACAATTAGCGCCTCGGCCCTTGCCGTGGACGCCCTGCGCACCTTCGAGAAGGTGAAGGTGAACGCCCTCATAGCCGTAGATGCCGAAAACCGCCCCGTGGGCCTTCTGGACGGGCAGGATCTGCCACGCCTGCGCATAGTATAGTCACGATGAAGAAGCTGCCCTTCAGAACCACGCCCAAGGAGCGGCAAACGCTGGGCCTATTGCTGCTACTTTGCGCACTGGCCCTTCTAGGCAGCCTAGTCTTCTAGGCGCTTTTTGAAGGGATGGAATTCGTAACAATCCACAATACTTGGCAACTCAGTTCACATCGCCCAGATAGTGGCTTGGGACAACTATTGCTCCATCCTTCACAAAGCCCGTGAGCACCTTGGGGAAAAAGCGTATCTGGGGCAGCTTGTCCAAAGGCAGCCACTCGACACCAATCTGGCGCATGTCCTGATTATCGCCCACGCGCACCTGCCCCTTGTCCTCGATCTCGCAGCGGAACACGGACTCTACCTGATGGAAGTTGGAGTGCCTGTGCCTAAACACATGGTTGCGCCCGATGTATTCGCGAACAAAGAGAAACTCGCCCACCTTCACCCTGACGCCTATCTCCTCCATGCACTCGCGCCGAAGCGTGTCGTGAAAGGTCTCCCCGGCCAACTGGCCTCCGCCGGGCAGTATGTAAAACACTCCGTCGCGGTCCTTCATCTGCACGGCCAAGAGGCAGCCGTCACGAATAATGACGGCCCTGACGGCGGTGCGGATGCTGGATGAGAGGTAGTTGGGCAAGGTGGTGTCGGGGGAATTGGGCACCAGCAGGAGGCTCGCAGGAGCATATGCCTGTTGGCGATGGAATCAGTCGTTGCCGCGGTCCTTCTTCTTTTTCTTCTTCTTGAGCTTTCCGCCCTCCTCGCCTCCGGCAAGAAGGCGTTCGAGACTGGTGCTAATGAAGTTGGACCGGTTGCGATTCTCCGCCTTGGCAGCGGAGTCTATTCTGGCCAATAGATCGCGGGACAGACTGATGCTGATCTGCGCCTGCTCCGGGGCACGGCGATTGTTCTGCTCGAAGGGCGGATTGTCGGTCATATCAGTATCTCCTTTGGCGTATCACGGCCTGAGACAAACAAGCTAGGCGCACCCCGACGCACTTACAAGCAGTACTATCATACAAAGCGAACTTTACGGCGCGGGAAACATGCCCTCCACACCCGCCCACACGTCGTAGGCAAAGGACGGCTCCGGCAACATGCGCAGCCTTGCCCCTCCTCCACCAGCCTTTATAAGAGCGATGCCTGCGGCTATGTCCCATAGGCGTATGCCCGTCTCGTGATACACGTCGCAACGGCCAGCGGCCACCCATGCAAGGGCTATCGCCGCGCTGCCAATGGCGCGGGTTTTCTTGAACCGCTGCGCCTGATCGTAGAACTCGTGCAGGGTGGCCTCGGAATAGTCCTGCGAAGTGGTGAGGCCCGTCTGAAGCGTGCCCTTGGACGCCCTGTCCTCCCAATGGGGCACAAAGGCCTCGCCGTTGAGGAAAAGGCCCAACCCTTCGCCCCCGGAAAAGGTCTCGCCAAGGTTGAAGTCGTGAATGACGCCAAGGACAAAATCCTCCCCCCGCATCAGGGCGATGCTTACGCAGCAGATGGGCACCCCGCGCAGAAAGTTGTATGTGCCATCCAGAGGGTCCACCACCCAGAAAAGCTCATCGCGCTTGAGCAGGTCCGGGTCTCCGCCCTCCTCCTCGCCAATGACGGGCAGCCCAGTGCGCGAGCCAAGCTCGGCACGTATCAGCTTTTCGCTGTCCACGTCGGCCTGCAACTTCACATCTCGGCCAATGGCGCTGCGCACGCGGCGCAGTTCCGCCCTTGCCTCGCACAGGAGCCTTCCGGCCTGTCCGGCCACTTCCACAGCCACTTCCAGATATTCGCGCAATTTATCCATGCCAAGGAGCCATACTAGGCCGCAAGCCCTGCCGCAAGGCCGCAAATCAGCCTTCTTGGGTGCTTTGTGGCGATTATCTACTGGAAAGAAACGGTGCCCATGAGTAGTTTAACAACGAACATAACGCAAAAACATGAGCAGTAGCGCCAGACCCCCCAAGCAGCTATGGAAAATCCACGCCTTCCGTCGGAGAATCGGCGAATGGGATAGTCCGGAGACCGAATGCAGCGCGGAATATCTTGGCAAACTTTCCGGCACCCTGTTCAGCGAGCGCAACGAGGCCCAAGTGAAGGCCGACACTGTGCGCAACCGCGAAGTGCTCAAGCCCACGATGCCGGGCTGGACAGTGCGCCTTGAAGTGCGCCCCGCCATAGACATACGCTAGGCGGCGTCCTTTTTCCTCGCATGGCTTGGCAAGAGGCGTGCGCGCCCGAATCTCTCCTGTCGTCCGGCTCCCCTGGTCAGAAAATTGCCGAATGAACCAATTCGATACGGGGCGCGACACGCCGCAAAGCCTCAAGACCATAGGCAAAGGGCTGTCAAACATCAAGCTCCATCGCCGCTGCCCTGTCATGCCCGTAGTGTCGCACCTCCAGTGCTCAAGATTGGAGAATTTGGTGGCGTCGTGTCCCCGGGCTTTGCCACTTCGTGACAGCCACACGGGCTATCGGATGCCGCCCTGTAAGGGCTTAAGAATTTCTCTTCCGCCCGGCACTTTGAATCACTCCATTCCTTATACCCGAACGGACAAAATCAGTTTCTGGAGCCGGCCTTCTGCAAGAAATGACACTCTGCTTTGAAAACCTTTGCCATAATGTGCGTTGATACTGTTCAAAGAACCCAAGGGGCCAAGCAATGAAAGTAATAGTTACCGGAGGAGCAGGATTTCTCGGCAGTCATTTGTGTGAACGCCTGCTGGAGCAGGGAGACGATGTCATTTGTCTGGACAACTTTTTCACCGGCTCGAAAAACAACATCCGCCACCTGTTGGACAATCCCTTCTTCGAGGTAATCCGGCACGACGTGGTGGACCCGATCAAGCTGGAAGCGGACCGCATCTACAACCTTGCCTGCCCGGCCTCGCCCATCCACTACCAGTACAACCCCATCAAGACGATCAAGACGAGCGTTCTTGGGGCAATAAACGTCCTTGGCTTGGCAAAGCGCACAAAGGCCCGCATCCTTCAGGCTTCCACTTCGGAGGTGTACGGCGACCCGGAAATCCACCCCCAGGTGGAGGAGTACAAGGGCTGCGTAAACCCCATCGGCATCCGCTCCTGTTACGACGAGGGCAAGCGTTGCGCCGAGAGCCTGTTCTTCAACTACCATCGCGAGCATGGCACGGACATCCGCGTAATCCGCATCTTCAACACCTACGGGCCGCGCATGGACCCGCGCGATGGGCGCGTGGTATCGAACTTCATCGTGCAGGCGCTCAAGGGCGAGGATATCACAGTGTATGGCGACGGCAGCCAGACGCGTTCCTTCTGCCACGTGGACGATCTTATCCGGGGCATGATGCTCGTAATGGAGCAGGATAAGACTGTCGGCCCGCTCAATCTGGGCAACCCCGGAGAGTTCACGATTCTGGAACTGGCCGAAAGGGTCGTGGCAAAGGTCGGCGGCAGCTCGAAGATAGTCTTCCAGCCCCTGCCTGCGGATGACCCGCTTCAACGCCAGCCAGACATCACCAAGGTGAAGGCTGCCACGGGCTGGACCCCGAGGGTGAATCTGGACGAGGGACTGGACCTTACTATCGCCTATTTTCGCAAGCTGATTCTGGGATAGGGCAAGGGGACTGGTTCCGATACATTTCTTACACGGCAAAGGGCCGGACAACTAGCGTTGTCCGGCCCTTGTTCAAGATCTTGCTATTTTTGCAGAAGCTATTCGCTCTTATCAGCGGCTTCTTCGGCGGGGCTTTCCACCGCTTCAGCAGCTTCAGTAACTTCGACAGTTTCGGTAGTTTCAACTGCTTCCGGAGCGGCTTCCGTTACCAGCTCGGGAGCTTCTTCGATGGCCTCGGGCTGCTCTGCGGCTGCGCTCGGCTCTGCCGGGGCCTCCACCTGCGGGGCGGGGATTGTCACGCCGGGGATGTCCTTTGTGTCCGGCTCGTCGTCGGAGGGCGCGCTGCCTTCCATCGGGGGCGGAGCAAAGAGCTTGCCGTTGCTGTACTCGGTGACGTAGCCGCTCGTTATGAGCCAGCGCAGGTCGTTGCGCAATAGGCGCAGGCGTTCCTGATCTTCGGCTGGCATAGCCGTTTCGCCTTCGGCTGGTATCTCGGTGCCGAGGTACTGCTTGGGCAGTTCGCTCGCTGGGAAGCCGGGGTGCGCCTCGATGAACTCGATTAGCTGCTGCACGCTTTCGCCAAACACTTCACCGGGCTTGCGGAAGGCGCGGCGTATGGCGCAGACGTAGGAGATGCCCTTTGAGCCTTTCTTATAGACGCTAAAGCCTAGGCGGCGCAGGCGGCCGCGCAGGTTGTTGGCTGTGTCGAGCGGGAAGCGGCGCTGAGCCTCGAGTATGGTTTCCAAGCTCTGGCGCACCGCTCCGGCGGGCATCTGCTCGATCAGCTTGCCTTCAAAGCGGGTGTTGGCCACGGCGCGGACAAGCTTTTCCTTTGCGTGGAGAACGAGCTGGAAGCGGGCGCTTTCCATGCTTTCGTACTCCGAAGGGGCGCCTTCGATGGCTTCCTTGAGCTTGTAGCGGGTCTGCTTGCGCATCTTTTCCACCCACTGGTCGATAGACTCCTTCTCGCGCACGCCTTCGACGCGGGAGAGGAAGCGCTCGTAGGGCATGTTGCCTATGCGGGCCGAATAGTGCGCCTGAAGAATCTGCTGGTAGCGGTGATAGTTGGGCGGGGCGAGCAGTTCGCCAGTTATTCCGCAGCGGTTCACTATCTGGAAGTTGCCCTTCGGGGGGTCAACTTCCACTTCCTCGATTTCGAAGAACTTGTCCGCGTGTGCGGTGAATACGTGGCTCATGGCCGCGTCTTCGCTAAGGAAGGGCACGTTGTCCGGCACGGATATGAACAGCGTCTGCGGCTGGGCTTCCGGCAGGGGGTGCATCACTACGACAAAGCGGTCGGGCTTTTCGAGGATGAGGCGGGCGATTTCAAAGAGTTCGTAAGTGCGGGCGGAATTTTTGATCGCCGTCGAAAGGAGCTTGAATGGGTTCTCCTCGGGGTAGAAGGCTGCCTGCACCACGGGCTTGAAGGGTGGCGGAGGGGCGCTTCGCGAAAACTCGCGGCGCGGACCGCGGTCGTCCCTGCGGGGGCCGCCTTCGCGGCGGGGCGCTCCGTCCTCGCGAGGCGGCCTGCCATCGGCGCGCTGCGGACGCTCGCCTCGCGGCTGGCCGCTGGGGGCCGGACGGGCTGCATCGGCGGGGCCTTCTCCCTGTGGGCGCTGAGGCGGACGGCGGTCGCGACGCGGAGCCGGACCTTGTCCCATTCCTCTTGCGGGGCGGGAGCCGCGTTCAGGACGTTCCCGCTCTTCGCGGAAGTCCTGTCGTGGCTGGTTGGCGGGCACAGGCCCGCTGCTCCATCTAGGCCCAAGGGCCAGATCGTTCAAGCTGCTAAGATCAATATCCACGTCTTGGGGGGCGGACTTTTCGTTCCGGGGCGTTTCCTCGGCCATTGGCTTCGATGGGTAAAGTTTTTTCATCGAGTCCTAATTCAGGGCCAAGGTCAAGCTTGCGCCGCGATATGTTAAGATGCGGAGGCGTAATTGGTGCTTTTTTCGTAGTTGTCGGCCTTCGGCGCGGGTAATGGGTTGCCGTTCCCGCCTGTGCTTCAAGCTTGAGCATAGTTCCGGGCACCTTGAGCCGCTGGGTGGAGACTCTGCCTTTCCAGTCCTTGCCTAGGGGGCTGGAAATCGTTTTCATGGGCGTAAATGTCCGCACAGCTTCCGCCAGTCCTGCCAATCCGTCCCTTTACAAAGCCAGCAAAGGCAAGGGTGCGCGTCCCCGGCTCCAAGAGCATAACAAACAGGGCGCTGGCAATCGGGGCGCTGAAGAACTCAATGACAGTGCTAGGGGGAGCTTTAAAGAGCCGCGACACCTACATCATGCAACAATGCCTGATGACCTTAGGACGGAAGTTTGGACGAATCGACGTGGATTCTGAGCTGAACTTCACTATCCGTGAAGAGTATTCTGAAGCCAAGTGCCTTAGTGATACCAGCGACGAGATTGGCGTTCTACCACTGGATGGGGACGTGATTTTCCCAAATCACAAGGGCGTAACGCTGCACGTAGGCAACGCCGGTACCGCCGCCCGCTTCCTTACCGCCCTTCTCTGTCTTCAGCCCGAGGGCGAGTTTTATGTCGATGGCGACGAGGCCATGTACCGCCGCCCTATGAAGGGGCTGACAGATGCGCTGGAATCGCTTGGAGCACAGTTTACGTTCCACAAAACCCCCGGCTGCATCCCATTCACGCTGAAGACGGCCCCGATTACGAAGGATTACGTCGAGGTCGATGCCAGAGAAAGCAGCCAGATTCTGAGCGCGCTGCTCATTATGGCTGCGGGACTTGGACGCCCCTTTGAAGTGCGTCTCTTGGGAAAGACCGTATCGGAGCCGTTCGTAGAAATGACGGCAAAGATGCTGCATGAAGACTTGGGTGTTAACGTTTCACATTCAGTCGGGGGTATTTATAGAATCGAAGAAGACACACAGAGAAAAGGTGATCTAGTAAACTGCGCCATAGAACCTGATGCTACTGCTGCCAGCTATTTTCTTTCTCTGCCAATAGCTACAATTTCTGGTGGCTCCTGTAATGTGAAGTATCTTCAACTTTGTATGTGGGGAAGACTTCAGGGAGACATTGCTTATTTCAAAGTGCTGGAAAATGTCGGCCTATCACTTACTAATGAAGATAATTCCGTAAGGCCGCATGGCCCCAAAGACATCCGCACATCCCTTCCCGCCGACGTCACCCCTCGCTGCGTGACTGCGGACTTTGAAGCCTTCTCCGATACCTTCCTTACGCTTGCGGCCCTTACGCCCCTGCTCGAAGGCAAGACCCGCATCAGCGGCATTGCGCACACACGCAAACAGGAAACAGACCGCGTCGCCGCTATGGCCCGCGAACTTAAAAAACTCGGCCAACACGTAGTCGAAGAAGAAGGCGCACTCGAAGTTACGCCCGACCTTGCCGCCATGAAAGCCCTCGCCCGCAAAGCCCGCGAAGACGCCGCGAACGGCCTTGGCAACGCATCGGGCTGCATCGAAATCGACACCTATCACGACCACCGCTTCGCCATGAGCTTTGCCATACTCGGCTGCCGCGACCTATTGGGCGACGGCAAACCCTGGCTCGCCATCCGCGACCCTAAGTGCTGCGGCAAGACCTTTCCAAACTTCTTCGATGTGCTCGAAGACGCGTGGAAACAGTCTCATAGCGAAAGCCCCGCCGCCTGAACCACGCCCCTACCCACACACGCGAAGCTGACACACAATGCCACCCACCTTCACCACCATCGCCATCGACGGCGGCGCCGCCACGGGCAAGTCCTCCACCGCGCGCGGCCTGGCCGCACGCCTGCGCTACCTGCATGTGGACACCGGCTCGCACTACCGTGCGCTCACCCTACTCTGCCTGCGCCACAAGGTGGCCGCCTGTGATGCAAACGCCATCCGCGCCCTGCTCTCGCATAACCCCCTAGGCACTGAAGTGGACCTTGCCGCCTGTGACGCAAAAATCACCGTGGACGGCAGCGTGCCCGCCGACGCCGACCTACGCAGCGACGCAGTCAACGCAAACGTATCCCAATACGCCGCACAGCCAGCTGTACGCGAAGCCCTGAAAGAATACCAACGCGGGCAGAAGAACGTGGCCATTGCCAAGGGCTTCGGCGGCCTTGTCATGGAAGGACGCGACATAGGCAGCGTGATATTCCCCGATGCGGAACTGAAAATCTTCCTCGAAGCGGACGAAGCCACCCGCGCCGCCCGCCGCGCCAAAGACGGCCAGACAGACGCCATTTTAGAGCGCGACAGGCTGGACTCCACCCGCAAAACGGCCCCCCTGACCTGCCCCGAAGGAGCCATAAGGGTTAACAACTCCCAGATGAGCCTGCCCGAAGTAATCGAGCACATAGCGGCCATGCTCTCATAGAGTCTTTATCAAGGCCTGCTCTATCGCAGCGAGTTAATCTCGTCACGCAGAAGTATGGTAGCCTCCCTTGCACGGCTTGCAAAGTCAGTGCCCCTGCCCGCATACAGGATTCCGCGCGAGGAATTGATGATGAGGCCCTCCTTGCGGCTGTCCAAACCCTGACGCAACACTGCGGCAACCTCTCCACCCTGAGCACCGACTCCGGGCACCAGCAAGGGCATGTCGCCCACGATCGAGCGGATGCAGCCAAGGTCTTCCGGGAAAGTGGCTCCGGCAACAAGGGCCACGTTGCGGTTGTGGTTCCACTCGCTCGCCGCCTTGTGCGCCACTATCTCGAAGAGGCGGCGCCCGTCGCCCTGCACGCGCAGGTCCTGAAAGTCCACAGAGCCGGGGTTGGACGTGCGGCATAGAACAAACACGCCCTGAGAGGCATCCTCTAGGAATGGACGCAAAGTATCGCCCCCCATGTACGGGTTCACCGTGACCGCGTCGGCCTTGTATATGTCGAAGGCCTCGCGGGCATACATCGTGGCCGTGGGGCCGATGTCGCCGCGCTTGACATCGAGTATCACGGGAATGTCCGGATAGCTCTGACGCAGATAGGTGATGGTCTTGCGCAAAGAGCCAAGGGCGTTCTGACCGGCATAGTAGGCAAACTGCGGCTTGAAGGCACAGGCCAAGTCCGCCGTGGCGTCGATTATGGCCTTGTTGAACGAGAATATGACGTCTGCATCCTTGGAAAGGTGCTCGGGTATGCGGGAGCGGTCCGGGTCCAAACCCACGCACACTAGGGACTTGCTGCTTTTCCAGCTATTTTCGAGTTTGTCTAGAAACGTCATACGGGAAAGAGAATAGATATAGCTTTCGCCCCCGGTGCAATACTCTGCTTAAGGGAGAGCAAAACTTGCCGACGCGCAAGGGCCTGCCTCTCCAAGGCTCGCCCTTCTTTTCCTCAACACTCGTCTTGAGTCCCGCCCCAGCGGCCCTATCCTCTGGCCTGATGTCCCGGCGCCGATACAAACAAAAGTCCCGTCAGGTGCCCCTCATTAACCTGAGCGACTACCGAAAACCCGCCATTGCGAGCAAATCCCCGCGCAACTGGCTGTGGCGCATCGTGTCCCTGCCCTTCAGGATATGGATGTGGTTCTGGAACTGGCTCATGGAAAGTAAGCCCAAGGGAAACAGGCGCAGAATGCGCTAGGAATATGCCGGTAGCGCGGCCAATACGATGATGCAGGACGTAATCGACCTACAAGGACTCTGCGTTCGCAGGGCCGGAACCCTGATACTGGAAGGCGTGGACTGGCGCGTGCGCCGGGGCGAAAACTGGGTACTTCTGGGCGCAAATGGCTCCGGCAAGACCTCGCTACTGTCCGTTCTTGCGGGCTACCTTACGCCCAGTGCTGGCCATGTGGGCGTATGCGGCAAGGTGTTTGGCGAATACCCCTGGCAGGAGCTGCGGGCGAGGCTGGGCCTAGTAAGCAGCAGCGTCAAGCGCATGATAGTGCCTAGCTTCTGCGCTCTGGACATCGTGGCAAGCGGCAAGGGCGCAATAGTGAACCCTTGGGAAGTCCCTTCGGAGGACGACCTTGAATGCGCCCTGCAACTGCTTCGCGAGGCAGGTCTGGAAGCTCTCAAGGAACGCCGCTGGGAACTGCTCTCGCAGGGTGAACGGCAGCGCGTTCTGATATGCCGCGCCCTGATGGCCCGGCCCAGCCTGCTGATACTGGACGAGCCTTGCTCGGGCCTCGACCCCGTGGCCAGGCTGCGCTTTCTTGAATTTGTCGAGCAGACCGCTTCCAGAGCTGAGGCCCCGCCGATAGTATTCGTAACCCACCATGTGGAGGAGATTACTCCGGCGTTCACGCACGCGCTGGTGCTTAGGCAGGGCCGGGTGCTGGCAGCAGGGCCGCTCAAAGAGGTGCTAAGTTCCGCCACCCTGTCGCAGGCCTTCGGCGAAACCCTGCAACTGCATAAAGACGCCAAAGGGATCTGGTCACTCGGCTACTAATCGGCCTACTCGAAGCGCATGAAGCTCTTGTGGCGCACCTTCTGGGACTGGGTAAGCGGGGGGAAATCGAAGGGCCTCGGCGCCGGTATTGCCTCCAGCATCCATGAGGCCTGCCTTTTCAAGGCCAGCCAGCGGTCCCAGTCGAGGTTCTGGGCGCAGGCGCAATGGTTGAGCAGGCTGCGCCATTCGAGGCGGGCGCGCTCGATGTCGCCGCTCGAAAGTTCCTCGCCCGTCATCTCGCCGATGCGGCCCGGCTGGCGCTCCAGCAGCATGAGAAGCTCTGCCGCGCCCTCGCCATAGGTCTCTGGCAGGCCCTTTTTCAGGTAGCCCTCGCAGTTGATCTCTCCGTACGCGGCACGGCAACTGTTGCCAAGGCGGTCCGCGCCCTTGTCGTAGGGATCGAAGCGGTGCCCGGCCCGCAGGTTTGCAAGGTCGTACACTAGCTGCTCGACCGGATAGCTTCGATCCTCCAGCGCCGCCGCTATGGCTAGGCCCTCTCCGTGATTGAACAGGCTGAAGAGCCGCCCGCGCATAGTGGGACGCGCAGAGCTGTCGATGAGGCCCAGCCTCAGCCATGTGGCTGCCGGGCTGCCCCCGCCCGCCGCTGCGGACTCCTCGCCCAGCCCTGCTGCCAGGTCGTAAAACACCTGCCGGGTGCGCCTTGGCGGGTCCAGCAAGGCCGCGCCCAGGCTGTCCACGCTGGCGGGAACCTCCAACTTCGAATAATCCATCAGCGCGTAAAAGGTGTCGCCCCTGTCTGCCCAGCCAGCGAACTCCCCGCCTCCGCCAAGAGCGCGTAAGTGCGGCACAATGTGCTTTTCCAACGCCTCGATGGTCCAGTGCGTGCGGCCCCGGCCAGAGGCATCGGCATCGCCAAGCTCTCGCAAGGAGCGCAGAAGGCTCTTTGTCAGGACCAGGTCTCCCTCGTCCCCCTTGCCGTAGCGGGCAACGGGCAATTCCCGCCCATAGACAAGAGGCTCCTCGCCAAGGCGGCAGAGCCTGCCCGGCCCGGCCTGCCCGAGAACACCCGGCAGGCTCAGGGCCTCCGCCCAGCCCTCCGGCCCTCGCGCAAGACAGTCGCCAAGGCGGGCGCGGCGCGGCGCTCTTGCCCTTTCCCATTCCCCTGCGCTCGATAGAATCTCCTCCACGCTCTGACATCCGCTGCGGGCTGATGGGGCGCTGGCAACAGGGGCCACTTCCACATGGCGGGACAAGCTTTCGAGACCCAGCGGAACGGTGCGCTGGCTGAATAAGCGGCCAGCCAGTTCCAGAGCGGCAGCGCGGGGGTCTTCGCCCATGTCTGCCGCCTGCGCCATCACGGCGATAAGACTCGGCCAATCCACCTGCGTGGTGCGCCGTAGCATTATGGGCCGCGCCTCGGAAAGGCGGGGTTTTCCCGGAGCAACGATGACGTAGCCGCGTTTGTCGAGGCCGCGCCGCCCCGCCCTGCCCATCATCTGCAACAGCTCGTCGGGGCGTAGAAGGTGAGTCTGCGCCCCGTGACGATAGGCACGGTCCGTAACGAGCACGCTGCGGAGCGAAAAGTTTATACCCGCGGAAAGGCCCATCGTCGCCACCACAACGCGCAGCTGCCCGGCCTTGGCCAGAGGCTCGATAAGGCCCGCCCTCTGCCGATAGTCTAGGCCCGAATGGTGGTAGGCTATGCGCGCGCGAAGTAGCCGCGAAAGAGTGTCCCCGGCTAGGCGCTTCTGCTCGGGCGTCAACTCCAGCGGCTCGTCCTCTGGCAGAGCGCGGGCTAGCTGCATGGCTAGGGCCTCTGCCGCCCTGCGCTGCGGGGCAAAGGCTAATAGCGGAGCCATACCCTGCTGGAGTGCGCGGCCTATTATGCGCGGCCAGGTGCCCTTTATGCTCGTAGGCAGATGGTCGGGCAATGCCTCGGCCATAATCTCCTCAAGCGGCACGGGCCGCTCGCGACAGCTTACAAGCACTGCCCGGCGCCCCAGCCTGCCAAGCCACTCCACGGCACGTGCAGGATTGCCCACGCTGCCCGATAGAAGCAGGAGGCGAGTCTGCTGCGGGGCCAGAGAGATGACCAGCTCGTAGTTAACGCCTCTTGTCTGGTCGGCCACCATCTGGTATTCGTCCACAACAAGGAGCGAAGGCCCCTCCCCGCGCAAAAACTGCCCCTTGCGCGCCTCAAGTGTGGCCACAACGACCGGGGCATCGGGGTTCTCGACCACATCGCCCGTGGATATGCCCACGTTCCAGCCCTTTGCCCGCCACTCCAGCAGCTTGTCGTTGGCAAGGGCGCGGGTGGGCACGGTATAGACGGCACTGCCCCGCCAGCCCCCTTCCACGAGCATTTCAAAAATGTAGGTCTTGCCCGCGCCCGTCGGCGCGTCCACCACCACGTCGCAGCCCTCCCGGAGGGCACGTATAGCGTCCCGTTGCCAGATGTCCGGCAGCTTAAGACTGACTTCGAGGTTTTCCACTGGATGCGCAGGGATGATGAGAACGAAACGGGCTGGCGCAGCGGAATTTCTCCCCTGTCGCGTGACCCCCTTGCATACTATACTCTCCAGCCCTGCCCATTCTTGCAAGCGCAGCCTGTACATCCGGGTGCGATTTAATAAATCCGTAACCAACCCTGCCTTGCCAAGTGCCGCACTTGTGCTAAAGGTGTTACCTGATGCAAAGCCTAGGCGTCGATATCGGCGGCTCCGGAATCAAGGGAGCCGTGGTTGAATGCTCCAGCGGAGAGCTGGTTACGGAACGCTTCCGCATACCCACGCCACAGCCCGCGACGGCAGAGGCGGTTGTGGATACAGTGCGCCAGCTGGTGGTGCAGATGGGCTGGAACGGCCCCATCGGCTGCGGCTACCCCGGCGTAATGAAGGGCAACGTCGTCCACACGGCTGCCAACCTCGACAATTCACTCATCGGAGTGGACCTTGGCGCGGCCCTTCGCGAAGCATGCAATGTGCCCGCGGTGGCCGTCATAAACGATGCGGACGCAGCCGGAGTGGCTGAAATCCGCCTCGGGGCCGGAAAAGACGTGAACGGCCTAGTAATGATGGTGACTGTCGGAACCGGCATAGGCACGGCACTATTCAACAGGGGCATACTAGTGCCCAACAGCGAGATCGGCCACATCCGTTACCGTGGCGAGGACGCCGAACTGCTGCTGGCAGAACCCGCACGCAAGGACAGGCACCTTTCCCGCAAACGCTGGGCCGAACAGTTCGACCGTTACCTGAAGTATCTCGAATCGCTCTTCTGGCCGGACCTTTTCGTCCTTGGCGGGGGCGGCTTCAAGAAGCCCGAAAAGTTCGAAGGCATATTCACGACGCGCACCCCGGTGAAGTTCGCCCAGTTCCGCAATCAGGCGGGCATTGTCGGCGCGGCAATAGCAGCCGCCGAAGGCATGGAGATTCACTAGCCGCCCTGCCCGGCCTCGTGAACAGAAAACGGCCCCTCGCCACAGAAGGTGAAGGGCCGTTTTTCGTAATAGGGGAAGGCGCACGCAGTCGCCGGCTTGGGGGCGAAGCCCCCATCAAAGCATCTGGCAGGATGCGCGGGCGCAGGGCCTTCCGGCCATGCCTAGTAGGGGAGCGGGTACCTCTTGCAGAGGGCGGTGGCAATGTCGCGCGCCTTGGCAATCACGGCCTCGTCGGCAATGTTATTGATCACCATGTCGATGGCCTCCGCCGTCTTGCGGAAATCCTCGGGCGTGAAACCACGACTCGTCATGGCAGCGGAACCAAGGCGCAGACCGCTCGTCTGGAAGGGGCTGCGCGTCTCGCCCGGCACCGTGTTGCGGTTGGTCGTGATATTGGCCCTTTCGAGAGCTTCCTGAACCTGCTTGCCCGTAAGATCGGGGTGACTCTTTCGAAGGTCGATGAGCAGGAGGTGATTGTCCGTGCCGCCGCTAAGAAGGCCATAGCCACGCTTCACCAGTTCATCGGCCATCGCCTGACAGTTCAGCACCACCTGCCTTGCATATTCCTTGAACGAAGGCTTGAGCGCCTCGCCAAAACACACCGCCTTGCCAGCAATGATGTGCATGAGCGGGCCACCCTGACCACCGGGGAACACCGCGCTGTCGATCTTCTTGGCGTACTCGGCCTTGCAAAGGATCAAACCACCACGCGGACCACGGAGGGTTTTGTGCGTGGTCGTCGTTACAAAGTCGGCGTACGGCACAGGGTTGGGATGTTCGCCCGTGGCGACCAGGCCAGCGATGTGAGCCATGTCCGCAAAAAGATATGCGCCAACATCCTTGGCGATCTTCGACATGCGCTCAAAGTCGATGATGCGCGGATAGGCCGAGGCACCAACGGTAATCATCTTCGGCTTAACGGCATGTGCCTGAGCTTCAAGCTGATCGTAGTCGATGCGGCCCGTTTCGAGGCTAACCCCATAGTGGGCAATCTTGTAAAGCTTGCCCGAGAAATTGACCGGATTGCCATGCGTGAGGTGACCGCCGTGGGAAAGCTCCATCGTGAGAAGCTGGTCGCCGGGTTGAAGGACGGCGGAATACACGCCGAAGTTGGCCTGAGAGCCGGAGTGCGGCTGCACGTTGGCGTGTTCGGCACCGAAAAGCTGCTTGGCACGATCTATGGCTATCTGCTCCACCACATCGACATGCTCGCAACCGGAGTAGAAACGCTTGCCCGGATACCCTTCCGCATACTTGTTGGTGAGCACGCTGCCGCAGGCTTCCATGACGGCTGGCAGGGTGAAGTTTTCCGACGCTATTAGCTCGATATGGTCCATCTGCCGGGCCTTTTCGGCCTCCATTGCGACGAACACATCCGGGTCGAGCTGTGCGAGTTTTGAGGAGTCGATGCTCATGTCTCTTGCGTGATTGCGAATTACGGTGGAAAGCATACATGCCGCCCTGCCAAGGGATGCTTGTCAACACATCTTTCTGCCACCCGGCAAAGCCTCGAAAAGACAGGGGCCAGACCTGCCTGTTCAGGAAGCGGGGACCAGCTTCTCGCGCAAGTAATTAACTATGCTGGGGATGGCTTCCACTATGGCGTCTCGCGTTTCCTCGTACACCTGCATGTCGGCCCCGTAGGGGTCTGGCACTTCGGCGCTTTCGGCACCGGGCAATAGCTCGCGCATCAAAAGAACCGGAACCTTGCTGCCGGGAAATTCCATCTCGATGACGCTGCGGTGGCTCTGCGTCATGCATATGACAAGCTCGGCGCGGGAAAGCATAGCCGCGTTAAGCTCCCGACTCTTGTGCGTAGAAAAGTCTATGCCCACCTTCTTCAGGGCCTGCGCAGAGTGGTAGGATATGGGCTGGCCCGGCCATGCGCTGACCCCAGCGCTAGTCACCTGAAGCGAGCGCAAAGGCTCCGGCTCTGCGGCAAGGGCGTGGCGAAGCAGGGCCTCGGCCATGGGGCTGCGGCAGATGTTGCCTGTGCAGACGCAGATTACATAGCGGGGAATTGCTGGCATCGTTTGGCTCCTTTGTCACGGATACTGTCAGGGCCGGAGCGCAATGCAACCCTTGGCCCCGCCAGAGGGGTGGAAAAGTTGCCCATTTACAAACGCGCCACTACACGGCCCAATCAAAGGCCCTTGCCTATACCCTCGGCGTTGAAGCCGATTGCACGCATCTGGCTTAGGTCTGTAAGGTTGCGCCCGTCAAAGAGGAAGGCAGGCTTACGCATCAGCTCGTACACCTTTGCGTAGTCCATGTTCTTGGAGCGGAACTGCTCCCATTCGGTGAGGATAAGCACGGCGTCGGCATTCGCAGCGGCCTCATACTGGTCGGCGCAAATCTCTATGGACGCATCGCCCTCCTTGCGACCCAGATCCTTGAATATCTGCGCTGCCTCCACCTTGGGGTCGTATATGGCCAGCTTTGCGCGCTCCTCAAGCAGATCGCGGCATATGTAGATGGCGCTGGACTCTCGCGTGTCGTTGGTGTCGCGCTTGAAGGCGAAGCCGAAGACCGCGATGCGCTTGCCGCTGACAGTGCTGAAGAGCTTGTGCAACACCTTGCGGGCGAAGCGGCGGCGCTGGTAGTCGTTCATCTTGACGACCTGCCGCCAGTACTCGGCCACCTCGGGCAGGTTGAACGCCTCGCATAGATAGACGAGGTTCAGCACGTCCTTCTGGAAGCAGGAGCCGCCAAAGCCAACGCTCGCGTGCAAGAAGTATGGCCCTATGCGCTTGTCCTTGCCGATGGCCCTCGCCACCTCCTGAACGTCCGCGCCGGAGGCCTCGCAGACGGCGCTCATGGCGTTTATCGAAGATATGCGCTGGGCGAGGAAGGCATTGGCCGTCAGCTTGGACAGCTCGCTGGACCAAAGGCGGGTGGTGATGATGTTATCGCGCGGCACCCAGCGGGCGTATATGTCCACGAGAGTCTGAAGAGCCTTCTGCCCCTCGGGGGTCTGTTCCGCGCCGATGAGCACGCGGTCCGGGTTTTCGAGGTCTGCAACGGCTGTGCCTTCCGCGAGGAACTCCGGGTTGGACAGCACCTGAAATGTCGCCCCGCTGCCGGGTGCGTCGAGGATGCGGCGTATCGTCTCGGCCGTGCGCACGGGCACGGTGCTCTTTTCGACGATTATCTTGTTGCCCTTGGCAAGCTCTGCGATGCGGCGGGCGCTTATCTCGATGTAGGTCATGTCCGCCGCGCTGCCGGCACCCTCGCCGTAGCTCTTGGTGGGGGTGGGCAGGCACATGAAGATGAGGTCCGCCCCGACAATGCCCCCGTCCACATCGGTCGAGAAGAAGAGATTCCGCCCTCTGGCTCCTTTCACAATCTCCAACAGGCCAGGCTCGTAAACGGGCAGCTCGTCGCTGTTCCACGCCGCTATGCGCGCCGCGTTGATGTCCACGACGTTCACCCGGATATCCGGGCACTTGTGGGCGATCATGGCCATCGTGGGGCCGCCGACGTAACCTGCTCCGATGCAGCAAATGTTCATGGGGGGGATTTTGTGTGTGATTGTACAAGTGCCCGGCCTCAGGGGCCATGCCTACGAATGTTCATAACATATTTGGCGCACATGTCGTTTCAAAAGAACGTAAATATGGACCGACGCTCAGGATTCGAGAGCAGATCGGCCTAGGCGCGACAGGCTGTCCTTCAGGCCTCCACGTTCGCTGCGCATGAGCCAGAGTTCCTCGAAGCTGTCGCAAAGGGCCTTGTGACGCCCGGCCTCCACCATGCCCACGCCCCTGTCCAAGGCCAGCAGGAGCAGCTCCGCCGTCAGCTCCAGCTCGCTGCGAACGAGCGCCCCGCCCATTCCCTTCGGCTCTGCACGGGCGATAGCGGCCAGCAGGCCCTCCAGTTCCGAACGGGCGGCCGGGATGTTCGCGGCATCACCGGGCGGCAACAGCGAGGGCTGTTCAGCAGCCGGGCTAAAGAGCAGCCTCCAGAGCGGCGAACAGTTGTGCAGGCGCAGCGCGAAGTGACGTTCGCCAAGGCTGCCCAGCGAGAGCAGAGCCTCGCCGCAGACGCCCGCTTCGTCGCGAAGTACAATGCGGTCGAGCGCGGCGGCGATGTCCACGTCCGGCACTTCGTTGCCGTTCCATGCTAGCTGGGCGCAGTGCAATAGCGGCGGCAGGCTCACTGGCAGGGCCTGATGGTGGCCGTTGTCGCCCCAGTCGGTAAGAAGGACGCCCCTTCCCTTTTCCGCCACGGCGCTGCGGACTGCCTCGGCAATGTTGGCACGGGCGTTCTGCCAGCGGCCTGCGATGCTGTTCCAGCCCGTGGTGCCGGGGCAGACCACAAATGGAAGCCCCGCCCGCGCAAATGCCGCGCAATGCTCTGCAAAGGGGTGCCCGGCCTCGTAGCCCCAGATCATTCCCGTGGCCTCCGGCGGCAGCTCCGGGACTCGCTCGGGGGCCTCAAGCACGATGTCGGCCCAGAATTGTAGTTTTTTCCCGTACTTATCCGCTAGGGAAGCCACGGCGCGCAGGTGGTCAAGATACACGCTGTGCCTGCTCCTCGCCTCGCACTCCGCACGGCTGCGGCCAAGGCCCAGTTCCCAGGGTTCGTCGAGGCCCGCGTTGAAGATCCCGCTGGCAAAGAGGGGCAGATACTGTGCGTACAGGCTGTCGAGGAAGGCCAGCGCCTCCCCTCCGGGGGCCAGCGTAGTCCCGCCAGGGGGCATCACGCGGCCATTGGGCAAAGTGATGCCATCGGGGCATTCGGACAGGTGGCCGTACCGAGGGTGCTTCAGCCAGCGCCCGAAGTGGCCGAGGCTGTTGAGGTTGGGCACCAGCTCCATACCCCTTGCCGCGCACTGGTCCTCCAGCCAGCGGATGTCATCGGCACGCAGGGGCGAGGCGTCCCGCCACACCTCTTCATGCCCGGCAAAGGCGAAGGTGTGTTCCACATAGAGCTGAAGCTCGTTGTATTTGCATAGCCAGAGGGCGTTCAGGATGTGCAGCAGGGTGCGGCGGGCGGGCACGCGGTCGCGGCTGATGTCGAGCATGTAGCCGCGACGGGCCAGAAGGGGGCGGTCCTCTATATCCATCTGCGCGAGCTGTCCGCCGATGATCAGTTGAGCCATTGTGGACAGAGCGCGGTGAATGCCCGAGCCAGTACTCGCGAGTATCACGGAACACGTTTCGCCGATATTCAGTCCGTATGCCTCGTCTTGATGGGCTGCGTCGTACTCGCAGCGGATGATATACGCGGCGTCCGGGTCTATGGCCACTTCGCCGGCAGCGCCGAATATCGCAACAGCGGTTTCCGCCTCGTGCAGTAGCGGCCCGGAATTGGAATAGTCGGCAGCAAGCCTTGGCGGGGCCGGGAATGGAGCACTGCGAACAGCCATGCCCTGCGGGCGGGGCAGAAGGCATACTGCGGCGTCTCCCTGCATACTGACGGGAAGCTGCGGCATGGCGAACTCGCTAGCGCGACTGGTTCTTGCCGCCGGAAAGCTGCTCTGCGGCGCGCTCGATGGCTCGGCGAAGCGAAGGCAGGGTGAGCGGCTTGGAGAGGTAGTCGTTCATGCCCGCGTCGATGCAGCGTTCGTGGTCGCCCGCCATGGCGTAGGCCGTCAGTGCGCAGATGTAAACGCCCTTGTGATGGTCCCCGCATACGCCCGAGCGCACCTGTTTTGCCGCGTTGATGCCGTCCATCTCAGGCATCTGCACGTCCATGAGCACAAGATCGTACGTGTTCTGTGCCAGCTTCTGCACCGCCTCCCTGCCGTTGTTGGCAAGGTCGCAACTCTGGCCTAGTTTGGCGAGGAAACGCTTCACAAGGAGCTGGTTCATCGGCTCGTCCTCGGCCACGAGGATGCGCAGGGCGCGGTCTGTCTCAGGCGGGCGGGGTCCGGTGTCGGCATTGATGGTCCTGCCCGTGTTGCTCGGCTTGGGCAACTGGGCATGGTCCACCGTGATGAGGGGCATTGTGAAGTAAAAGGTGGACCCTTTGCCGGGCGTGGACTGCATCCACATGCGCCCGCCCATCGACTCGCAAAGCTTCTTGCTTATTGCAAGGCCGAGGCCCGTGCCCCCGTAGCGGCGAGTGGAAGAGCTGTCCACCTGACTGAAAGTCTTGAAGAGGCGGTCGGCCTTGGCGGGATCTATACCTATGCCCGTGTCGCTAACCTGGAAGAGCAGGAAGTGCTTCTCCTCGGAGAAGAGCACCTGAACGATGACCTGCACGGCGCCATGATCGGTGAACTTGACGCCGTTGCTTACAAGATTGAGCAATATGCGGCGAAGCTCCAGCTCGACGGCCATGACTTTCTGCGGCACCTCGTCCTGTATGCGCGAGAAAAGCTCGATACCCTTGCGCGAGGCCTCTACCCACATCGAGTCGATGACTCCGGCGACAAGTTCGGAAAGGTCCACAGGCGCAAGCTGCACCTCCACCTTGCCGGACTCGATGCGGGAGAACTCCAAGACGTTGTTGATAAGCTCCAGAAGGGTGATGCCGTTGGCGCGGACAATCTCCATGTAGTCGCGCTGGCGCTTGTCCACGGGGGTGTCCAAAAGCAGCTCCGTGAAGCCTATTATGGAATTCATCGGAGTGCGTATCTCATGGCTCATCACGGCGAGAAACTCGCTCTTGGCGCGGAAGGCGGCGTCTGCGGCGCGGATTGCCTCGCGCAGCTCATGCTCGACCTGAACACGGCTTGTGATGTCGTCGAACACGACTACCACTCCCTCGCTACAGCTGCATGGACGGGCGCGCCACTGACACACCATGTCCTCGGCCTCGCTGCGCTTGATACGGATTTCGCCTGACTTGCTAGCGTCCTTGCAGTCAACAAGGGCACTGACAAATTCTTCATCCACGCCCAAAGCCTGCGCCGCGGGCTGCCCGTTTACCTGCGCAAGGCTTCTGCCAAAGAGCGCCTCGGCAGAGTCGTTCCAGAACACCACCTTGCGATCCAGCTTAATTACCACCACGGCACAGGGCAACATCAGGCCGTAGTTGTACGTGGCTGACGAAGACAGGGGGCATTCGGCTGGCAGAGTCTGCGCTGGCGCGGCTTCATCAAAAGGTTTCTGCACAGCTTCTGCTGGCGCTGCCTCCGCACTCGTCCGGGGCAGAGATACGCTTTTTTCAGCTTCGTTATTTGCGGCAGGAGCTTCGGGGAGCGGAGCGGCCTCGGGTGCGGGACTTGCGGAAATGGGCGGGGCTTCGACAGGCTCTGGGGCCTCCTCGGCAGGTACAGGCGCAGGACTTGCCTCCGGGACCGGGTCCAGAGTCGCCGCCGGGGCCTCTGCCGGAGCGGCTGGCGTTTCAAGTTGTTCCGTCTCCTGCACCATGCTCTCGAGCTGGGTCACTATGGAGCGCAGCATCTGCGCCTCGTCGGCAAAGGGTAACACCTTTGCGGCGCCTTTTTCCACGGCAAGACTCATGTCCTTTTCCGGGAAGGGGGCACGGACTGCGATGTAAAGAGGAATGCCCTGCCAGCGGGCTTTGGCGCTTGTAAGCACCTGTGCCCAGTCGGCATCGGGATGAACGAGCAGCATGGCATCGGGCCTGCCATGAACTTCCCCGGAGTATGCCAGACTCACCAACCATTTGCCAGCGCCGGAATTGTTCAACATCTCGCAGATGCGGCCAGATGACCTGGCGTCTCCGATATCAAGAGCAACGTTGAGCACTGAGCTGCGGCACTTATCAGACATGTCGCTTGTGGAAAGGGGAAATGTACCGGGAGGACAGAGAGGACCGGCTGAGTTCTTCAACCGCACTGTTCTGTTAACACACTATATTAGGTAGAAGGCAAGTCTGCATTTATACA
>LVBW01000070.1 GCA_001604585.1 Puniceicoccales bacterium Verruco_02 | reverse complement strand
GGCTCTTCTTGGCCACGAAGGTCATCGGAGTCACAGGCATGACAAGACCCGGAAGCACCACCGTTTCGAGGCTACTCATGTGGTTTCCCGCAATGACGCAGGGCCCGTTCAGGCGACGCAGAACGTCGAGATTTTCCACAATTACGCGCCCGCCCACCCTTTCGACAGCGCCCCGCACCCCGATGCTGGCATTGGCAAAGACCTCCAGCTCCGTATTGCCACTGCGCACGATAAGAGCCGCCCAGCGCACGACGAAAAAAGCCCCAGTGTAGAAGCTGATGGCAGGAAAGAGACGGCTGAAAAGGCCCGGCCTGCGGCTTTCTGTACGGGGGGATACCTCTCCCCCAGCTGTATTATCAGATGACATTGCAACCTTCACTTGCAGATGAAAAGGAGCGGGATCAAGTCCAAAGACAAACCGTGATTACGAACTCCTCCACATCGAAGCAAGAAATGACGGCGCTCTTTGCCTTCGCAAGAGAGCTGAGAAGGGGCGCATAGCCGTCGAGGATGAAGGGCGGGGTAAGCCTACAATTCATCATGTTCTTGGAAAGCATGTTGCGAAACGTGCCCGCTATCATGTTGTTGATTTCGCCCGCTGAATCGCGGTACACGGGCAACTCTGCGCCGAGCTGAAGCATCGAGTCGTCAACATCGAGAAAGTCCCTTGCAAAGACAAAGTTCAACCCGGCAGGAGTTATCAAGGCCACAGCGCATTCGACATCCCCGGTACACTTCACCGCGCTGAATGTAAGCCCTTCGGAATCCTGTTTGAGGCTTGCCGCAAGCTGCTCGACGTTCATGACAGCAGTCATGCTGGTGCGGCGCACGAGATTGGTCTCGAACACATGCTTAACGGCTCTGAACAAGGGCTCGATCAGATGACGATCAGGCAATGGGGTAGCTGCGGCCGTCATAGTGGCGCAGATTCTACCTGTTTTTCACCAGATTGCCACACGAAACACCGCTTCGGCTCATTTGACAGATATTTCGCCAAGGACCTGCTCTATCTCTTCGACTGGCAAGAGTATCGGATTGCGCACAGGCTCCGCCCCGGCACAGCGCGGCAGCTTGGGCAGAGTGGCAAATTCCTCCGAAAGGACTGGCTTGCGATTTGCCCCCACCTCGTCAACTCGCGCCGTGGGCATCGTGTATGGAGCGTGCAGAACTATGGCCGGATTTGCCCGCACAAGGCGCAGTATGGCCAGCGCGGTATCCGCAAGGCGGTCCAGCTCGGCCACGGTGAAGCTCTCCGTAGGCTCTATCATCATGCCGTGAACCTCGGGGAAAGACATCGTGGGCGCATGGTAGCCGAAGTCTAGGAACAGCTTGCCAATTCCCGTAATCGCCGCGCCACGTGTTATGCCCGCAGCTTCAATCTTGGCAAAGTCCTCCTCCTTGAGCGAAAGGATGAACTCGTGCATACGCGGCTGGGCGGAACCCTTTGGCAGGGGCTGGAACTCGCCCTTGAGCTTCTCAAAGAGGTAGCGAGCCGCCAGCACAGCCACCGCGCTCATAACCGGCACCCCGTCGCCACCAAGGCGCTTGAGGTAGGCCATGGCGCGAATCTTGTTGAGGAAATTGCCATAGTGGCGGTGGAAGGAGCCAATGCTCTTCTGCGGCTTCAGCGTGGAGAAAGTGCCATCGGCGTTCTTCACGACCTGCACGCCAGACATGAAGGGCAGGAGCCGTTCCGACACCGCTACAAAGGCATCGCCGGGGCCGCCGCCCCCGTGCGGGATGGACCAGGTCTTGTGCAGGTTGTTGTGGACAGCGTCAACGCCCAGTGCACCAAGATTTGCATGACCGGCAACGGCGTTCATGTTCGCGCCGTCCATATAAACAAGACCGCCCACGGCGTGAATCTTGTCCGCAATCGTGCGGAATGCCGTCTCGAAAATGCCGCTCGTATTGGGGTTAGTCACCATGATGCCCGCAATGGTCTCGCCGTGCGTGGCGATGGCCGCGTCGAGAGCCGCCATGTCCACGCGCCCCTCGCTGTCGGCGTCGAGCTGCACGATGTTCGCCCCCTCGTAACCGGCAGCCGCCGCGCTGGCGAAGTTGGTGCCATGAGCGGAGTGCGGCAGGAGGATGATCTTTCGCGAATCGCCCTGCCCGTTTGCGCGGTGATAGGCCTGAAAGAGCTTGAGCCCCAGCAGTTCGCCATGCGCACCGGCCACTGGCTGGGTGCAGACTCCGGCAAGGCCGGTAATCTCTCGGAACCATTCCTGCGAAAGATACAAAATCTCCAGCGAACCCTGCACATCGGTCAGAGGCGCGGCGGGGTGCGCGCGCGTAAAGCCGGAGAGAGCCGCCAGCTTCTCGTTCAGCATCGGATTGTACTTCATCGTGCAGGAGCCAAGCGGGTAAGGCGCTGCGTCCGGCGAAAGGTTCAGGCTGCCAAGCTCGTCATACCAAGCCTTCAGCTCCGCCTCGGGGATGCAGGGGATGGAAGGCGCTGTGGCGCGGCGCAGCGAAAGTGGAAGCTCCGGCGCAGCCTGCATATCCACCTTTTTCCCACCGAAAAAGGACAGGAAGGCATCAGCCAGCCTTGCGACATCGGCCGCGCCGTGGCGGTCGCTGAAGGAAAGTAGCACAATGCGGCGTCCGCCAGCGACTCGCGCCGAGGCATCGACACCGACGTGAATACCAGCCTTGCGGCAGTGCTCGACAAGGTCCGCCACAGGACGGGACAGCTCCAGCGCCACATCGGCAAAGAAGGGCGCGTCCGCAAAGGCCAGGCGCACGCCTTCGATCTGCGTCAGCTTCTCCACGGCCAGCAGGGCCGCACGGCGTGCCTTGGCAATCATGTCGGCAAGGCCCCTGCCGCCGCGTGCCAGCATGGCCGCTCCTGCCAGAGTGCCCATGAAGGCCTGATTGGAGCATATGTTGCTAGTGGCCTTCTCCTTGCGGATGTGCTGCTCGCGGGTGGAGAGCACCATCACGCGGCAGTCCTGCCCGCGCGCGTCCAGCGCTTTGCCCACGAAGCGGCCAGGACTTTGGCGAATGGCGTTGCGGTGCTTGTCGTCATAGCGCACGGCAAAAAGGCCGAGGCCCGGCCCGCCAAAGCACGGAGCCACGGCCAGATGCTGCGCCTCGCCAACGACCATGTCCGCGCCACTGGCACCCCATAGCGAAGGCTGCTTGAGGCCACCGGCTGCAAGAAGAAGCGGGTCAACGACAGCGACAAGCTGCGCCTTGACTTCTGCACAAAGATCCGCGACTGCGTCCACATCCTCGGCGATGCCTAGGCAGTTCACATGCGGGAAAGCCATGCCTGCAAATGACGCACCAAGCTCGGCCACGCGGGCACGCAAGGCGGCCACATTGGTGCAACCCGTATTGGGATCCAGCGGGAAACGCTCGACCTTCAGCTTCGTATCCGCAGCGAGAGTCTCTACCACCTCGATGTCCGCCGGATGCAGGGCCTCGGGCAGTATCACCACATCTGCACCACCCTTCGAGAGGCGGTGCGCCGCGGTCAGGGCTTCGAAGAGAGCCGTCGAGCGGTCGTAAAGACTGGCATTCACGGCCTCAAAGCCCGTCAGCGCGGCCATCAGACACTGGTAGGCCCAGAGGGCGAAAAGAGTCCCCTGCCCTCGCTCTGGCTGATATGGAGTGTAGGCGGTTAAGAGGCCACGAATCGAACAGACGTAATCGACAATGCCGTGCGTAGAGTAGTCGGGCAGACCGTCGCCAACAAAGGACAGCGCAATCTTGTTGCGGGCGGCCATTACGGTAATGTCTGCCTCCACTTCCGCCAAACTCTGCGACATGGACAGGCCCGGCAGGCTCTCGAAGCGGAACTGCGGCGCAATGTGCGAGAAGAGGGCGTGCAGACTCTCCGCCCCCACCCTAGCCAGCATGGCGTCAAGTTCCGCCTTGGGCGCAGCAATGTAATAGGGGGCGTTCTCGCGTTCTGTGTTCGTGACCTGCGTGCTCATTTCTTGAAAAAGGAAGCGATATTTGCACTCCACCCCCGCCCGTGCAACAAAGACGTTTCCCTTGGGCGATGCTTTTTCATATTTTTCGCCAATGACCCGGAAGGAACGCGCATCCATCGTCCAGAGGGAACTGGGACGACTCTACCCCGCCCCGCCCATTCCGCTCGTCCATCGAGACGCGTACAGCCTGCTCGTGGCCGTGGTTCTGAGCGCCCAGTGTACGGATGTCCGCGTCAACCAGGTTACGCCCCGGCTCTTTGCCCTTGCGGACAACCCGGCGGACATGGCTCGGCAGGAAATGGAGGCCATACGTGCAATCGTTCGCCCTTGCGGCCTATCCGAACGCAAGGCCTCGGCCATTCGCGAGCTTTCGCGCATAATTGCGGAGGATTACGACGGTCAAGTGCCGGACAGCTTGGAAAAGCTGGAAGAGTTGCCGGGTGTCGGGCACAAGACCGCAAGCGTCCTCATGGTGCAGGCTTTCGGGCAGCCCGCCTTCCCGGTGGATACGCACATCCACCGCCTTGCGGCCCGCTGGAGGCTCTCGGACGGGCACAGCGTGGAAAAGACCGAGCGCGACCTGAAAATGCTCTTCCCCCGCGAAACATGGGGCAGGCTGCACCTGCAAATCATACACTACGGGCGCGAGCACTGCACGGCCAGAGGCTGCGACGGACATCGCTGCGACATCTGCCACTTGCTGAACGGCCCCGCTGGCTAGATCCTACGCAAAAACACTCATTGTATGACAAGCTGCGCCCTCGACATTGGGCCGTATTCCGTCCATAATAGTCCTTTCGTTTACCCATCTCACTACCCCACAAATGCACCCAATAGATCTTGTACTATTTGTCGTGGCTGTCGTCGGCGTCATCGCCTTCGGCATTTTCAAGGGCCGCAAGGGCCGTTCGGATACCATCGGCAACGACGCGAGCGAATATTTTCTCGCCGGGCGCGGCCTTACCTGGTGGCTAGTAGGCTTCTCGCTCATAGCTGCC
This sequence comes from Puniceicoccales bacterium Verruco_02, assembly GCA_001604585.1. Taxonomy (GTDB): domain Bacteria; phylum Verrucomicrobiota; class Verrucomicrobiia; order Opitutales; family Oceanipulchritudinaceae; genus Verruco-01. The sequence goes on along the minus strand of LVBW01000070.1, from coordinate 3,645 downwards.
AATATCTCCACAGAGCAATTCGTTGGCATGTCCGGCAACGCCGCCGACTGGGTGGGCATGGCCATTGCATCCTACGAGTGGATGGCCGCCATTACGCTGGTAGTCGTCGGCGTGGTCTTCCTGCCCCGCTTCCTCAAGTGCGGCATATACACCATTCCGGAATTTCTCGAATACCGCTATGACGTGGTTTCGCGCACTATCATGGCCATCGTTTCTCTGGTCATACTTGTCGGCGTGCCCACTGCGACGGTCGTTTTCTCAGGCGCCAAGGTAATCACGGTGTTCTTTGCGGACACTTCTCTTTTCGGTCTGGATCTTGGCAACATCACGGTTGGTTGCTGGATCATCGGCACCTGCGCCGCGCTTTACGTCTTTGTCGGCGGTCTTAAATCCTGCGCATGGACGGACCTTATCTGGGGTTCGGCTTTGATTATCGGCGGTGCCATGCTGGGCTACTTCGCCCTTGTACACATCGGCGCAATGGACGCGGTCGAACTTATCAAAACCAAGGTGGCCACATCCACTGCCACAGTCGAACAGCTCCAGAACGCGGGAGCTATCGAGCGCGTGCATCTGTTAAACATGGGGCCGGCCTTGGAGGGCGCTAACGGCGCGGGTGGCAAGCTGCACATGATTCGTCCCTCGACGGACTCTTCCGTGCCTTGGACGGCGCTTGTCGTCGGTCTGTGGATTCCGAACTTTTTCTACTGGGGCCTGAACCAGTACATCATGCAGCGCACACTTGGTTCCAAGTCCCTCGCAGAGGGCCAGAAGGGCATCGTGTTCGCCGCAGCGCTGAAGCTGGTCATCCCGTTCATCGTCGTGATTCCGGGCATCATGGCCTACAACATGTTCAGCGCGGACCTTCAGCTGAACGCCACGGTAAAGAACGCCCCCATCATCGCCCAGTACAAGGCCGACGCCAAGCTGCTAGTCCCCTTCTCCGAGAGCTATGCAAAGCTGTATTACAACGATACGGTCGAGATTCTCGCCCACAACAGCGTGGCCGTTGGCAAGATGCTTGAGCACGCGCCCACTACGCCCGAGGCCGTATTTGCGGAGAACGAGACTCTCTTGGCCACGGGCAAGGCGCAGGGCCTGAAACAGTCAACTAAGCTAGTCGGGCACGACTACGACAGCGCCTTCCCCGTGCTGCTGAAGAACCTGCTCAAGCCGGGCCTTACTTGGTTCGTCTTGGCGGCGATTTTCGGCGCCGTGGTCAGCACTCTGGCCTCGATGCTCAACAGCGCGTCCACCCTTTTCACGATGGACCTTTACGGGAAGCTATTCCGCAAAGGCGCCTCGCAAAAGGAGCTGGTCACAACTGGCCGCGTATGCGTGATTGTGTTCGTTCTCATCGCCTGCCTCATTGCGCCGAGTCTTAACAATCCCAAGTGGGGCGGCGTCTTTACCTTCATTCAGGAGTTTCAGGGCTTTGTCAGCCCCGGCGTCCTTGCTGTGTTCCTGTTTGGGTTCTTCAGCAAGCGCACCCCGCGCTACGTCGGCTGGCTGGGCATCTTGCTCAATGTCGCCATTTACGGCGGACTGAAGCTATTCGCCAACGACATCGCCTTCCTGAACCGCATGGCGATATCCTTCGGCGTAATCTGCGCCATAATCGCGCTTCTCACGCTCATTCGTCCTTCGTCCAAGCCCGTGGAGTTACCGCAGAACGGTGCGCTTGTGATGGAGCACTCACAGGGTGCCAAATGGGCCGGTATTGCCGTGTGCATCGCCACGGTGGCCCTTTACATCATCTTCTGGTAGGCTGGTCTTTGAGTTTAATTTCAAGGGCGGACTCACCGGAAGGGGGTCCGCCTTTTTGTTGTCGTTTGCGCGGTAAGGCTTGTGAATCGTTCGATGTGCGGGCTGGACCGCGCAGGCTAAAAGGTATAATCTTACAGGAATAACATCATGGCAGACGAAGTACTGAAGTTGCTTCTGGAGGGCGAGATGCTCGACCAGAACCAGATTGGCAAGATTCTCGCCCTCGACGAGGAGACCGTTGAGCGCGAGTTGGCGGAGCTTAAGCGGAAGGGTATTCTGCTTGGCTGGCGGCCCGTGTTCCACCCGGCCTATCTTGCCGAGGGCGATAGCGTCCACGCGCTTATCGAGGTGAAGATTACTCCGGAGCGCGAGGGTGGTTTCGATCGTATTGCGGAGCGTATTGCGCGTTTTCGCGAGGTTGAGACTTGCTACCTGATGAGCGGGGCTTATGACCTGCACGTTCTTGTGCATGGCAAGACTTTGCACAGTGTGGCGAATTTCGTCGCGGCTCGTCTTTCGAGCATCGAGGGTGTGTTGTCCACGGCAACGCATTTCATGCTGAAGGTGTACAAGGAGCAGGGGTACATGTTCGAACGCGACCAGCAGGACCCCGACAAACCCTCCGTCTCCGCCTGACCGGGCCGGAAGGCCCGGACCCGCGCATCCTTTCGGATGCTCTGAAGGGCTATGCCCTTACGCCGACTTCGTGCGGCTATCCCAAGACATATACAGAAATACGAAACCACCGCCCACATCCATTCTTCCAGTGGATGTGAAAGCATCCAAGGTCAAGGGGTTATCCCCCTTGGCTTACCTTTATATTGAGACAATAAGCTTTTCAGCGGCCCCTTTTCAGCAGATGCGCAAGCATCTGGGGTGAAGGGGTTATCCCCCTTCCCCCTTGTCCATGCCTGATTACACACGATATATTGCGGACCATGTCCGGGTTCTTCCAAAATCCGGCATCCGCGAGTTTTTCTCCATAGTCGAGCAAAACCCACAAGCCATATCACTTGGCGTGGGCGAGCCTGACTTCGTCACCCCTTGGGCATTCCGCGAAGCCGCCATCTTCGCACTCGAAAGAGGCAAAACCTCCTACACGAACAACCTCGGCCTCATACGCCTGCGCCGGGTCATCAACGACTACCTTAACCGGGTATTCAAGCTCGACTACTGCCCGGACGACGAAATCCTCATCGCCGTGGGCGTATCCGAGGCCATGGACCTCGCCATACGCGCCCTGATCAATCCCGGCGACAAGGTTATGTACCACGAACCCTGCTTTGTGTCGTACAACCCCTCGATAGCCCTTGCGCACGGCATACCCGTGGCCATCCCCACCCGCGCGGAGGACGACTTCGCCCTCGACCCCGCGGAGCTGGAACGCTGCTGGCAGCCGGACTGCCGCATGATACTGCTCAACTTCCCGACCAACCCCACAGGCGGCGTGGCGGAAAAAGAACGCCTCGAAAAGATAGCCAAGTTCTGCATCGAAAAGGACATGATCGTCGTAAGCGACGAGATCTATGCCGAACTCTCCTACGACGGCTTCGAGCACACCAGCATCGCGACTATCCCCGGAATGCGCGAACGCACCATATTCCTGCACGGCGTCTCGAAGGCTTTCGCAATGACCGGATTCCGCCTCGGCTACGCAGCCGGGCCGCGCGAACTCATCGACGCGATGCTCAAAGTCCACCAGTACGCCATGATGTGCGCCCCCATCCTCAGCCAGGAAGCCTCCATCGAGGCCTTCCGCAACGGGGACGAGGAAGTGCGCCGCATGAGGGACTCCTACCAGCGCCGCCGCGACTTTATCGTACGCCGCTTCAACGAGATGGGCCTTCCCTGCCACATGCCCAAGGCCACCTTCTACGC
>LVBW01000069.1:163-44112 GCA_001604585.1 Puniceicoccales bacterium Verruco_02 | reverse complement strand
CACGACTTTTCCAACGTCATGGCGGGCATATTCTCCCTGTCGGAGCTGTACTGCTCCTCGCTCGACAAGGAGCACCCCTGGCAGCGCGGAATGCACCAGATAATGGAATCCAGCCGCGAGGCGCGAAAGCTCGTTCGCCGCATCATAGACCTCAACCGCGAGGTGGCTGGGCAGAAGAACTACTTCAATCTGGAAAACCTCCTCGGCGAGCAGATGGACCTCATCCGCGCCGTCCTGCCAAAGCATACAAAGATAGACCTAGTCCTCACTGGCGAGGAGCTGCCCGTGTACTTGGACGATGTATCCTTCCGCCAGACGATACTCAACCTTGCCATCAACAGCCGCGACGCCATCGAGCGCGACGGGCGCATCTGCATAAAGGTGGGCCGCATTGCCGAAGGGGAGATACTCTTCGACAAGGCTCCGGGCTTCACCGCCCCCTGCCCTCGCGAAGGTGTGCTGATAGAGTTCTCCGACAACGGCTGCGGCATACCTCAGGAGCTGCAATCGCGCATCTGGGATCCATTCTTCACCACCAAGGAAGCTACGCGCGGCTCCGGCTTCGGTCTATACAACGCCCGCCTGTTCATAACCCAGAGCAAGGGGCGAATCGCCGTCCACAGCGAGACGGGCAAGGGCACGGTATTCTACATCTACCTGCCTTTGGCGGACTTCAGCGAAAACCTCTGCGACGAGCAGATGCTTGGCGAATGCGACCAGCGCCGCAGGCCCTGCGTTGCGGTGCTATCGAGCGCCGACACGGCGGCCTTCGACATTGTGGGACGTATGCACGAGCGGGAATGGGAGCTTATCTGCTTCAAAAGGCCCGAGGCCATGAGGCGCTACCTGCGCGAGGCGCCGCGCTGCCCGGACCTACTGCTGACAATCCTGCTGGGTGCGGACGGGGTGGATGTGGCACTGGTGCGCGAGCTGCAAATGGCACATCCCAAGATGCGCTTTGCCCTGATAGCAAGCGGCCGCAGCCTGGAGGAACAGGCTCACGAGGCACTGTCCTGCATGGATCTGGCCATGGAGGACAACGGCGCCCCGGACGAAATCCTGCAACAGCTTGGCAGCCTGCTATCCACAGGCGTGTAACGGCGGAGTTCTTACCGATCCTACCCGGCTACGGCTATGCCAGCCTTCATGGCCGGGCTTTCCGCACCCTCGGCATACACGCCCATGTTGCGGTACTTGGCGTAGCGGTTCTCCAACAGCCTTTCCAGCGGTATGCGGCGAAGCTCTGCCAAATTGCGGGAAATGTGCTCTCGCAGTATGTCTGCGGCGCTGTCGGGGTCGTTGTGCGCCCCACCCTCCGGCTCGGGGATCATCCCGTCGGCAATACCCTGCCTTACAAGCTCCTGCCCACCAAGGCGCAACGCGGCTGCGGCCTTTTCGGTGTACTCGCGCGAGCGCCAGAGAATGGCGGCGCAGCCTTCCGGGGGTATCACAGAGTAGTAGGCGTATTCCATCGTCAAGAGGCGGTCCACCACAGCCACGCCCAGCGCGCCGCCGGAGCCACCCTCGCCTATGATGACGCCAAGAGTGGGCGTCTCAAGGGCCGACATTTCGAGAAGATTGCGCGCGATGGCTTCGGAAACGTGGCGCTCTTCGGAGCCTATGCCAGCGAAAGCGGCCTTGGTGTCGATAAAGACGACAACCGGCATGTGGAACTTTTCCGCCAGCTTCATCAGGCGCAGGGCCTTGCGGTAGCCCTCCGGGTGAGGCATACCGAAGTTGCGGGCAATGTTCTCACGTGTGTCACGCCCCTTCTGCTGGGCTATGACCATTATCGGGCGGCCTTCGAACCATGCCGTGCCGCCGATTAGCGCCTGATCGTCGCCAAAGCAGCGGTCGCCATGCAGCTCCTGAAAGTCGTCAAAGAGCGCCCTGATGTAGTCCAGCGCATAGGGGCGACGCGGATGCCTTGCAACCTGCACCCTCTGCCAAGGCGTCAACTCCCGGTAAATGCGGCGCACCGTCTCGTCTATGCGAGCGCGCATCGCCTCAAGCTCCGGCCCCACTTCGCAGCCATTCTCGCCTGAGAGGCGGACCATCTCCTCGAAACGCTCGCGCAGGAGCTGGATGGGCTGTTCAAAATCTAGGGTGAATGTGGGCTTGGTGGATTTCTCCATGCTATGAATGACTAGGTTCCCTTGTATTCGTTCAGAAAAAGTGCGGGCAACTAAAGGAATAATAAAAAGAATGTTTAATGGGGCTGACAGCTTATCTTATCGCACATGGCCGCTCCGTATGCAAAGAAAATTTCCATAGCCTACCCAAGGCCCCATTTCTAGCGTAACCAAGGCCGCAATGAACCAATCATCACGGCGTTACGACAACGTTATGCCACTGGACTTTTCGCCCTGCCCTCTGCAATGACGCCTTGGCAAAGACTAGATAAGCCTGGCCCCGGCCCCGGCCGTGGCGCAGAACACGTTCGGACTTACGCCCGCATACTCGGCAGCGAAAGCTTCGCAAACCTTGTCGGCCTGCTTCTGCGTGAAAGTGTCGAACGTGAGCGCCATTGCCGCCCCGCCAAAGCCGCCGCCTGTCAGGCGCGCCCCAATGACTCCATCCGTCCTGTCCAGTATGGCCACCAGGGCGTCGAGCTTTTCGGTGCTGTTCTCAAAAAGTGTGCGAGAGCTGTTGTGCGATGCCGAGAGAAGGCGGCCCACACTGGACAAATCGGAAGAGGCCAGCGCCTCGCCCATTGCGATGACGCGGCGGTGCTCCTCGCAAACGTGCAGGGCACGCATCTCCAGCGCGGCAGGTAGCGAAGCAGCACGCACCTTCTGCGGAGACACCTCGGCAAGGTTATTTGCCTTGCTACCCGCCTTGCGCAACAAGGCGAAGGCGTCCATGCATTCCCGGTGCCGCGTCGCGTAGAGCGATTCCACAAGGTTGTGCTTCTCCATCGTGTTGAACACCCAGAAGCGCAGTCCCTGGGGCATCGGAATGCTGCTGAAGCTCTCCTTGGCGCAGTCGATGCGCACGATGGAGTCCTTTTCGCCGAACGCGCTCACACCCTGATCGAGGATGCCACAGGGCATACCAACAAACTGGTTCTCCGCCTTGCGCCCCACACGAGCCAAAGTGGCCTTGTCGATTGTGAAATTGTACAACTTTGCCAAGCCTAGCCCCGTCGATAACTCCAACGCTGCGCTGCTCGAAAGCCCGGCCCCGCTTGGCAAGTCGCTCTCCACATAGATGTCAAAGCCCTTGGATGCATTCATCCCCTGCTCCATCAAGGCCTTGGCCACCCCGAGCACATAGTTGCACCAACTCTCAGGGCCGGAAAGGGGGCGAATGTCCGCAATGTCGGCCACAGCAGGCCGCTCGCCGTGGCTGGTGGCCAAGCTGATCGAGGTATCGGCACGCGGGGCGAGCGATACGGTTACGCCCTTGTCAACGGCAACGCCCATGACAAGGCCGCCGTTATAGTCGGTATGGTTGCCGATAAACTCGATGCGTCCGGGTGCGCGCGCGCAGACGAGGGGTTCTTTGCCGAAAACTTGTGCGAAGGAGCTACTCATGTATGAAAAGGTGCCTTGTGTGGGTGGGCAGTGAAGCCTGCACAATAGGATATGCACGCCGCCGCGCCACAAAAAAAGCCCGCCCCGGAAAGCGGGACGGGCTTTTGAAGTCAAAAAAGCAAGTCAAACTTTGACTTGGCCTACTTGGAGCTTTTGAGACCGGCTCCGGCCTTGAACTTCACAGACTTGGACTCTGGAATGTCGAGCTTGGCACCGGTGCGGGGGTTGACGCCGGTACGGGCCTTGCGAACGGCTACCGAGAAGGTGCCAAAGCCGACAAGCTGCACACTCTTGCCTTCATTGAGGCTCTTCTTGATGGCCTCCACGACGGCATTTACTGATTCCTCGGCTGCCTTGCGGGTTGTGTCATTGCCGAGAATTTCCTGAACAGCAGCTACAAGACCTGCCTTGTTAATGGCCTCATTCTTCATGTGTTTGATTATCTCCGATGGGGTGTAATAGGGGGGTAAAAACAGCGGGTTGGGAAGAGTTAGCTAACGGCACTGCTTTCGGGGACTAAGCAAAAGCCTGAAAGATGGCTTTTCAAGCCAATTCCGGGCCTTTAGACGGCTCTTTGCGTTTTATATGTCAAACTATCGTAACAAGGACTGTGCAAGCCCCTGTTGCGGCCCCACACGCCGTTCTTCCAAGCTGTAAATACCGCGCCTGTTTTTGCTGGCGCGGAAGGCGTGTATGCGGAAAGAATGGTCCTGCGCAACCTCAATCTTCCACGCCCACTTGAGCGAAGACCCACATACAGGCACATACAGGCAGGCTCCCGTCATACGGGTGCTGCCCGCGCATGTGGCAAACCAGATAGCCGCGGGCGAGGTGGTGGAGCGCCCGGCCGCCGTTGTCAAAGAGCTGGTGGAGAACAGCCTCGACGCCGGGGCACGGCGCGTGGAGGTGGCCTTCGAGGATGGAGGACGCCGTTTGATAGTGGTGGAAGACGATGGCTGCGGCATCTGCCCTGAAGATTTGCCAAGAGCCGTCGAAAGACACGCCACGAGCAAGCTGAAAAGCGCAAGGGATCTGGACTCGCTCGGCAGCTTCGGCTTTCGCGGCGAGGCCCTGCCCAGCATCGCCAGCGTGTCGCGCTTTACCATGCGAAGCCGTGCCGAAGGCTGGGACGAGGGGACGGAAATTCAGGTAAACGGAGGCCGGGTGTCCGCACCGCGCGCCGTGGGTATGCCAAAGGGCACCCGAGTGGAAGTGGCACATCTTTTCGAGGGCGTGCCAGCGAGGCGCAAGTTCCTCAAGAGCGACCGCACAGAAGCCGCGCACATCATCCTTTCCTGCCGCCTGCTGGCAGTGGCGCATCCGGGTGTGGCCTTCACGCTGCGCGAGAACGGACGCGAGGCGTTCGCAAGCCCCGCCTGCAAGGGACTGGCAGAGCGCGTCGGCGAGGTGTTCGGACGGGAACTGGCCGCCGGACTGGCAAGGCTCGATGCCGCCATGCCCGGCCTGCGCCTGCACGGGCTTTTGTCGCGGCCGGGCCCGGGCAGGGCAACGCGCTCCGAACTTTTCCTGTATGTCAATTCCAGACCCGTGGAAAGCCGCCAGATTGCAACGGCGCTACTCGAAGCCTGCCGCGGCTTCATACACAAGGGACGCTTCCCCGCCGCATTCCTCTTTGTGGAGCTGGACCCCCGCGCCGTGGATGTGAACGTACACCCGACCAAGCGCGAGGTGCGCCTTCGCGACGAGCGCGGCGTATGCGCCTTTGTCGGGGACGCAGTCCTGAAGCACATGGAGGAACTGGCAAGGGAGGACGGGGCAAAGTTCGCCAAAGTTAATCCGCCGGAGCGTATCGAAGCCCCAGCGCCCGCCATCCGCCCGCAACTGGCTAGGCCCGCTTATGCGGATAATCCTCGCCCGGAACCAATACAGCAAAGGGGCAGCCCCCAGCCCGCTCTTGTGCCTCAAGCCCCTGCGCGCCCATCTGCGGCGCAAATAGCGCCATCCACGCCGCCGCCCCGGCCAGATGCAGGCCCTGCCCCGGAGCCGCTCAAGCCGCCTGCGCAAGCCCCAGTTACCACGGCCAAGACAACAGCTTCGCCGCGGCCAAGCGCCCATCGCGCGGACGCGCTCCCGGCCCGCTGGCGCTACATCGGCACAGCGCACGGGCGGCACGTCCTTTTTGAAACACCCGACGGGCTGCTCTGCCTGCATCGCCCGGCTGCCCTTGCCAGGGTGCTCTACGAGGACTACCTCCAATCGCTCGAAAGCGGGCAGCTTCTGGCCCAGCAGCTACTCTTCCCCCACCTTTTCGAGCTGCCCCCACTCCTCGCGGCCTTGCTGGAAAAGCATCTGGACTTCTTTCGCGCCAACGGCTTCGGCATCGAAAGCTTTGGCGGGGACAGCTTCCGCATCAGCAGCATACCAGCGTGGTTCGAGGGCGAACACTGCGAGGAATTCGTAAAAGAGGCCGTGGATAAAATCTCTGCTGGCGGCCTGCGGCCCGACCGCGACGCCGCCCTTGCCCGCGAGACTCTGGCCCGCATGGCCAGTCTGCACGCGGCCAATACGAGCGGGGCAGACGACGAGGCGGAGGTCTTGTCGCTAGCCCGACGCCTGATGTCCTGCCGCAACCCCCTTTCCGACCCAAGGGGCAGGCCGACGTATTTCGAGCTGTCCCGCAGCGAACTGGACAAGCGCGCTTAACAGATAGCTTTGCAGGCTGTCCCAGCTTTGTGTATTGGTTGCGCCGTGAATTCCCGCGAACGTTTCCTCGCCGCCGCCACCTGCCAAGCCGTGGACCGGCCCCCGCTCTGGATAATGCGTCAGGCAGGTCGCTTCCTGCCCGAATACCGCGCCCTGCGAGCCGGGCATCCGTTCAAGGAAATGGTGACTAGACCCGAGCTTGCTGCGGAAGTCACGATGCAGCCCATCCGCCGCTACGGCTTCGACGCTGCCATAATTTTCAGCGACATACTCGTAGTGCCCGAGGCTATGGGCCAGCCCTACACATTGAACGAGGGCGAGGGCATACGGATGGACTTTGCAGTGGATAGCGCCGCGCGGGTTGATGCCCTGTCGGCGGACAGGGACACCCTGCAAGAGCGCCTCGCATATCTGCCAAAGGCCCTGCGCCTTACGCGGGCGGAGCTTGGCAGGGAAAGGGCGCTCATTGGCTTTGCAGGCTCGCCCTGGACGCTCGCCTGCTACATGGCAGAGGGCGGAGGCCGGGCCGCCGGGGCTACCTTCCAGAAAGCCCTGGCCATGCACCGGGAAGCGCCGGGCCTGTTCCACACCCTGATGGAGAAGCTTTGCGAGGCCGTGGCGGCGCACCTGCGCTTTCAGATAGAGGCCGGGGCGGACGCGGTGCAGATTTTCGACTCCTGGGCAGCCTTCTGCCCGCCGGAGCTTTACGGCGAACTCTCGCTTCGCTGGGTAAAAGAGATCGTCTCCAGCCTGCCAGACAATGTGCCCGTGATACTCTTTGCCAAGGGCATGGAGACGCTGGCCCCGGACATGGCAGCAACTGGGGTAAGAGTGCTGGGCCTAGGGCCGGACTGCGAGCTGCGAAAGATAGCGGACGGCCTTCCTGCGAACATTGCAGTGCAGGGCAACTTGGCCCCGGAACTACTCGATGGGGAGCCGGAAAAGGCGCGAATGGCGACGGAGCAACTGCTCCTATCCATGCAGGGCAGGCCGGGGCACATCGTCAACCTCGGGCACGGCATCCGCCCGACGGCCCGCCTTGAAACTGTGCAGGCACTTGTAGAGGCCGTTTGCATGAGCGGGCCCCGCCTCTAGAATGCCCTATTTGCGCCAACATCGGGAATTGACTGTGAGGGCTGTATTGCTAGGCTTACCGGCCCAATTACCCCTCGGGAACGACTCAATATCACTAGAGACTGGCAAGGAGGCGGCGGCTGGAGGCAAGGTTGTGGATATGCCCTCGATAGCAGAAGGCAGATCCTCGATCGGCACAAGGCCCCCGATTACCTGCGGTCCTGAAAGCAGATACTTATGTCCGGACATAGCAAATGGGCCACCACCAAGCGCCACAAGGCGGCAATTGACGCCAAGAAGGGCAAAATCTTCTCCGTGCTCAGCAAGGAGCTTACACTCGCCGCAAAGAGCGGCGGCGGAGACCCCGACTCGAACGCCCGCCTGCGCACCATCCTCAACAAGGCCAAGGCCGCCAACATGCCAAGCGAGAATGTCGAGCGCGCCATCAAGAAGGGCACCGGAGAGCTGCCCGGCGTGGAGTACTTCGAGATGCTCTACGAAGGCTACGGCCCCGGCGGAGTGGGCATCATGGTGGTCGTCACCACGGACAACAAGAACCGTTCAGCCTCGGACGTTCGCAGCACATTCTCCAAGCACGGGGGCAACCTTGCCGGTCCCGGCTCGCTCGCCCGCTTCTTCAATAAACAGGGCCAGTTCATCATATCCAAGGAAAAGGCCAGCGAGGACAAGCTGATGGAGCTTGTGCTCGAAAACGGGGCCGAGGACATGAAGAGCGAGGGCGAAGTGTTCGAGGTTCTCTGCCCCATTGGCGCATTCGACACCCTTTCGCAGGCGCTTGCAGAGGCTGGCATAAGCCCCGACTCCAGCGAAATAGCCTACATTTCCACTAGCGACATCCCCGTGGGCGACGCCGACACGGCCCGCAAGCTGATGAAGCTGATCGACACGCTGGACGGACTGGACGATGTGCAGAACGTCTATTCCAACAGCGACATCGCTGAGGGCCTCTTGGGCGAGGACGACTAGTCGCGCAATCCCTTCCCGTGCGAAGAGCCGCCCCCGCAAAACACTGCGCGGGCGGCTTTTTCGTTCATACGCCACTCATGCAGCGTTGCGAAGCTACGCTAGGCCAGCCTAGAGTGGAAATGTTTAACCAACTAAGCCGCATACTCTGGTGAATATCGTAATCCTTGGTTCTGGCACTGGCAGCAACGCCGGGGCAATACTCGAAAGCTGGCGACAGGGCCGCCTCGGCAAGGCCGTGCCCGTGGCCATATTCTCCGACAAGCCGCAGGCCCGCATCCTGACCCTTGGCGAAAAGTACGGCGTGCGCGCCGAGTATGTGGACCCAGGTCGCTTCCGCACCAAGCTGGACGACGAAGCCGAACAACGCTACGTGGATGCCATCCGCGCCGCCGGGGCGGACCTCGTTGTGCTCGCGGGCTTCATGCGCGTTCTTCACGACACTTTGCTCAACGCCTTCCCGATGAAGATAATCAACCTTCATCCCAGCCTCCTGCCCGCCTTCCCAGGCCTGCACTCCATCAAACAGGCATACGATTACGGGGCAAAATACAGCGGCTGCACAGTCCACTGGGTGACGGCGGGGCTGGACATGGGGCCGATTATCGACCAGAGCGCCGTCCGCATAGAAGATGGCGACACGCTCGACTCTCTTGAAGCAAAAGTCCACGCTGCGGAACATGCGCTACTCCCGACGGTCCTTGCCAAACTGGCGGGATAATCGGCTGGCACATGCATTATCGCGCATACAGCGGCGACATAGGCAGATGCCGGAACAGCGCAAAGAGGCAGATTGTCTTTATTCGTCGGCGTTTGTACGCTACAACCCAACGCATCCCTAGTGCCGACTTGCTGCGGTGCCCCTGTAACAGACAACTCTTTCACTATGAATAAACGCCTCCCTGCCCTGTTCCTGACCTTTGTCGCGCTGGTGCTGGCCGCCTGTGCCACTACCTCCACACCCCCCTTTATCGAGGAACACGTTCCCGCCAGCAAGGCGCAGAGCGACACGCTATTTATACAAGCCACGGCCATCCTGACATACAACGACAGCGACTTCGACCCCCTCGTGGGTATTCGCCTGATGCCGGGCCGCTTCACGCTCGAGGCAGAGAACGAAAACTACTGGTTCTTCCGCGCGCCCAAACCCGTGGATCTGCTCATGTATGACTTTGGCCGCATAATCAACGGGACGAACGTGCGCGGCGGAGTGATGCTGGCCAAGGACGCGACCAACCCCAAGTCGGCAGCCGTGTACATCGACGGCAATTCCGACGAGGAAAAGATTGTTATCCGCTACCTAAACAAGCAGTTCACCTCCGACCGTGGGAAAAAGTGGACACTTAGCACGGACAACACCGCCCCATAAGAGGCAGACGCCCAATACACGCAACACCATGTTTCAGCTACTAGTTGAGATTCCGGCGGAGTTCTCGTCCGGCTTTGAAGACCGCTTCATGGAGATGGAGATACCCTCCTGGACCATCCGGGAGGACCGCATCCGCCGCAGGCTGGACCTAATCGGCTACTTTGACTTTGAAAAGGACGGGCTGGAATCTTACCGCAGTATAAGGGCAAACTTCCCAAGCCTCCCCGAGACGCCCATACTGAGCAAAGTGCAGGACCGCGACTGGAAGGAAGCCTACAAGGACCACTTCCAGCCTTGGAGCGTTGGCAGACTGCACTGGGTGCCCACCTGGCTGCGCGACAACTACCCCCTGCCAGAGGGAGCAATGGCCGTGTATCTGGACCCCGGAATGGCCTTTGGCACAGGCAATCACGAGACAACCCGCCTTTGCGCCATACGCCTTGTCGAGGCCGCCGCAGACTGGGGAGACAGCGTGGGCGGGCGCTCCGTCATCGACGCTGGCTGCGGCTCGGGCATACTTGCCATTAGCGCGGCGCGGCTGGGCTTCGACCCTGTGTACGGCTTCGACATCGACATGGCTGCCGTACAGATAGCCAGCAACAACGCGGCAGAAAACAACATGCAGCGCCGTATCGAATGGGCCAGCGCAGGCATGGAGGCAGGCATGAAAGACCGCAAGGCGGATCTTGTGCTGGCGAACATCCTTTCCAACGTGCTCATACAAAACGCGCAGCGTCTTGTGGATGCCGTGCGCCCCGGCGGTCGGCTGGTTCTATCCGGCATACTCGCAAGGGAGATGGACGATGTGCGCGCAATTTTCGAACCTTTGGCCAGAAACACTTGGGGTGCCTGCGAAAGACGCAGCCGCATTGATGGCGAGTGGGCCGACATCCAGCTTGGCCGCCCCATCAAAGACCCAAGGCAGACGATTCCCCCTCGTAACCCCAGCGACAAGCTCCAATAAGTAACAAGCCATGCCCCGCATACTCCGCAACAGCCTCTGCCTGTCCATACTCCTTGCAATCACCGCTCTACTCGGGGCGTGCACCAGCCTAGAGGACGAACGCCAGTACGACTACAACGCCAAGGGCCTGACCGTCACCTCCAAGGTCGGCGACATGTTCGTCGTCCGCCTGCCGGTGAACTTCAAAGTGTCCGCCCGCTGGCAGATTGTTGAGCTGGACCGTTCCATACTCGACTTGCAGGGCGAACCAAGGCAGATGGGCAACGTGGTGGCAGGCGCGCTGCCAAGGTTCTCGACCTACTACTATGCCTTCAAGGCCAAATCCGTGGGCAACACCACCCTGCGCATGGAACTATTACCCCCGGAAGGCGGCGAAGCCCTCGACAGCTTCGACCTGCTTATTGTGGTGAAATAGCCGCTAGGCCCCTTGCGGAAAGCCACATACCAGCGGGGTTATTTTCAGCCCTGCCGGGACGAGCGCGCCTCGATTATGCGCTCCACGTACTTGGCCAACATGTCCGCTTCGAGGTTCACTCGATCCCCACTCTTGCGCTCCTTGAGGTTGGTCACATCCATCGTGTGCGGAATAAGACAGACGTGGAAAGAGTCTCCCTCCACCCCGGCCACGGTCAGGGAAATGCCGTCTATCGACACGCTGCCCTTGTACACAAGGTAGGGCAATAGCTCTGCCGGGGCTGCCACGCGGATTACGAAATCCTCGCCCTCGCGCACGAGGGAGCGCACCGTGCCCACGCCGTCGATATGGCCCGTCACAAAGTGCCCGCCCATGCGCTGCCCCACAGCGAGGCTACGCTCCAGATTGACCAAGGCGCCCGGCCCAAGGCCCGCAAACGAGGTGCGACGCACCGTCTCTCCCAACAGGTCGAAGGACAACAGCTTGCCATCGATGGCGACCACCGTCAGACAGCAGCCATTGACGGCCACGCTGTCGCCAATACTGATGCCGTCGGCAACGATGCCCGTATCCACAGATAGACGGACGCTCTGCCCCTGTCCGGGCTGAACACTTCGCACAATTCCCGTTTCCTCGACAAGTCCAGTGAACATGCCCCAAGCATACACGAGGTCTCGCCAAGCGCAAAGCGCAAATGGACGGCAGAGCCTTGGACTGGCCCGGAAGCAGCTGCGCAGCGCTCTTTTCGCAGCTGCTATGAAAAATAGGCTTGATTAGATGCCCCTGCTTGGATTGTGTTACCCGCTTTCCGGCTAGGGGCGAAAGTCCCAAAAGCCGCAGTTCATTGCTCGGGTGGTGAAATGGCAGACACACACGTTTGAGGGGCGTGTGCCGAAAGGCGTGCGGGTTCAAGTCCCGCCCCGAGCACCATTTTCCACCACGGCGCGGAAATCCGGCCAATCAATGACAAGCTGCCAGTGGGTGCAGCAAATCCGGCTACAGCCCCGCGAGAGGCTATTCGCTACCATCAAGAAGAGCAGCCCTTCCCTATACCTACTTCACGCAGAGGATGGGCATGTTGCGCGTGCGCAATAGCTCTGTCGTCGTGCTGCCAAGGAAGAACTCGTGGATACGGTTCTGCCCAAAGGCACCCATCGCTATCATGTCGATGTTGGCCTTTTCTGAGTAGTCGTAAATGGCCTCGGCGACCTGTCCGCCCAGCACCACTCTTTCGCAGCCATGCCCTGCGGCAAGCAGCTTCCCGGCGGCCTCGTCGGCCATTTCGCCGGCCGATGGGCGGCCTTTTTCGGCCACGCTTACAACACTTATCCAGCAGTCTTCAAAGACCTTGGCACTGGCCACAAAGTCGAGCGCACGGCGGCTGCTGGGCGTGCCGTCGAAGGCTATCATCACCTTGTTTATCGGGCGAAAGGCGCGGTTGGTGACCAGCACCGGCTTTTTGCTGGCGCGGAGCACCCTTTCGAGGCTGGAACCAAGGTGTTTCTTGGCCGCTTCGGAGTTCATGCCACGCTTGCCAATCAAGATAAGGTCGCTCTTGTCCTGAAGCTCTTCGACCTTGTCCACGAGGGTGCCCTCCTCATGTATGAAGTTCAGTTCACCCGAAAAGCCTGCCTGCTCCATCGTCTTGCGCGCGGTCTGCTCCACCACTTCCACCTTCAGCTTTTCCACCTGCTGAAGCTGGCTTACGAGGTTGAGGTAGGGCTGTGCACCAAGGCTGCCCGATATGTCCGCCACGATGGGCATCTCGTACTGGCGGATGTCTGTAACGTAAAGAATGTCCACCGATGCCGAGCACTTGCCAGCTATCCATGCTGCAAATTCGCAACTCACGCTGGAGTAACCGGAGCCGTCGCTGCATACCATGAGCTTTTTCATAATCAGATGTCCTCCTTGGGAGTGATGGGGTTGATGTTCCGCCTAGCGCGGGGATGATGTCAGGGTAATTATACTATCGGTCAAAATCCTGTGTTTGTCATACCCGCAAGCCTTGCTTCATGCGGGGATGAGGCGGCCATCGTGCAGGACTAGGCTCTCGTCGGCACGGGCGGCGAAGGCGCGGTTGTGCGTCACAAGGACCAGGCTCGCGCCCTGCTCCGCGCAAATGGCGAGCAGCATGTCCATTACTACGGCTCCGCTCTTTTCATCGAGGTTACCCGTGGGTTCGTCGGCCAGCATGAGGGCGGGCCGGTTCATGAGCGCCCTTGCCACGGCCACGCGCTGGCGCTCGCCTCCGGAAAGGGTCAAGGGACTGGCAAATAGGCGCTCTTTTAGGCCCACGCGCTCCAAAAGCTCCCTTGCTCTTGCCTTGTCGGCCTTCATGCCAGCCACCTTGGCGGCAAGGAGCACATTGCCGATGACATCCAGCTCCGGAACGAGGTAATATGACTGGAACACCATGCCCATGAAGCGCCCCCTTTCGCGGGCGAGCCGGGCGGGACGAATCTGCGCCACTTCCCTGCCCTGCCACTGGAGCAGGCCACTGTCCGGGTTTTCCATGCGCGAGAGTATGTTCAGCAGCGTGGTCTTGCCACAGCCGCTCTCCCCGCGAATGCTTACGCTTTTGCCAGCGCGAACGAGTATGTCAGCCCCGCAGAGCACTTCCACGCGGGCCGTGCCGATAGTGAAGCCTTTGGCAAGGGCCTCGGCCCGGAGTATGATTTCTCCTTGGGTGTTCATTCGCTTCGGAGGGCTTCGGCAGGCTTCATGTACGCGGCTCGAATGGCCGGGATGAGGCCCGCAAGGGTGGAGATGGTCAATGTGGCGATGCTTATCAGGATAAAGTCGGCAGGGTCGTAATACACGGGCAGGTGGCTGAACTGGTAGAACTGTTCCAGCGCGGCCTGACTCTGCGTAATCGCGGCTAGGGTGGCTATCACGGGGTCTCTGTAATGCAGGGCCAGCACCGCCCCTGCCATGCCGAGCAAGGTGCCTGCAAGGCCGATGAAAAAGCCCTGAAAACAGTATAGAAGGCCCAGATGCAGGGGCCTTGCGCCCATTGCTTCCAGAAGGCCGATTTCGCGCGTCTTGCGCAGCACGGTCAGTAGCTGTGCGGCGGCTATGGCAAAGGAGGCCACCAGTATTATGAACAGCATAAGGAACATCATCATGTTCTTTTCGAGTGCGAGCACCCAGAGAAAGTCCCGGTTCATGTCCATCCATGTCTGCACTCTCTGGCTGCGCCCAAGTTCGGCTCCAAGGCTGCGGGCGTATTTCCACACGCTTTCGTCGCGCTCGTCCCTTAGCAGTATGGATATACCGTGTATGCCATCGCCAAGTTCATACAGATCCTGCATCAGGGGCAGGGAGCAAACCATCGTGTTGCTGTCGAAAGGGGTCCAGCCGGTCTCGTATATGCCGCAGACGCGAAGACGGCGGGGCAGCATCACCTCGTCGGCCTTGAGCTTTTCGATCATAAGGGGGGTGTAAACCTCCACAGTGGAGCCTACCCAAGCGCCGATAGCCTGAGAGAGGCGCGAGCTTAGGAGCACGGCATCGTCGTCCATGTCGGCAATGTCGCCCGCGATGAGCAGTTCGCCGACCGGCACGACCTGTCTAGGTTGGGATAAGTCCAGCCCGCGTATGAAGGGAAAGGCCGGGTGATTGCCGTGGGTAAGCATCACTATGCCCTGAGCATAGGGCACGGCGGCAAGAGTCTCCGGGCGGGCCGAGATGGCCGCTATCAGCGCGCCGCTGTTGTGCATGACAGAGCCGCCCGCGTTCACGTCGGCGTGTCCGCTAGTCATGATCATCTTGGCGTTGTGCTCCTTGTCGAAGCCGCCCATCACGCTCTGCGTGATAACGAGGATCATGACGCCAAGGCTTACGCCCAGAACCGAGAGCAGGAAAAAAAACGAGGGCCAGCGCCTGCCTTTGGGAAAGAGCTGACGCAGGGCAAGTTGCAGGTACCAGGGCATGATCGTGAGGCGGATTGTGCGGGGAATGCGTTCAAAGGGGAAGCGCAAAAACGTCCCCCGCTAGCGCGCGAGCTTTTCCACCGTCAGAATGCCAGCCTTGGAGCCTTTGACCAGCACCTGTTCGCCTCGCTCGGCAGAGCCGATGAGCAGGCTCGCCTCGTAAATCTGGCCGTCTATTTCCACACTGCCCGCAGGGCGCAGATTGCTCACAGCCCGGCCAATGCTGCCGGGCGGGGGCAGAGCAGGAGCAGAGTCCGCAGGCAGGCCAGCGGCAGATACTGTCACCCCGGCTGCGCCCTGAAGGACGAGGCGGCTTGCGACCCAGCTCCTTGGCAGGAAGCGGTAGAGAATCGCAAAGCCTATGAGAGCGAGCAACATCCCTAGCGACACCTGTGCAAAGGCCGAGGCTATGTTACCAAGGTCGAACTCCAACCCGCCGCCGCTCTTTGGCCACACGTCGGCCAGGGACCAGATAAGAGAGCCAAGCATGAGCAGCACGCCCGTGATACCCAGCACGAGAACGCCGGGAAAAAGGAGCAGCTCCAAGAGCAGGCACATGAAGCCGATCGCGAAAAATATGAGAGGCTCGTGCCCGGCAAGGCCCGCCATGTAGTTACTAAGGAACACTATTGCAAAAAGGCAAAGACCCGTTATCTCCGGCAGGCCGAAGCCCGGGATGTAGAAGCCCACAACAAGGCAGAGTATGCCGATGCTTATGAGAACGGGGGAGATCTTCTCCATGTACATGGAGCCAGATTCCGACCAGCTAGTCCTGAAGACCTTTATCGAATAATTGCCCTCCCCGTATTCAGCTTTGGCAAGGTCCTCTATCTTTTCGTAAATGCCCGAGCCTAGAAGTGGCGTCGGCGGCTCTCCGTACAGCTTCATAGCCTCCTTGTCCGTCAGAGAAAGCAGGATGCCTTTGTCCTTTATCTTCACCCCGTCCAGTTCCAGCACGTAGTCGGTCTGCATCATCGCGCGCAGCACGTCGGCCCGGCGGGGATGGTCGTCGGTCAGGGCGCGCAGGCGGGCGTCCATGTAGCTGTCTATCTTGGCCTTGAGCGTGGGTTCCAGATCGGAGCCATCGCCCTTGACGACGGCCGCCGCGCCAATGATGCTGCGGGGGGCAAAGTAAATATCGTCGGCAGATGCACTTATGAGCGCCCCGGCGGACATTGCCTCCTTGTTGATGTAGGCGATTGTACGGCCCTCGTAGCGGTCCACCATTTCCATCATTTCGAGCATGATGTCTGCCCGGCCTCCGGGGGTGTCCATGTCGAGAATGACCACTTCGGCCTTGTCGGCTATGGCCTCCTTCAAGGCGCGGCGCAGTATGTAGAGGTTCGTCTTGCCGATGGCTTCCTTTACGGGGATGACGATTATGTTCGTCATGCCGTCGGCCGCTGCACTGGGCCTTGGCGCTGTCCATGTGCGCTCCGGCCTTGGCTCGGCAGGGGCGCTCTCTGGCGCGGCAGCTTCCGGCTCTTCGGGCGAAGTTTCGGCCTTGGCGATCGGCGCGTTCTCTTCTTCGCCGATGGCGCAAGTGGCGGGAATGGAACAGAGGGCGAAAAGGGCAAACAGAAGTGGCAGCCGACTCTTCATATAAGGCAATATAATGCGCGGTAATGCTCAAGGCCAGCACTAACAAATGGTTTCGTAGCGAGAACGAGGATTTGCGGATGGATGGCGAGGCTTCATAAGTGAGTAGTATTGAATAAAATACGGCGAACTTATGAAACGCCGCCAGCCGCCGCAAAGACCGTTCGCAGCAGAAAACAAAGTTGTTAGTGGTGGCCCCAAAAGCGCAACGGGAAACAGGCCCCCGACAGACTTTGGTCTTTCCTGATCCCTGCATGAGTGTTTATTAGGTGGGACACGCCCCGCTATGGCGGATATTATTCCTGAACAATTCCAAGACATGAGCGAAGAGCTACTGCTAGAAGCACTGAAAAAGGTCCGCTATCCGGGTTTTTCCCGCGACATAGTGTCATTCGGCCTTGTGCGCGATCTCAAGCTGGAGAAGAACCACGCAACTGTGCTTATTGCCGTGACAACGGCCGATGCCTCCGTGCCCTCGAAGCTCAACGAGGCCTGCGAAAAAGCCCTTCTATCTGTCCCGGGCGTGTTCAGCGCCACGGTCAACATATCCGTCCAGGCCACGCGCGCGCCGGCCGAGGCTCCTGCTGCGGACAAGCAAGAGCAGCCACCGCTGGCTGAGGTAAAGGCCGTGCTGGCTGTAGCCAGCGGCAAGGGGGGGGTTGGCAAGAGCACTGTGTCCGTCAACCTTGCCTGCGCCATCGACTCCATTCTGCGCGAAAGGGCCGATTACAGAGGCGTTGGTGTCCTCGACTGCGATATTTACGGCCCTTCGGTGCCTCTCATGCTGGGCGCTTCGGCCCGGCCCGAGGTTGTTGGCGGGCGCATCATGCCAGAGCAGGCGCAGGGGCTGAAGCTGATGTCGATGGGCCTCCTATTGGACGAGGATTCGCCCGTTGTCTGGCGTGGGCCAATGGTAAGCAACGCCATCGGACAGTTTATAAAGGACGTGGACTGGGGGCAGCTCGATGTCCTAGTGGTGGACCTGCCTCCGGGCACTGGCGATGCCCAGCTGGCCCTTGTGCAGAATATCCCCGTCACAGGTGCCGTGGTCGTCACCACCCCGCAGACCGCCGCCGTAAACGTGGCCCGGCGCGGGGCGCGCATGTTCGCCAAGGTGAACGTGCCAGTCCTGGGCGTCATAGAGAACATGAGTCACCTTGTGATGCCCGACGGCTCAAAAAACCACATCTTCGGCAGCGGCGGCGGAGCCTCCACGGCCCTTGCCCTCGATACGGAGCTTCTGGCGGAGGTGCCGCTTGAAACTGGCGTTCGCGAAGGCTCCGACAAGGGCCTGCCAGTGGTCCTTTCCGCCCCGGAAAGCCCTGCCGCGAAGGAATTCTTCAAAGCCGCCCGCAAAGTTCTCGCCGCGCTCGGCAGGTAGCTCTACGGCCCCGCCCCGTTGCGTCACAAAAACGTAACCTCAAGCGGGAGCATCGAAAAGTTTTGATTCTTTCCGTTTTACCCTGCCGTTCGTCACCCTTTGTTTCGCGTTCGTCACTTTTTACGCACGGCGAGCGCAAGTGCCCTGCAATAATTCTCATTTCAGCCGACTCTTGTAAGTGTGGGGCAGCAGTTTTTGTTTACACACTCGTTTGTTTTGGTGTAATTTGCTCCTGTGCTCATAGCGGGGAGGCTTATGACGGAAAACGGTCACAACGGGGAGGAATTCATCCAGCGTTCCAGCCTGTATCAGGAATTTCTGGCGGAACGTCAGGAAATCATGCGCCATAAGTGGCTGGAATCCGAGAAGGCAGGACGCGACATCGGCTTTGAACGCGCCCTTCTGGACTGGATACGCAACCACCGCGACGGCTGGCGTCGCAGCAGGCGCGAGCAACATTGTTCCCATAACTGCCAGTAGCTTCTGAAGATGGCGGCCGCAGTGTCGCTTTTTTTGTATCCCTTCGCAGCAGCATGTTCCCTTCCTTGAAGGGATTTTGCATGTACAGACGCCCCCATAGGGTATCTCAATAGCTGAGATTTCGCTTTCCCGACGCTGGGTTTTGCGGTTCTCTCTTACTCAGCCATGTCCATGACCATCGCCACACTTGTTTTCGGCCTGCTTCTACTTGCAAAGGGCCTTACGATGCTGCTGTTTCGCTCCGAAACAGCCCTTACGCGCGGCAAGGCGCTGCTACGCAATCGTCGCGTCGATACAGTGCTGCACCTCATCGCCTCGACCTGGTTTCTCTGGGTGGTGCTAAACCTTGGGCAGGCGGACTTTGGCGATTACAAGATGCTGCTTTTTGCTGTGTTCGGGGCTGTGGCCGTCGGGGCATGCCTCTACGTGCCGGACTTTCTGGGCGTACGCGCCCTGTGCGCCATATACATGCTCCTTTCATGGGAGCTACTGGGCGCTGCTTTCGGCCATTACGAGGTTCCGGCCCGCATCTTCATGGTGGCACCCCTCTATCTGGGGCTGATATTTGCGCTGTATTTCGCGGCGGCCCCGTACAGGGTGCGCGATCTTATGGAATGGTTCGCCGCAAGGCCGAAGGCGGGCCTTGTAACAGGCGGCCTGTTCAGCGCATACGGCACGTGGCTGCTGCTCGTTCCGGTGCTGTTTTACTAAGACTATTTGTAGAGCCAGTATTTGCGGCTCTGTTCGCGGAAGCGGGTGGCCTCGGCATCCCACTTGCGAATGAAGGCCGCTATGTCTATCCGCTCTCCATCGCGCACAAGGGCGTTCCAGAACTCCATCGACCCCATGTGCTTGTTGAATAGCAGGGCCTGATCCGCATTCAGGGCGGCGAATGGGTTGGGCTTGCCCGACTCCCGCGCCCATTGCGCGGCCAGCTTCATAAGATGCAGATTCAGTTGGGTCGGGCGCAGCGTGTCCCAGTTGTTCACGATGACGTACACGCCCCTGTGCGCCTTGCCGTTCTGCTGGAATGGCAACACGTCGTACTCCAGACCGGGGATGCGCTCTTCGAGCAGGGCAGCGCGGATCTGCTCCGGCCTTTTCCCGGAAAACTGGAGCATACGAAAGGGGAAGTTTGAGCCGTAGCCGTGGACAAAGCCCCCCTGCATACAGCCAAGCCCCGTCATCGGGTAGCCCATCGCGGCGGAAAAGTCCGGTATGGCCGGGCTTGTGGCCCTCCACGACAGCCCCGTGTCGTGCCAAAGCATGTCCCTGCGCCAGCCCGTCATGGGAATGACGCTGAGCCTGCCGCTCCGGCGCACCTTGTCCGGTACATCCAGCCAGCCGGGAGTAGCCTTGGCCATCAGGGCCAGTTCGCCAATTGTTAGGCCGTACACGTAGGGTATCTGGTAAGCGCCCACGTAGCTAATCAGCTCCTTGTCCATCGGCGGGCCGTCCACCTTGAGGCCGCCTAGGGGGTTTGGCCGGTCAAGTATCATGACCTCCTTGCCCTCCTTGAAGCACTCCTCCATCACGTAGCGCATGGCGCTGATGTAGGTGTAGGAGCGGGTGCCCACATCCTGAAGGTCGATGACCATCGTATCGATGCCTTCCAGCATCTTGGCCGTGGGGCGCCGAGTCTTTCCGTAGAGCGAATACACGGTGAGCCCCGTCTTGGCGTCGATGGCGTCGTGAACGTAAACGTCTGCCTTGGCGTCGCCACGTATGCCGTGCTCGGGGCCGAAAAGGGCGACTAGCTTCACTCCGGGGGCCTTGTGAAGAACGTCTATCGTGGGCAGGCCCTGACTGTTTACGCCAGCAGGATGGGTCAACAGGCCCACTCGCTTGCCCTTCAGCTCGCGAAAGGCGCGCATTTGCAGGGTGTCGATGCCTGGGAGAACGCGATTGGTGCGGGGTGGCTGTGCAGCCGCGGCCGAAGCGGGCATCTGGGAAAGTGGCGCACTGCGCCCGGAGGCCGGAGCCGAAAGACATATGCCCGCCGCGAGTAGGGCGAGGACGGTGGCTGCTATGATCTTTATGAGAAGAGGTTTTTGCATCATGTCCTGTGCTGCGTGGTCAGTCCTTGGGCTGGGTCAGCGCCAGCGCCTGCCCTTGGGGAAAAAGCGGGCTTTGAGAGTCTGCCCTGCCTGTTTTTCATGCTCTTGGCTGCGAAGTTCGCGTATATGCTGGAGCTTTTCCCATGTAACCGCGGCCCGCCAGGCCATGAGTTTGTACAGGTGGTCGAACACTGTGCCCAGAAACACGCCCAGAATCAGGCTGCCGAGCGATGTGACAAGGAACACATGCAGTAGGAACTGCCCGTTGGCGGCCCACTGGTGGTGAGCAAAATGCTCCATGAACTCGCGCAGCTGTTCGATGGTCAGCGCAGCCTCGTCCACGTTCACCAGCTTCAGCGAGAAGCGGCCTATCTGGTAGCAGATGTAGTAGATGGGCACCACTGTGAACCAGTTCGTGATGAACTGTAGCCCGACAAATACCGGCAGGTTGGCCCGCATGAGCAGCGATAGCAGGAAGGCCAAGGGTATCTGAATGCCGAATATGGGCAGTAGGGACAGAATCGTGCCCGCGTACAGGGCCGGGGCAACGGCGCGGTAGCGGAAGCTCCAAAGATACATGCGCTCCTTGGCAAACCCAGCAAACCACTTCAGGCCGGGATAGCGGTGGACATTGGCCCGTCTTGGCAGGAAACGCAGCAGCCACTTCATGCGCCGAATGCGGCGGTGGTGCTTGTTCAGCAGTTTTGCTTCCTCGTGTTCCATGCAGGGGTAATGATGGACGGAAGTTTAGCAGCCTCTGGGGGTGTCGGGCAAGCGATGTCGGAAAAACCGGTTCGCTTGTCACATTTGCCCGGCCCAAGCTAGGTAAGCTGCCCACACAGTGCGGAGCGAAGCAGTGTATTCGTCCCTTCGCTTATCCATCATTTCCGCAAGTCCCTCCGCAGGCAGCCATTCGCCGCGCTCTATCTCGCTGGCGTTTAGGATGAACGGCCCCTCGTGTTTGCAGCGGTACACCCATACGAACTCCTGCCCCGTGCCTGCCGATGGGGGCAGCTTGAAGAGCTTTTCCAGCGGTGGACAGGGCAGTCCCAGCTCTTCGGCAAACTCCCTTGGCGCGGCGCTGTCGTAGTCCTCGCCACTTTCCAAGTGCCCGGCGCAGGAGCTGCCCCACATGCCCGGGCAGAGATCTTTCTGCATGGAACGCTTTTGCAGGAACAGCTCCCCCTTGGCGTTGAATACCAACACATGCACCGCGCGGTGCATGAGGCGTTGTGCATGGACAAGGCTGCGCGGCAGGCGCTGCACGACGCGATCCTCGCTGTCCACTACGTCGAATATCTCCTCTCTCACGCAGAACTCCTTGCTGTTGCGCTGGATGGATTTAGCGCATGGTCCATGCCGCTATGACAAACTGTGCCGCGACGAACACGATGAGCAGGCCCCAGCATAGAAACATGAAAAAGTCCCTAGCCATCGGGCGCATACGCGCTTGGGGCACTTGTTCCTGCACGCTTGTTTCAACTTGGGTGTCATGTTCGGCCTCGATCATGAGTTTCTCCCTCCACTGTCTGCCAAGCGAGTGCGGCGCTTGGCCATTACAATCGCAACGACCATCACGGCAAAGCCAATTTCAAAGAGAAAGAAGCTGAATACTGTCCCCCGGCTGAAGCCAAGAATGGGTGTCACCCCTGCGTCAGGCTCGCGGAATAGCTCACAGATTATCCGTGATACGGAGTATAGAACAAGGAAGAGGCCCGAGATAAGGCCCGGAACGCGCTCCCTAAGTCCTGTGCGCCAGAAAAGAAGCAGCATGATTATGCCCAGTGCAAGGCCCTCCAGCGCGGCTTCGTAAAGTTGGGATGGGTGGCGCAGATTGGCCATTATGGACAGGCCCGCGTAATCCACCTGCACTATTGGCGCGCCTTCTGCGAGCGGGGCCTTGGGGAACACCACGGCCCAAGGCAGAGAGCTGGGCTTTCCCCAGAGTTCGCCATTGATGAAGTTGGCAATGCGGCCAAAAAACAGGCCCCATGCAACACCCATGACGCCGAGATCCCCCACCCTGAAGGGACTTAGCCCCCGCCTCAGCGCCACAAAGAAAACGGCCCCGATGCAGCCCAGCGCCCCGCCGTGGAAGGCCATTCCGCCTTCGTAAACGCGGATAAGGGAGAGCGGGTCCGCCACGAGCGTGCCAAAGTCATACATGAGCATGTAGCCGAGTCGCCCCCCGACAAGCACCCCTGCGATGCCCCAGGTCATCAGTTCCTCCACGTTGTCCTTGTTCAGCGGGGTGGCCCCTTGGCTTACGGCCCTTGTCCAGAGTAGATACGCCACGGCAAAGCCAGCCACATAGGCCAGCCCGTACCAGCGAAGGGACAGCGGCCCCCATATGTGCAGGATGACGGGGTCGAAATCGCAGACAAAGTAGGCAAGCGCGGGGAGCGTCATGGTGAGGGCCTTTATCCGGTGAGCATTGGTGTATGCAAAGTCATGGCCTAGCACAGGCCGACGCATGGCATCCACGCACGAAAAGGCAGCATTTGCAACACGGCTCCCGCTCATCTCTTGCGCAAGGCAAGCTTCTTTCTTTATCTGATGGAGAGGCAAGGCCCACATTCTCCCAACTCCCAATCATGCCATCCGTATATATCGTAGAGGACGAAACACTGCTGCGCGACCTAGTCCGCGAGATGCTGACTTCTCGGGAGGGCTTCTCGGTACTTGGCGACTGCGGCGATGGCGCCCAAGGGCTTGCCCAATGCCTGCGCCTCAAGCCCGACATGCTCATTACCGACGTGCGCCTGCCGGGCATGGACGGGGTGGAGCTGGCTCGTCAGCTTCGCGAGGCTATGCCCGGCATGCGAATCCTGCTTTTTAGCGGACTGTTCAACATGCCGATAATCCGCCGCGCCCTTCTTGCCAAGGTGGACGGCATTGTGGAAAAGAAGGCCGGACTGGCCGAGATGGAAAGGGCCGTTCTGGCCGTGGCTTCCGGGCGCAGCTATTTTGGCGACATGGTGGTGCGCAGTATGCCCGATTTGGTGTCGGGCAAGATGGAACTGCCCGCGCTGGAGACTCTCACAAGCCGGGAGATGGAAGTGCTGCGCCTGATAGCGGAGGGGCTGTCCTCGCGCGACATTGCCGAGGCATTGGGCATAAGCGCGCGCACGGCAGAGGTTCACCGCAACAACATCATGGGCAAGCTGGACACGCACAGCGCCGTGGGTCTTACCCGCATTGCCATTTCCTGCGGCGTTGTGGACATTCCCGGCGGGGCATAGCTGGTATTGCAGGCTTGGCGCGTGCGGATATTCATCGATTCATGTAGCTGACAAACACGCTCTTCACGCGCATCATGTTCAGGTAATGGACGGCATCAGCTTTATTCAGGATCTTGCCATCGTGCTATTGGCCGCAGGTCTTGCCGGGGCACTGTGCAAACGCATCAACCTGTCCGTAATCGTTGGCTACCTCTTGGCCGGGGTAATCATCGGCCCATACACGCCCCCCTTTTCCTTCGTATCGGACATCGACAGGGTGCAGATGCTCTCGCAGGTGGGCCTAGTGTTTCTCATGTTCGCCATTGGGCTGGGCCTAAGCCTGAGCAGGCTGGGACGCATGGGCCTGCCCACTTTGCTGGCAACCGTGCTTGCCGCCTTCTTTGTCATTAATCTGACCCGGCTTCTCGGTTACGTGGTGGGGTGGTCCTCGCTGCAAAGCGTGTTTGTTGCGGGCATATTCCTTGTTTCAAGCTCGGCTGTTATCTCGAAGATCATTGCAGAGCTGAAGCTTTCGCACGATGCATCGGCCCAGAGGGCGATGGGCATCACGGTGCTGGAGGACGTGGTTGCTGTCATCACTCTGACTGTCCTTTCCAGCCTGAGCAGTGAAAACGGGGGCGAGGTGAACCTGAACCTCGGTGCCCTATTGGCCACAATGAGCGCCTTTGTCGTGCTGCTTGTTGGTGGAGGGCTGCTCCTTGTGCCTCGCATATTCAAGAGGTTGGACGCGCGGTCCGATCCTGAGCTTCAGACGATCATCGTCACGGGGCTTCTCTTCCTATTGGCCATAGCGGCGGCCAAGGCTGGCTATTCGCTGGCTCTAGGCGCTTTTTTACTCGGGGCGATGGTTGCGGAGCTTCCGCAGAAGAGCGGCGTCGAAAAGTCCTTCACGGGCATGAGGGACGTGTTCAGCAGCGTGTTCTTTGTCAGTATCGGCATGATGATAGATGTGCGCCTGCTACTTGGTGTCTGGCCCATGCTGCTTGGCCTCACACTTTTTGCCATGCTGGCAAGACCGCTCGCTACGGGGCTTGCCATGATAGTGACAGGGACCGCACCCGCAGAGGCCCGGCGCGCCAGCCTCCTCTTGACGCCCCTTGGCGAATTTTCGTTCATAATTGCCCAGCTTGGCGTTGGCAGCGCGATTCTCCCCCCAGAGTATTACCCTCTGACAGTGGGCGTATCAGTCCTCACGGTACTGTTGACGCCGATTGTGAACTCGCGCAGCGAATGCATACTTTATTGGGTGGAAAGGCTGGAGCCGCGCTGGCTGACTGGCCTTTTCAACGCATACAGCCGCTGGTTATTACAGATGCAGACGCGCAAGTCCGCCCCCATCGTCTGGAGGCTGGTGCGCACGCGCCTCTTGCAGATAGCGGTGGAGATGCTGCTAATTACGGGGTTACTGATATTTCCTCCACGGCTGATACCTTTTGTGGAGAATGCGTTTGGGGGTGCGGAGGTGGAAAGGGTGATGGCCGATTATGCCGTGTGGGGTGGGGTTGGTCTGTTGGTCCTTGTAATACTATTTGCCATCTGGCGCAATGTGTCGGCGATTGCGATGATACTGGCCGAAGGGGCAGAAAATAGCCGCATTCCGGGAGGTATTGTCAGTTTCAGCTTTCGAGTGATTTCGGCCCTTGTACTTGGCTACTGGCTGTATCTGCTCCTGCCTGTGCAGTCGCTACCGCTTGAGGGCTGGGTTGTGATCGGGACTCTGGCTCTGGCCGTTGTGGTGTTCTTTTCGCGCCGCCTTATCTACTGGCATGGCGTGTGGAGAGTATCCGTACACGACGTATTCGCCGCCGGTGCTAAAAACGAGCGCGCCCGGCACGACCCTAGAGCCGATGCGCGCAACGCAATGGACAAGGGGCTGGAGTCGTGGAAGCTGCGCCTGGAGGACTTTGTGGTGCCTCAGGACGCGGCCTATGCGGGTCATACCATTGCGGAACTGTCCCTGCCGGCCCGTTTCGGCTGTCCGGTGCTGGAGATAGAGCGCAACGGGTTCATAATTACGCGCATACTGTCAACTATGCATGTGTACCCTGGCGACAGGCTCCTGCTCCTTGGCAGCGGAGAGAATCTGGCCGAGGCTTTCGCCTACCTTGGCGGGGCAAGGCTGGACCTTGAAGAGAAGGCCCGAACCTTCAGCGGCGCTGTGATGGAGCAGGCCGTGGTCCCCGAGGGGCCGCGCACGGGCAAGACGCTTGCCGAGCTGAAGCTGACGCAGCAGACGGGTGTTCGCATTGTGGGAGTGCAGCGCGCAGGCAAGCATATCCTGACCCCCGACGGCAGACAGACTCTGGAAGCCGGGGACATAGTGCTGACCGTGGGCAGCCTGAACGAGCAGGAGGCGTTCCGCCGCTGGCTGGAGCAGGGCGCATAGAGAGTGCGGAGGGTGCAGAACTTGCCGTGCAACTTCCTTACTTGCCCGCAGGCGCGGCTTGTGGAATAGTCTCGCACACAGTCAGAGTCATTTAGCTGCCGATGAACGATTCCTTTCCACACGATTTGCCCGACGATGCGCCCGGCGAGATAGGCCTTGTACGCTGGCGGGACTATGTGTGCGCGGAACCCTTCCTCTTTGAGTGCGGGCGGGAATTGCCGGGCTTTACCCTGCGCTACGAGACCTATGGCCGTCTTAACGCTGCGCGGGACAACGCCATACTCATTTGTCATGCCCTGTCGGGCGATCATCACTGCGCGGGCGTCCACAGCATACGCGACTCCAAGCCCGGCTGGTGGAACAACCTGATTGGCCCCGGCAAGGCCGTGGATACGAACCAGTATTTTGTAATCTGCTCCAACTGCCTTGGCGGCTGTCAGGGGTCCACAGGCCCTAGCAGTATCAACCCCTTGACAGGCAAGCGTTACGGTACTGATTTCCCATCCATCACCATCCGCGACATGGTGCGTGCGCAGGAGCGCCTGCTCGTTCGCGAACTGGGCGTGCAGAGCCTTTACGCCGTTGTCGGCGGCTCGATGGGCGGGATGCAGGTGCTACAGTGGATGACCGACTATCCCGACTTTGTGCGGCGCGTCCTTGCCCTAGCCACCACCGGCAGGCAGAGCGCGCAGGCAATTGCCTTCAACGAAGTGGGCCGAAGCGCGATAATGCAGGACCCGGGCTGGCAGAACGGTGCCTACGCATCCGGGCAGGGGCCGCATGTGGGCCTGTCGGTTGCGCGCATGATGGCGCACATAACCTACCTTTCAGACCGGGGGCTGGAGGAGAAGTTCGGCCGTAGCCGCCGCGTCGTGGAGGGGGACGAGAAGTTTGGCGCAGAGTTCGAGGTCGAAAGCTACCTGCACTATCAGGGACAGAGCTTTATAAACCGCTTCGACGCCAACACTTACCTGTATTTTACCAAGGCGCTGGACCGTTTCGACATGTACGGCGAGGGCAGGCGTATGGAGGACAGCTTTGCGGGGGTAAAAAGTCGCGTTCTAGTCACAGGCTTCACCTCGGACTGGCTCTATCCACCAGAGCAGAACCGGGCCATCGCCCATGCCCTCTTGCGCTGCGGCAAGCAGGCAAGCTATGCCCAGTTGGACATGACCCTTGGGCACGACAGCTTCCTTGTCCACGCGCCCGAACTTTACCGCCTTATAAGCGGCTTTCTTGCGAACTAACACCATGAAACCCGCCCACAGCAGCAAAAGAGACACCGACCTTCAGATAATCGGTGAATGGATAGAGCCGGGCAGCCGGGTGCTGGACCTTGGTTGCGGGCGCGGCGTGCTCCTTGAGCAGCTTCGCCTCAAGCGCAATGTCAATGGCATAGGAGTGGATACCGATGCGGACAAGGTGGAGGCCTGCGTACGGCGCGGCGTCCCCGTGTATCAGGGCGACGCGGCCGAGTTTCTAAAGGTCTTTGACGCCGGACATTTCGACTGGGTGGTGATTTCCCGCACGATGCAGGAGCTGGAAAAACCCGCCTTGGTGCTGGATGAGGCCCTGCGTGTGGGGCGACGCCTAGCCGTGGGCTTCGCCAACCACGACTACTGCTGCAACCAGATGCGCGCGGTGTGCAGTGAATGCCCGGAGCGGGGCGATGCCGGTGCCGAACCTTGGCCTTTGCGCCGTCCGCAAAACCCTGTGGGCGTGACAGAGTTTGAGAAATACTGCCAAAACAGCGGCATAACCATCATTCGCCGCAAGTATCTGGGCGAGGACTGGAGGAGCGAGGTGGAGGCAAACCCGGCCACATGCGCAGCATACGCCCTGTACGCGCTTGAGCGGGCGGGGGTATAAGGCGCTTACCCACTTCCCGGCTAGTATTCGTCAACCATGCCCAGATCCAGCAGCTTGATGTATATCTCGCGGCTTATCCATGCGTCTGTCGCGGCATACACTGTCTGGGCCTCCGTCAGGTGGTCGCGGCTCCAGTTGGAGACCTGTGCGCCCTTGGAAATGCGCACCCCGAGGAATATCCCCGCAAGACTGCGCAGGCCCGTGTTCACAATGTCGGCCTTTTGCGTAATATCCGCCAGCTCTACAAATCCTGCCGGGTAAAAGTCCTTCATCTCGCGCAGTTTGCGCACATCGTCCCGTATGGCCACGCCCACCTTGACGATGTCGGGATTGGCCAGCACCTCCAGGACGGGTGAGATGTCCTCTAGGCGTTGGAGTTGGAACAGATACACCTTTTCGGCACCGCCAAGCTGGAGCAGGGCGGGCGGGTAACTGCGCCCGCGCTTGAAGCTGGGGCGAGTCTCGGTGTCAAAGCCGAGTATCTTTTCCTTCTTTAGCTCTGCGACGGCGACGTTCAACTGCCCCTGAGTGTGTATTAGCTCAATGGGGCCGTCGAAGCGGCTCAAGGGAAGATCGTTGATCACTTCCTTGCTGATTGTCGTCGGGAATGTAAGTTCTTGTGGTTTAGTGCCCACGGCTGCAAATAACGGCTTGTGCTGTGTGTTGGTGCAAACCGGAAAAAGCAGGCAGAACCGTAGCGGCGGAAGTCCCCTGTGGCGGGCGGCGTGTTTCAGGCCATGCACCGGGCTAACAAGCCCTGACTGGACTGAAAAACGCCGCCATCCAGACCGGGCTTCCAGCGCGCATTTGAGCGGCTGGCCCATCATTTCCGGCGGCACCGGAGAAATAACCAATGTATGTTAGCAGCAAGGTCCGCATGGCGGGCCGCTGCCACGCCTACAAAAGCTCTGAGCTGGCGTTGTGGCAATCGTTTTTACGGGCCAGTCGGGATTCTTGTTTCCCGCAAAGGCAAAGGATGCCAGACTGCTCATCATGCGAATCGGTGGGCTGCAAAAGACCTCGCTAATAGACTTTCCCGGCCGGGTGGCTGCTGTGGTGTTCACTCAGGGCTGCAACATGCGCTGCGCCTACTGCCATAATCCATCGCTGGTTATCCCTGCACAGTTCGAGGCCCTGCTGGACGAGGCCAGCCTGTGGGACTTTCTCGAAAAGCGGCGCGGCAGATTAGACGGAGTCGTCGTAAGCGGAGGGGAACCCACCATACATCGCGACCTGCCCGCCTTCCTGCGCCGAATCCGCAGCATGGGCTACGAGATAAAGCTGGATACCAACGGCAGTAACCCCTTCATGCTGAAGGGCCTGCTCGACGAGGGCCTATTGTCGTTCGTGGCTATGGACATAAAGGGCGACCCCGGCGACTACAAACGTTACTGCGGGGCTGCCATACCGGCAGAGTCCGTCCGCGCCTCCATCGACCTTGTCATGAGCAGCGGCGTGGCGCACGAATTTCGCACGACCGCAGTACCTGGTCTGCACACACTGGAGAGCCTGAAAGCCCTCTGCGAAATGGTGCGCGGGGCCGACCGCTACGCGGTGCAGGCATTCAGACCGGGAAGCTGCCTTGACCCGGCCTGCGGCCAGTTGCCAGCCTACGACATGACGGAATTGTTACTGGAAAGGGCATGGTTCGAGGCTAGGGTTAAGGCATTTGAACTGCGCGGCGCGCCCGAGCGTCTTGCGATAGACGCTTCCCGGCCCGGCATGGGACTGGTCCACTAGGGGCACTTTTTGCTTCCCCTGTGCGATGTATGCCGATATATTCAACAACGTACTCCCGATGTTCAGATTCATCGCAAAGGGCCTTGTAATCCTCCTCAGCTCGACTCTCGTGCTGGTTATTGCCGTAATGGGCACCGCACTGCTGGGAACCTACCGCGAATACAGCGCCATGAAGCAGAGGGAGACCGAGCTGGCCGCCGTCTTGGACGCAAGACAGGCAGAGCTTCGCCAAAGGCAGGAATACCTTCGCATGGTGCTGGACGATCCCGAGTTCATCGACCGCGTGGTGAGGGAGCGGATGGGGTTTGCCAAGCCCAACGAGAAGGTTTACCGCTTCGGCAAGTAGCTACTGGAGCCGTTGCCCGGCAAGGCCTGTTGGCTACTTCGCAGAAAGAGGGCAGATGCAACTTGATTTCGGGTGTCTAGTAGATGCGTACCCTCCCCTGCGTTTGCAACATGTTGACTGACTTGCGGGTAGTTACGGCTGACCCAAGCCGTCCGCATTGCGTATTCATCCGTCAGGCGTGTGAATTGTTCTCGGGGTTCCTTTGAAAAACACCCTAGAAGGCCAGTTCCGGAAGGCTCTCCTGCCAATGGCGCACCTTGCCCGCCAGAAAGTCCAGAAATAAGGGATGGTCGTTAAGACATGGGATAAGCACCATCTCGCCACCACCGGCCTTGTGGAACACCTCCCGCCCCTCGTTGGCTATCTCGTCCAGCGATTCGAGGCAGTCCGTCACAAAACTGGGCGTCATGACAAGCAGGGTGCCGATTTTCTCCTGACCGAAGCGTTGCAGGGCATCCACAGTATATGGGGCAAGCCACTGCGCCCGGCCTAGGCGGCTCTGGAAGGAAATGGCGCAGGTCTTGCCGTCCAGCCCGGCCCTGCGCACAAACAGCTCCGCAGTCCGCAGGCACTGGTGCCGGTAACAGCTTGCCTGCGCAGGGTGTTCGCTGTGGCAACAGTCCTTGGCGCAGAGGCAGTGCGCGTGCGAAGGGTCGCTATTGC
This sequence comes from Puniceicoccales bacterium Verruco_02, assembly GCA_001604585.1. GTDB lineage: Bacteria > Verrucomicrobiota > Verrucomicrobiia > Opitutales > Oceanipulchritudinaceae > Verruco-01. Next base: position 13,408 of record LVBW01000069.1, on the reverse strand, counting down.
GAACATGCCTCTCGGGTATGCCGTGAAAGCTGAAGAGAAGGCGCTGGAAGCCGTCGCCAAGGAAGGGCTTTGCCGAGGCAACGAGGGCATCTATGTAGGCTGGCTCTTCGTAGAAGGGCTGGACAAGGTCCACCTTCAGCATGGGAGCAATCTGCCGGGAAAGCTCCATGACGCGCGCCACCGCAGTCTCGTAGCTGGACATGGCGTAGTGCGGGAACATGGGCATCAAGAGCAGGCGCTGGGTGCCGTCGCGGCGCACCGTTTCCAGCGCGCTTCGGATGGACGGGTTGCCGTAGCGCATGGCAAGGTGCACGGGCATGTCCACACGTGCCTGCAAGCCGTCCATCTGCCTGCGACTTAGCGAGACAAGGGGTGAACCATCGTCCGTCCACACCCGGCGGTAGGCGGCCGCGCTGCGGCGGGGCCGGAAGGGCAGAATGGCCAGTTCCAACAACATCTTTCGGGCCAGAGGCTGCATGTCGATAACCCTTGGGTCCGACAAAAATTCCCGTAGAAAGCGGCGCACCGAGGGCACGTCCGCGCCGTCGGGAGAGCCAAGATTGACCATCAGCACCGCCTTGCGCATCTTGCCTTGGAGAGTGCCCGCTAGTGCGAAAAAACGCAACCCGTCAATCGCGGGCAAGCAGCCTAGCAGCCGCATTGATGGCCGCCATCATGCTGTCCCCCGCGGCAGGGCCGCCACGGTAGTTGCCGACAATGGATAGACCGGGCCAACGCTGCTCGGCTAGATCGAGCGAGTCCAGCATTGCCTGATACCCGACTGGGAAGTTCGGTATGGCCTTGGGCCAGTGGTGCGCCTGCTCTACGAGCGGAACTGCCCTTGCGCCCAGAAGGCGGCCCAGTTCCTCCCGCACCAGCGAGCAGAGGGCTAGGGCGTCCAATCGGGCATACTGGGGAGAATACATGCCCCCAACAAAGGATAGGAGCGCAACACAGCCCTCCGGGGCGCGCCCCTCGAAGAGCGAGGAGAGGAAAAGGGTGCCGATAAGCCCCCTGCTCTCTTTGCGCGGCACTAGAACGCCGAACCCGTCCAAGGCGTGCGCGATGTCCTCGCGCCGAAAGCCGGTGAACACAGTGGCCACCGGCGAATACGGCAGCGAGGCCAGCGGGGAAAGCGTGTCCTGAATGGCCGCCGGGAGTGGTAGATGGGCAAGCTCGTATGCTGGCACTGCGATCACGAGCTTACGCGCGCGTTCGCAGTAGCTCCTCCCCTCGCGTTCGTAGTCCAGTGTCCAGCCGCCTGCGTCCTGACTTACGCCCTTCACACGCGCCTTGCAGATTACTACCTCGCCAAGACTGGCTGCAATGGCGTCGGGCAGGCTGCGCATACCGCCGCGGAAGGATACGAGCTGCTTTATATAGGCAGGGGTGCCTGCCGCACGGCGTTCGCGCATCTTGCCGATGGCCCCGCGTATCATGCCTCCATACTGCTTTTCGAGGTTCCAGAGGACCGGAAAAGCGTGCCTCATGGAGAGCTGCTCTGGGTCGCCAGCGTATATGCCCGAGCAGAGAGGCCCCACGGCGTAGTCCAGAAAATCCTGCCCCAGACGGCGGCGCACAAATGCGGCCACGCTCTCGTCGTCCTGCACGCCTTTGCCGCGGAGCCATTCGCTGGCAAGCCCCAGTTTGCCCCGGAGGCTGAGAATCGGGTTAAAAACGCCAGAAAGCGGGTTCTGCGGCAGGGCCACTGGACGACCATCGCGCACTATGTAGCGACGCTGTGCGTTGGCACTTGGGCGCTGAAGCTCTTCGCCAAGGCCGAGTGCCTGTATCTGCGCCTCCATTGAGGCGTTCTTGAGCATCATCTCGCTAGGGCCGTGCTCTATCAGGAAACCCTCGCGCCGCTCGCCAATCATCACCCCGCCTGGCCGCTCAAGCAACTCCAGCACAATAACATCGGCACCTCTGCGGCGCAGTTCCCAAGCTGCGGACAGGCCGCTAAGCCCCCCGCCGATGACGATGGCATCTCTCATTCCGTGCAAAGGCTAGGAGCCTTCAAGATATTGTGCAACACCGATGCCTGTTCCAAGGATGGAGACGCTGCCTAGGCCCGTCCGTTAAGTAGGGCAATCACCTCTTGATGCAGGGATGGGTGGGCTACCACGCAGGAGTCACCCTTTTCCGGGGCGCGGCCCTGCCAGTCGCTGATTGTAAGGCCAGCCCCGCGCATGACCGGGATAAGCGGCAGCAAGTCCCAGGCGTTCATGGCTGGGTCGCAGGCCACCTGCACCCCGCCAGAGGCGGCAAGGTAGTAGCCGTAACAGTCTCCCCAGGTGTATATTTTGCGCACCGCCTTCTTTAGTGCCGCCCAGCCTTCGACGCCGTGCCTTGTGGCAGAGTCGTCGTAGTCGGTCGTGACGACTATGGCCTTGGACAATGGCCCCGGCTCCTTTGCGCGGATGAGGCGGCCGTTTAGCGTGCTCGTCTCCCCGTCGCCAATGAGTAGCTGGCTGGTTGCGGGCAGGTTTATAGCGCCAAGGATGGGCACTTCATCGCGCAACAGGCAGATTAGCGTTCCAAACTGGGCATTGTTGGCGGTGAAGCTCTTGGTGCCGTCCACAGGGTCCAGAATCCAGCGGTGGCTGGCCTCGGGCTGGTACTGACCGTATTCCTCGCCCAGTATGCCATGTTCTGGAAAGCGCTTCATGATCATATCGCGCAGGAGTAGCTCTGCCCCCTTGTCGGCTGCGGTTACGGGCGTCATGTCGCCCTTGTTCTCCACAACGAGGTCGGGCGAGGCAAAGTAGGGCATTATGAAATGGGCGCTTGCCTGCGCCATTTCCACGATGAACTGCTTCAGGGCTTCGGTTTCGCTGGGGCTGGACATGCGGACAAACATAGGCGCCGGTCCACACTTTGGCGAGCGTGAAGCTATAGGCCCGGTTTCGGCCAGAAATACACCGGCGCTCAAGCCCTGCCCATGCGCCTGACGATGCGCTCCACTATCATGGCAGCGATCTCGTCCTTGCCCGCCGTTCCACTCTCCTCGCGTCCACCGTCCGGCCAGAGCAGGACCACGCTGTTGTCCCTACTCTCGAAGCCGGAGCCGGGCAGGCCTACGCGGTTGGCCACCATCATGTCGCAATTCTTGGCGCGCATCTTGCCAATGGCGTATGCTTCCACATCCTGAGTTTCGGCGGCAAAACCTACCACATACTGGCCCGGCCTCTTGCGTGCGGCCACATGGCGCAATATGTCCACGGTAGGCTCCATCTCCACGCTGAGGCTCAGGGCGTCCTTTTTCACCTTGTGCTCCATGCGGCGGACGGGGCGGTAATCGCTCACAGCGGCAGACATCACGAGCACATCGCAGGCGTCGAAACGGCTGTCTATCGCTTCGAGCATTTCCGCCGCACTGGTAACGGGCAGCAGTTCAGCCAGCCCGGCGGGGGCATCGATGGCCACCGGGCCGCTTACAAGGCTTACGCTCATGCCGGCCCTAAGGGCGGCAGTGGCGATGGCATAGCCCATGCGTCCACTGGATGGGTTGCTGATAAAGCGCACAGGGTCGAAGTGCTCCCTAGTGGGACCGGCGGATACAAGCAGGCGTATCTGTGGCATGGCTGACATGTTCACGAATGCGAAAGTTCTCCCTGCGAATCCTGCTGCGCCCTGCCCTTCTGAGCGGCAAGCCGCGGAGGGTCCGGCAGGTCGCATGTAAGCTCCAACATCGCGTCCCGCAGAAAGGCGCTGCATTGCTCGCGCTCCCTTGGCAAATCTTCATGGGCAATGAGCCTGACGCGCACGTCCACAATGGAAAATAACCCCGGCAGGTACAGACCGTCCCAAGAGTCAAAGCGCAGGGCACGGCGCGGGTTGGGACATACTACAAGAACCGGAGCGCCGGACATGAGCGCCAGAGTGGCCGCTCCGTCGTGAAAGCTGTAAACGGGACCTCTTGGGCCGTCCGGGGTTATGGCCACATCGGCCCCGCTGCGAAGTATGCGCAGCAGTTCGCGCAGAGCTGCCGAAGCTCTCTTACTGGACGAGCCTCTGCACGCCTGTATGCCAAGCATGGCCATTATGCGGGTAATTATCGCCCCGTCCTTGCTTGCGCTAATCATCGCAAACATAGGCCACCCGTTCCTGAGACTGCGCAACATGGCGGGCGACATCAGGATGCGGTTGTGCCATATGGCGCAGACGTTCCCGGCCGGGGTGGCGTGGAGTAGCTCGCGATCGGCATCGCTTATGCGAAAACGCAGCGTGACGAACAGCGCACGCGCAAGTAGCGACAGTAGCCAGAGGACAAACACCCTCCAGCCGGAGACGGTGTTCACATGGACGCTGGCCTTATCTTCATTTTCCTGCATAGCTTAGCGCGATTGTTGCCAGAGCGTGCCGCCTATTGCGAGTCTCAAGGTGTGGTGTGGAAAGCCTCTCGCTGGCGACACGCGCGGAGAGCTTCATGCAAAGGGCTGGCCGCCCCGCCATTCGTGGAGAGGTATCGCACGGGCCTCGTCCTGTTCCGCCTTGATCTCCATGTAGTGCCGCCTCGACGCACTGCGGCATATGCAGCCTAGAAGCAGGAAATACTGCGCAAGCACCAGAGGATGCTGCATGAAAAACTCCACAAATGCGTGCAGCATAACAACGCCCATACCCGCAATCCCCATCAGCGCCATGCCGTCAAGCCCGCGGCGACGGAAGATAAGCACATACAGCGAAGGCCCGAACACGCATATACCCAGGGGAATTGCCCCGACAAGGCCAATGTCGCAGAGGTAGTTAACGTAATCGTTGTGTGCGTAGGCTATCTCATACCTGCCTTTGAAGCGCACTAGGGGCGGGTATTTCTTCTGCACATTGCCTATGAAGTAGCGGTAACACCCGGCTCCCCAGCCAAAATCGCGCTTGCGCTGCCACAGTTCGATGCTGGCCTTGTTGATATGGAAGCGTAGGTCCTCTTCGGGAGACTCTGCCACAGAAATCATGCTGCGAAGCTCGCTCTCCAAAAGCTGAATATCCACAGAGCTTCTTACGAGCGCCACTGCACCGCCAAGGAACACGAGGCACACTACCGATACGGCCACGATCATGGACCTCTGCCCTCTTTCGAGCAGCATACGGGCCGCCCTTGCAAGGGCAATGCAGATGACGACCAAGGCCATCAGCGCGGTCACCAATATGCCTGCGCGCGACATGGCCTGAACAATACCTGCCACAATAATCGCGGAAAAGGGTATAAGCATGAGATACACACCGCCTTGACTAAGCTCTCTGGAGCGGGAGTGCCTGCCAGTGTAGTGGAAAAAGAGGGCCAGCGCGGCAACGAGCGCAAGGTTCATGAATGCCGCGGAATGGTTGGCGTTGAGCATGGTCCCCCAAAAGGCACGGGTGCCGGTCTTGGGGTCAAAGATCCACATGATGTAATTGGCCTTCAATATGGACTGCAACATGCCAACCACGGCAAAGAGCGCCCCGTTGACGACCATCGCCCACATAATGATGCGCATGGACCTTGGCCTGCGTAGCCCCGCCCATACGGCACACATGAGCATCCATGCCGGAGCAATGACAGAGCACATTACAAGCGGGTCAATCATGCCAGGCAGAGCGCGGACTCCGCTTGGCAAAGAGCGCATATACTCGGTGCGCATGGCCACGGCGCGCCCCTCGGCGTTGCGCTCAAAAACCCATGCCGCGTTTACCCATTGCAGGAGCATGTAGAGAACTACGAACAGCCCCAGCCAGAACGGAATGAAGCTTAACAGGGTCTTTAGCGGCCCCCAGCGGCGCTGCCCGAAGGGAAACACTGCGGTCAATAGACAGGCCGATGCCAGCGCCAGAGTAGTCATTCTGGCCCAGACAAGGACTCCGCCCATCGACCAGGTGGCCCAGACAAGGCAGAGCACGGCGAGGCCGATGACGATGCGTTCCCTGATAGGAAGCGACGGACGAGACATATCGACAAGGTTCATAATTCAGAATGGCCTTGCAGAGGGTGGCCAAGCCTGCGAATAGCAGGATTGATTAAGAGCACCCATTGTATGTACCATACAGTAGGCATTCGCAAGGTTGCATGACGCCCACTCCCGCAGAGTGTAACTTTCGATGGTGCCAACATACCTCTGCTTACTTCACAAGCAAAAGGCCCGCCACCATCCACGGTGACGAGCCTTTCTGATTGCCCGAGGAACGCCTCGTGAGGCTATTCTACAGGGCGAAGGCGGCATGGGCCACGCGCACGGCGTCGTCGGCCTTGTCAACCTCCACTGCCACGGAAATCTTGATCTCCGAAGTGCTGATTAGCTGGATGTTTATGCCAGCCTCGGCAAAGGCCGTGAAAAGGTCTGCGGCAACGCCCGAGTGGCTGCGCATACCGATGCCCACCACCGACACCTTGGCCACGCGGTCGGTCATGAACTTGACCCTTGGGCCAAGCTCGGCGCTTATCTTCTCGACGGCCTTTTCGGCCTTGTAGGCGTCGTCGCTCGGGACTGTGAAGGTGACGTTGGCCACGCCGTCGCGGCCCACGTTCTGCACGATCATGTCCACATTGACGTTCGCCTTGGCGAGCGCCGTGAAAAGACGCGCAGCCGTGCCCGGCTGGTCGTGCAGGCCAAGGATGACCACCTTGGTCTGATTCTTGTCCGCAGCCACGCCGCGAACCACCACATCCTCCATGGAAGCCACTTCTTCTTTCACAATAGTACCGGGGTTGTTGTTCATGCTGTTGCGAACCTCGAAAACCACGCCATGCTTTTTGGCGAATTCCACGCTGCGGGCCTGCATCACCTTTGACCCGAGGCTGGCCAGCTCAAGCATCTCGTCGTAGGAAATCTCGTTGAGCTTGCGCGCTCCGGGCACCTGACGCGGGTCTGCGGTGTAAACGCCATCGACATCGGTGTATATCTGGCAAAGGTCGGCGTTCACCGCCTTGGCAATGGCGATGGCGGAAAGGTCCGAGCCGCCGCGGCCAAGCGTTGTTACGTGGCCATCCTCGGTAACGCCCTGAAAGCCCGCCACGATCACCACCTTGCCCTCGTCGAGCTGCTTGTTCAGGTCGCCACCGGTGATATCGACAATGCGGGCCTTGGTGAACTCGCTGTCGGTGTGTATGCCCACCTGAGCGCCCGTGCGCGACACCGCGGGCACGCCCAAGGAGTGCAGGGCGATGGCGGTGAGGGCTATTGTCTCCTGCTCGCCAACGCTCGCCAGCATGTCCAGCTCGCGACTGTCGGGATGCGGGTCCAGCGTCTTTGCATCCGCGAGGAGGCGGTTGGTCACGCCTGCGCGGGCAGACACCACCACCACCACCTTGTTGCCAGCATCGCGCGTGGCCTTGATGCGCGAGGCCACGTTGCGAATCCGGTCAAGGTCCGCAACCGATGTGCCGCCGTATTTTTGAACGATGATCATGTGCGTAAAGAGTTGGCCCCAGCCTGATGCAGGCATGGGTGCATTCGTTCAACTAATAGAGGAACTTGCCCCGCTTATGCAAGCCCTACACGTATCAGGCTCTCCACCTTGATTACGACGGGCAGGGCGTTCATGCGGGTGATGGCTTCCTGCATCGAGCCTTCGCGAACGGCATGGGTTATGAGGATGAGTTCCGCCTCGCCTCCCTCGGCCTCGGGCTGCTCCACGTTCTTGAGCGACACGCCAAGGTCGCCGCATATCGTGGCAATTTTCGCCAATACGCCCGGCTGGTCCTTCACGGACAGGCGCAGGTAGTACTCGCACTGCACTTCAGCCATCGGCACCACCTTGCGGGGGCCGAAGTTGGTCGTCATGGAGGGGTGCGAGTGCGGCACTTCGTGGTTCATGGCGATGTCCACCACGTCGCCCGCAACGGCACTGGCTGTGGGCAGAGAGCCTGCGCCGGGGCCGTAGAACATGGCCTGCCCGATGTAGTCGCCCTCGACAAACACGGCATTGAAAGCACCTGCAACGTTGGCCAGTGGGTGCGCCACGGGGATCATCGTCGGGTGCACGCGTAGCTCCACCCCGCCCTCGCCCCGGTCAACGCCGGTGGCGATGAGCTTGATGGTATAGCCGAGGCGGCGGGCAAAGGCTATGTCCGTGGCGCTTACAGAGCGTATGCCCTCGAAGTGTATGTCCTCGAAGCGGAAGGCGCTGTTGAAGGCTATGCCTGCGAGGATGGACAGCTTGTAGGCAGCGTCGTAACCGTCCACGTCGCTTGTGGGGTTAGCCTCGGCATAGCCCAGCTTCTGCGCCTGTTCGAGGGCTGGGGCAAAGTCCGAGCCTTCGCGGCTCATCTTGTCCAAGATGTAGTTGGTCGTGCCGTTAAGAATGCCGAAGATCTTGCGCACGTTGTCGGCTGCAAGGTTGTTCTTCAGCCCGTGGATTATAGGGATGCCGCCTGCGACACTGGCCTCGTAACAGAGGTTGACACCCTTTGCCTTTGCTATGGCGAGCAGTTCCGGCCCGTACTTGGCTATAAGCTCCTTGTTGGGCGTTACAAAATGCTTGCCCGAGGAGAGCGCGCGGCGAGCAAAGTCCAGCGCGGCGCCGACCCCGCCTATGCACTCCACTACGACGTCAATTTCCGGGTTATCGAGAATGTCGGCCACATCGCTTGTCAGCACCCCCTCGGCCAGCGGGAAGGGCAGAGGGTTCTTCATCACCAAAGTGGTAATCTTCACAAGGCGGATCGGGACCCCGGCGCGTGCGCAGAGGTTCTTTTCATTCTCCAGCAGGACGCGGGCGACGCCCCCGCCTACCGTACCCAGGCCGATGAGGCCCACTTTGATGCAGTCTTTCATTGTCGTCGAAAGGGAAAGCCAGTGTTGATACAGAAGCGCACCCGCAAACGCGAGCCAATACAGGGCTGGTAGCGGAGCGAGGATTGCAGTTTTGTCTGGAAGAAATACCGCTATTGCCCAAGTCTCTCGATGGAAAGAAACCCATGCACAGCCCCCTCCCAGCTCTGGAAGACCCGATGTACCGCCGCGTCCGCAAGCGCGCCGAACTACTGGGACTTTGCGATAAAGGGGCAGAGATTGCTGCTTACAAGAGTTACATGCAGCAGGAGCACGCCCTTCTGGAGCGTGCGCACAGGCAGGGACAAGGAGGCCTTCAGGTGGCAAGGGCAAGATCCGTCGTCGTGGACGTGCTTCTGCAAAGTCTCGTAATCCGCGCCGCGGCAAGGGGAGAACTATCCGAGGCGCAGATGCAACACATGACCCTGCTGGCCCTTGGCGGCTATGGGCGCGAGGAGATGTGCCCCTTCAGCGACGTGGACATCATGTTCTTCTACGACGACAAGGTGCCCGAGGACAAAGTGAAGGCAGTGCAGCAGCTGATGACCGACCATGTGCTGTACCCGCTCTGGGACTTGGGCTTCAAGGTGGGGCATTCGTCGCGCAACATGCAGCAGGTGCTCGACGAGGCACGGCAGAGCGTTGAAAGCAAGAACGCCATGCTGGAGGCCCGCCGGGTGTACGGCCCGGAAAAGCTCTGGAAACACTTTGGAAGCGCCTATTCGCGCTTCATCAAGAAGGAGAACGTCCTTAAATACATCGAGGACAGGGCCGAGGACGAGCGCACCCGCCACGACAAGCACGGCAACACGGTGTTCCTTCAGGAACCGGAGATAAAGAACGGTGTGGGCGGCCTGCGCGACTACCACAACGCCATATGGATGGCGCGGCTGAAGCTTGGCATCGACTCTGTGAACGACCTTGTGCCACTTGGCTACCTGAACAAGGAGGAGCTTCAGGAATTTACAAGCGCGTACGACTTTCTTTTGCGCGTGCGCAACGAGCTGCACTTCCAGTCCAAGAGGGCAACGGATCTACTAGACCTCGAAAAACAGGTGCAGGTGGCTTGGTATCTTGGCTACCGCTACCGCGACCAGACCCGGCGCGTGGAGTACTTCATGCACGACTACTACCGCCATAGCGAGTGCATCCAGCGCGTGGCTTCGTATTTGCAGTTCCTGCTCCTTCAGCACAGCCGCACAAAGGTCAGCTTCCGCGAGGCGATCGACTCGCGCCGCGCTGCAAGGGCTAGCGATGGCTTTGTTGTGCGCAATGGGGAGCTTCGCCCCGTTAGCGAACGGGTCTTCATCGAAGACCCGGAGCGCCTCATCCGCGTGTTCCGCATTGCACAGCAAACGGGAGCCAATATCGACATAGAGCTGCGCCGCCTTATCCGCAACAATCGCCAGCTCATTGACCGCAAGCTCGTCGAATCGCCCAGCGCCAGCCGCGCCTTTCTAGCCATTGTCAGCGAGCCGGGCAACGTGTTCCCATACCTCAACCTGATGAACGAGTGCGGAGTGCTGCACCGCTTCCTGCCGGAGTGGAAGAACATGCACTGCCTTGTGCAGCACGAGTTCTACCACCGCTTCACGGCCGATTACCACACGCTCAACACAATCAAGGAGCTGGACAACATCTTTCGCAACGGCTCGGACCCGGTCTGCGCGCCCTACCTCAAGGCCCTGAGGGACTGCTCCAGTCCCACCCTGCCCTACCTTGCGCTAATTTTTCACGACATAGGCAAGGGCGTGGGCATTAAAGGCCACGCGGTGCGCGGGGCAGAGATTGCAGCCGAAGCCCTGCCGCGCCTAGGTTACAATCCCGAACTGACTGGCAAAATTCTCGCCATTATCGAGCACCATCTCGACATGGCACGCTTCTGGCAACGTTACGACGTAGATGACCCGCAGACAGCCGAACTGTTTGCCAAGGTCATTAAAGACGAAGAAACACTGCGTTACCTGTACGTTCTGACCTACTGCGACGCGAAGGGCACCTCTGAAGACCTCTGGAACAGTTACAAAAACATGCTCCACAGGCAGCTCTTCCGGGCCACAGAGGCCGTGCTGGCAGGCAAGCGCGTAACATACTCGCCAGAAGAAATGATACCCAGGGAAGTCATACGGGCACGCCTGCCTGAAATATCCGAGGAAGAGCTGGAAGCACATTACAACCTGCTTCCGGATCGCTACTTCATATACAACAATGCCGACGAGGTGACCCTGCACCTTAAGATGGTCAACGAGCTGCTAAGGCATATTTCTGAGGCCGAGTCGGTCAACGCCCTCGTGCCCATCGTCCATTGGCAGAACGACCTTAACCTTTCGCTGACGGTTGTAAACATCGTCACTTGGGACAGGGCCGGACTGTTCTACAAACTGGCGGGGGCCTTCAGCGTTGCGGGGCTTTCCATTGTCAGCAGCAAGGCGATAACCCGCGCCGACCATATAACGGTCGATACCTTTTACGTCGTGGACTCAACGGGCGGAGTTGTGCAGAACCCCCGTGCCCAGGCAACTGTGGACCGTTGCCTAAAAAAGGCCCTGCTGCGCAATGAGGACCTCTTGCCCGCCATTCTGGAGCAGGAACAGAAGATGAAGAGCAGCGCATGGCTGCGGACAAGCGCCGAGCGTAGCCGTGCAGCAATAGTACCGAACGTGGGCGTGTATCACGAATTGTCACTTCACCATACGATCATCGAATTGCAGTGCGAGGATCGCATCGGCCTTCTCTACCGGGTGGCCAAGGCGATTTTCGACCACGGCTTCGACATCAGCTTTGCGCGTATATCGACGGAGCGTGGCGTGGCGATGGACACCTTCTATATCGAGCAGATTGACAATCGCTATGCCGAAAAGGCGGACCTCTTGGAACTGCGCAAGACCTTGACCGAGATAGTCTGCGAGGGCAACCTTGCCGAGGGCGAGGATCCCATGCGCAAGAAGGCACAGTAGTAAGGCCGCTGGATTGGAGTTGCAAGATCTGCACGCCGTCCGTTGCGCGTGTCTTGTAAGGCTTCGTCATACGCCTTAGAATTAATAGCTGTTCGATGGGGCACGAAAATGCTTCTCGAACTGAGCCGCGTATCCTGTCAATATCGCAAGGCATGAGTGGGTCAGGCAAAGTCGAATGGGTAATACTCGACGCGATGGGCGTCATCTATTCCTTGGGGCGCGATGTGGAGGAACTGCTCATTCCATTTCTGCGCGAGCGTGGTTGCGAAGCCCCCGACGACCACATTCTGCGCGACTATCGCAAATGCAGCCTCGGACACTGCGATACGGACGATTTCTGGAACGCCTGCGGCTTGGATGCGCACGACGGTTTGGACTGCGATTACACCTTCCTGCACAAGTTGTCTGCAGGCCTCATTCCTGCGCTCAACGCCATGCAGTCAGCGGGTATTCGCATAGCCTGCCTGTCCAACGACACAAGGGAATGGTCCCAGATGTTGAGGCGGCGTTTCCGTCTGGATCGCTGGATAGAGAAGTGGGTAATCAGCGCCGACTGCGGCATACTTAAGCCTGATTCAGCCATCTACGAGCGCATGTTGAAGGAAACAGGGGCCAAGGCGGAACGCTGCCTTTTCGTCGATGACCGCGAGCGCAATATTATGGTCGCCGGCAGGTTGGGGATGCAGACCATGCACTTCCGCAAGGAGGATGGCGGGGCCGTGAGCCAGTTCAACAGCTTGTTGTACATGGCCGGAGTCCAAGGGTCGTAGGCAGCAAATCATACAAACGGTCATATGACATGGCATATGGTCTCCCTGCAAAGCTATGTGCCTTGTTGTCAGAGTGCCTTGATGGCAACAATTAAGTGGTGCGTACGCAAAAAGTCCCGGCGCTTCGTTTCCGAAGAGTCGGGACATAAACCTGGCAGCAACCTACTCTCACGCCGGATCTTGCCGGCACTACCATCGGCGGTGTAAGGCTTGACGCTCGTGTTCGGTATGGGAACGGGTATTTCCCTTCACCTATGGCCACCAGTTGTTTTCCGGCGTATAGAGCGGTTGTTATACCGGCCATAGTCACGTTTGCGTTTCCTTTTCACCTTTTGCCAGAGCTTTGCGCTCTATTGCTTTGTGTGTTTTGGAAAGTTGTTGCTCTTCGTGCAAGTGGTTTAAGGCCGCGTTGCACGAAGAGCTGAAAGTCTATTCAGCGTGTATCCTGTTCCTCATTGCGTTCGAGTTTGGATGGGCTTGTATGCTCGTCCAATTGCTCTTACTGGAGGTGAATTAAGGGTCTGATTTTGTGACGCAATTTGCTTTTAGAAACAAACCTGAAGAGTAATTAGTACTGGTTAGCTGAACACATTACTGTGCTTACACATCCAGCCTATCAACGTGGTGGTATACCACGACTCTTAAGGGAGATCTTATCTTGGGAGTGGCTTGGCGCTTAGATGCTTTCAGCGCTTATCCATTCCGTGCTTAGCTACCCGGCGCTACTGCTGATGCAATAACCGGAACACCAGAGGCACGTCATTTTCGGTC
>LVBW01000069.1:0-131 GCA_001604585.1 Puniceicoccales bacterium Verruco_02 | reverse complement strand
CCTTGGGACCTTCTCCAGCCCCAGGATGTGATGAGCCGACATCGAGGTGCCAAACCACGCCGTCGCTATGAACGCTTGGGCGTGATCAGCCTGTTATCCCTAGCGTACCTTTTATCCTTTAAGCGATACCG
>LVBW01000068.1 GCA_001604585.1 Puniceicoccales bacterium Verruco_02 | reverse complement strand
ACCTATCGCGGGTGGCTCGTGGACCTGCTCCGCCCGCATCAGGTGATCCTCATCACGACGAGGCCAAGTCGCTACCGCGAGGCGGCGCTGGAGCGCATCCAGAGCCTCACCACCTGGCAGCCGATGGACGCCTACTTTGCGGAAATCGAAGCCCGTCCGCCCCAGATCAAGGAGCACCTGCTCAACGCCCACATCTTCCCGAAATACGGCACAAGCGGCTACTTAGGGCTCGAAAGCAACCCGCACACAAGGGTGATGTATGCCCGCTACGGAATCAACGCCGTGCGCGTCTCCGATCAGGAAATGTTATGGTTGCCGGGGGCGTAGTGAAAAGCAGAGGTTGCCGATGTCACATTCTTATGTTTCTCAAGAGACATGGAAGTGAGCCGGAAAATGTTGGCAGATGCGGGGGAGCACTATGCGCTTTGCCAGTTTACGTTGCATGGGTTTCCAGCCGTAAAAATGCCTGACAATTGGACGGCCTATGACTTGGCGATTGATCCGGGGAATCAGCTCTTGCGCGTGAGCGTGAAGACCAGAAAAAACGGTCCGAAATTCAAGCCCAATGCTTGGTTCGTGTTCGATGATCGAAAGGTATGTGACTGGATGGTTTTCCTGTTCGTCGAAAACGATCGGTCTATACGGTCTTGGATTATCCCGTTCGATGTTGTCTTGAACCATGCGAATGTTCCTGGCGAAAACCGTAAAGACCCTTGGGAACGAGACCTGTCGAAGAAGAAACTGAGTTCATCGCCTTTGTCCGCCTATGAAAACAATTGGGGCATGAGCAGAGATCCCGCTGCGTAGTTTGACACGCCGCGTCCTGTATGGACGCAATACCGGTGGACGGCGGGATTACGAGCGAGGCGAGCAACTGGGTGTTCGATGAACACGTGGCGCCGCACTTTGACGAGCATGTGCGCAAGAGCGTCCCCGAATACGACCGCGTGCAGGAGCTTGTCGCGACCTTTTCCGACTGGTTTACACGGGAAGTCTGCGCAAAACGCGACCACAACTTGACTCTCTGACCATATCGTGACAGATTTCTGTCATGCAGACGACGCTACGCATCAAAGATCATCTCTACCGCCGGGCGAAGGCTCGTTCCAGCGCGCTTGGTCAGAGTCTCACGCGCTTCTTTGAGGAAGCCGTGGAGGAACGTCTAGAGCGGCTGGAACGCCGCGGCTCGCACAAGGTTGTTCTGCCGGTGTCCACGGCGCGGGGTTCCGCGATGAGTCATGAGGAACTCAAGCGCAAGACTGCCGAAATCGACCTCGCGGACGATCTCGAAAGCCTGAAATAGCCGTGAATCTTCCCGACAACAACATCCTTATCAACGCCTTCAGGGCGGATACCCCGCACCATCAGGTGGCCAAGGTATGGCTTGAAGAGACGCTGAACGGTGGGCAATCGATCCGGCTCTTCCCGACGGTCGAGACGGGCTTTTTGCGCATCGTGACGCATCCGAAGCTCTTCAGCCCGCCTTCCTCGATGGAGGAGGCCGTAGCGTTCCTTTCTGCGCTTTGCGATGCTCCGAACGTGGACGTGTGCCCTTGGGTGCCGGAGGATCGCGACCTGTGGCTCAAGCTCTGCGCCGACATGCAGCTTGTCGGCAACGATTGCAATGACGCGATGTTGGCCGCGCTTGCCGTCGGTCGCGGTCTGCGCCTTGTGAGTTTTGACAAGGGCTTTTCCCGTTTCAAGGGGTTGGACTGTTTGATCCTGCATGACCACCGATGATGAGCGCGTTCCTCGAAGCTACGACACGAGTGTGAAGCGAGTGATGACGTATCGTGGTTGAAGATTTCAGACTACTTGGAATAGCCGATGTCTGTCACGCTGTCGGAAACGTGGTATTCGCCGTATCTCGACGCTCGTTGGTTGCGGTAGGTGCCGTGGTTTTGTTTTCTGCCTCGACGAGGTCGAAAGTATCGGCGACGAGTTTCAATCCGCGCCCCTGCGGGAGGGGCGATGGGCCTCGAGCTGGCCATGATGCACGCTAGGCGAGTTTCAATCCGCGCCCCTGCGGGAGGGGCGATGGGATAGGGTCCACCCCCAGCGGACCGGCAGTAAAGTTTCAATCCGCGCCCCTGCGGGAGGGGCGATAGGGGCTACAATCCAAAATTCCAAGTGCATGTTTCTGTTTCAATCCGCGCCCCTGCGGGAGGGGCGATCGTAGGCCCGGTTTTATGAATCATCGAATACAGAGTTTCAATCCGCGCCCCTGCGGGAGGGGCGATTGTCCCTTCGCGTTCTTGGCAGGCGTCCACTAAGTTTCAATCCGCGCCCCTGCGGGAAGGGCGATCTTCTACGATACAGAAACTTAACATGAAGATCAATGTTTCAATCCGCGCCCCTGCGGGAGGGGCGATGCATGGGGTCTTTGGCAGGATCATAGCAGGCCTCCAGTTTCAATCCGCGCCCCTGCGGGAGGGGCGATGTTGCGCCTTGCGAGCCGCAATCTCGCGCTCGATGTTTCAATCCGCGCCCCTGCGGGAGGGGCGATCGTTTATGAGTGTAGCGCATGATTTTAACGAAATGGGTTTCAATCCGCGCCCCTGCGGGAGGGGCGATAGGCGGTGAGGCCGATAAGGGTCAACGAGCTCAGGTTTCAATCCGCGCCCCTGCGGGAGGGGCGATCCTGCACGATGTATAAGACCCCAGCAGCAGATCAGTTTCAATCCGCGCCCCTGCGGGAGGGGCGATATGGCAAAGTACGGCGCGCAGCTTCTCGCCGACGTGTTTCAATCCGCGCCCCTGCGGGAGGGGCGATATTACCGAGCTAACCCGCACAATGGAGCGCCTCGTCGTTTCAATCCGCGCCCCTGCGGGAGGGGCGATCCGCCCGCACTATCACCGAGACCGCCCGCATCGAGTTTCAATCCGCGCCCCTGCGGGAGGGGCGATTGTCGAAGCGGATGTTGAACGCCTTGCGCGTCGGACGTTTCAATCCGCGCCCCTGCGGGAGGGGCGATACGTAACCGCCTTGTTGCCAACCGCAAGGTGGACGTGTTTCAATCCGCGCCCCTGCGGGAGGGGCGATCGGTGCCGCTTATCGAGCGCGCACGCCGATACATGTTTCAATCCGCGCCCCTGCGGGAGGGGCGATCGGTCGCCCAAACGCTCGCCAAGCGCCTTGATCTGCGTTTCAATCCGCGCCCCTGCGGGAGGGGCGATGCGCTCCAGAAGATGCAGGGCAGTGGCAATGGCATTGTTTCAATCCGCGCCCCTGCGGGAGGGGCGATTGCCAACTCGAACAAGATCATCGTCGATGATGATCGTTTCAATCCGCGCCCCTGCGGGAGGGGCGATGGCCAAACATTCAGGGTTTTCACAAAGATAATGGTTTCAATCCGCGCCCCTGCGGGAGGGGCGATCTCACGATTGACGCTGAATTTCTTAGTTATGGGGTTTCAATCCGCGCCCCTGCGGGAGGGGCGATGTGGCGATACGGCACTTACGCTGGCATCATACTTCAGTTTCAATCCGCGCCCCTGCGGGAGGGGCGATTCGCGGACTACGCCTGCGAGGTCGTGGACGATGACAAGTTTCAATCCGCGCCCCTGCGGGAGGGGCGATGTGAGGGTAGCCCGGCTGCCGTCAGGCAGTGTGATAGTTTCAATCCGCGCCCCTGCGGGAGGGGCGATTGGTTGCGACAAGTAGTATGAGGAAAACGGTAGTGGTTTCAATCCGCGCCCCTGCGGGAGGGGCGATCCGCTGCCACACCCACTATCCGCGCACGCATCTACTCGGTTTCAATCCGCGCCCCTGCGGGAGGGGCGATCTACTCTCTGACGGGGCCGATCCCCATTTCCCGAGGTTTCAATCCGCGCCCCTGCGGGAGGGGCGATCGTGTGTCTTGGTAGTCTGACCCTGAACGCCCACAGTTTCAATCCGCGCCCCTGCGGGAGGGGCGATCAACTTTACAAAATTTCACAGGATATACGATTCTTGTTTCAATCCGCGCCCCTGCGGGAGGGGCGATCACTGCGAGGACGGCCACGCTATTGAGTGGGCGAATGTTTCAATCCGCGCCCCTGCGGGAGGGGCGATCGGAGGGCTTGAGGTGGTCGGCACGTCCTACACAGTTTCAATCCGCGCCCCTGCGGGAGGGGCGATCCGAGGAGCTGCACGGCCTGGTCAAGCTCAACGACGTTTCAATCCGCGCCCCTGCGGGAGGGGCGATACGTATTCCTCGCTGCGCCGGACAAGGCTGGCAAGTTTCAATCCGCGCCCCTGCGGGAGGGGCGATGTCACGCACGACGGGGCCACCCATTATAGCGAGAGTTTCAATCCGCGCCCCTGCGGGAGGGGCGATGATGGCCTCTCCGGCAAAACGCATTAGTCCTGAGTTGTTTCAATCCGCGCCCCTGCGGGAGGGGCGATGTCGTTAGTGAAAAGGTGGATTTGGCTCTCGTCCGCGTTTCAATCCGCGCCCCTGCGGGAGGGGCGATTTGAAAAACTCAAGCGTTGTGACACGGCTCTTGTCGTTTCAATCCGCGCCCCTGCGGGAGGGGCGATCGCGCCATCCGCCGCCGCTGGCACAATGGAGACCGTTTCAATCCGCGCCCCTGCGGGAGGGGCGATAGCTTCGCCCAAGCGGCAAGGCCGATGGCAATGCGGTTTCAATCCGCGCCCCTGCGGGAGGGGCGATCGTGCGCTCGCGGGTTCACAAGGACTGCTGATGGTTTCAATCCGCGCCCCTGCGGGAGGGGCGATATGATGAGGTAGCTGGCGTTCGCGTCGCCGCGCTGTTTCAATCCGCGCCCCTGCGGGAGGGGCGATTTACCTGCGGAATTTTGCAATCGCTGCAATTACAAAGTTTCAATCCGCGCCCCTGCGGGAGGGGCGATGGACAGCATCGCTTATATAGCTGGTCGATTGTTCTAGGGTTTCAATCCGCGCCCCTGCGGGAGGGGCGATGTTCACACGCTTTGGCGTAAGCCTTGAGCATATTGAGTTTCAATCCGCGCCCCTGCGGGAGGGGCGATCGGTTGTGGGGCATCTGGAATCCGGCGCGCTTCATGTTTCAATCCGCGCCCCTGCGGGAGGGGCGATCTCCCATCGCTCACGCAGCAGCTTGGCGGTAAGAATGTTTCAATCCGCGCCCCTGCGGGAGGGGCGATGGACTACTGCCATCCCGAAGAAGGCCACTACGAGTGTTTCAATCCGCGCCCCTGCGGGAGGGGCGATATACAACATGCACTACACAGAAGAGAACAAGGGAAACGTTTCAATCCGCGCCCCTGCGGGAGGGGCGATGTTGTCCTCTGACTCTGCCTCATCGAACACAAGAGTTTCAATCCGCGCCCCTGCGGGAGGGGCGATGGGTTAATGTGTTGAAGGGTGCGCCCCGAAAAAGAGTTTCAATCCGCGCCCCTGCGGGAGGGGCGATAAACCTTTCTTTCATGCTGTCAATCACTTCGCAAGTTTCAATCCGCGCCCCTGCGGGAGGGGCGATTCGCGATGTAAATAGTGTCGCCGTTGATGTCGTCGTTTCAATCCGCGCCCCTGCGGGAGGGGCGATACGTCAAACTTCACTGCGTTGACAGGCCAGCTATTGTTTCAATCCGCGCCCCTGCGGGAGGGGCGATGATCCACGCGCGAAGATGCAGGCGGATGCGCTGACGTTTCAATCCGCGCCCCTGCGGGAGGGGCGATTCCCGCAGCCTGGCGATGGCTGGCTATCCTCCGGTTTCAATCCGCGCCCCTGCGGGAGGGGCGATGCACTGGGCACAGTCCACGTCCACACCGTAGATGCGTTTCAATCCGCGCCCCTGCGGGAGGGGCGATCGGCACATGACAAAAGGTAAGCCTTGACCAAATTGGTTTCAATCCGCGCCCCTGCGGGAGGGGCGATGTCCAGAAGAATTGTGCCATGCTACGGAATTGTTTGTTTCAATCCGCGCCCCTGCGGGAGGGGCGATCCGGAATGCACTGGGGGGAGCGCTGCGAGACATGTTTCAATCCGCGCCCCTGCGGGAGGGGCGATGTGAAGGGGTTGCGTGGTCCAGATGGGCCGGGTGTTTCAATCCGCGCCCCTGCGGGAGGGGCGATTGGTTGGTTGATGAGCCATTCCTCGAATTCAGCAAGTTTCAATCCGCGCCCCTGCGGGAGGGGCGATGTAGGAGGTATATGCTATGTTACCATCTGTTTTGATGTTTCAATCCGCGCCCCTGCGGGAGGGGCGATAGTATCGCCTGTTGCCGACGATGGGTCGTCCGAGTTTCAATCCGCGCCCCTGCGGGAGGGGCGATCCACCAAGGAAGTAACAACGGCCAAACAGCTTTACCGTTTCAATCCGCGCCCCTGCGGGAGGGGCGATCGTCATACAGCTCGCTCCTGCCATGCTCCACTAGTTTCAATCCGCGCCCCTGCGGGAGGGGCGATGCGTCGGCTGAGAGTATCCTTGCTGCGCTCCATGTTTCAATCCGCGCCCCTGCGGGAGGGGCGATCGAAAGCGAGGACTGGGCATGGCACGTACCGCTGGTTTCAATCCGCGCCCCTGCGGGAGGGGCGATGTCGGGATCCGCACTCAGGAGAGCCTCAATAGGTGTTTCAATCCGCGCCCCTGCGGGAGGGGCGATGATCAAAGTCTTTATCTCCTACCTTCAGTTCATGAGTTTCAATCCGCGCCCCTGCGGGAGGGGCGATGTCGGGCCGTTTCTGCCACTGTCGTTATCAGTGTTTCAATCCGCGCCCCTGCGGGAGGGGCGATGAATTTCGCGTTGGAATTATGCGAGCGTGCAGACGTTTCAATCCGCGCCCCTGCGGGAGGGGCGATCCTACTATCCTGTTTGATTCTACAATTCAAAAGGTTTCAATCCGCGCCCCTGCGGGAGGGGCGATAGACTTCAGGCTGTGCGTGACCCTCGTGCAGAATGTTTCAATCCGCGCCCCTGCGGGAGGGGCGATCCCGGAAGTAATCTCATGGAATTTCTTTCCGGCTGTTTCAATCCGCGCCCCTGCGGGAGGGGCGATGACCGAAATCGTAATGACGGCTAACTTCCGTGAATGTTTCAATCCGCGCCCCTGCGGGAGGGGCGATATAATTTCTGGCTTAATATACCGGTTTTAGATAATGTTTCAATCCGCGCCCCTGCGGGAGGGGCGATTTCATAATGTTCCACAGACCAAAATTGATATGATGTTTCAATCCGCGCCCCTGCGGGAGGGGCGATCAGGCTCCCAACACGGCACCTACAAACGTGATTGTTTCAATCCGCGCCCCTGCGGGAGGGGCGATTGCGCTGATCACATTATGTTGATTGGCGCAATGTTACGTATAGCGATTTGCGAACCCATGTCGATGGGTTTACGCAAACTGGCCTAGCTGGTTCTGCAACGCATTGCACGGCAAGATTTTGATGGCGCAGCGCCACGTTTTGCGCAAAGCCCATCACGCTGGGTTCGCGGCGGTGAAGTTAGCCACATTACCTGCCTCTCACACTATCAGCGGATCCTCCAGATTCGGCGTGACCTTCGTCCCGTAGTGCTCCACCTTGCGCTCCCATTTGTCGCCGAGAAGATAAAACCGCAGCGAATCACAAGACGGATCCATCTCCTTGATCAACCGTGCGCGGAACGCAACAAATTCCTCCTGAGAAATCCAGCACTCGAACACCGAGAACTGTACCCTCTGCCCGTAATCGAGACACGCCTTGGCTATACGCCGCAGGCGCTTCGCCCCGCCCCTGGAATCCGTAGAGATATCATAGGTGACCAGAAGATACATGTCGATATGCGCTGGGTTGAGATAATACGGCTATGCGGTGAGAAAAGCAGGGTAAGCGTCAAGATCGCCCCGCAGGTGACGTGCGAGCAGCCGCGCCTGCAAATGCGGCAAAAGACCGATCGTCGTCTTTTCATCCAAAAACGGATGCCTTATCTCGTCTGTCTTACGCTCCTGCCAGTGTTGCAAGAGCTTTTTGCGCGACTTCTCCCTGAGATACACCCCGCCGCTCTCGCCGGTTTCGAAATCACCCGCCGTAATCTGCCTGCGATTCAGTAGTGAAAGCGCAGCCCTGTCCGCGAGAAAGGCGCGGAACTCCTCCATCAAGTCCAAAGCCAGCGACGGCCTGCCCGAACGATCCGTATGCAAATAGCCGCACTGCGGGTCCAGCCCGCAGGACTCGCACGCGCTGCGACAGTCGTGCATCAGAAGGTTGTAGCAAAAAGATAGCAGGGCATTAACAGGGTCGAGCGGCGGCAGACGCGTGCGTCCGTTCAGGCGCAGGGAGTTGTCCGCCACGGTCAACATGTCGTTGAACACTGCGAAATACGAAGCGGCGCCCTCGCCCTCGTAACCGCGAATCTCATCAATTGAAGTTGTGCGCTGGACGGCCCGGACGCGGTGCCCAAGAAGCTCCGCCCCGTCGCGAAGTCGCGATCCAGCGGCAGAATCGCCAGCCGAATGATCCCGCGCGGCGCGTTGCAGAATCGCACGCGAGTTGGCGAGCTTGGCCAGCACGATGTTGCGGACGATGGCAAGAGAAGATTCGGGCGCGTCTGCAATGCGATACTGCGCCCGCCGCAGAGCAATGTTGCCACTGGTAAAACCCCTCGAAGCTGCCAGAAATTTCCCGTTCGGCGTGTGGAAGGAAACCGTTACGTCGGCTTCGGCACAGGCACCGAGCAATGCCGCCGAAACGATCGAATCGTAACCAAAAACAACAATGCCGTCGAGGTTCAGGAGCGGCACCCGCAACTTCGTTTCGCCGCCAAGGCGCACTTCGACGGCCTCGCCATCCTTGTGCAGATACGCGCCCTCAAGCGTTACAAACAGAGTATTAAGATGACGCTTCATCGTTGTTGGAAGTCAGTTTTTCCATGTCATTCAAATGCCTCTCAAACCAAGCCGCCGCGCCCCGCCTGAAACGCGATGCAGCGGGCATGCATAGTTCCACAAGCGAGCAACCCTCGCACGCGCGCTTGGGTTCTGCGGGTGGCAATTCCGCATCCCTGTCACACAAGCGGTGAAGCGACTCGACGGTCTTCCACGTCAGCGCACGAAGACCTTCGTCAAGTTCAACATCGCGCCGAAGTTTGCTACCCGAAAAGAAAATCGCCCCCCTCGCAACCCGCACGCCCATGCATTGCTCGATGCACAGGCCCTGCGCGCAGACCTGAACGTCGTCGTTAACGAACGACTTCCGGCGGCTCTTCTTGAACTCCACTGGCACGAGCGAGCCGTCCGGGTGGCGCTCCACGACATCACAGACTCCGGAAAGACCTAGTGCGTCGCTCCAGACCGGCAGCGAGCGCAGAACCGTGACACCCCGCAAGACGTGGTAGCCAGGCGTATCCACGCGGTCGTGAACCACATCGCCCTCGGCTGTGTGGACGTTGCTGCCGCGTTCGTTTTCGATGAGCTTCAACCCCGCCCTGCGCTTGCAGAACAGGTAGTCGTTCAGGAGCGAGAGCGGGATTGAAGTCGTGTCCATCGAATGGGGGACGGTTGCTTGTTTACTTGCCTACAAGAGGTCGAGTATCTCGACACCCGCGGGCAAGTTGTCCTTGTTCACTGTGACCAGGTAATCCGCAAAGCTGCGGGCAACGGGAACGTCGGCCTTGCGGGCGACATTCACGCGCTCGAAAAGCTTGTGCGCGGGGGCGTTACCAAGGGCGGAGGCGTGCTTGAAGGCGACGAGCTTCTGCGGAGCCATCAGACCGCGCGAGGCGGAGCGGTCATTGTCGAACATCTGCTGCAATGCCTGCCAGAAGAGCGCGAGGTCGCCCTCCGAAAAGCCCGTCTCGGCAGCGAGGTTCGCACTGATGAAGCCGTGGCAGCGATACAGGCCGTAAGGGATGAGGTTCTTGCGGCCCATAGTCTGGTTGGGAGTGTCGGCGTCCTTGGCTTCCGTCACCGCCATGCGCGTGATGCTGATGTCGAGCGGCAGAATGGGGTCAAGAGACCGGCTGAAGCTGATCTGTACAGGCCCGCGAACTTGTCCCGCATTTGCGCCAGTGGACATCACCGCGCCAAAGGTGCGCACGTCGTAGTATCGTTGGCACATACCCGCGCGGGCCGATCCCACCTGTTCGCGGGAATACTTCTTTGTCTTTGTGTCCACCTCATGGCCCAGATCGTCGTGCGCCTTCTGGATCGTTTCGTTGAGGACCGACCCCTGACGCACGAAAATGTCGTAGGGGGCAACGCCACCTTTGGCCAGCAGAGCGAAGTTGCGCACCTTGCGCTTGAGGCACACGTCTGAGACCATGCCGTGCATGTCCTGCGGGTCGATGCGCGGTGCGTTGGCTGCATCGGGATCGCCGTTTGGGTTCCCGTCCTTGCAGTCGAAGAGATAAACGAAGTCGTATCGGTTTTGTATGTTGCACATATTGTGTAATTTGTAAGATTTGGATTCGTAATGATTGCGTGATTGTTACTCGTTCTGCGCGGCGGCCTTTTCCTCGGCCTGTGCCTCTTTGCGTTCGATGGAGATGCGCCGGTAATCAGCCTTTTGGTGATAGTAGCCAAGGGCGAAGCGGCCCTGTTCTTCGAGGGAGAGCGTCGTCGGGAAGGTGCAGCCGAGTTGGCTGGTGACCTCCTCGAAGTTCTTGGAGACATTGGTCGCAATTCCGCCGCTTGCCTTGGAGAGGTGGTTCTGTGCGTTGCGGAACAGGCGGCCCATGACGAGGGCGGGCGTCGTGCTGGCGCTTGCATAGAAACGCTCCACGACACCAGCGTTGACTCCGCCGAGGGCGAGGTATTGCAGGCGGTCGAAAACCGCGAAGAGTCTCCCGCAGAGGTAGGCGGGATCGTTGCAGTCGGAATCGAGTTTTTCGGTCATGATAACTTTTGTAGTTGAAGGGTTGTTCAGGCGTAACAGACACAGTTTGATGAGCGCCATGCGGCGTGGATTGAGGCGGTTGTCGGATTCCGCCTGCTGACGCTTCAGGCAGGCGCAAAGGCAGGTTTCCGGCACTGGCCAGCCCCGTCCCTTGAGCGCACAGTTCCAGAGCTGGCTGGACAGGTTCGGCGGCAGTTCGTCCGGCTTGTCGCGCACCATCGCGTAGAGAAGCGCGTAGAATTTGAAGTCGTGCAGGATCGTCCGACCATCTTCCTGACTCACGATCGCCAGATCCTCGAACCAGTGGGCGATGTTGCGCCGCACCTCCGGCACGGTGCTTTCGAGCCAGTCGCGGACGACAATGCGTGCGCCGTTGCCGGACAGGCTCATGGCATAATACGCGTTCTCGTCCATGCCCAGTTGCTGCCGCCCTTCGCGAACGGAATACAGGAGTGCCTCGACGGCATCCGGATCGGCCACGGTCAGAACGTCGATCTCGTCAGAATCGACCTCCTCGCGCGTCCAGTGCAGATGCACCGTCTCGTTGAAGACGAGCTTCTGCGCCTTGCTCTTTTCAATCAACGCGTTGAAAGCGCTACGAGTCATCAGTTCCGCCTTCCCGGAGAGTGCGGCATTTTGCGCCTGTTCAAGTCCGTAGGAACAGAACGCGTCCTTGTCGAAGCTGATGAGGTTCGTCCCCATCGCGAGGCCGCCGGGCACGCCCTTGATCTTCTCCGTCGTGTCCATCGTCTCGGTCAGTTCGCCCGTCGCGATGCAGACGCGTGGCTGTTTGGCCGCCTTGCCCTCCCGCATGGCTTTCCGACGCAAGCGCCAGAAGCTCTTGATGTGCTCATCATTGACGAGTAAACGCCCGTCGACGCTGAACACTGCGTTTTCGCTGGGCTTCGCCTTCTCGGAGCGAAGCATGTCAGACAGTCCCGACACAGCCGCCTCGTTGCCAAGGAATGCCAGCACTGCGTTCAGGTCCGCAGCCGATTCCCTAACCGCGCTAGCAGCCTTGCGCAACAGGTCCACGTAATAGGAGTGTTGCTTGGTGCGGGAGGCACGCATGCCTTCGCCCTTGGCGTCAAGAAAGACCAGCGTGCGCTCCAGAGTGTCGCAAAGAAAGTGGCTCTTGCCGCCGACGCTCAATTCGTTCGGGGAGGTGAAGGGTTTAATCATCCGCTTCGGCCTTGGCTTCTTAACGGACGGATCCTCGTAGAGCGGAATCGGGCCGCCAGCGAGCGAACTGTCGCTGTTAATCGGAATCAGCCAGTGCACGTCCGCCTGCTCGAAGTCCGGGTCGCCTAGGTTCTCCCTTTCGGCGTATTTCATAAGGGCTTGCAGCATCATAGCTTCACCCCCTGTTCCATCGAAATGATCCTGCTATTCCCCACATCGACGACGCCATCCTTCAGCCTTGCCTCGAAGAGCGAGATTCGCGGCCTGGCCTCGACCTTGCCGGGCGTGTAGTCGCCGGAGACATTGAGATCGAACACGTCGTAGAGCATGAGGCCTAGGTCGCTGTCAGGGTTGATGCCGTCGGCCACGGTCAATGCGGATTCGTCCGCAGGCTCGAAGCTCGCGGGGAACTCGCGGCAGCCGAAGCATGGCTGGACGAAGCACTGCCCCTTTTCAGCGCGCCGGTTGAACATACAGAGGTATTTTACGAGGCTGTCGGGGGATTCGTCCTCGTCGTGGCAGCGGGGGCGGCGGCGCTCCTGATTGGCGTATGTAGTCAGCTCCATCGACGCCTCTATCACGTATTCCACATCGCGCAGGGCTAGCGTGTTGCGCTGCGTGCGGTCATCCTCGACGATTATCGGCCGAGTCTCCCCGCGGGAGGACAGCTTGCTCTTTACCTCGTTGCGACGGAAAGAGATGAAGCGAATCGGCCGCCGGACCGCGATGCGGCGTATCTTCCAGCGGAATTGAGGCTTGTACAGGATGGCTTCAAGAATTCCACGGGCGGCCCCGGGTGTGATAATCGGATAGCTGACCCTTTCCACTTTCATTTCCGGTCGGGTGAAACAGGCAAGGTCTCCCCAGGTTCGCAAGTATATGGTCGTGTTCATGATGGTTATAGTATGAGTTCGACGCCCTCCTTGTGGCGAACGCCAAGGTTCTCGTCGTAATCGGATTCCCAAGCGAAAAAATCCCAGTCCTCGGCAGGCTTGCTCACCCAGCCATTGCGCAGGGCCTCGGCAAATTTGCTCGTGAAGAAATTCACGCTGTACCGCTGCGCCTCGCGCCGCTCTTCCTGCGTAAGGTATTTCTCTTTAGCCAGCTTTTTTGCCAGCTCGATGCCACGGCCCCACTTGACGATCACGGGGCGTGTGGAATCGTCGATCAGCTTGCACCTCTCCGCCGCCAGCGGGAAATCGAACTTTTTGCACGCGGCAAATGCAGCGTCATCTTCGGCCTTCGCGGGGCCGCTGAGACCGTAGAGCTCCCCGAAATACCGCCCGTACGTGTCGGGGTTGAATAGCTCGTCAGGGTCTTTCACACGGGATAGGAAGGATTCCGTCACTCCCGTGGCCGTTTTGTATGCGCCCGGCGGTGAATGCATGCCGTCAACGCTAAACACCGTGACGGGGCAGGGCAGGGGATTGTGGCCCTCGCGGTTGCAGCGCCCTGCTGTTTGAATTATGGAATCGAGTGGCCCCAATGCGCGCCACGCTGCGGGGAAGTCCACGTCCACACCAGCCTCGATGAGCTGCGTCGATATGAGTCGGCACGGCCTGCCCGTCTTCAGAAGGGTGCGGATTTGCTCCAGTTTTTCCTTGCGATGTTGAGGGCAGAGTTTTGTGGACAAATGGAAGGTGCCCTCCGCCTCCAGCCCGCGCAAAAGGACGAACAAATCCTGAGCATCCTGTGTGGAATTGACGACGCAGAGCGCCTGACTCTGAGCGGCGATATCGCGGGCGAGCTTCTGCCATGTCGTCTTTTCGCTTGGTTTGGGCAGGAGGATGCTTGTGCGCCTGAGCGCCTGAGCCATGTCTTTGGGAGAGCTGGATATTTCGACCGGCTCCCATCCGAAGGGGAGCGCCGCCTTGTTCACGCCTTCAAACGCGGGCTGCGTGGCGGTCATGAAGACGCACGTCGAGCCGTAGTCGCGCGTGAGCAGCCTGACTGCGCTCAAGAGCGACGGGGCGAGGTTCTTTGGCAGGGTTTGAACCTCGTCAAAGAGGATGACCGAGCGCGCAATGTTGTGGAGCCTTCGGCACTTTGACGGACGGTTGCTGAACAAGCTTTCGAAAAACTGCACCGATGTGGTGACTACGACGGGATAATCCCAGTTCTCTTGCGCCAGCCTTGCACGGTTTTCGGCACGTTCCCCGTCGGCATCCTGCTTTTCCAGTTCAAGCGGCGCGGAACTGTGGTGCTCCAGTATGAAGTCCTCGCCCATCCTGTCCGACAGCACTTCCCGATATTTCCGAGCCGTTTGCTCGATGATGCTCGTGTACGGAATGACGACGATGACGCGGCTAAGGCGGCGGGGATCGTCGGGGGCCAGATTCCGGTTGTTTTCGACCGCGTGCCGGAGCGCGAAGGCCAGCGAGGCGAGCGTCTTGCCCGATCCGGTGGGTGCGGTGAGTGTGAAAAGTCCGGGCTTGCAGGCGGCTTTTCCAAGACAGTCGCGGAGCAGCGCCTGTCTCCGGGCGTTCACCTTCCTGTTGCTGTCATTTCCGCGTGTTTCAAGCATTCGCAGATGCTCCTGCACCGCGTCGAGAGCCTCTTTTTCAGCTAAAGGAATCCCTCTGCGCCGCGCCGCCTTGTCCGGTGAAAAATGCCGTTCAGTATCGAGGAAGTCCGCATCTACAAGGCAGGAAAAGAGCATCCTCGTGCGCAAGGCTTCGGAGAAGACGCTATCCGCATTGCATGGCTGGCACGGAGGCAAGGACACTCCGTCGCTCCCAAGTCGTTCCAGAAGGATTTCGGGAGGCTCTGCGCATCCCGTGAAATCGCGTCGCAGCGAAGGATCGCGCATGCGTTCGATGGCCTGCTTAACATCGCCCGGCGCGAGTAGCCCAAGGTGGTGCCCTTCGACGGCGATAGCCACCGCCTGCAATTTCCGCTGCACGGCCTCGAACGTTCCCGCCGACCAGTGGTTGATGTGCCGGATCCTAGGATCGCGTAGTCTGGCTTGAAAACGTTCCGCATACTTGCCAAGATCGTGCAACAGGCCCGCAGCGTGCGCCTCAGCTTCCAGCCCAAAGGGTTTTGCAAAACGGGCGGCCTCTTTGGCAACCGCATTAAGGTGAGATGCAAGAAGTTGCCAGCCATCATACCCGCCCGTGCTTCCCCCGTCGTCTCTCCCGGAATGCGCGTAGAATGGCTGGTTCATGCAAGTAAGTTCCTTTTTCGGAATCATGCATACATAACGTAGTCAGGACAAGAGTATTTGATCCAAATGCATATCCCATTTGTTACTAACTGTATTGTTCGTAAAGCCCGACTAGTTGTTGTAATAGCAGTTCCGTGCCCTGTCGCCGTTGCGGTAATAGAACAGTCAGCTTGAGTCAGTATAGCGGTAGATGTGGCCGTCTTCGTAGAATTCCGGGTTTGTCCAGACCAATTCGTGGACGGAGCTGTAGAAATGCAAGCCATCCCATTCGTGGATCGGGTAAATCGAAGGTGAAGGACCAACCGCTAGACTCAGGCTCAAAATCGTGAACGACGCGTTGCTGCTTCTTGTCGGCGACGAACTGATGAGCGTCGGCCAGTGGGAGGCCGTGCCGGATGAACCGGGCGTTTATCGGCTGGAAGTATTGCGCGTGTTTGTGGGGTAGGCGCACGAAGTCGCCGTAGGGGCGGCAAGCCCCTCAATGTCAGCGGCGACCCGCCGCCGCACGGCAGTTTTTCGAGTGACACCGCGCCGCAGTGGAAGCTCCAGAGTGTCAGCGTCGGGAAGGTGCAGCCCTTGGCGGATGCGCTGCTAATCGACGGCTTCCGTTTCCGAGACCGGAGCGGCGACGCGGCCACGGCGTGGATCACCGCGAGCGACTTCAGCTTCCTCACGACCTACGACGAAAGCGGCGCGGTGACGACTTCGCCGGAGTTGGTCGAGATGCTTTGCCACGTCGAGGCTATGCCGAGCGCCGCCCACCAGTGGCAGCGCTACGTGTCGGGTGCCTGGGTGAACGTCGCGGGCGCCACGGCTTCGACGCTCACGGTCTACCCCGGTGGCGAAGGCCGCTACCGCTGCGTCGTGACGTCTGGCACGCTCCGCGTCGAGACCGATCCAGCCGATGCCTGAACGCACGCAGCAGGCCGACGAGTCCCTGCGTCAGGCTGCAAGGCTCGCCGCCGATCGTGCCGCTGCCACGGAACGCGCCGCGCTCTCGACTGACGCCGCAACAGAGGTGCTTCAGCCTGCGAGCGACACCGCCAGCCTGACCGACTTCAAAAATGCCCTTCAATGCACCAAAAGCCGCGACACGCAGAAGGCGGTTGTACAA
The DNA here is from genome assembly GCA_001604585.1 of Puniceicoccales bacterium Verruco_02. GTDB lineage: Bacteria > Verrucomicrobiota > Verrucomicrobiia > Opitutales > Oceanipulchritudinaceae > Verruco-01. The sequence continues at coordinate 9,954 of LVBW01000068.1, read as the reverse complement.
GTCATGAACTGACAGGGCGATAAGACGGAATTCTCCGTCATCACAGGGGTCGTTAATTGAAACCGAATGATAACTGCCAAATGCAGTATTCGTGTAATTCTCTGTAGATTAACAAACTACTACGATTCTGCAAAAAGTCCTTTACTACGTTTGATGCCGTCTATACGAAAATGACGTTACGGTTTCTCTCGCCTGCGTGTCTTGTTGAACACGACGACCCATTGTCATTGCTATTTTTTCTCACGTTATGTAACGTCTCTCTTGCCGACAATCATTATGAAGACATTCTTCCCTCGGCTCATACATGCTTCTCTTGTATTCGCTCTTCCATTATGCGTTCCCGGTGTTCTGAACGCGAGCGACAGTGTTTCTCGATCAGGAGATGTGTTGTGGGCGGCTTCGGATTTGCATCAGGCAACAGGGATAGCTTCCGCATCTTCGGATACGATTCAGGCCTTGCGCAAGGAGTCGGCGAAAGGCAATGCCGCTGCGAAAGTGAGGCTGGCGGATGCGCTTATGCAATCGGCGGATGCCAATGATGCAGATACATTGAACGAAGTCTGCGCCCTCTATCGTGAAGCAGCTGCTAAGGGTGAGCATGGCGCACATCTGGGACTCGCCAAGGCTTTGTTACTCGGCAATACGCAGACCAAGGATCTCAAAGAGCGTCGTCAGGAAGTCATGGATCAACTCTGCAAGGCTTCGGCCCGTGGGAGTGCCGAGGCGGATCGTCTGCTTTCGCAATTGGTTTTAATCACAGGCAATAGAGCGAAAGATAGTGCCAACGCGTGGGCATTGTTGAATAGAGCTGGGCAGAGGGGAGATGCAACGGCCTGTGTAGAACTTGCAGACGCTTATCTGTCCGGTTCTTGGAACGGTGCGAAGGTGCCGGTCGATGAAACGGAGGCAGATCGACTTCTTGGCGTGGCCTCTTCGCAGCGCTCGCCGGAGGGCGCGTTGAAGCTGTCGATGCGCGTTTCACGGAAGTGGAAAGATGCTGTGCCTGAAGATTATGAGGAGTCGGTGCATCAGCTCTACAACGCATTGCTTTGGTCCTACGAGTCGGGAACGCCGCTGTATGACGAAGCGCAAAAACTCTGTGACGAAGGGAAGCTCTATCCTCGCACTTGGTTCCGGGCGCGTTACCTGTACGAGAAAACCATTCATCCGGAAGTGGTTGCGGAATCTGCCGAGCTTACGAAGAACGTGGAAGTCAAGGTTCGCGAAGGCGTGCACCAGCAGCAGATGATCGCAGGGGCGTCGAATGGGCCGATGCTGACGGCTCTTAGTTTTCCTTATGATGCGCCCTATCTTTGGGATGGCGTGGTGACGATGACGGACGACGGGCGTCTGGCTGTTTCGACCGACGATCTTTACTGGCCATCTGTTGCCAAGCAATTGAAGTCCGGTGCGATGCCCTGTTTTGTGAAGATACTGGACGGCCCCTATGGCGGGCTTGTCAGCTATGTTCCAGCGGACTGGGTTCCGGGCGATGATCGGGAGATTTCTCTGGAAGCTGCCTATCCGCAAATGTTTACAGGGACGACCAAGGTAGCCCTTGGTCAGTGGCGCAGTCTGTTTTCGATGTTCGGGCAGTACAACCACGCCGGATTGCGCCCGGGAACGAGTACCGACGATGCCGACCAGATCATACTGCTCGATTCGGTAGCGCAAAAGATCGAACGCTACTTCTTCAACAGCGAGCTGATGGCGTGGGCGAGCGTGGATGCGCCGAATGAGGCGATTGCGGACCTTGCCCTGCCGCCTTGGCAAGCCATGTTCATCCTGCGCCGCGAGGAAGCGCCTCTGTATTTGACGGTTGACGGCGTTGTGAGCGGGGCGCCCGCATCTATGCCTATCGATCCGGGGGTGAATTTAATTACCAACATGGAGGGGCGGTTTACGGATGACTTCGGTTCTGATGCGTCCACCTCAACTACGATTCGGGCTGACGCTTTTCCGGTGTTCCGCTTCGACGCTGCGGAAGAAAGGGAAGAATTGGTCTCGGTGGGAAGGGAGAACGGTTGGTGGAAGCTCCTCGGGATCTCCGCAGGCACACCCATTTTCATGAACATTCCCTCGGCCTTCATTCAGAGCGAGGGAGAGCAGAACGTGCCCATCCTGCTGCAACGCTAGATTCGAACTGAAACATTATGAAATACCTTTTCATCCTCGCTGCAATCTTCGCCCTCTGGAACCCGGTCTCGGCGGAGACATGGGGCCGTGATTCGAGCGGCAGCATTTCGTCCGGCATGTCGAACTATCTATACGTGGTTTTCCCCTACAGCGGGACGGCGGTGTTTGCCTTTATCTGTACCTATCCTCAAGCAACCGTGGGCGGGCGTTTGTATCGTGGCAGCACGCTGCTCGACTCGCGGGTGCCTTCAACGGCGGGTTACACTTTCGGCGGTGTGTTCGTGGTGGCAGGCGAGACCTACAACCTGTATTCCTATTGCACGGCGGGAAGCGGCAACTATGTCACCGTCATTACCTTGAATTACACACCCAACCGCGCTCCGGTGATCATGGCGATGACGGCGAGTCCGTTAGCGCCGCAATACGGCCAATCCGTCACCGTGACGGTCACGGCCACCGACGCGGATAACAATCTATCCTTCATCCGGTTTGTCAAGGATGGAGTCAACGTCGATGGCAATGCATCTCCCTATGCGCATATCTACAGCGGCCTCGGCGCGGGAACCCACACCGTCACCGCCTACGCCGTGGATACCCAGGCCGCGTCTGACGACGAGGTGCTCCAGTTCACCATTACGCAGCGTCCGATTTCTGTGAGGGCCAAGAGTGGCACGTCCCTCTATGGAACAACGCCCTCTGAGCAGGGGGTGGAACTGGTTTCCGGCTCGCTCGTCAACGGCGACACGCTGGCCTCCATCGGCTTGTCAACCGACACAGTGATTACGAGAAGCACCCCTTCGAGAGTCTATGCGATCGCTGTCGCCGGAAGCCCGGCAAATTACTCGGTGACCAGAATTTCCGGGACGTGGACAGTGGTGAATGCAGTCGATGGCTACGCCGACACGGATGGCGACTGGATTCCGGATAATATTGAAATGCGACTCTTCGGCAATCTGACCACGGTTTCGTCGGTTAGTCAGTTGAGCACGGATACGGATAATGATCTGTTCAGCCGTCTGGTGGAGGCCCTCGGAGGGCAGACCGAAGGCACCTATACAAGCGGGTTGAACTGGCCGAGCGCAAGCGCCCAGGGTGCAAATCTTCCTAATGGATTGTTACTGGTGACATCATGTGGTGCCTGTCTTTCAGTTGATTCAGGCAACCTGACCATTAACCAAGTCAATTGGTAAGCCATGAAAAGATGCGTAATCATATATTTCTCGTTTATAATTCTAGGCCTTGTAGCACTTGTGGTCTACGTGACTTGTGGTTATAGAGCCTCAGCGCCTGCGGCTCCTGCTATGAGCCCGGTGGCACCAAATGATTCGACAATTTACGAGTCGGACGCACCAAACGAAGTGGATCCAGGGAATGTGCCTGATGGGGATACGTCCAAAGTTGTGATACCTAATGTTAATAATATATCGCCGGAGTTATATGTTTCAATTTATCCAGATGCTATCGATGCACAAGATGAGACTACAGCGTCCACCAGCCCCCAAGTGCTTGCTTCTCGCCGCATGGTAGTTGCTCATGCTTCCTTGCGAGTGCCTGCCGTAGAAGATTCAGATTCTAAGGAGAACAAAGAAATACTTCAATCCATGATCTCCAAGGCACTCTCTTCACCGCAAGCTCCGGTTCCGACCTCTTTAAAATAACCCGCTCTCTTCTCTACTGTCATGCATATATCCCGCCTATTTGCCGTGGTTGTCGTAGCTGCCGCTTCCATCTTTGTACATGCATATGCCGACGATCCAGACACTGTTGTAGGGACGCTTCCAGGAGATTTCTCCGTGGATAACAAGGGCGCTGCAAATTATACTATTCCGCTACAAGTTCCTCCTGGCGTAAACGGCTTACAGCCAAGATTAGCTCTGGCTTACAGTAGTAACGGTGAAAATGGCACGTTAGGAATAGGGTGGAGCTTATCTACCGGATTTCCGCATAGTATCGTCAGAGGACGCACCCTTCTTGCGCGCGAAGGAGTGGTCCGTGGGGTATCCTTCACTGCGGATGATCGCTTCTACTTGGACGGGAAATTGCTCGTCAATGTCAGTGAAAGCGAAACCTCAGATTACGGGAAGCCTGGAAGCGTGTATCGTACGGAAGTCGATTCATTCGTAAAAATCACCACTTCAGGAACTGGTTCGGATTTTGATACATGGAATATTGATTCTTTTGTGATGACCACCAAGGACGGGATCACGATGACCTTCGGCAAGCTCGAGGCTTCGACGGATGGTTACCAGATGCTTATGACGGCTAAAGATGCATCCGGCGTCCCAGTTTCATACGGTCCAAAGGCTTATACATATGCGATTAAGCAGGTTGTTGATACCTCGGGAAATAACGTAAGATTTACCTATGCTAATCTTGGATTTGGTGAGTATGTTCTTGACCGTATTGACTATGGCTCTGCATCCACTGGTCTAGGACATCAAGCATTGCGGTTTGAGTATGTCGCGAAGACTGATGTGCGCAACAGCTATGTGGCCGGTGGCTCCTTTAGAAGCTCCGTGCTAATCAATCGTATTATAGCAGAGGCAGGCGGTTCTTCGAGTGCATCAGAGGTAGTACATTATGATATTAGCTACGAAGTTGGGTCAGATACCGGGCGTTCGCGCCTTAAGGATGTATCCGCGACTTTTACGGACTTGAGCACGTCGATATCATCACAGACTACTACAACTTCATTCGAGTATGCTCCAGACCGAATGATTACGCCTGTCATTAGCGGAACTGAGCCGTGGATTGGTTCAGGCAGTTATGCAGCGTATTTCTCTCCGGGACAATACACCATCACTGGGGATTTCGATCAGAACGGCACGAGTGAAATCAAACGCGTGAGCGGTCTAGTTTTCTCACAAAGTCAGGATGGCCGGACCACTATGGTGAAACAGGGCGATTTTGATGGCGACGGGATCCCGGACCAGATGCTGGTAGACATCTATGTGCCAGAAGCTTCTCCAGGTGGTTGGACAGGCGGTGGCAGTATTCAGGCGACAGTATCCTTCTCAACCGGTAGCACTGGCGTGAACATAGTAGCCCCGGGGAAAAGCAATCTCACCTCGTATTTCTACGATACGGCCCCAGCAGGAGAGCCTCAGAATCTGCAAAATCATTTTGCGAAAGAGGGTGCCGGCATCGCCAGTCGAATTGTGATAGGCGACTTTTCTGGCGATGGCAGAGATGACATTCTTATACATACCATGCAAGGAAGTCTTTATCTCTACCGATCGATGGGAAGTGGCTTTGCTGATCCAGTTCTTGTCGCATCCGGCATCGGTGGGGGAGGGTCAGTTTTCGATTACACGCTTTCTCTATTTTCAGCTCATGAGACTACCAATTTTATGGTCAACAGCACTGGAGCTATTACTCCAATGGTTGCGGACTTTAACGGAGATGGCATTTCGGATTATGCGTTCGTATGTGTGACCGGTGGCCTTGATTCAATACCGGCAGGACATGGTGCCATGAGCTACTCTTATAGTCGTATGGGCTTTATGAGGGTATTTCTTTCACAAGGCGATGGGTCGTTATGGGGACATTCTGATGTTGGAACGTTTGGTACATTCTGCTCCACTTCCGAGATCGATGTCGACCAGATCAGCCAAGGATACCAAGTAGGTGACTTCAATGGGGACGGCCTTTCAGACATCTTGCTCAATACGGCTCTCATGGGGCAGAACTTTGCGCGATGGTGGCTCTATCTTTCACGAGGACAAGGAAGCAACGGGAATCCTTCCTTCGAAGCTATCCCGGGATGCATCCCAAACACTGTGTCTATTCCTGGGTATTCCGTGGCAATTCCAACGCATTTTAAGCCCACAACGGACGCGCACTGGGGAATCTTAAAATTCGACCTAGACTGGCTCCAAAGTCAGCCGAAGCTTACTTCTCTTCTTGGAGGAATCGAATCATCAGCTGGTTTTCTGAATGCCTTTATCGCAGATATGAACGATGACGGGCTTTCTGACTACGTTTGGTATGTCAGGATGGATGCTGAGGATGGATTGGTTGATCCAGATGGAAGTCAAGGGCTTCGCGGGTGGTATGTAATGTACTCGAAAGGCGAGTTTACAAATGCGGTCAGCAACTCGGGCATTACTTGGGGGAGCGGCTTTTCGGATCCGGTCAGGTTGGATGAACTCGATGCGATTGGCGAACCGAAGGGAGTTGTTCGCGATCCTCTATACGTCCATGCTGGCGCTCCTGGTTTGCATCAGTTAAATGTCAGCAAGGGTTCGGATTTCAACGGAGACGGCTATGGAGATTTTATCGTTTCCCAAACCATAATCAACTATGCGGCCTTTGGGGCGACAAAAGCACTCCCAAATTATTCTACAAAAGTATACTATTCCACTGTGGATTCTAATCCTGCCCATCGGGTTACGACACCTGACCTTGTGAATTCGATTGTGGACGGCCTCGGGCGACGTACTGAGATTAAGTATACCGTCGCTAAAGATCCGAATGTCTATACCAAAGGCGCGTCCGTCGCCTATCCGATTCGCGGGGTTCTTGGCTCCAATCCTGTAGTGTCCGATGTTTTCAAAGACATAGGTGGCACGTTCTGGGCTGATACTAATGCGGATGGCATACACGACATTGGCGAGCCGTATCAGGATGCCTATCATTTCTCTTACCAATACTCAGGCAATCGCACCGATCTTTCCGGGCGTGGTTCACTCGGCTTCCACTGTTTTGTCACTCTGGATTGGCAGACCCTACTTTTTAAATACCAGTTCCTAGCGCAGTCTTTTCCGATGACTGGGCTGACCAAGCGCGAACAAACATATCGTGCCATCCCAACCTATTCTGTTGGCGGAGAGTTGAGCGGCTATGACCTACAACCGATTTCGTCCCAAGATAACGATGTCGTCTTTGATGAGGTTCGCAGTGCGCCATCGGGCGCACTTTGGGGGACTGTGTTTCCCTTCATGTCGCACTCGATGGAATTGCGATGGGAGGACAACGTTGCGCAGCGCTTTACGGTAGATGCTGAAAACCCTGAAAGTCTGTTCTCTCAGTACAACAGCACCTTCGCCAGTAACAGAAATCTGGCGCATTGCGAAATAGAGAGCTATGTCTGGTTCGATCAGCAGTCATTGTCTTCCAATCCGGCTACGCAGTTGCCGAATGGCTTTGACGATGCGTCGACATATGTTCCCGGTCAGCAAGATGCAGCTTCAGTCGGGTTTACAAACTGGGGCAACTCTCCGACCACTGGTGCACTCGCTTCTTTTGGTCTGTCTGGCAATATTACCTACGGCAACATAACGCTTACTCGCCTAAATTACAGTGATGGATACAGCACTGATACGCGCACGGCTTACCATGCTCCAAGTTCGGCTAACGGTAACAGAACAGACCTTGTCAGTTGGACCCAAGTTAGGGCTAAGACTCCCGTTACCAGTCTTGATCGCAATGGCCCGGTCAGCGAGTACACGTACGACGCGCGTGGTCTCGTGCTGACAAAGCGTATTAATGCTGGCTTTACGGGCGGGACGAGTGATGTATCCCAGAAGTGGACTGTTAGCGGAGGTAGTCCATATCTCAATATCATCGAGTCATACAGCTACACAACTCGCGGTCTATTACAGCAAACCAGACTGTCCGATGAGACTTCTGCGGCCAACTACACAATAGACGATGGCTCTGCATTCATGGTCTCCTGCGTGACAGCATGGGATCCCACAGGGCGCTTCCCGCAGAAGATGCTTGACGCCTACGGACATGAGACTACCTCCCTTTACGACGCCTTCGGCAGGGTGGTAGACGTACAGGACGGCAACGGCCAGCATACTGTCACGGCGTACGACGGCCTCGGCCGCGTGGTGAGGGCAAGCGATGAACTGCGTGGCCTTGTGACCACATCGACGTACGGTTATACCGGCACGTCCACGGTGGCAACGCAGACGGTAGCCGTCCCCAGCGCCTTTGCCGACGCGCTCACGCTCAGCTCTGCATACTATGTGCGCGAAGTGGCGAGCGTCTCGCCTCCTGTCACTAAGTATTACGACCGCACAGGGCGGAAGATACGCACGATACGCGAAGGCTATGCTGGCCATGAAGCGGTCAGTGATATCATATACAACCATATGGGGCAGGTCATAGCAGTATCGAGCCCTTATGACCCAGATCTAAGTGAAACATATCGTTGGACATACACGACTTACGACCCGCTAGGTCGCGTGCGCACAGTCACCGACCCGATGAATACCGTAACGACGAACACCTATCGTGGCCGCGTTACGCAGGTGTCCGTCGATGCATGGGATCGTGATCCTCAGGTTACGACGACGCTTGTCAATGTGAGGGGCGAGACTATTGCTGTATGGAACCCAGACAACGTGCCTGGATCGTTCACGACAACGAGCGTCAACTCTACGCCATCTGTAAGCTTCACGCTGGACGGCTTCGGGCAGATGCGCACGACCAAAGCACATCAGGGGGATTCTGTGTACGTAGACATCACTTCGACGTACGATGCGCTTGGCAGGCAGACGGCACTGCACGACCCTGACAAGGGCGACTGGACTTATGTGTACAACGCGCTGGGGCAGCTCACAAGCCAGACCGACGCCAACGGTGCTGTCACGCTCACGGAATACGACTGGCTTGGGCGGCAGCTGCACCGCACTATCTCGCAAAGCAGCACGAATGTGGAAACGACCGACTGGTACTACTATGAGAACCTGTCAGCACTCACGCAGAGTGGCAATTCTCCTCCCGCATGGCACACCGCACACATGGTGGAAGATATCGAGCAGCAGTGGCTTGGCGCATTGCAGCGCGTGGTAGTGACGCAGGCCGGCTCGCCCCTCAACTACTCTAATCAGCGCGCGTATTACTACGACCGCTGCGGCCGCCCATATCTGGACCTTTACAACATCGACAACAAGTGGTTCTACCGCAACAACGACTATGACGAATACGGTCGCGTCGTGAGGACCGTATACTTCTGGCGTCCACCGTCGCTTGAAGGCAACACTTCGGATTCGCCTTACATCTGGCAGAGCTATGGATACGAGACCGAGTATGACGACGAAAGCTATGTCCTGAGCGTGGCCGACACGCAAGGGCATGAATGGTGGCGTGTTCATCCAACAATTGGCTATGACCACCTTGACCGCCTCGTGAGGTATCAGAAAGGCGGACCTTCGAGTTACTGGACTAAGCAAGAATATGATAATATGAGTGGTCTGCTTCGTAAGACTACTACTGGCCCGCAAGAAGGTGACGATGTAGGTTGGATAGTCCAACGCAATGAATATCTCTATGACGGACTTGGCAATATGACAAGTCGTGAGGATGTGAAACGCTCTGTTACGGAAATATTCACTTACGACGCTCTTAATCGACTATCTTCAAGCTCCGTGAATAATGTATCCCGGAGTTATACATATGAAGTCAATGGTAATATCAATACGAAAACAGATGTATCCGGAGCGTCGAGCGCATATACATACGATACTAGCAAGGTCCACGCCGTAAAAACAGCCTTTGGGCGGGAGATGGGCTACGACTCGAACGGCAACGTTACCAGTCGCGTTGGGGGTGGTGAGCTCTGGTCCTTCGCTTGGACAGGTTTCGACAAGCCGCTCTGGATGGGCAAAACAGCATCCGGAACAAATACCTATACCCGCGGCAGTGCCTTCACGTATGGCCCTGATCACATGCGGGTTATGCACCTTGAATTTGACTCGTTCAATAAACCCAGCGAGACCAACCCTATTGGTTGGACGCCAAAGCATTACACGAATAAGAAAATCTACGTATCGAACGGCACGCTCGAACTCGACTACACCAACGCCG
>LVBW01000067.1 GCA_001604585.1 Puniceicoccales bacterium Verruco_02 | reverse complement strand
GTGCTCGCCGGTGTGCAGACCCTCTCCAAGGCAGTCAAGGTCACGCTCGGCCCCAAGGGTCGCAACGTGATGATCGACAAGAAGTTCGGATCGCCCAAAGTCACCAAGGACGGCGTGACCGTAGCCAAGGAGATCGAACTTGCCGACCCGTTTGAAAACATGGGCGCACAGATGGTTCGCGAAGTCGCCAGCAAGACCGCTGACAAGGCCGGTGACGGCACGACAACGGCCACCGTTCTGGCCGAAGCCATCTACCGCGAAGGCCTCAAGACAGTGTCCAGCGGCGCGAACCCGATTTTCGTAAAGCGCGGCATAGACAAGGCCTGCGAAGCGGCGGTTGCCGCCCTCAAGGGTTTCTCCAAGGCTATCAAAGACCGCGAGGAAATCCGTCAGGTGGCCACTGTGTCCGCCAACTGGGATGGCACCATAGGCGACATGATCGCCGAAGCCATGGACAAGGTGGGCAAGGATGGCACAATCACCGTCGAAGAGGCCAAGAGCATCGAAACCACCCTCGACGTTGTCGAAGGTATGCAGTTCGACAAGGGCTATCTTTCGCCCTACTTCTCGACCAACAACGAGACGCTCGAAGCGGTGCTTGAGGACCCCTACATCCTCCTGCACGAGAAGAAGATCAGCAACATGAACGATCTTCTGCCCATCCTCCAGGAAGTGGCCAAGGGTGGCAAGCCCCTGCTCATCATCGCCGAAGACATCGAAGGCGAAGCCCTCGCGACTCTCGTAGTCAACAAGCTGCGCGGCATCCTCAATGTCTGCGCCGTCAAGGCCCCCGGCTTTGGCGATCGACGCAAGGCCATGATGGAAGACATCGCCACCCTTACCGGTGGCCGCTTTGTCACCGAAGACCTCGGCATCAAGCTGGAGAACGTGAAACTGGCCGACCTTGGCCGCGCCAAGCGAGTCACCGTTGACAAGGAAAACACCACCATCATCGAAGGTGCCGGTCAGGCTGGCGACATCCAGGGCCGCGTGAAGCTCATCCGCCGCCAGATCGAGGAAACCTCTTCCGATTACGACCGCGAGAAGCTTCAGGAACGCCTTGCCAAGCTCGCCGGTGGCGTAGCCGTCATCAACGTCGGCGCTGCGACCGAGGCCGAGCTGAAAGAGCGCAAGGACCGCGTGGACGACGCCCTGCACGCAACCCGCGCAGCAGTCGAAGAAGGCATCGTGGCCGGTGGTGGCGTGGCTCTGCTCCGCACAGCAGGTGCTCTGGACAAGCTCGTTGCCGAACTCTCTGGCGACGAAAAGATTGGCGCCCAGATCGTGCGCCGCGCTATCGAGGAACCCATCCGCCAGCTCTGCGCCAACGCAGGCGTCGAGGGCAGCCTCGTCGTTCAGGAAGTCTCCCGCAAGGAAGGCAGCTGGGGTTACAACGTATCCACTGGCGAGTATGAAGACCTCGTGAAAGCCGGTGTCGTTGACCCGACCAAGGTCACGCGCACGGCCCTTCAGAACGCATCCAGCGTCGCGGGTCTTCTACTGACAACCGAGGCCCTCATAACCGACCTGCCCGAGCCTGAGAAGGCTGCGCCAGCAGGCGGCGGCATGGGTGGCATGGGCGGCATGGACTACTAAGACCGAGCCGGAAACTCTGGCGGAAAGCTCCGCAACATATTATGCAAAAGCCCCGGACCCGGCAAAGGTTCGGGGCTTTTCATGCATGGTGGATGCGTGGAAGTGCCGAGAGTTGAACCGGAAGTTAAGCCAATACCGGATTGCCAGAGAGGATGCGCTTTTTCGTGATTGTTAGTTTCTTAGGACAAGCAAGAAAGTAAGTCATTGTTCATCAAGGTCATAGAGTAAGCTATCCCAAGAGCGTTTCCCAGCCGCCCAGCGCCTCCCATTGCTGGAGTCTTCGCCAGCAGGTCGAGGGGCTGGGAAACTCGTCGGACAGGTCCCGCCAGCGCGCCCCCGGTCTTGAGCACCCGCAGGATGCCTTCCATCACATCCCGCTCATTGCAGCGAGGGCGGCCCGTAGTGTTGAGCTTCGGCAAGCGTCCTCGGATAATATCCCATTGATGGTCCGTCGGTAAGCGTGTTTATCGTCCCACGTCTTTACAATTTTACGAATCTATTGCAGAGTACATGCCGTTTCTTGGACTTTTAAACCGGCTCTAGTAAATCTCCACCCACGCATCCTGACTGAAATCCCAGAACCATGGCGAGTATGACACGGACTGGTCCTGATATAGCCAACGATTAGCGCTGTAGTCATAGACGTATGGATATATGTCATTGGTGGTATATACCCAGCCAATGGCTGCTATCCCTGCGGTGTAGAAGAAGTAATCTCCGCGACGGCCCTCTCCGTAAACCCAACCTAAACCGCTGTGATAGAGCCAGGGGAAGTAGGCGCTATATATACTCCCCAGATTGCCGGCGCTGTAATAATAGCGTCCCTGCGGCACATCATCGAAGTACTGCGGCGGGGCAAAGAACGTATCCGCCTCGCTGGAAAAATGAATGTATAAATCATCTATGGCCAGCACATGCCCATCGACTGCATTGCTGTTGGCAGAAGCATAGAGCCAACGGATGGCAAGATACTGACCTGGGGCAAGGGTCAGCGGCACAGACTCGTATATCAGGCGGCTGTTGGCATCCGCATTACCGGTAAGGTTGGCTGCTACGCCGTCCACCACAGGTGCCACGAAGTCCAGCGTATCCGCGTCGGTCCATCCGGTATCGGCCCAGATATGGTAGTCAGTGGCGTTAAATGAGCTGACCACCTTGTACTGAAAATCAAGCCGGGTATGGACGCTGTTCGCCTCCTTGCGCCACTGCTCGCCAATGTAGGAAAGCTCCACCCAGTTGATGGTCGATGCGCTATCGTTGTGGAAGACTACTCCCGTGGCCGACTGTGTGGCGGATGTGGTGCGCAAGGCCAGCGCAGTTTCGCCAAGTGCCGTGCTACCGTGTACAAATACCGCACGCAGAACCGGAGCCGTGCTGGTTGCATTGCCGGGGCCGACAACCACTGTACCGCTAGTGTCGCTGGAACGGACAAGACTGGAATACGTTGGGGTGGCCGGGGCAGAAACCAGATCTAGAAACCAACCGGCATAGGATTGGGTCTTCGCAGCCGCACCCATGTCAACGTAAGATATTCCGCTGTTCTGGGTCCATGTCACTCCGCGCGTGCTGGTTCCGGTCCATGTGCCTGTGACGTTGAAATCCTGCGTATAGGTGGCATCCTGAAGCGAGGATATGCTGACTTGGGCGAGAGCCTGCCCTGATATAAGCAGTGGCAGCAGAGAGGTTACGAGCTTAGTAGTGTTCATGATTCGTGGTGTTAAGGGTTGGGAGGGAAATGTTACTAACGCCGCAATGGCAAGACAGACAGAACATGAGCCTTGGTATCGAGAACTACAGGCTTACCCTGTTCCTTCCACCTTCCGCTTTCATCGCGAGCATAGCTGCGGATACTGTTCCATGCATCAAGCACAAGGATCCTGTCTCGCAGGAAGCGCACACGAAGGGCCACTACACCCTCTGGCAGAGTGGCAATGTGTTCGAGAGCTTCCAGACGGCGACCTTCGTTGAACTTTCCAAGCCAGATGGCACCTTTGTCATCAATGCCAACAATACCTCCGCTTTCGCAATATAGTGCGCTAGCGGCTGCAATCCATTTGCTTTCGGGCGCGGTTTCCAACGCAGTGCCCTGCCTTCGTGCCTGGAGGCGCACCTCGCGATCGGGCAAGCCATAGCTGACGATGTGCCCGAGGGTGGCTGTATCCGAACGACGAGTGAAAAGCGTGATAATGTGCACCTTCCCGTCTTTGCCAGGTGTGGCAAGATTGAAGCTATAGGCCTCCGCACCATCTTCCTGCCGATAACGAAGATAATCAATGCGCTTGCTTCCCTTGGCAGAGCCAGTGAGAGGAAACAGCTCAAAGTAGTAATCCTTGCGCAGGACTGCCAGTTCCGCTCCCGGCACTGTTGGATCAAAGTCCCCAACCTCTATATCTATGTACTGGTCCGCCTTGGCTCCACCGATCAGAGACACCGAGGTTATGCGCTTACCATTCTCAGCGAAGTAGGTGATGAAGCCATCATCTGTCAGGGCAACGTAGAATGGCTGCGCCTGACTGCACTGAGCGAAGACGATGATGCCGGCAAGAGTAGCAAGGATACGTCGAAACATTCGGGACATACGTACGGTTCCTTGTAAGGGGTATAGAAGATACAAAAAGCCCGAGATGCATTTCTTTCAAATGCTCTGCCGGTCAACCGTTGACAAACTCCCGGATCTTCAAACCTGCGCCACAAACAGCGGTAATGTCCACCGCACGGGCAAATCAATACGCAGCCCTCTCTATCACGACGACGCTCATGCCGTATGCCGGAAGCCTCAGTTGAAGCCCGTCCGGATCCCGTCCCTGCCCATGTGCAAGGTATCTTCCATGCACCAGTTCGCGTACCCGCGCCGGATCCTTACCCGGTAACATTGCCAAGGTGGCGGCGCTTGGACGAACCGTTATCAAACTCTCCCTTGCCACACTGTTAAGGAGAATGATATAGACCCGCTTGGAATCTGGAGAACGTGCCGCGATGTAATCTACGGCGGCAGTTCCAAGGTCAAATGGCAGGTCGATCAACGATGCGACCTCCTCATAGATACGCCCATGCGCAAAACCATTGCAGGCGTGCGGGCCGACTTTGCTCGCCATAAACCCCCTAGGGAAGCTGATTTCCCCGCCACTGCGGTATTCAGCCTCGGAAATAAGATAATCGTTAATCCATGCAATTTGCCACCAAGCATGGTGGGGATAGGGCCCGGCACCCCTGTTCATGGAGATCCAGTAGTAGGAAGCGACCGAAGTCTGCCCGTCCACAAAGGCATCCCTTGACAGCGCGGCGGCGCGTGCCAATTCAGCAAAGAACGAATCCCCCGTCAGCCCAGCCACCCGGATGAATAAACCCGCGTGCGTCGCCAGCAGGATGGGACCCATGCCGCATGCCGACCCCATCGCACCCCCGTGCTCGAAGCCGAGGCCCATCTGGGCTATCTCCCAATCCTGCCGCACGACACCTCTGACAGTCTTTGGCGCGCTGCCTGGCAACGGGTGCGTGAATATTGCCTCGACATAAAGCCGGGCGCAGCGAAGCCCGGCCTCGCGATACGAAGAATCGCCCGTGGCATCGGCAAGATCAAGCAGGGCCTGCGCTATCTGGGCAGTGGCAAAGTCGGGCACGAAACGATTGTCCCCGCATACACCAATGAAGCTGGCCGGTTCAACAGAGTGTTTTACAATCCAGTCCGCCCCGCGGCGTGCCGCGTCGAGGTAGCGCCTATCGCCCAGTATCCGGTATGCGACTAGCATGCCGTAGAAGGTCGGACGGTAGTCAGGCGTTTCGGTGAAAATGGGATCCCTCGTTACGCTGTCAAAGGCGAGATCCCAACGCCCGTCCTCGTGCTGCCAGTCCAGAAGGCGCTCTGCCGCCAGGCGCAGGCGCTCGCGCAGTTCCACATCGTCGGGCCGGAAAAGCAGCATGTTGCCAAGGTCGGTCAACATGTAATAGGTCAGCGCGACAGGCTCAACATAGTCTCCCCATTCTTCGGTAAAACGCTGGCTCTTCGAGAGGAAATACTGCCCCCGCGCCGCCCCGCGGAAGAAGGGATCTTCAAGTTCCTGCTGCACAAGCTTGAAGTTGCGGGCAAAAGGCAGCCGCCCATCAATCAGACGCGGATCAGCACTCATACCAGCCAGCATCCACATGGCAGCGTAATCAGAATTTTTCATCGCATCTGCGTCCGAACCATGAACGCCGCCACGGTATGACTGTGCACCAATTTCTACTCCCTCGAATTGCTCCGTACGCCAGAAAGAGCGATCATCGTCCAGCACGTAATCTTGCAACTCCCTCAGACGCTGACTCAGGGAACGCAGCGGCCGCTTGAGTTCCAGAAACTGCTCCAGTCCGTAAATGTCTCTTGCAGCGTGGCGCAGCACTTCAAAATAATCCTCCATGCGCAGCGTGTAGCGAAAAGCAAAGCGAAGCGTTTCCCCCGGCTCAAGATATGAAGCATCCTCGCCAAGAACAGGGTGATACAGCGTGGGCGATAGCCTGCCCTGCCTGTCCATGTGCGAGAGGCCAAGCCGCCAGACCGAGCGCGCCGCAGCATCAAGCGGCCAAGGGTCCGCTGCGACACCGGGGGCCGGTATTGCCGAAACTGTGACACCCGCTTTGTTCTGCATCAGCGGGGCAAGAGTGGAAACGCCGCGCTCCCGGGCCAGAACCGGCAAAGAAGGCAGGCCGTGCCCGTACGCCAGAGACAGTACGAGGTTGGGATTCAGCACTCTACCCTTGAAGTAGCCCGGAACGCTAGCCCACGCAAGGGCATCCGGGGTGTTCGCAACAAGTGTCGGGCTGGCAATTGAGAAATAACCCGCCCGCTTTACCCGTAGCGTCAGCACCACGCAGATCTCGCCCGGAAAACCGGGGTCAAGACTCCAAAGAGCATCTAGCGAAGCGACGCCTACATCCTGCCTAAAGAGCAGGCTGCCGTCGGAAAGCTGGCGGCCATCCTGAGGAAGGAACAACAGCGCCTCCCCCGCCTTGTTCAGTGCCACCTGGTTCGTCGCCTCCGCCCATTCACGCTGATTGTAACGGTAGGCTGGTTCGGGAAAGGGATCGCTGCGACCGGGCAGATAGAAGGACTCCGCTTCCCTGCCAGGTTCGCTCGCAGAGTAGAGCAAGGTGTACTCGCCGCGAGGGTTGCCAGCACTGACCCACTCACCCGACCTGCCTTTGGCGTCGGCCTGCGTGAGGCACCAGCCATCTGTGCTCCTATCCCAGCGGAGTGAAGTCACGCCGTCGCGCAGTATCAGCGTGGAGTCCCTCGCGGCCTCCTGAGGAGAAAAATGAATCAACATGCCATCCCCTGCTGCAAGCTCAATTGAAGGGGACCAGTTGGCATCGACAGTCCGCCGCTCGCGCGAGAGCAGCATCTGCTCCGGGCTGCGTAGTATGTCCGCAGTCCAGATCCCTTTAGCGAGGAAGTCGAAGTTCAGCCCGTTCACAGAAAGCGGCCTGTTATTAAGTATGGCCACCCACCACTCTTCGCCATTGCGTCGGGCCACGAGGACCAGCTCTCCTACCTCTGAGCCGGACAACACACGCGTTTCATCCCACACAGTCGGCACATCCCGAATGAAGTCCAGCGCAGGTGCCGTACGTTCATCCTCCAGAAGCATGACTGGGTCTTCCGCCACAACCTGCAATGGCGAAGTAAACGCAACAAGGGTAGCCATCTGGTGCGCCCAAGTCGTGGGACCCGGCGCAGAGAAGGAAAGCGGTGTGTAATCCCCCGCTCCCACGATGAAGCGCGTGAAAGGCAGTGCGCAGTTGTGAGTGGCCAAGATCGGCCCCTCCTTCATCTTGTTCAGCTCCAGCCCTCGTATCCCCTCTCGGCTGATCTCGTTGGGAAAGGTCCTCACCTCACCGGTCGGCTTCTGTATGCCGTGAAATATTACAAGCAGGCGGCGGCGAGCAGCTTCATAGAGCGCGCGACGTTCAAAATCGATGCAGTCCTTTGTTTCCGAGTTGAAATAGTCCAGCTTCACTCCGGCGACTCCTGCGGCCACTGCCCTGTCAAGAAAGTCACGCAAGGCGGCGAAATCGTCGGAGGCATCGGCAATATCCTTGTAGTCACACCAGATGAATACGCGCACACCCCTTGCATCAGCATAGCGGCACAGCTTGCCCATCTCCCCCCATGCGTCCGGCCAGTCCTTCCACCCGTCATCGACAATGCTGTACTCAAACCCTAGCTCTGCCGCGCTATCAACAAAAGCCCGCTCCTGCGCTGGAGTGCCGGTCCCCCTGCTCCACCAACGCCATACTGCCCTGCCAGGACGTATCCAGCTTCTGTCAGCGAAGTATTCAAGGTTAGCCTCTGGGTTAAGAGCCGGTATAAGCGCGTTGTTAACCAGCTCATCAAGGTCATCCGCATGAAGGACAACCCGCCACGGGCTGGCGAAAGGTCCTTCGACCAAGAAGCCAGCCGCAGCCTCGCTGAAGTCGCCCTCCAAAATGCGCCCCGGCAAGGCGCGCAAGCGCAGTCCGCTGTATCCTGCCAGCGCGGCCTCGCTGACAAGCGCATAACCTCCGGTCGGCAGTTCGATAAGCAATGGCATACCCCATAGCGGCCCGACAGCAGATGCATACGGCAGGGCTTTCGCGTCCATGCGCTGCCAGGAACCGGCGTAGGACTTCAGTTTCCAGTCGTTTGGGCGTTCCGCCGCCCAGACCTTGGCATCTTCAGGCAGACAAAAGCTGGAGGCTTCCGCCGTAACCCGCAGCGGCCCGGAATCCTTCACCACATAGCGCCAGGCAAAGCCGACGTCAAAAAGCCGCGCCTCCACGACAATCTCCCGCCCCTGTGCATCACGCAGATGCAAACGGCGTCCCTCCCAGCCAAGATTACGCGGCGTGCGGCTTGCCGCGGGCGCGACATACGCCAAGCCCCGCTCCTCATCCACTTCAACAAGCGTCGAACCCGCCATACGCTCAACCGAATCCACCGACATGCTCAGGCGAGCCGGCAGCATCACCGGGCCCCTGTCGCCGTCAAGCGACCATACCCATTGCCCGGACTCGCCGCAAATTGTGGCGCTGAGTTTCCCGTTCGGACTTTCCCAGTGAACCCCTGCCGTGAGCGCAGCGCCTGCCATAAGGTGAAAAGCTAGGATCGCCAGAATATTACGCATTGGAAGAAAGTTCTTTGAAAAGAATATAAGCGGGCGCGCCAACTCAGTAGCCGGGTCGGCGCGCCCTTTCTACACCCACGAATACAACAGCCTGTAGCTTACGCGCTCTTCCTGCGACGACGCCACGCGGCCAGAGCGAGAACAGGCAGGCCGGCAGCCAGAGCGCATGTGGCCGGCTCCGGCACAGACGCCTGTGTAAAAGTCACACTTAGGTTGTCTATCCCAAGGGCATGCCCTGCCACATTAGCCTCGTCGGCTGAGGAATACAGCCAGCGGAGCACTAGGTACTGGCCCTCTTCAAGGCTGATGCTGAAACTGTCCGAGAGTTCGCTGCTGTAGGCCGAAGCATTGCCATCGAGATTGCTTGCCGATCCGGTCGAAGGAGACACAAAGTCCAGACTGTTCACGTCTGTCCATCCGCTTGTGCCCCAAAGGTCAAAGCTGATGGCATCGAAGCTGTCGAGAATGACGTACTGAAAGTCCAGCTGAGTTGCGCTCGTGGACTGGCGCCGCCATTGCTCGCCCGTATAGGAAACGGACACCTCGCTGATGGCTTCCCCACTGTCGTTCTGAAAGACGAGCCCCACTGCAGCCTGCGTGCCATCGAGCGTGCGCAGTGTCAGCGCCATCTCGCCGTAAGCGGTGGTGCTGTGGGCGAATATGGCGTTAAGCGCACCGCTGCTCCCGCCTGCGGTACCTGTGCCGATGACGGTGCGGCTTGAATCGAGCGAGGCGTAAGTCGGAACGCTGGGATCCGTTACAAAGGACAGATACCAGCCGGTGAAGTCTTTCAGGTGCGCAGTACCGGATGTATCAGTATAGCTGTAGCTTGTGTTCTGCGTCCATGTGCCGTTGCGGGTTGTGGTGTTTGCCCAGTCGCCGGATAGGTCGAAGTTCTCTGTGTAGGTAAAGGATGTTAGCCCACCGATACTGATTTGTGCGTGAACACGGCCGGACAGCGCCGACAGTACCACGTAAAGCAAGAATATTGATCGTTGCATGTTTTGAGGTGTGGAGGATGAGGAGTATTTCTGCCGACGGGCATGCCGGACTCTGCTGAGGCTTGTTCAAGCACCCGATGCAGTGAGATCGGTATGCCCGCAGACACTGTCAAAACTCCACCAGAATGCGGGTTCTTCAACCGCGACGGGAGTCAACCGTTGAGCTGCCCTCCGCAGCGCGCAGAAGCCGGATGGCCCGAAGGCATTCGCAGGTCAACAGTAAAGCCGCATGCCGATTGCCTCGAGGCAGATTCATGACTGCATTCGATGTCAGCTACCACCATGAACTTACCCCCGCGCACCCCGACTGTAGTAATCGCGGCTGTGGCCGCCGCATTCGCCTGTACCAGCGAGCTTTCCGCCCAGACTGCATATATCGAGAACCAACACTACCGCATCAGCCTTCAGGACGACCGCTCGATAACTGTAACAGCGCTGGACAAGGGCCTATCGGCACGTTTCGAAGCCCGCTTTGAGGTGATAAACCAGCAGACCCGCCCCAGCTACTCCCAGCAGCCGGTAAGCGGCGCTCTTCAGGGAGCGAGCACGAGCACGAACGTCAGCTTCAGCGTACCGGCATGGAACGGAGACCCGGATTTCTCCAACGCGCCTGGAACTCGAAGCATCCTCACAGCGAATAGCGCCACCATTGACTCGGACAGCATAGACTGGAGTTTCGGCACTGGGTCAGGGTTTTCCTTCTCGGCCTCTGTAAGCCTACCAGATGACGGGGGCGAACCGAAACTTGCCTGGACCCTCAACCCCAGTGTCACCCGCTACTACAGCGTCGGCTACATCGGCGCTCCGGCCTCGGACGCGGCGGACATCAGCGAGCTTTACGCGCCGGGCATCTGGATGGGCCTGCGCTTCCCGGACAAGGCGTATCTCATTGATGAGTCCCGCTGCGCGCTCCCAGTATCGCTCAAGCGCGAGGGGGACATGCTCTGCGGCCTTGTCGTGGACCCGGACTTTGTGCCATACCGCCTCTCCGGCACGAGCAATGCCGCATTCGGCGTCGGTATCAGAAATAGCAGTGGACAGGCCCAGCCCCTGATATACGCCCCCCTGTATGCCACAACCTCATCGTCCCTGTCCGCCCCCCACAGTTTTGCACTTCGCCTGATAGTGAGCGACGAAACTCCGTTCGACTGCTTCCGTCGCCTCGCGGAAAGCCTCTACGGATTTTGCGATTACCGCAAAAACCTCGCTGGCGGCTCGCTTAACGACGCCCTAGACAACCTTGAGGACTTCATCCTCAACAGTACGGGCAACAATTACTCCTACTGGTCTGAAAACGCCAAGGCCAACGACTATGTCAACGACGATCCCGGCTACGCGCGTTTCCAGTCCGGTGCACTGCCACTGAGTCTGGCCATGCTGCGCGACAGCTCCCGTCTCTACGAGGAGCGCGCCTTGCCCTCCATAGAGTATTTCGCCTCCCGCAAGCGCAACCTTTTCAAAATCGACGGGCATGACCCCGACTACCCGATGGGCGGCCCGATGTCCGGCACCTATGTGGGCGACTGGGCGGCTCTGAGCGGGCTGACGGGACGGCGCACGAGCGCCTTTGAAACACTTGGCAAAGAGGCGCTCTACAGCTCCATCGCTCTGGAAAACAAGATAGACTCCGGCGCCGACTACAGCCGCAACGACACTATAGACCTGACAAAGAAGTGGCTGCGTCACCTGGTCAATTACTACCGCCTTACCGGCGAAGAGAAGTATCTGGAAGACGCGCTAAGCATTGCCGACAGGTTCATCACGTGGCGCTACGACCAGCCCCCGACCGACTTCCGCGACGTGTTGACATCGTTCTGGAGCGAAGTGACCGGCAACTGGGACATCTTTTCGGAGCTCTACGAGCTGACGGGGATCGAGCGCTACCGGGATGTGGAAATACAGGCGATGCAGGAGTTTGTCATGCGCATGAATTTCGCTCCGCGCATTCCTGCCGGCGATGTTTCCGCAGACGGCAGCCTGGTCCCGGCATGGATAGTCTCTGAAACCGGACTGATATCGGAGGCCGCGGCCACCTCGTCCAGCCACCGCGGCATCTTCCTTACAACTTATGCTTCGGCCTATCTGGCCCGGACGGCAGCCTACACGGGAGATCCCTTCTACGCGAAAGTGGCCAAGGCAGGAATTATCGGGCGCTTCCTCAATTACCCCGGCTACGGCTACAGGACCCAGTATTCGGCCAAGTTTCAGGCTGAGGACTATCCGCTGCGCTATTACAGCGATTACGGTAACACCGCCCACATGAACCATCCACTGCCGATGGCCTGCATGATCGTGGACTACCTTATCGCGGATGCCGCCTATCGCTCCGGAGGAGAGATATACTTCCCCTCCTTCCAGTCCGACTCCGGGGCCTACTTTCACACCCGCGTCTATGGGCGCGAGCCGGGCGAGTTCTTCGGCGACCGGGAAGTTTGGCCTTGGATGCCCAAGGGGCTACTCAACTTCAGTGGGGACAACGCTGTTCAGATCAACTACATCGCTGGGCATGGCAATGGCCGTCTCTACATCGCGCTCTCCAACCAGTGTCAGGAAGATGTAAGCGTGACTATGCAGCTAAACCCGGACTGTGCCGCATGGACCAGCGGCGGACGAGTGCGGGTATGGAATGGTCCAGAGCGTGTCGCGGATGCAGTTTTCGGCAACGGCATGAGCGTCACAATCCCGGCCAACGGCCTTGTCTCGCTGGCAATAGACGGCGTTACGCCGCTGCTGGACTTGCAGGCGGATTACATCGACAGCCCGCCCGCCCGTCTTGGCACAGGCAGCTACTACAGCGGCAGCGCCAGCTTTGGACGCAACGTGGGCATGATTGTATCGCTATCCTCTAAACGCCAGAGCGCGTATGTATATACCGATGCCTCGCCCGAAGTGCTTAGCTGGGCGAGGCTCCACTACAGCGTTGACAACGCCGAAGAGCAGAGCCTTACCAAGGCAAACTACCCCTTTGAATTCAGCGTTCCACTGCCCGAAACTGCGGCCAGCATCAGCTATCGCATCGAGGGCAGCAACGGCAGCAGCTCACCCGTGGTGACGCTCTCACTGGCACTGAGCAGCGCGCCAGACGCACCCCAAGGCCTGAGTGCAACGGCAACGGGAGCCGACAGTGCGCATCTTGCGTGGGACGCAACGGGCGATGCTGACGGCTACCTAGTGGAGCGGATGGGAGAGGACGAGGGATCGTTCCACGTCATTGCGGAGCTGGACGCAACAGCGTACAGTTACGAGGATGTCGGCCTCAGCGCGGCAAGCCTCTACATCTACCGGGTGCGTGCCTGGAATGAAATCGGCGTGTCTACAGCCTCCTCCACCGTGTCCCTGCTTACCGATTCGGAGCTGGAAAGCTGGCGGCGGGACGCATTTGGCAGCCCGCAGCCTGTAGGCTATGCCGCCGATGATGCGGACCCGGATGGCGACGGACTGCCCAACCTATTGGAATACTGCCTTGGGAGCAACCCGCTTGCATACGAGACGTTACTTTGGAGTGCAACGGCATCCGGACTGCGCTTCCCCTTCGCCGCCCGAAGCGATGTGATCTTTCAGGTCCTTGTATCCACAGACCTGCTCAACTGGCAGCCTGTTGCACAGTCCGACCAGTCAGGAGGCATTTCCGCCATGTCCGGCTACACTCTGGAACTGCTCAGCACCGGGCCAACGGCAGAGTATCTGCTTCATGTTCCCGATGTTGAGCAGCAAACCCGTTTCTACCGCCTCGCAGCCTACTAAGTCCTCGCTAGCCTATGCTATCACAACACTATTCTGCCAGACCGCTGTTTACCATCATTGCTCTGCTTGCGTTGGTGACGAATCTCAAGGCAGACGTCGCCTTGGCAAGTCCCTTCTCCGACCATGCCGTAATCCAACGGGACAAGGCGATCCGAATCTGGGGAAGGGCCGAGCCTGGAGAGGCTGTATCGGTGACATTTGCAAATCTGATGAAACAGACCCGCGCAAATGCCGATGGGCGCTGGAGCGTCGAGCTGCCTCCCCTTCCCGCTAGCGCAGAGGGACGGAGTATGCTGGTGGAAGGGAAGAACTCCCTGCGAATCGAGAACGTGCTTGTCGGGGAAGTATGGCTTTGCGCGGGACAGTCCAACATGGAGTTTTCCCTGTCTAATGTGGACAACGCCGCCGAAGTAATCCCCGAAGCCTCGCTCCCGCTGATCCGCGAGTTCAAGGCTCGGCGGAAGATTGCAGACCTGCCGCAGGATACTGTGCCAAGCCAGTGGACGCCCGCCTCGACGCAAACGGCAGGCAAGTTCAGTGCCGTGGCCTTCTTTTTTGCCCGCAGGCTCCATGCTGAGCTGGGAGTGCCCGTGGGCATCGTCAACTGTAGCCATGGGGGCACACCCGTTGAAGCATGGCTCGATACACATAGCATCGAAAGCGACCCGCGATTCGAGGTTGTGCGTGAGCGCTGGGCCGAATCGCTTGCGGCATATCCGGAGGCAAAGAAACGCCATGAAGCGGCGCTCGCGGACTGGACAATCCGCGTCAAAGAGGCGAAAGCGGCCGGGAAGGTTGCTCCCCCCAAGCCCGCCATCCCGGCTGGGCCGGGGCATCACCTGACGCCTTCGGGCGCCTACAACGGCATCCTGCACCCCATCCTTCCATTCGCGGTAAGAGGCATCGTCTGGTATCAGGGCGAAAGCAACGGGCGCCGGGCGGATGAATACCTCCCGCTTTTCGAAGCCCTGATCATGCAGCTTCGCAATGGTTTGCAGCAGGGCACGCTTCCCTTCTTCTGGGTGCAGCTGCCCGGCTATGGCAAGGCAGACGAGCCAGGCACCGACTGGGTTACACTGCGGGAGGCTCAGGCAAGCGCGCTCCGCCAGCCGCAAACGGCGATGGCTATTGCAATTGACCTTGGGGACGCAACGAACATCCACCCGTCCCGAAAACTGGAAGTGGGCGAAAGGCTGGCCCGCATCGCCCTGCGCCGGGCCTACGGACAGGACATTATGGACGAGGGACCAGAACCAGTTGCCATCACTTGTGACGGAGCCTATGTCCGCGTCCGAATGGCAAACTGCGGAGAGGGCCTGAGCCTCAAAGGAGCTCCGGACAAGGCCTTTGCCATCGCTGGCGAAGACGGGGTATTTCACCCGGCGGACACGGTTTGTATTGAAGCTGACACACTCGTTGTGTCTGCGGACGCCGTGGAGAAGGCAGTTGCCCTGCGCTACAACTGGGCCGCCTTCCCACAGGCATTTATCTATAACAGCGAAGGGCTCCCAGCCGCCCCGTTCCGCAGCGACAAGAACTGAAACATGAAAGGACATCCGCATTCAGGCACGGCTGCCCATCTCTCTACACTACGTGGCACAAATGGCTGAACAAGACTGAGAAGCGACCGTGAAACATACAGGAAAAGCAGTACCCACGCGCAGCAATAGCGTTGACCAGTCAACGTGCGACCAGCATACTGACGACATGACCGACTCCTATAGGGTAAGCCTGCGCGAGCTGGCCCGGGCGGCGGGAGTATCCGTCTCGGCAGTGTCGCTTGCACTGAAAAACAGCCCGAAAATATCGGAAGAGCGCCGACAGGAAATTTTCCGCCTCGCACAGGAGATGGGTTACCAGCGCGACCCTCGCATAACAGAGCTGATGGAACACCTGCGCACCACGCGCCCACAGCGTAAGGCATCGAGCATAGCCATCATCATCCCGGAGCTAACCCGTGCACAGCTCATGCACTATTCCCCGATCCAGAAGATGATCGGCGGAGTGGAGGAAATCGCCGCGATCGCTGGCTTTGGCATGGACTCGCTCTTCCTGACAGACCCTGGAATGTCGCTGCGTCGGGCAAGGAGCATCCTGCTTGCGCGCGGCATCAAAGGCGTGATAGTCGCCCCTTGCGCCAGTGGTGTCGCAAAAATCCCACTTGACTGCGAGGGTCTCTGCGTCGCTACGGCCGGTTACAGCATCGTGGAGCCCCGTATGCACCGCGCCTGCCCCAACTACCTCCAGATGATGGACGAGTTGCTGGCCGACTGTACAGCCAGAGGTTACAAACGCATCGGCCTTATGATGACATACAGCGAGGGCGGAATCGGGCACAAACTCTTCACTTCCTCCTACCTGTATTACCAGTCACTGATACCGGACAGCGACAGAGTCCCCATGCTGCCCAAGCAGATGATCAACGAGTCCTGCGTACGCGAATGGTTCGAGCGGCAGCGGCCTGATGTCATAATCAGCGCTGGGTCATCCTACGATTTGCTCATCCAGATCGGTCTCAAAGTGCCGGAGGATGTCGCATTCGCCAGCATAGACATATCGCAGCCACCTACGAACGCTGCCGGAGCGGACCACCGCTACGACCTTGTCGGCAGGGAGGCGCTGAAGCTGGTGCTGACCCTTATCAACCTCAACATCACCGGCGTGGCCGAAAATCCCAAGACCGTTCTTGTGGACAGCCATCGCCGTTCAGGCTTCACGCTGCCGGACAAAACAGGCAGGAGCGAACCGGAGTCCAACCGCGAGATGCCCGAACAGACAAAGCACGAACTGCCTGACTTCAGGGGCTTTCTGGCCTGAGCAATACGCGTCTCTAGGCCCCGCTGTAACGTACATGAATCGGGGCGGGCTCTCCCAAACCCGCCCCGCAGACACTTCGTGGCCAGACATTTCTCCGAATGCCATAACCTTGTCTGTAAACCATTTGCCGTGCTATCGGGAGGTCACCCGGTATTGTCCGGTACGGCGACTATAATGCTCCTGAATGCATACGCTCGATACCCGTAACTCAGCGCCCGGAGGAGTCCCCTTCCGATCCGACAATTACTTTAATCCGGTGCTCATGGATCGGGTTTCCGTCTGCGGCAGTGCCGCTTATGAATGCCTCAAACGGGGCATCATCAGGCCAGCGCACGCTGAACTCATATGGATAGGCGCTATCGCTCTGAGTCTGCCAGTCCTCGCCCGGCCTGCGAAAGCGCAGGCGAGCCTCACTCAAGTGGGTCGCATTGGCGCGCACAAACACGTAGGCGTGCGTGAGTCCTTCGCCCGACGACATCAAGTATGCCTCGCCGCCGCCGTGCGGATAGTTGAAGCTGGCCCTCCCGCCTGCGGGGGATGGACCCTTGCCCACCCTGTTTGCAAAGTACAATTCTGGCCGGATGCCCGGTAACAGTATGGAAACAAGACCCTGTGCGGGAACATCCAGCGTCAGGCTCCCGTCGTGAATGGTAGCGCAGCCACTTTCCGTGTCGTTGGTCCAGACGCGCACTTCCAGATCCCTGCCCTCAAGACCAGTGATGTGCCCACCCAGCTTCACGGCAAAGCGGCGTGGCTCGAAAGACTGGTTGGCAAAGGACAGGCCTACCCCGTCCGGGCAGCGGGCGGCTAGCCAGTTTATCTCCACGTCACCCACACTAACTGAGTCCTGCGGCAGCCAGAGCCATGCGTCCTTTTGGTCGAAAAAGCGCCCCGGATGCCCGCCGTAGATGTGTGTTTGCAGGTAGCCGTAGCCCTCGACATATACTCCTGGAAAGGACACCTTCGAAGAGGAGCGCCCGTAAACATCCGTCACAAGGTATTCCACGAGCATGGCCATGTGAGGCCAGATGTGGTTGTAATGGAATGAATTGTAGCTCAACTGCTCAAGCGTGCGCAAAGGATAGTCCCTCGCCTCGTACACATCGCTGCGCGCGGTGTTGATATGGTAGCCAGGAAAGCTGCGTGAGCGCCCAATAATGGCCCCTCTTGCAAGATCATGGAAGAGGCTGTCGCCTGTCATGTAGCCGATGCGCAGCATAGAGGGCATGGGCATGGCCAGAAAGATAGCGCGATGCCCGTTCGAGGTGGGGGCGGATTCGGATGTAAGGCCTATCTCGCTCATGCGCCATGCTGGCACATCGGCACGGGGCGCATCCATGGACTCCTTACCCTGCGCCTTCATGTACCAGTAGAGAGGAGCCTTGCCTTCTGGGTTAACCTCGATATCCCCATCGGGAATCGTTGGCCCCGTCCAAATAAAGTGCGTGTATTCGCGCGCCCCCTGTACAGCTGCCTTGAGGAAGAATGGATCCTTGCTAGCCTCGTATAAATCCCACTGGGCGATCCAAGGCCAAGATGTAGTCCAGAAGCCTATGGACTTCATTTCTTCGGCACTCTCGGTCATGCGTGCATAATCTATTCGTCCGCCCGAAAGGGCCTGCTTAAGAAAGGCCGGGTCGCCCGTAGCTTGATATATGGCAAGGTTGCGCAGCCAAGTGATAGGGGTCTTCTTAGCAAGATCCAGCAGCCACGGCACTCGCCGCCCAGTAAGTCCGTACCAGCCTGCAAACTCTGTGCCGCGCATGTTGGGACCATCAAGACCGGTCGATGCGCCCTGCCCTTTCACATTCGGATCGGTTGTAAATAGCATCTTCGAGCGCGAGAGGCCCGCCTCGAACATTGGCACAGCCCGCTCTCTGTATATGCGCTCATCGTCCATGAGCAGGGCCAGTGAGAAGGGATGCAGACCGGTGACGTTGTTGACCGAGCCCTTTACATCTGTGTCGTAGGCGCTGCCGCGCAGCTCTTCATCGAAACGGGCATAGGGCGTGAAGGCATAGTCAAGTATGTTCGACAGGGTCTGATTAAGCGACGCAATGCTGTTGGTGCGATAGTCGCGCAGGCCCATGAGATTGCGCGCTATGTCCACATAAGCTCCGTGAAGCGATCCCTTGCAGAGGAAGGGGCGCAGCGTGAAGGCATACGTTTCGCCAGCCTTTCGCAGGGAGCCCTGTCCGCCTAGTATGGGCGAGAAGATCATGGGTTGCGCCTGCCCGGAAGGGTTGCGAAGCACCACAC
The DNA here is from genome assembly GCA_001604585.1 of Puniceicoccales bacterium Verruco_02. Taxonomy (GTDB): domain Bacteria; phylum Verrucomicrobiota; class Verrucomicrobiia; order Opitutales; family Oceanipulchritudinaceae; genus Verruco-01. The sequence goes on along the minus strand of LVBW01000067.1, from coordinate 11,728 downwards.
CAAACTGCGAGTTGACAAGCAGTGGCAGGGGCTGAAAAGGCAACATGGCCGGATCCGCGGCAACCCCCCAGGTCTGCCCGCCGCTGTTGACAAGAGCGGTCGGGATGGTGCAGCGGAAGGCGGATGTCATGTAGCTCTTTTCGGGCAGACGCCTGCGTATCCATATTGTCGGCTGAAAAAGCTCCGTTACGTCTGCCATGTCTGCGGATGGCGCACCTGTGTAACCGAGCGAGTAGTAACCGTCCCTTAGCGGCGTGAACGATACCTCGACGACAGGTTCCGCCCGGCCCGGGGGCAGATAGATACGGGCACTTAGCCCAAAGGCTGGATCTGCTGCAAATGTCCATGTGATACCATGGGCATCTTCGCTGGCATGGCTCGCCTTAACCTGTCGTCTGATGCCGCTGTCAAAAACGTCTGCGGTTCGCCCTTCCTGATCGCCGCCCAGAATGGATGGATCCCAACCATCGCCCACGGTGCGAACAAGATCGATTGCCTCTGCGCTGACCTTGTCCTCGTCCATACCGGTGAACCAGGTTTCGACGCTGAACGAAACACCGGGAACACGCTTGGGGCGCAAGGCAAGTTTTGGATCATCGGCACGGTAGAGCACTACGAACTCTGGCCTGAAGACCGAAGATACTCCGGCGCGCTGTATTAGCAGCGCGCCGGAATCCTGCAAATCGATCCTGTAAGCATCGTTGGCAAGGCCTGCGAAGGCAGAAGGTGCCAGCAATAGAACCGCCGCTAGTGAACGAAACCACATTGTTGCTAGAAGCTGAGTTTGTAGGATAAGCGCCCTTCAATGCCCTTGCCCAGACGCCCCGTTGCCGTGTAATACTGCTCGTCGAAGAGGTTCAGCAGGTTCAGGCGCAAAGAGTGCCTCATGCCGCCCATGTCGAACCAATAGGCCAGATAGGCATTGGTCAGGGTGTAGGCATCGTTCACCTGCCTCTGGCGGGTCGTTATACGGTTGCCGTAATCAACGATACGCTTGTCGGTATAACTGACGGAAGCTCCGCAGCTTAGTCCCTTGATCGGTAGGTTGTAACGCAGCGCATAGCCGAAGTTCATGTCTGGCACGCGGGTAAGGCTTTCCCCCACAACGCTGCGGTAAATCAACTTCTGCGCCTCCGTATAGCCCTCTTCGCCCGGTGCGCTGACCACCTCGGAATCGGCAAAGCCGATGCTGCCGTATAAGGTCAGGTTTTTTGTTGCCTTCCAGTAAGTGTCCAGCTCAATACCTCGGGCCCTCTCTTTGCGCTTTCCCAGATACTGGGGCTCGCCATCGGTGTTGCCTGAAACGTAGCTGGGGTTTGTATCCGCCTCGTCGCGGTCTATCTGATATAGACTGACGGTGTATGAAAAGTCCCCGTCAAGAGCTAGTCCCTTGACGCCGAATTCAAAGCCTGTGCCTTCGGAGAAGCCCAGAAACTCGCCCGTGCCGCTGTCAATTATCGGCACTCCGTTGAACGAGCTACTGCTGTTGACAAAGGCTACGAGTTTGTCGTTGAGCAAGCGCCAGGTCAGCCCAGTCATGTAGGTGAACTTCTCGACAGTCTCGTCAAGGGTGGCGTTCGTGTTGAGACGGTTGCTGTAATTGACGTCCACCTGATCGTAGCGCCCGCCAAGGAGTAGAATCACGCGGCCGTTGAACAGGCTCATACGCTCGCTGACAAAGGTGCCCATGATCCGCGTGTCGGTCGATTCTCCCTTGCTCTGTACCACAAACTTGTCGCGTTCGGTGCGCACCCATACCGGGTTATCCGGGTCGATATAACGGGTCTCATATGCAAGGGCAGCCTTGTCCGCCGTCGAATATCGGTAGTCCTTGTCCTCGATGGAGCTATCGGAATAATCCGCCGTTACGAGGAACTTGTGCTCAATGTTCCCTGTGAAAAAGTGGGCAAGAAGGTCGCCCTGAAAGCCCACCGCTTCCTCCGGAACGAGGCGCAGATAAGGCTCGCGTGCGTTGAACAGGCCCGTGTTTATCTGGTACTGCGGGGTTGTCCAACGCTCGTCGTCGAGGGTGCGCTCCCAGTACTGCCCGTTAAGTCTGAAGCTCCATACATCGTCGAAACGGTGCTCAAACTGGACGTTCACGGTTGTGATCTCGCGATCGGCTTCCGCATAGGGTCCCCAGATGTTGAAATCTACGAGAGGCTCGTAGGTGCCTAGAATCAGATTGGCGTTGACCACGCTGCCATCCGTTCGGGTGACGGGCGTGTTTGCCTGCTTGCCAAGGACCGTAGCGCCGTTGTTGGACTTGCGATCCATGTACTCCAGATCAACGGTCAGCGCGCTGTTGTCGCCAAACTTGTACATGAGGCTCGTGCTGACGGCCATTGTATCCTGATGATAGAACTCCATCTCGGCTCCAGTCTCAGTATAGGAGGCATCGACGCGGTAAAAGAGCTTGCCATCGACGATTGGGCCCGTCGCATGCGCCTCGGTGCGCATATAGTCATAGTTGCCCACCGAAGTCAGAAGACTGTATTTGGCCTTCGCCTCGGGGCGCTTGGTCACGTAGTTGACTATGCCTCCGGGCTCGGCACGGCCGTAAAGAGCCGACATCGGACCTTTGATCACTTCCACGCGGCCAATGTTGACGACTTCGCCAACACCGGTGCGGGGGAAGCCGTTGCGAAAGGTCGGGGGGGTGAAGCCGCGAAGCTTGCTGCCGCCGCCGCCGCCGGACTCTACTTCGCCGGGTGAGAAGCTGCTGATAAAGAGTCCGAACTCGTCCAGATCCTTCATCTGAAAACTGTCGAGAAACTCCTGATTGAGCACCTGCACCGAGAAGGGCAGGTCGATTATGGATGATGCCGTGCGGGTGCCCGAAACTGCCTCCGACGCCACCCATTCATCTGGGGAGGAGGAAGCTGACACTTCAAACGCTGGCAGCACATAAATGCCGTCGTTATCCTCGATCTGGGCATATGCTGCTAGTGCAAACGACATGGGCAGGGCACAGGTGCCCGCCCGAAGATAGTATCGGAGTCGTGATGACATGGGGTATCTCCACTTTGCTTGGGGTTATTGGAGTGCAGCCGTCTTCCACAAGACATAGCCTGCATGCATTCATAATTTGCCCATGATTGAGCAATCGGACAACGCATAGCCCGGTTGACAGTGTACCCGTCAAAAGTCGGCAGGAAGCGGCGATACGACCCATGGCCAGTTCAACCGTCAACCATTCGACACATTGCGAGAAATGACGAGGTATCCGAATCTTGGCGGCCAACCCGCGCGTAATACTTACAAAGATGCTTCGGTGCATCATCCGACTGGCGGAAACGCGGGCAAACCCCCTTGACCCCATTTATATGCAAGTTTTTGATTCATCGACACTTCCTCGCGCCTTGAAAAGGCAGGATCTCTACTGCGACCTAGCCATAGCGGGCGGAGGCATTTCCGGAGTATGCGCGGCGATCAGCGCAGCCCGTGCCGGCATCAAGGTCGTCCTGGTACAGGACCGGCCCGTACTTGGCGGCAATGCCTCCAGCGAAGTGCGCCTCTGGATACTCGGCGCGAGTTCCCATTTGGGAAACAACAACCGCTGGGCACGCGAGAGCGGCATCATTGGCGAGATACTTGTGGAAAACATGCACAACAACCCAGAGGGCAACCCGGTGCTTGTCGATGCGTTGCTGCTGGATCTCGTACTGCGGGAGTCCAACATCACCTTGCTGCTCAATACGGCCATAGATCAGGTGAGCAAAGACGCGGAGCGCATAAGCTCCATGCGCGGCTTCTGTCCGCAAAACTCGACAGAGTATGTCATATCCGCGCCGCTGTTCTGCGATGCCAGCGGCGACGGCATCCTAGGTTTCCTCTCCGGGGCCGCCTTCCGCATGGGCGCAGAAAAGAAGGAAGAGTTTGACGAAGGCCTTGCCCCACCGCCCGAATATGGGGAGCTGCTCGGCCATTCCCTCTACTTTTACAGCCGCGACACAGGCAGGCCGGTACAATTCTCGGCACCAGCTTTCGCGCTGGATGACATAACCAAAATCCCCCGTTTCCGGAAGTTCAACACTCAGGATAACGGCTGCAAGCTCTGGTGGCTTGAATATGGCGGACGCATCGACACTGTGCATGACACCGAGACGATCAAGATGGAGCTCTGGAAGATCGTCTATGGCATATGGGACTACATCAAGAACTCGGGCAATTTTCCCGAGGCGGAAACAATGACGCTGGAATGGGTGGGCATGATCCCCGGCAAGCGCGAAAGCCGCCGCTTCGAGGGCGACTACATGCTGACCCAGCGCGACATCGTGGAGCAGCGCCAGCACCCAGACTTCGTCTCCTATGGCGGCTGGGCCATCGACCTGCACCGGGCGGACGGCGTTTACAGCGAACAGTCGGCCTGCAACCAGTATCATGCAAAGGCGGTGTACGGCATCCCCTACCGCTGCATGTACAGCCGCAACATAAATAACCTCTTCCTTGCAGGCCGCATCATCAGCGCCTCGCACGTTGCCTTCGGCTCGACGCGGGTCATGGCAACATGCGGACACAACGGGCAGGCAGTGGGCATAGCGGCGGCAATGTGCATCAAAGAGGGCATTCTGCCGCGCGCACTGGCGAGGGGAGATGCGCTTGCGTTGCTTCAGCGCGAGCTGGTCCGAAAGGGCCAGTACATCCCCGGATATCGCCTCGAGGACGAGGATGACATCGCACGCGCCGCACGTCTGGTCCCTACGAGCGAGTATGCCCTCTCCGCCCTGCCAGCAGACGGACCGCTGCTGCCTCTGGAATACCCCATTGCACAAATGCTCCCCCTGCAAGCGGGAAAGGTACCAGCAGTCACGCTGCAAGTTAGCGCCAAGAAGGACTCCGAACTGACGCTCAGCCTGCGCATCAGTACAAAGGCGGACACACATACGCCGGAAATTATTCTCTCGGAGCGCAAGGTCAGTCTTCACAAGGGCGAAAACAGCATATATGTCGATTTTGACGCGAACCTCGAAAAGGCGCAGTATGCCTTTGTCTGCCTCCACGCGAATGCGGATGTTGCGGTGAAAAGCTCGCTGATTCTCGTCAGCGGGCTTACGCTCACCCACCACAAGTTCAACCCTGCCGTGGCGGTCTCCGCCTGTCAGCAGGCACCGGAAGGCAGCGGCGTGGATTCCTTTGAGTTCTGGTGTCCGGCCCGCCGCCCCGCTGCGCAGAATCTGGCCTTCACTTTGTCACGCCCTGTCCGCGTCTTTAGCGCCTCCAACCTGACAAACGGCCTACAACGTCCAATCGCGCAACCGAATGCCTGGGTCGCCGCGCTCGAGGACGAGCGTCCAACGCTTATGCTGTGCTGGAAAGAAGCGCGTTGTCCGCGAAAGATAGTGCTGGTATTTGACAACGATCTGGATCACCCGATGGAATCGGTGCTGATGGGGCATCCCGAGCACGACATGCCCTTCTGCGTGCAGCAGTACCGCGTCCTCGATGGCACGGGCAGAGTACTTGTCAGCGAGAGCGGCAACCACCATTCGCTACGCGAGCACAGCCTGCCCGAGGGCCTTTCCTGTAAGAGCCTGCTCGTGGAGCTGACCCGCCCCGCCCCGAATGTCCCGGCTAGCCTCTTCGAGGTTCGCGTGTACGAATAACAACCTCCAAACCCGGAACGATGAGAACCCGACAATGTCCCCCCTTTCTGTCCGTCTTGCTTCTTGCAGCATGCACATTCAACAATCCCTCTGCGCTACGCGCCAGAGATCCTGCTGCTTTGCCGCTCGATGGCTTCAGGGCCAGCTTCACAGTCCTTTTCAGCAGCGAGAACCCGGAACTCTCGCTTCGTCCGGCGGGCGTGCCGGGGGTGTCCTACAATGTGCCGACATGGCAAGTAAGCGACGCGGCCCGGTCCAGCACGGCCAAAGTCGAACGCGACCTGACGCAGGCAGGCGACGGCTTCGACGAAGCCATACTCGACGGAGCAATGAGGCAGCGGGCGCACAACCTTTTCGACGCCGGACAACGCATCGACCTCGATGCCTTGTCATTTGATGCGCAGACTGGCATCTGCCGTTTCCCCGAAAATGCGTATGTCGAGCTGAGCGCCTCATACGAGGCAGCATCGGAGGACGGCTTCCCCACCCTGCGCTTCACTGCCCTGCGCAAAATGGACGGCTGGCTCTCCATAGGCTACAGAGGCTCGCCAAAGGTAACCGACTCCGAGGCCGCTGAGGCATGGCAACCCCTGATATGGACGCAGCGGCGCTTCCCCGCCCTGCCCTACCTTACACCCGCACACATGTGCACTCTGCCGGGTAGCTTTGTCCGCACCGGGCAGACGCTCTACGGCGTGATGGCAGACCCTTCGGAACTGCCCTTCGAGCCTCTGCCCGTCTTCTCGAATAGCGGCTTTGGCGTCGCGCTGCGGACAAGCGATGCCTTTCTAAGCCCAATGATCTTTGCACCCATGCTCGGGGGCTCCGGCTCATACGGCAAGGCGGGAGAAGAAATTCACTTCAGCATCCGTCTTGTGCGACTGGACTGCGACGTTACGCAGGCCTTCGAGACCGTCGCGCGAAGACTTTTCGACTTCCGCGACCGGCGTCACAACGCCCTAGGACCGCTGGACGCCGTGCTGGAGCGCATGACAGACTATGGAATGAGCGACTACTCGTACTGGATAGCCTCGCTGCGCGGCTGCGGTTACAGCACGGACGTCCCAGGCGCGGTCAAGAACGTGTCTGCGCTCAATCCTCTGGAGCTGGCACTGCTGAGCCAACGGCGCGACCTATTCGAGGAGCGCGCCAAACCCATCATGGAATATCTGCTCTCGCGCGAGAAATTCCTCTTCAGCCTTGATCCGGAACAGAAGATACAGTCGCCCTCCCGGGCGCTGAAAGGCCCCAGTGCCCCTGTGTCGGAACTGGCCGCGCTGGATGTAATAAGCCACAACGCCAGCCCTGTGTTCAAGGAACTGGCAATAGATAGCTATGCAAGAAACCGCGTGCTGAACCTGAACGAACAGAGCATCGGGCGGACTTGGTGGAACGCCCTGTCCCTTTACCGTGCAAGCGGCGAGGCTCACTGGCTGGAAACCGCCATGATGGGTGCGGATGCGTATCTGGCCACGCATGTCGATGTGGCGGCAGACAGTTTCGAAGACGAGCAGTCGCAGGGATTTTTCTTCTGGCCCGGCTTTGTGCCCCGCTGGATAGATCTGCTCCTCCTTTACGAGGCAAGTGGTGAAACACGCTATCTGGAGGCCGCCCATCGAGGCGCACGGCTAAGCACGCTCTTTGTCTGGATGTGCCCGATGGTGCCCGATGGCGAGATCCTCGTTAACAAGGGGAACAAAGCCCCCGTGTATGCATACTTGGGCAAGCGTGGGTACCCGGCAATGGACGCACCCGAGCAAAGCGTGCCCGCATGGCGACTATCCGAGATAGGTCTCACGCCGGAATCTTCCGGCACGGCCACGGGGCACCGCGGCATCTTCATGACCCACTACGCTCCGTGGATGCTGCGTCTTGCCGCACTGACAAACGACAGCTTCCTGCACGACATAGCCCGCTCGGCCGTGATCGGACGCTACCGCAATTTCCCCGGCTACCATATTAACACAGCCCGTACCAATGTGTATGAGCAGGAGGACTACCCCTTGCGCAGACATGAGCAAATGAGCTACAACTCTATGCATTACAACCATGTATGGCCTATGGCCTCCATGCTTGTCGATTACCTGATTAGCGATGCATGGGCGCGTTCTGCCGGGGCCATCGACTTCCCTTCGGAATACATTGAGGGCTACGCCTACCTGCAAAGCCGCTTCTATGGGCACGACAAAGGGCGCATCCATGACCTCAAGGACATGCAGCTGTGGCTGCCGGGAGGACTGGTCGATGCGGGCTCGCCGGAGCTGAACAGTTTTGCTGCATATAACCGGGACGGTGTCGCCGTGGTCCTGAGCAATCAGGGCTTTGACACGGTCAATACCACGCTACTCCTGAACGGGAAGCTATTTGCACGGCTGGACGATGGCTCTACCCTGCGCTGCTGGCAGGGCAACAACCCAGTGGCGGACAGTCGCTGGAGCGCCGAAGGAGTGGCTATCTCGGTTCCTGCGAAGGGCCTTGCCGTGGTCTTCATCGAAGGTGCCCTTCCTGAGCATGGCTGGATGCCGGGCGAAGGAGGCGCTGTGGCCCGGAGCGGCGTAGTGGCCTTGGAACCTGGAGAGGCCCGCGCCATGCTACTCAGCCTTGGCAGCACAGAGACCTGGGTCTATGTCCATTTGCGCGAGGATGACTCCTTGTGGCGCTCCGTGCGTCTTGAGATCACACAGGGCGCTTCGATCCATGTCCTTGACGATGACACATTCCCTTTCGAGTTTTCAATGCCTGTGGACCCGGAGGCAGGGCCTGTCAGCATCCGTCTGAATGCCGAGGGCAACGATGGCACAAAGTCACAGGGCGAAGCGGTACAGCTGCGCTTTGCCAATTAACACCCCACTTTTTGCAACCCCGAATTTCCCAGTAAGATGAAGACAGCGGACCTTATTGTAATCATCGCCTATATCGCCGGGCTATTTGCCATCGGCGGCATCTACGGCGGCAAGATCAAGAACACCAGCGATCTTTTCGCCGCAGGCGAACGCTCCCCGTGGTGGGTATCCGGCCTTAGCGGCTTTATGACGATGTTTTCAGCGGGCACCTTTGTTGTCTGGGGCAGCATCGCGTTCAAGCACGGGATGGTGGCCGTCACGATCAACATGTGTTACGGCGTAGCGGCCCTGCTCGTTGGCTGGTTGCTGGCTGGCTACTGGAAGCGCCTTGGCATAGCGACTCCGGCGGAGTTCATTAGCAGACGCTTTGGCAAGGGGGCCGTTCATTTTTACACATGGACGATGATGATCTACCGCCTAGTAGGAACCGGGGTGTCGCTCTATGCGCTGGCGGTGCTGCTCTGCGCGCTGATACCAGTGCCGGAGGGCGTCTTTCTGCAAGATCCGGCAACGGGGAACCTGTCTCTTGGCTGGGCAGTGGCAATATTCGGAAGCATCGTGGTGATATACACCGTGACGGGCGGGCTCTGGGCCGTGCTGATGACGGACGTGCTCCAGTTCATCGTGCTGTATCTGGCGGTGGGCTTTGTTGTGCCGCTCATGTTACGCGACGCCGGCGGCGTCAGCGGCTTCCTCGAAAAGCAGCCGGATGGCTTCCTCGCACTGACGAACAACGAGTTCACATGGCTCTTCATGCTGGGCTGGACGGCCATCCACTTCTTCATGGTCGGAGCGGAATGGGCCTTCGTGCAGCGTTACCTCTGCGTGCCGACGGCGAAAGATGCCCGCAAGAGCGCATGGCTCTTTGGTGGCCTCTACATCGTGAGTCCGCTTTTCTGGATGCTTCCACCGATGCTTTACCGCGTCATTAACCCGGACGCCAACCCGGAGCAGGCCTACATACTCGCGGCATGGTCCGTGCTGCCGCCGGGCATGGTGGGGCTGATGGTCGCCGCGATGTTCTCCGCCACTGCCAGCATGATCAGCGGACAGCTCAATGTCTTTGCCGGTGTGCTGACTCACGACATCATCAAACCGTTCCTGCTTCGCATTCCAGACGAGCTGAGACTTGTGAAACTGGGGCGCTTGATGACGTTTGTTCTCGGGGTGCTAATCACAGCGATGGCACTGGCAGTGCCGAAAATGGGGGGTGCCGAGAAGCTTATCCTAAGCATAACAAGCCTGATCGTGGGACCCCTGCTCCTGCCGGTAGTATGGGCGCTTTTCAGCCGCAAGATCCGCAGTGCAGACCTCGCCGTGACGGCCTGCATCTGCTTCGGCATCGGCCTTTTCACACGTTTCGGTCTGGCAGCTTCATCTCCATTGGCTGGTTTGCCAGGCTTCAGCCTCACGAGCGCCTTCGCCCATGCACATGAGCGCAATCTGGAGATAATCATCGGCGTGATACTTCCAGCGCTTCTTCTGGCAATTGCAGAATGGCGCCGCCGCAACCCTGCGCCAAATGTGCATTTTTTCGATGACAGAAACGAAGGGGCGGAAGAAAACCCCATCGCATTATCTGCGGATGAGCTGCGTCAGCCTGCGCGCATCGTCGGCTGGAGTCTGCTGACATGCGGCGCAGGGATGGGCATACTTGCGGCTCTCAACGAGAAAGATCGCTCCATCTTGCTGACATGCGCGTTACTGCTCGGCTTGCTGGCCGCGCTGGCGCTCGCATTCAAGCCAAAAGGCGGAAAGACAAGCTGACCAATAAATGCCGTAGCGGGCGTACATCGCCCTTGTGTGCGGATTGCTTTCGAGGCCGAAGAAGCCCGCATTCCCGTATTTCAGGAAGATGTGGGCGTTGAGCAGGTGCTCCTTGATCTGCGGCGGACGGGCTTCGATTTCCGCAAAGTAGGCGTCCATCGGCTGCCAGTTGGTCAGAGCCTTGATGCGCTCCAGCGTCGCCCCGCGGTAACGGTTGGGGCGCGCCGTGATGAGGATCACCTGATGCGGGCGGAGCAGGTCCACGAGCCACCCGCGATACGTCTCCTGTTCCAGTTGCCGAATGAAGGGCCGGAGCAGCGACTCGCCACGCTGGGGCGAGTTCCCGACGAGCGTGTCGTTTTCTCTTTCGCTCATCTTCGTAGGTCCTTTCGGTCTACCTGTCCAAGCCGCACATTTCAAATGTGCGAAAGATTCAATACGCTATCCCCGCTCCGGCGCCTCGGTCCGAAAATGCCGTGAAACAGCCCTTCGCGGCGCGGAGCCGTTCCGGTTCGACCCGCAGGGCGTGCGAGCAGATGGCGGTGACGTTATTACTCAACTCCGCAACACTAACCGAGCGGAAGAAGGGAATCCATAGCTGACGGCAGGGCCGGAAGGCCCTGACCCGCGCCTCCTGCCGGAGGCTCTGAAGGGCGGCCGCCCTTACGGCGAGCTGCGCTGCGCCCCGAGTGCGCCCGAGGTAACGCCCCTCGTAGAGCGTCCGTTCGCCCTCCTCGCAGATGATCCAGTAGAGCTTGTTCATCGCGCTGCCCTCGTTCCCGTCTCAGCCGACTTGTTCCAGCGTAGGAGGTGACTGCGCGTCTCGGTCACGAGGTCGGAACGTTTCAGGATCGAGATCGCCTGCTCGTAGTCGCCGAGCGTGATCCGCCCGGAGAGCCTCGCGTAGATTTCGCCCGAGGGCACTTCGCCCAGAAAGCGGATTGTCTCCGCGATCGCGTGCAGGAGCGTGAACCCCGCCTGCATCCGCGCCTTCATTTCGTCAGTTTCAGATGTGTTATTCATTGTCTATCAGTTGTTTCTGATTCTATAGACAATCTAACACAGCGACAAATCACGTCTAGCAGAATCGGTCGTCTTTCGGACCGAGAGGGCGGGATGAGATTCCGAGATGAAAAGCCGGGACCGATCCGAGTCGAATCGGGATTCGGCGAGGTGAGGAACCGGTTTTTCAGCCGGAAGATCGCCCGCCATCGACGGGAGAAAGACGATCCGGTTCTGCTCCGGGTGATCGGTCGCAAACGAAAGAAAAACGGGCGCGGAACCAGTGGGAAACGGGCGTCGATTTCCCGTTTTGCCAGTGGGAAATTTCCCATGCCCAAGTGGGAAGTTGGCGGGCAATTTCCCACCTCGATTTCCCACCTCCTGAAAACAGGAAAACCGCATGGTTAAGCGGTTTCCGAGGAGTCGAATGGCTGATTTATGTGGGAAATCGAAAAATCGTGATGTCTCTCAAACAAGCCGGTCTGCGCAAGGACCCTGCCTAAGTGATTG
>LVBW01000066.1 GCA_001604585.1 Puniceicoccales bacterium Verruco_02 | reverse complement strand
GGTCAAAACACTCCGGCTCGGCCCATACATCGGCACTGTCGCGAGAGACGTAAAAGGGCAGGTCGCCGATTATGGACACCCCTGCCTCTGCCGCCCAAAGACGGACCTGCGCCCACTGGGCGAAGAACAGGTACTGGTAGAATCGCTGCGCCTCGGCCTCGTCGCGAGTTTCGCGGGGCAACTTTGCCTTGGCGGCCTGCTTCCAGGTACGAAGGGCTGGCTCCCACTCATACCAAGGGCGCCCGCCGTGCCGGGCCTTGAGCGCCATGAAGGTGGCAAAAGGGTCGAGCCATTCGGCATGCTGCTTCTTGAAGGCGCGAAAGGAGCCGCAACCCGGCAGCACGTCTCGTTTACTCTCTGCAAAACGGCGAAAGGCGAGCCGAAGCACAGGCCATTTGACATGGTATAGCATCCCAAAGTCCACCCTGCCTTCTATAGAGCGAGAGAGTTCGCCAAGGTCCGCCTCTTCGAGCAGGCCCTGTTCGCGCAGAATGTCGAGGTCAATAAGGTATGGATTGCCCGCACGTGATGAAAAGCTAGAATAGGGGCAATCGCCATACCCGGTTGGGCCGGGCGGGAGCATCTGCCAGTAGCGTATGCCCGACTGGCGCAATAGCTCGATGAAGCGGCGCAGCGTTGCCCCGAGGGTTCCTATGCCGTGAGGGCCGGGTAGAGAACTTGGGTGCAGGAGCACGCCAGCGCCCCGGGTATCGAGCCAGTTGAATAAAGCGTTGTTACCCATTGGTATATGATGTGGAGGGGAAAAAGCGAATTCTGGCCTGTTGCCTTCAGTAACTGCGGCGCAGGTTTGTGGGGAGAATGCCCAGCTCTTCGCGGTATTTGGCTACTGTACGGCGGGCGATCTTTATGCCGGAGTCCGCCAGCATACCCACTATCTGCTGGTCGCTCAGGGGGCGGGCGCTGTCCTCGGCCTCGATTATCTTCGCAATCATCTCCTTGACCGAAGTGTTGGACATAGCCTCGCCGTCGTCGCCCTTGTAGCCGGGGGTGAAGAAGTACTTGAAATCGAATACCCCATGCGGAGTGAGTATGTACTTGTTCGCGATGGCTCGAGAGACGGTCGTCTCGTGCACGCCCACTGTATCGGCCACCTGACTCATGGTCAGCGGGCGGAGCTTCGAACTTCCCTCTTCAAAAAAGTCGCTCTGGAAGCGCAGTATCTCCCGGGTTATGCGCTCGATTGTCTGCTGGCGCTGCTCGATGGAGGATATGATGAACTTGCCGCTGCGGAACTTGTCCTGAATGTAGTCCTTGTCCTTGCGCCCCAACCCACCCCTTGCGAGCATCTCCTTGTAAATGGGCGATATGCGTAGGCGGGGTATGTAGTCGTTATTAAGGGTGATGACCCATTCGCCCATCTCGTCCTTGTGGACAGTGACATCGGGGACGACAACGCGGTTGGAATCCTCGCCAAAGCGGCGGCCCGGTGCCGGGTCGAGTGCGGAAATTTCCTCAAGGGCCTCGGTTATGGCGTCGGACGTCACGCCCATGCGCCGGGCCAGCTCCGGGATGCGGCGGCGAAGGAGCAGTTCATAGTAGTCGCGGATAATCTGATGCGCTATCGAGCCTTTGCGCCCTCTCTGCTCAAGCTGGAGTAGAAGACACTCGCGCAGGTTGGCTGCGCCTATGCCCGCCGGTTCCAGGCTCTTCAGCAAGCGGTGCGCCTCCTGCATGTCGCCAAGTGGCAGGGCAGAGAGCAGGGCCAGATCCCCCACGCTGCTGGAGAGAAAGCCGCTGTCGTCGAGGCTGCCGATCATGTATTCGAGAGCCTTGAGAACTCCGGCAGAGGCATCCGTCAGCTTTGCCTGCTGCATAAGCTCGTCCTGTAGCGAGGCCTCGCTCGTTATCGAGTCGAAGAAGTGCTTGCGCCTCTCCTCATCGTCGCTCGAGTAAGAATAGCTCCCGTTCTCCTCGGCCATCGCAGCGCGGTAGTCCTCGTGCATCTGGCTGAACACCTCGAAATCCTCGCGCCCAAACTCCATCTCGCCCTCGGCATTCTCGACCGAGCTGGGCTTGTCGCTCGGGGGCGGCAGCTCTGTGGCATCGATACTCGCTCCGTCCATCGGCAGCTCTTCGAGGGTGGGATTGCTCTGAAGCTCCTCCAAGATAACATCGCGCAGCTCAAGGGCCGAGACCTGGAGAATCTTCAGGCTCTGCCGAAGCTGAGGCGCCAGAACCATTGACTGGGTCTGCTTCTGGACCTGCTGAAAACCTTGAGATGGCATCGGTGGGGATAACTACGGGGATAAGCCGGGGAAGGGAATAACTGAACGGAAGGGGTAAACACCGCTGCATAACCCGGCGCCATCGTAAACGGAAGGCGCGAGCCAAGCTCGCTGCGAGCAATTACCCTATTGCCCATTTTCCTAAAAAACCTACTCCCGCGCAAGGGGTTTTCAAGGCGCGAGCATGATAATTGCTGTATTGACCTGCCTGTAACCACTCTTGCATCTTGCGAACACCCTGCCCGCGGCACGCAACATTGACACGGACCATAGACGCACAGAGAGTCAGAAATACTCTGTGACAGGACTGTTGCAGAGCTTGAAACTTGTGCCCCCTTCCCGCGTTTGCACAAGTGGATGCACGCAAGCTGCACAGTCTGGAACCTGATGGACAACATCCCAATAGATGATGCCGACCCGCTCGAAACGCAGTCGCCATGCAGCCCCGTGGACGCGGACAGCGCCCTTATGTGGCGCGTGCGCGAGGGCGACGAGCAGGCGCTGGCCCAGCTTGTGGACCGCTGGAAGAACCCACTTCTCAACTTCTTCTACCGCTCCCTCGGCTCCTATTCACAAGCCGAGGACCTGGCGCAGATGACCTTTGTGCGCATTTACCGCGGTGCCTCGCGCTACGAGCCGAGGGCAAAGTTCTCCACCTATCTTTTCCACGTGGCCCGCCGCCTGCTCATAAACGAGTACCGGCACCGCCAGCGCAAGCCGTTGGAGAGTGTGGACCCGATGGAGCTACCAGCGATAAGCACTCCCGACGACGGGCGCGATGTAAGCGAGATAGAAGAAGCCTTCAGCCAGGCGGTGGCAAAGCTGCCCGAAAAGCACGCCACAGCCCTGCTCCTACTCAAGCAGCAGGAACTTAGCTACGAGGAAATCGCCGCCATGATGGACGCCAGCGTGGGCGCGGTAAAGACATGGATATTCCGCGCAAGAGCACAGCTTAAAGAAGAACTCCGCAACATACTCTAGAGCCATGAAGAACCGTTACAACAGCAGGGAACTGGACAAGAGACTGGACGAGCTTCTGGCAGGCAGCCCCGTGTGCGCATCGGCGGACTTCACAGCCCGCACAATCTCCCGCGCAAAGGCAGTGCCCAAGGTGGACGACGCCTTCATCGACAAACTCCTTAAGGCGATGCCCGCGGAGGCATCGGCAAGCTTCACGGCACGCACCCTTTCCCGCGCCCGCAGCGAAGAGCGTCGCTTGGTCCTGTTCCTGCGCCCCCTTATGGCCGCTGCGGCCTCGGTGGCCATATCGCTTGGCGGCATCTGGGCACTGGAAGGCGGCGCAGAGCCTCGCCACGAGTCCATCACAATGCAGCAGAACGAGATGAGCGAGATCTTCACCCTTGCTGCAAACCTCAGCCCCGCGGCCCCGCTTCTTGACAGCCGTGCGGCGGACAAATTCTCAAGCTTTGTAAAGCAGTACGAATGAGGCGCTCACTGTCAGTAGGCTTGCCCGCTCTGGCCGCAGTAATTGCAGCCACGCTGGTGCTGTCCATTTACAAGGGTCGCGACAAGGAAGCGCAGACACTGCCTCCGCCGCCTCCGGCAGTGGAAGTCTCTGCCACCAACAGCGGCTCAAGCGCCCTACCCGCCCCGCCAGCACGCCCGCCTGTTCCGCCAAGCCCTAGCGCTATAGCCAAGCCCACCGGCAGACCCCTTGCCCTGACAGACAGCCCCGGCAAACCGCCCGCAGCACCGCCCCCGATGCGCGAGGGCATGAGTCCGCCGCAGCTGCCCGACAACCTGCCAGACCCCGAGGAACTGCGCGAACAGTTCGTCATGCTGCGTCGCTTTCTGGAACTGCCCCCAGAGCGCCTTGCCCGCATACGCGAGAGCATAGAGCGCATCGAAAGAATGCCCCCCGAGCGCAAGAACATGATGCTGGCCCGGCTCCAGAACGTGGACCCGACCTCTTCGGGCGGTCCTTCGCGCAGCCGCTCGCCCCTGGCGGATGCTCCGGTCGAAATCCGCGCCCAGATTGGCAAGCTCATCGACTCCATGCCTGCCGATGTGCGCAACGCCCTGATGGAAAAACTGCGCGGCTTCAGCCCCGAACAGAGGGCCGCATACTTCGAGGGCATGGCGCAGGTTCTTTCCGTAGGTAGCGCCCAAGAGCAGCCAGCCACACCGTGGAAAGCCCAGCCTGAGGGCGGCATTTTCGCCAAATAGCCATCCTCGCACACTGCATTAATGCAGGTCTGGTATGGCTCTCAGTATTTTGGCCTCGGGCACTTGGCTACGAAAAAGCGCGCCTTGCTGCCCTCTGCCCCGACCAGCACACGGAAGGGCGAACCACAGCGCGGACAGCGCCCAATGTAGGCAGTGCCCTCTGCATTGCGCAAAAAGCGCCCATACACGCCGCAGCGTTCAAAATACACGCCTAGGAAGGGGCGCTTATTCTGCGTATCTTCTTCCATACAAGGGGCTGAATGATGATGCGGAGCATGGGTAATTACAAGTTTTGACAGAGTGACATCAAAGGCGCATCCTCAACTTATGGCCAAGTTCATACTTAGCTGTGACAGCCCCGAGAATCTCGACGCCAGCCTGCATGACGAACTTGCGGAGCTTAGGGCCACTGTCTGGCCGCACAATCCATCCGCTCCCGTGCTGGAAATATGCCCCTTGGAAGAGAGGCCGGGCCGTAAAATCGCCATCGTCCAGTGCGATGGGCACATAGTGGCCTGTGCCGAGAGTTTCCTGCGCCGCATCCGTCTGGAGGACGGCAGGGAGATGGACATCATGGCTCTGGCCGGAGTCTGCACCTTGCCCGAATACAGGGGCCGCGGCTTCGCCGGGCTGGCGGTGCGAAAACTGCTCGAAGATGTGGACAGGGGCAAGTTCGAGGCCGGACTATGGCAGACAGGCGTTCCGGGCTTTTACGAAAAGCTGGGCGCAAGGCTAATTCACAACCGCTTCCGCAACAGCCTCCACCCGAGCGACACGGATAAGAACCCCTTCTGGGATCCTTTCGCAATACTCTACCCGGCAACATTATCCGACTGGCCGGAAGGCGCCACCGTGGACCTATTGGGCATCGGCTACTAGGGCGTTACGGCATCCCGTACACGAATAAGCCGCGCTGCCTGTAACACAGCGCGGCCTTGGAACGATTGAAAAAATGGTGGGAGATCGGGAGCTCGAATCCCGGACCTCTAGTGTGTCATACTAGCGCTCTAACCAACTGAGCTAATCCCCCATCGGTGCAAAGCGGATACACTGGCCATGTCCGCCACAGCGCGCAAGTCTGAAATCCCTGCAAAGCGGAAAAAATGCATCCTTCGACACGGGCAGCCCCGCAGCACCCGCTTCGGCTTGCAATGCAAGGCTGCGCTCACATGCTCAACAAGCGTGCAGACACTAAGATGCGGAGTCGTGGGCGTGGGCTTTCTCGGACAGCACCATGCGCGTATATATGCCGACATGGCCGGAGCGCAGCTCGTGGGCGTGTGCGATGCCAGCGCCGAACGTGCGGCAGAGATAGCCGCCAAATTCGGCTGCAAGGCATTCAGCGACCCAGTGGCTCTTGCGCGCGAATGCGACGCGGTCAGCGTCGTTGTCCCCACGGACCTGCATCACAAGGTCGCGCTCCAGCTCCTGCCCCTTGGCGTGCATCTATTTATAGAGAAGCCGCTATGTGCCAGCTCTCAGGAAGGCGAGGAAATCCTCGCTGCCGCGCATCAGGCAGGCGTCCTCGTGCAGGTGGGCCATATCGAGCAGTTCAACCCCGTCATCGGCTACCTTGAAAAGGTCATCAACGCGCCCCGTTTCATCACCGCAGACCGCCTAGCGCCGTTCAACCCGCGGGGCACGGAAGTGGGTGTGGTGCTGGACCTTATGATTCACGATATCGGCGTCATACTGCAACTTGTCAACAGCCCCATCGAGCGCATCGAGGCGGTTGGCGTCAGCGTGCTTACCCGGCGCGAGGACATAGCCAACGCCCGCCTGAGCTTTGCGAATGGCTGCGTAGCAAACGTGAACACAAGCCGCATCAGCGAAAAGAAGGTGCGCGAGCTTCGCGTCTTCCAGCCCGACGCCTACCTCTCGCTCGATTACATGAACCAGACCGGCCACCTCCTACGCAAAACAGCGACGGGCCTTGCCCGCGAGGAGATTCCGATAGAAAAGGGAGAGCCGCTGCGCATCGAACTGGAAAGCTTTGTAGCCTGCGTGAAGGAGCGCCGCACACCCAAGGTGGATGCGGTCTTCGGAAAGACGGCGCTGGAGATAGCCCTAGAAATCACAGCGCAGATAGACAAAGCAGGCCAGAGGGCTTAGGGGATTACCACATTCACGCCCAATGCGCCCAGACAAACTCGAACGCATTGGGCAAATATATAGCCGACGCGCAAGCATCGGGGGGATCAAGGGGTTATCCCCCTTGCCCCTGCTACTGGCAGGCCTCGCATTCCTCGCCTGTTCTCTCTGCGTTGAGGCGGCAGATTACCCTTTGTCTTATGTCCGGCACGTCTGAACTCGGTGCAGGCACCGGTGCATCCGACGGCACAGGCTCCGGCGCGAACGCCGAGGCTAGCCCCACGGCCTTGGGCGCGGCAGCCTTCTTGATCGTCACCGTCGCCTTCTCGATATTCGAGGCCCCAAGCGTGCGCAAGTAGTATGTCGTCTTCAGCCCGCTCCGCCACGCACTGCGGTACATGTGGCTCAAATTCTTCAAGTCCGGCTCGGCCAGCCACAAGTTAACACTCTGGGACTGATCAATCCACTTCTGCCTCCGCGCGGCCGCCTTGATCACCCACTCGAAAGGAATGCCGAACGCCGTTGCGTAGCGCTCCTTCAACTCGTTCGGGATCGAGTCGATATTGGCCAGCTCTCCATCGTAATACTTCAGCAGCTCGCGCACCCGATCGTTCCACAGGCCCCAACGCTTCAAATCGCGCACAAGATGGGCGTTGAGCACGATGAACTCTCCACTCAAGTTGCTCTTGACGAACAAGTTCTTGTACGTCGGCTCGATGCAGGGAGTTGACCCCATGATGTTGGCAATCGTGGCCGTCGGCGCGATGGCCAGCACGTTGCTGTTGCGCATACCCTGACGCGCTATCCGCTCGCGAAGCGCGCTCCAATTCATACGACCGCCGCGCGGCACGTCGATCGCTTCCCCTCGCTCCCGTTCAAGAAGCTCCAAAGTGTCCGGCGGCAAAACACCCCGATCCCACTTGGAACCCCTGTACGATTCATACGTGCCACGCTCGGCGGCCAAATCGCTCGACGCCTCGTAGGCAAAGTAGGCAATCGCCTCCATGAACTCGTCGTTGAACAGCACCGCAGCCTCGCTAGCGAAACGCAAACCCTTTGCGTGCAAGGCATTCTGAAGGCCCATCACGCCAAGGCCAACCGGCCTGTGCCGAGCGTTCGCCGTCTTGGCCGCCTGAGTGGGGTAGAAATTGATGTCTATGACATTGTCCAGCGCCCGCACTGCCACGCGCACAGTCGAGCGCAGCCGTTCCAAGTCCAGTGAACCATCCTCGCGCAAGTGGTTCTCCAAAACGACGCTTCCAAGGTTGCAGACAGCCGTCTCCTCAGCGCCACTGTTTAGCGTAATCTCCGTGCAAAGGTTCGACGAGTGGACGACGCCCACATGGTCTTGAGGACTGCGGATATTGCAGGGGTCCTTGAAGGTAATCCAGGGGTGCCCCGTCTCGAAGAGCATCTTTAGCATCTTCTTCCACAGCTCGATTGCCGACACCTTGCGCGTCCAAATCTCGCCAGCTGCGGCCCTGCGCTCGTATTCCACGTAGCGCCGTTCAAAGTCCTGCCCGTAGGTCTCGTGCAAGTCCTTCACCTCGTTGCTGCGGAACAAACTCCAGTCCTGCCTCGCCTCCATGCGCTTCATGAACAGGTCGGGAACCCAGTTGGCCGTGTTCATGTCGTGCGTGCGGCGACGCTCGTCGCCGGTGTTGCGGCGAAGTTCGAGGAAGTCCTCGATATCGTTGTGCCACAGCTCCAGATAAGCGCAGCCGCTGCCTTTGCGCTTGCCGCCCTGATTCACGGCCACGAGCTGATCGTTGTGCATCTTGAGGAAGGGGATGACGCCCTGACTTTCGCCATTTGTCCCCTTGATGTAACTGCCCGTGCCGCGTACCGCGGTCCAGGAGCCGCCGAGGCCGCCCGCCCACTTGGCAAGGAAGGCGTTCTCGGCGATGCCTCGAATCATTATGCTCTCGATGGAGTCGTCCACCTTGTAGAGGTAGCAACTGGAAAGCTGGCTGTGCAGGGTGCCGCTGTTGAAAAGCGTGGGCGTGGACGAGCAGAAGCGCCTGTCCTTGTACAACTTGTAAAGTTCCAAGGCGCGCTCCTCCTTCTTCGCCCCTTCGCGCAGAAAGATGCCCATCGCAACGCGCATCCAGAAGAACTGCGGTGTTTCAAGGCGTCTAGCGCGGTTGCCCGTCTTGTCGATGAGCAGGTAGCGGTCGTACAGGGTCTGGATGCCAAGGTAGTCGAAGGCTAGGTCCGCGTGCGGGTCCAACGCTGCGGCAAGGCGCGAGAGGTCGTAAGTGGCCAGCTCCGGCGAGAGGCGCTCGATAGCAATGCCCCGGCGTATGTACTCGGCGAAGGCGCGGCGGTGCGCTTCGGCAAGGGCCGCGATGCCGTCTTCCACAATGCTCCAACCCAGCACCTCCTCGTAGATGTAGGAAAGGAGAATGCGGCCAGCGAAGGTGGCAAAGTCCGCGTCATGCTCTATGAGGGCCTTGGCGTTCAGGATAATGGTCTGGCGCAGGTCTTCGTCCTTCATCTCGGCATAGACGCTACGGCGCAGCTCCGCCTCGATTTGCGCAGAGGGCAGGCAAAGGTCCAGCCCGTTCGAGGCGAAGGCGATGCGGGCGCGCAGTTCGTCGCCGGTCCAGAAATACGTCGTGCCGTCGCTGCGGGAGACAAGGACGTTCGCTTCCTGCGTGAGCGGTTGCGCTGCGGCTTCGGCGGCGGCGCGGAAGGCTTCCGCGCGTTCAAAGGCGCGTTGCGTACGATAGACGATGAAGGCTTCGGCGGCTTTGAAGTGGCCGCGGCGCATCATTTCTTCCTGCACAAGGTCCTGGATGGTCTCGATTGCGACGGGCGATTTGCCAGCGTTGAACACGCGCTCTTCAACGGCGCGGGCTATTTCGACGGCGGGTTCGCTGTCGGCGTTCGTGGCAATGAATGCCTTGCGGACGGCGACTTCGATTTTTGATGTGTCCCAGGGTGCAAGGTCGCCGTTGCGGCGGGTGACGCGGGGGGTGGTGGTGGCTGTGGAAATCATGCAGGGGGATAACTCCTTCACCCGAGATGGCAGGGGGGTAACCCCTGCACCCGAGATGCTTGCGCATCTCCATTATGAGGTGATTTTTCGTTTATTGTCTGGTTACTTGTGAGCTGGAAGCGATTCTGTCTTGGGGGAGCACATGAAATGCGCGGCTTGGGGGCGGATCCCCCATCGGAGCCTCCGAAAGGAGGCGCGGGTCCTAGGGCCTTCCGGCCCTAGCCTCTCCCTAGAGGTCGTCGTCGCTTACGGCATCCAGGCTGCTGGACTTTCTGTATTCTGTAACGCGACCCTCAAAGAAATTCTGCTCCTTCTTTATGTCCATCATCTCGGCAAGCCAAGGCAAGGGGTTAGGCAACTTGCCACCGTGGATCGTCGGCAGATTGCAGCTCTCAAGCCTGCGGTCGGCGATGTAGTCGATGTAGCCGATGAACTCCTCGGACGAAAGCCCCACCGCATTGAGCGGCAGACAGTCCCGAATAAACTCCTTCTCAAGCTCCACGGACTGCCGCATCAAATCCACAAGCTCCGCCCGATACTCCGGCGTCCACACATCCGGGTTCTCCTCGACCAAACCACAGAATAGACTGCGCAAGTTCTCGATATGGTTCGACTCATCGCGCAAAGTGTAGCGGAACATCTGCCCGATGCCCGGGAACTTATTCTGCCGATAGAGCGACAGAATCATCCCGAAAAGCCCGTAGAACTGCGTCCCCTCCATGCACTGGCCAAAGAGGAACATGTTCTTGGCCAGGTCCTGCTTGTTGCGCGTAACAGTGAGGTCGATGTCGCGCCGCATCTGCCTGCTGTTCGACACGACAAGATCCGTCTTCTTCTGGATAGTCGGGATGTCCTCCAGCATGGCATCGTTCTCGTGAGGATTGATGCCAAGACTGGCCAGCATGTACACGAGACTGTCCGCGTGGATGTTCTCCTCGTGCGCGTGACGCCCGAGGACCAGCTTCAGCTCCGGCGCAGTCACAAGCTCGCGCACAACGTGTATGATGTTGTCGCCCACGATGCCCTCGGCCGCCGAAAAGTAGCCTATGCCCATCTTGATAATCCAGCGGTCGATCTCGGTGATCGAAGGGTCCGAGCCGCGCCACTGCTCGCAGTCGCGCCCCATGGGGATATCCTCCGGCTCCCAGTGGTTGGCCTTCATCGTGCGGTACAGCTCGTAGGCCCACTGGTATTTGAGCGGCAGAATGTTGAAGAACATGGAATCGCGCCCGTTGATGATGCTCTTGTTTGCGTAGGCCTCTGCGGCCTTCTCGCGATCGAGCACAAAAGTCCGGGTGCCAAGGGTGTAGGTGATGCTGTCTGACATGGTATGCGGGGGGAAGGGCTGTGAATGCGAGAAATGACAGACCTGAAATATTGCGTTGATTTAATACCTCCACTACATGTAGTGGTTCCAACTGGTTTAAAACCACAACATGTAGAGTCAACGAAAAAGCTGAAGTTTTTCTAATCGGTTGAATTCGATTCTCTTATGAGTCGAAAGACACTTTCAGCGAAACAGCCACGTTTAGCCCACAGCATTTGCATTGCGAAAATGCCCGTCGGCAGAGAAGATGCGCCCGATATGGACGACATTATCGGCGGGCAGTTCGGTAGCTATCT
This sequence comes from Puniceicoccales bacterium Verruco_02, assembly GCA_001604585.1. Classification (GTDB taxonomy): domain Bacteria; phylum Verrucomicrobiota; class Verrucomicrobiia; order Opitutales; family Oceanipulchritudinaceae; genus Verruco-01. Next base: position 5,205 of record LVBW01000066.1, on the reverse strand, counting down.
AGACGCGGCACAGCTTGAGGCGCTGCGCAACTACGCGGCCCTGCTGCGCGAGTGGAACGCGAAGCTGAACCTCATATCGCGCAAGGACGTGGAAAACTTTGAAGCGCACCACCTCCTGCACGCGCTCTCGCCGCTCAAGGTGCTGAAGTTTGCCGACAGGGTGCGCGTTCTCGACGTAGGCAGCGGCGGAGGCCTGCCCGGCATACCGCTCGCCATAGCCTTCCCAAGGGCGCAGTTCTTCCTGCTCGACAGCATGGAAAAGAAGATAAAAGCCCTGCGCGACATGGTGGAACGGCTCGGCCTGAAAAACGTCCAGATAGTCCACAAAAGGGCCGAACAGCTCGAAAGCAAGTTCGACTACGTGACAGGGCGCGCCGTCGCCACTCTGCCGGACTTCATCGGCTGGATAGCCAAGAACATCCGCGTTGGCAGCCACGAAGGCCTCGAAAACGGCATCCTGTATTTCAAAGGCAGTCTCTACAAGGAGGAGCTTGCCGCGCTATCCCTGGAACCCTTGCACGTCTGGGATCTTCGCGAGCAGCTCGGGCACGAATACTACGCCGAAAAGTACCTCGTCCACATCGGCACACAAGCCGCGCAAAAGGCCGCCGTCCGCCTAGAGGCGCAGAAGAAATAACGCCCAAGCCGCCCCACCCCACTCAAACGAGCCACAGCCCCCACAATGAGCGGCCCCCTCAAGAACTTCCTGCCCTTCCTCAAGCCCTACATGCGCCGCATACTGCTGGGCATGTTGCTCGGCTGCATAGCGGGCGGGGCCAGCGGCCTGGGCGTGCCCTTCTTCATCCAGAAGGTGTTCAAGACCATCTTCGACAGCCAGAACACTGCATACAGCCTGCCCTACCTGATTGGCATAGCGGCCTGCCTGCCGGGCATATTCCTACTGCGCGGAGTGACGGGCTATTACAACCAGTTCATCATAACCGTGGTCGGCATACGGATGCTCCAGGACGTGCGGGCCAAGGTCTTTGACAAGATGCAGCGCCTGCCCCTGAAGTGGTACGAGCAGCGGCACACCGGAGACCTTCTCTCGCGCATCGTGGGCGACACCACGCAGATGAGCCAAGCCCTGCTCTCGATGGGCAACGACGGGGTGCAGTACGTGTTCCAGAGCATCGGTGGCATCATCTACCTTGTCATCCTCTCGGTGCAGAACAGCGAGGCCATGTTCATACTCCTGCTCATGGCCATGACCCCGCTAATGACCTGGCCGGTGCGCTGGATAGGCAAACAGCTCAAGAAGCGCGGGCGAGAGGTGCAGGATGCTCTGGGGGGCATGTCCGAGGCCCTGACCGAGAACCTGCACGGCAGCGTGGAGGTGCGCGCCTTCAACCTTCAAGACCGCGAACGGAGCCTATTCCGCGCCAAGCTGGACCAGTTCCTTCACGCATCCATCAAGCTGACCCGTTACGACAAACTGCCCCAGCCGCTGATGGAAATCATCGCCGTCAGCCTTCTCTCGGTGTCATTTGTCTATGCATACAGGGCAGGGATAGGCTTTGACGTATTTTCCGGCATGGGCGCGGCCCTGTATTTCACCGTGGACTCGTTCAAGCGCATGGTAAGGGCCTGGAATCAGGTGCAACGTTCGCAGGGAGCCTTCGAGAGGGTGGAGCAGATAATGTCCGCCCCCGACGATGTGGAAGGCACGCCCGGCGGGCTGAAGCTGGAAAAGGCGGCAGGCGCGGTCGCGATGCGCGAGGTTGGCTTTGCCTATGGCGAGGAGCCGACTCTGCGAGGCATCTGCGTGGACATTGCGCCCGGCACAGTGTGCGGCCTTGTGGGGCCAAGCGGCGCGGGCAAATCGACGTTTGTGAAGCTTCTGCCCCGCTTCTATGATGTAAATTCCGGCACTGTGCTCGTTGACGGGCACGATGTGCGAGGGCTGGATCTTGCCTCGCTGCGCAGCCAGATAGCCTACGTGCCGCAAAGCCCGGTGCTCTTCAACGACACGGTTCTGAACAACATCCTGCTTGGCAGGCCCGGTGCCACGCGCGAGGAGGCCATCGACGCCGCAAGGGCCGCGAATGCGGATGAGTTCATACGAACCCGACTCCCGCAAGGGTACGACACAATAGTGGGCGAAAACGCTGGCCGCCTCTCCGGCGGACAAAGGCAGAGACTGGCCCTTGCAAGAGCCTTCCTGCGCGACGCGCCAATCCTGATACTGGACGAGGCCACCTCCGCGCTCGACAGCGAGAGCGAGGCCCATATTCACAACGCGCTGGAACGGCTCGTAAAGGGGCGCACGGTGTTCATCGTCGCGCACCGCTTCTCGACGCTCAAACTCTGCGACCGCGTGCTGGTCTTTGACCGCGGCAGCATCGTGGCCGACGGAAAGCCCGATGAGCTGATGAAGTCGAGCGGCCTGTACCGCCAGCTCCACAGCCTTCAGACACTCTAGCGAGCGTCTAGGGCGCCTTCTGCCTCGCACTCAGCTGGCAGCTCCGGCGCTCGTATGGCCCTCACCTCGCTCTCGTCCACGCGCTGGGGACTTGCTTCCCGAAGCCTCTCCTCTTCGCTGTCGAAGCCGCCCAGCTCGTTGATGCGCCGCGCCTGCACGAGCAGGTTATGATCCATCGAGCCTACGGCCTGATTGTAGGACTTGATGGCCCTCTCAAGCCCCTTGCCCATGTTTGACAAATGGCCAAGGAACACACAAAGGCGCTTGTAAAGTTCCGAACTCTGGCTCTTCAGCTCCTGAGCGTTCTCGGTCAGGGCCTTCTGCCGCCACGCGGCGGACACGGTGTGCAACAGGGCGATTAGCGTCGTGGGCGAGGCCACGAGAATGCGGCTCTCCAGAGCCATTTGAAGGAGGGTCGGGTCCTCCTTGAGTGCCTCGCTGAAAAGCGCCTCGTTGGGCATGAATAAAACGGTGAAGTCGATTGAGTCAGTAACCTTGCCCGGGTAGTTTTTCTTTGCAAGATCCAGCACCTTGTCGCGAGTCTGCCGCGCGTGGTCCTTCATCAGGGCACGTGCCTTCTCGGCGTCTGGCTCATCGACCGCTCTGGAATACGACTCCCAGGGCACCTTCGAATCGACAATAACCTGAAGGCCGTTGGGCATGTACACAATCATGTCCGGGCGGTCCTGCGGAGTCACCTGCTCCTGCAACTTGTAGTGAACGCCCTCCTCAAGACCCGCGAACTGGGCGCAGCGTTCCATCTGCATCTCGCCCCAGGCACCGCGCACGCCGGGCTTTCGCAAGGCATCGCCAAGAGTCTGAGTCTGCTTGCGCAGGCTCTCCTCCTGAAGGCGCAGGGCTTCCATTTTCTCCAATATCGTTGCAAAGCTCTCGGCCCTGCCCTTGTCGAAAGTGTCCACACTCTGCCCCACCCGCTCCATCTGCTCGCGCAACGGCTTGAGAAGCTCCGCAACGGCCTGCTGCCGCTTCTCTAGGTCCGCGGCGTTCTGCTGGTTAAGCTGATCCAGCTTCTGCTTGGCAAAGCTTATGAACTGCTCGTTGTTCTTGGCGAGGGCGTCGTTGGAGAGCCGGGCGAAGGCATCCTCCATCTGCTTTTTCAGCTCCTTAAGCTCCGCCACTCTTGCCTCGAAGGCCTGCTGCTCCTCGCGCCGGGCACGCCTTTCTCCCTCCAGCAAACGCTCCGCATCGGCTCTTTGCTTTTCGGCCTTGTCCAGCTTTTCACGCTCGCTGGCAACGGCCCTCTTCAGCTCGCCCTCGCGCTCCGCAACGGCCTGCCTCTGCACTGCCTGTTGCTCAAGAGCGACAGTTTCGGCCCTTTTCATCGCCTCGACAGTTGCCAATGCCGATGCTTCCGCGCTCTGTGCCTTGTGTCTTGACTTGACCTCGGCCTCTAGGGCGATCCGCGCCTCGGCCAACTCTTCAAAGACTCTGCCGCGCTCGGCCTCTGCAACCTGCCTGCGCTCCTCGGCAAGGCGCAGGGCGGACTCCTTCTCGGCCATCGCGGCTGCCAGCTCGCTATTGCGCCGGTTGGCTTTGAAAAGCAGCCCGCCCAATGCGCAGGCAACAAGAACAGCGACGATGAGATATGCGGAGTCCATGACAGTCATTATCAACTTCAAGGCGCATAGATGCAAACATCTATCGCTTTGAGGCATGATACGGCGGCACTGTCACGCTGGCCAAGGGGAACCGCAAAACCCATTGGCGAACCGTTCAGGCGCTTGCCGCATGATAGCGGGGCAGGTGCATCGTGAACACCGTCCCCCTGTTCGTCTGGGTGCTGAAGTCGATACTTCCGCCATGCCCTTCGACGACACTCTTGATTATGGATGTGCCAAGGCCCACGCCCTTCTTTTTACCTTGCGACACGAATGGAACCCAGAGCGTGTCGCGAATTGCCTCCGGGATGCCCTTGCCATTGTCGGCAAAGCGAATCTCCACCCAGTCGGCCTCTTCAAGAGTGGCACTTATGCATATGGTGCCCTTGCCATCGGGCATGGCTTCAATGGCATTGCTTGTCAGGTTCATGAAAACCCTGTGCATGGCGTCCGGGTCAATGTCCAAATCAATGTCGGGCAGTTCCAGCTTTAGCGCCAACCCCGGCTTGGCAAAGAGCGGCTCGTTTGCATCGACAAAGCCGTTAATAAAGGAGCGCAGATTCACCCTTGTAAAGTGAGCTATCGACTGACCGCGTGAGTATTCGCCCAGTTCGTTGGCCATTTCCAGCATCCTTGTAACCTGCTCTGTAATGCTGTGGCAGAGCTTTTGCACCTGCCTGTCGGGGCTGAGGCTCTCTATCATCTGAGCGCCCAGATTTATCATCTGGAAGGGGCTTTTCAGGTCGTGGACTATGTTGTTGGCCATGCGTCCGACGACGGCCAGCTTCTCCTGCCGGAAGCTCTCCTCGGCCCTTGCAGAAGAGGTCCGCCCGACGTGGTCGATTATGCTGTTTACAAGGAACAGCATCGGCATGGGCATCGAACCGGCCACAGAGTCCAGATGCTCCGCGGGCAATAGCAGGAGGCGGGTCTCCCCGATGGCGACGGTCCTCATACTGTGTGTGCGCCCTGTTATGAACGATACCTCGCCGAACAGTTCGCCTACCTCGCGCCGGTCTATCTCGCACCAGCGCCCCGACACGCAGTTTTGAATAGAAATTGCGCCGTGATCTATCAGATATACCCCTAGAGAGGTAGAGCCTGAGTCATAGACCATTTCATCACCCTTGAAATCAAGAATGATCGCCATGTCCATGAGACGCC
>LVBW01000065.1 GCA_001604585.1 Puniceicoccales bacterium Verruco_02 | reverse complement strand
CCCTTGTCCCAATGGCGCACTATTTGCGTCACCTCGCGGATGTTGATCTCGGGGTTGAAGTTCGTTGCGAAGGCGTGGCCGTGGTCGCCAGCGTTGGCGTCGAGAATGTCTATCTGGCGGATGCTGTCGTAGAGGTGCTTCTGGGCGTAGGCGCAAAATATGTTGGTCACGCCAGGGTCGAACCCACAGCCAAGAACTGCCATAAGGCCCTTATCCTTGAAGCGGTCCTGATACGCCCACTGCCAGCTGTATTCAAAGTGCGCCTTGTCCTTTGGCTCGTAATTGGCGGTGTCCAGGTAGTTAACGCCGCATTCAAGGCAGGCGTCCATGATGGTAAGATCCTGATAGGGCAGGGCGACATTCAGGACTAGCGCAGGCTTCACTTTGCCAATCAGCTCTACTAGCTGCGGCACCTCGTCGGCGTCCACCTGTGCAGTCTGCACATCCACGCCGTACAGGCTCTTCACCTCGGCGGCTATGGCGTCGCACTTGGACTTGGTGCGGCTGGCGAGGAAGATCTCGCTGAAAACGTCAGGGTGCTGTGCGCACTTCTTGACGACCACATTGCTGACCCCGCCCGCGCCGATGATGAGTATTCGTGACATTGCTGTATCCTGTTGGAAGAGTGTTGTAGTAGCTCGCCCTCTGCAAGAGTGGGCCGCTTATTCCTTTTCAAAGTAAGTGTAGCCTCGCAGGCCTTCTGCAAAGCCGTCCAGTATCTGCTTGCGCTCGCGAACTGTGATGATGCCGTCTGCTATCGCGGCCTCGGCCATCTTCTTGAGGCGCTGCTTCATGTCGTTGATGTCGTATTCGACGTAGCTTAGTACGTCCGATACCGAGTCGCCCTCTATGTCGCGGATGAATTGGTAGCTGCCGTCCTCGTTGACGTGGATCGACACGATGTTCGTGTCGCCGAAGAGGTTGTGCAGGTCGCCAAGGGTCTCCTGATACGCTCCCACAAGGAACACGCCTAGGTAATACTCCTCATTCTCCTTCAGCTCGTGCAGCATTATGGTGCGCCGGTTGCCGCTGCTCTCTGGGAAGTTGTCTATCTTGCCGTCGCAGTCGCAGGTTATGTCGGAGATAATAGCCGGATGCGTCGGTGCCTCGTTGAGGCGGTGGATGGGCATCACGGGGAATATCTGGTTGATAGCCCACATGTCAGGCAGGCTCTGGAAGAGACTGAAGTTGCCGTAGTAGATGTCGTAAAGCTGCTCCTCGATCTTGAAAACGTCTTTGGGAACCTGCTTCATCGTGGCCGCCGTGCGGGCGATTTTAATGAGGATGTGGCGTACGATGTTCTCTGCCATTGCCCTTTCGCGCAGGCTGATGTTGCCGTGCTTGAACATCTGGAGGGCTTGATTGCGATAGTATAGAGCGTCGTTGCAGCACTCTTGCAAGGTCTTTGGCGAAACCATCTCGTATGCGCTCATCAGGTTGCCCAGAAGGTCGCCAGCAATGCGCGGCAGCTTGTCGGGTATCCTGCTTGGGACAAAGCTGGAAACGTCCAGCACGTTGAAGAGCAGCATCGAGTAGTAGGCCACCGTCATACGGCCTGACTCGGTCACAATCGTTGGGTGGGCGATGCCGTTCTTGTCGAGTATGCCCATGATGGACTCGACGATGTCGTAGCAGTATTCCTCCACCGAGTAATTGCGTGAGGACTGGTCGTTGGTGTTGGAGCCGTCGTAGTCCACGGCCAGGCCGCCTCCAAGGTCCAGGTAGCCCATGCGCGCCCCTTCCTTGACCAGCTCTTCGTAGATACGGCTGGCCTCCATCGCCCCGGCGCGAATGTCGGCAATGTTCGGAATCTGCGAACCTATGTGGTAATGTAGCAGGCGCAGGCAGTCCATCATGTCGAGCGCCTTCAGGCGGTCCAACACGTCCACGACCTGCCCCATGCTCAGGCCGAACACGCTGCCCTCGCCGCCAGACTCCGCCCACTGGCCGTCGGCCTTGGTGGACAGGCGAACGCGCAGACCCAGCATCGGGCGCACATTCATGCGCTTTGCGCGCTCAAGTATCAGCTCCGCCTCGCCGGGCACCTCCACAACAAAGAAGCACTGATACCCCATCTTGGTAGCGTAGAGGCCCAGGTCTATGAACTCCTCGTCCTTGTAGCCGTTGCAGATAAGGCAGCAGTCTCTGCTCGGCAGCATGGAAATGGCCGCAATAAGCTCGGGCTTGCTACCGGCTTCGAGGCCGTGATGGTATTCCTTGCCAAACTGAGCAATGGCCTCCACGACCTGCTCCTGTTGATTGACCTTGATGGGGAATACGCCACGGAACTCGCCCTTGTAGCCAGTCTGTTTGATGACCGAGCGGAAAGTGTCGTGCAGCAGCTTGATCTGCGAGCCAAGTATGTTCTCGATGCGAAGTATGGCTGGCATGGCCATGCCGCGTTCCTCAATCTCGCTCACGATCTTGCGCAGCGATATGCGCGCGGCTCCGTCACGTCCAAAGGGCGTAACTACCAGATCTCCGGCCTCATCTATGGAGAAATAGTCAGCTCCCCAGCGGGCCACGCCGTAGAGATCGGAAGCATCCGCGATAGTCCACTTGTTTATCTTATCAGGGTCACGCCACATTTCGACAAAACCTCGTATCCAAACAGCCACAGTACAGTCATCCGCCAAAGGGCAGGATGCACGGATAAAAGGACCGCATACATACGTTTCACACCCCTGCTTGTCAATGGATAGCCCCCCAAGCGAGGCAACATTTTAAGTGAAGAAAATGCTACAAGTTCACGCGTCCGGAACGGATTGCGCAAGTGGTTGATATGCTGCGAGTAGCGCGTGTCAATACGACACTCTTTCATGCAGGGAAGCAAGACGCCGCAACCCCTCCGTCCATTCAGCTTCCGGGCATAGAAGACTGAGCACCGCATGGGAGCCTTCGGCAAAGTCGTAAAAATAGCCCGGATGGGCGGCCACTCGCTCTTCCTCCATCAGTCTGAGAAGGAAGCTCTCTTCGTTGAGGATGCCCTCCATGCGTAGCACTGCATACCAGCCGCCCTCCACTCGAAGGAGCTTCAGCCCAGGCTTGTCGCGCAAAACGAGGCTTGCTGATTCCAGATTTCGCCGTGCCCTGTCAAGTATCTGCCCTTGAATCAGTTCTCGACTGTTCATCCACTCCGGCATGGCGAGCATCACCGGAGTGCCCACGGATAGAAAGCTGTCAGCAATCATTTCAAGCCGTCTCATGGCATCCTCTGCCACGCCCTTGGGTCCCTGCACCAGCATCCAGCCAAGCTTCATCTGCGGCAGGGCAAGTATCTTTGATATACCGCTAAGAACAAAAGTAAGTGCATCTACTGCATGACCAGCCAAGGATACCACAGCATCCGGAGCGGCATCCAGCACGTAGTCGCCGAACACCTCGTCACAGATAAGGGCAAGTCGGCGTTCTGTTGCAATTCTAGTCAGGAGATTAAGGTCTTCCCTGCGGATGAAGGAGCCGGTGGGATTATTAGGATTAACCAGCATGATTGCTCTGCAACGTGGGCCTATTGAGGCAAGCATCGAGTCCGCGTCGATACTCCAGAGTCCGTCCGGGCTGCGCTTCAGCCGATATGGACATAGGCGTATGTCGGCTATGTCGGCAAGGTAGCTGAACAGAGGGTAGCTGGGGGCTGGCACGAGGACTTCGTCGCCAGCCTCGCAAAGCAGGCGGAAGATGTAGTTGTAGGCATCGGATGTACTCGGCGTAAGCAGCAGACGGGATGGCTCAACTGTAACACCGCGTCCTGCGTAGTAACGGCATACCGCCTCCCTTGCCGATGGGAGGCCAAGTGGGTCGGGCTGGTAGTCACAAAGCCCTTTGCGGTCGAATGAATGGGCCAGATCCAAGGCTGAAAGGTCAAAGCCGCAACGCAGAGGGTTGGATATGGAAAGATCCAACAGGGGCGTGCCGCCTACCTTCAGGGCCGCCATGCGCTCACTGAATTGGTTGCCCTCCAGATTCCAGTCCGTGCGCTTGGCAAAGCGCCAGCCCGAACATGTGTCAGTATCGTGTCCCATGTGGCAGAGAGTGTTTTACGCAAAGCCCTTTGTCGGGCAACAAGCAAGCGTGTCGTAGTGGAATAAGAAACGCCCGCCTCTGGCGTGAGTGGCGGGCGTAAAACGTGGTAGCTGATGATTACAGGGTGATGCTGATGCCGATTTCCCACATGTTGCTGTCGCCTGTCTCGATAACTGGGGCAGATGAGTCGGAGCTGCTGGCGCGTAGCCTGTTCATGTGGAGATAGCGGTACTGCGCATAGGCACTGACCCCCGTAAAGGGCACCTTGGCCTTGACGCCCAGCATGGCCTGATAGCCGGGCAGGGTGCTTCGCTCCTTGAACTTGACATCGTCGGCGCTGACAAAGTCGAAGTCGCCGTCAAAGTCCACCCAGCCTATGCCAGCTCCGACGCCTACGTACGGGGTGATGATGGGTATGCCGGGAACATCGAGGTATCCGTTAACGAAAATGCTGCTGCTCTTTAGCTTGCCCTTGCCCCAGGTCGAGTCAGCGCCCGATACGTCGTCCACGCTGCTGCGCAGCATCATGCCTTCGGCTTCGACGCGGAAGATGCTCAGTTTGTAGCCAAGGGCAAGGCTGAAAGCCGTGCTATTGTCCAGAGCCGCCTTGAAGCCGTCGGAACCGCTCAGGTCCTGCGGCTGGTTATACATCAAGCCGCCACGAAGGTAGATGTCGGCACTTAGCTGCTGTGCTCCGAAGAGACATGCGGCGGCAAGAAGGCCGCGGATGGTGGTATTCATGCTGTTTGAGGGAGTGTAATGTTAATACCTGTGGCTGGGGGTGGGAGCGCGAGCCACGTCATACTTATCCGTCATACTTCCCATATTCGCAAGGCGATTCCCGATTGATGTCCATCACTGGACTTGAGCGTAACTAAATATGTCCGGGTTTTCCTTCACTTGCGAAGGAACAGCGGACAATATCGCTAGCCGTTGAAAGGCGAAAGGTCAGTTCCAGCCGGGGCGGAAGGGCACCGGGCGAGATTACGCGAGAGATTCGAGCGGGCTGGCTTTACCGCGTTTGCCCCCCACGAGGTGCTTGAACTTCTGCTTACGCTCTGCATTCCACGGCATGATGTCAAAATGCCGGCAAAACGCCTGCTCGAAAAGTTCGGCTCTCTGCGTGCAGTGCTCGACGCCTCGCCAGAAGAGCTTCGCTCGGTGGACGGGATCGGCAGTGTGGCCCCCATCGCCCTTCGCATAATCCGCGAGTCTGCTTCCCTGTATCTTCAACAGGGCTTGGAAGGGCGTGAGCCACTCAATAGCGGTTGGGGCGTGGAGAGCTTCCTGCGTCTTCGCTTTGCAGGCATGAAGAACGAGTGTGTGGAGCTGATACACCTTGACTCCGGGCGCAGGCTATTACCTCAGGGAGTGGAAAGGCTTGAAAGCGGGACTGTGGATCAGGTGAACCTTGCGCCGCGCAAAATGCTGGAAAGCGCCCTGCGTAGAGGGTCGCGCTTTCTCATTCTGGCACACAACCATCCGGGCGGGGCAGCAAGGTTCAGCGATGCCGACATAGAGCTTACCCGTGCGGCACGCGCTGCGGCTGAGGCCTTGGAAATCGAGCTGTGCGATCATGTGCTCGTCGTTGACGACCAAGTGCTTAGCATGAGAGAACAGGGTCTCTTTGACACGCCCTTGGGCGGGGGCGGAGTGTCGTTCTGGGGCATGGCAGCCGAGCCGGGTCAGGCCCCTTACGGAAAGTAGCAGCCGGGAAGGGTGGGGCGTAATTCTCATCCTGCCGTGTTGAACAGTAGGGGCAAATCTGGAAAGCTTGTATCCATGTTCAAGAGCATTGCCGAAAAGGTCTTCTCCTTTGACGTCGAATGGGTGCCGGACCCACTAAGTGGCGAACTACTATTCAATGTGGAGCACAACCCGCCCTTCAGTTACGAGGAGAGTTTTTGCGCCATGTGGGGCGACGCCGGAGCAACGCCTGATAAGCCGCGCCCCTTTGTCAAGACCGCGCTCTGCCGCGTAGTGTCCATTTGTGGGGTACTGCGCGAAGCCGGGAGAAAAGGCCCGGAGCTTAAGCTCGTTAGCCTGCCCTCGGACCCTGCCGACCCCAAGTGGACGGAGCGTTACATACTTGAGAATTTCCTTAAGGCGGTTGGGGCGAATCATCCGCAGCTTGTCGGCTACAATTCCAACAATTCCGACATTCCAATAATCGTACAGAGGGCCATTGCCCACGGGCTGGATAGCCACGGCTTTGCCGAGCGCCCGGAGAAGCCCTGGCTGGGCATGGACTACTTTGCCAGCTCGAGCGACGGCAGCATCGACCTTGGCCAGATAATCGGTATGGGGCGCTGGGGCGCTATGCCACGTCTTGACGAGATAGCGACTATTTGCGGCATTCCGGGCAAGATTGACGTTAACGGCGGCAATGTCTGGCAGCTATGGCTTGCGGGGCGACTGACGGATATTGTCAATTACAACGAGTTCGACGCCCTGACCACCCATTTGCTATGGGCGCGTACAGCGCACTTTGCCGGTCTATTGGACGACCGGGCATACGAGCTGGAGCAGATGGCTGTACGCGAGCTGATTGAGCGCGAGATCGCGGCGGGAAAGGAACACCTTAAGCGTTACCTTGCCCGCTGGGATGAGCTTAAGGAACTAATGCTCCGGCGCAGAGGCTAGGGGTTTAGCGGGGTCAGCCTGTACAGCTTTGCGCCGTGGAATGGGACTATTGGCGAAAACACGCCACTGTGTTCACCAAGGTTTTCCCCTGTCCAGAGTTCCCGTATCCGGACCGCCTTTCCACCGACAATTTCGGCAAGGTTCACCTCCACCGGCAATCCCGGTCCATTGTCTTCGTTGTTGGCATTCCCAACGACGGTAAAAATGCGCATATGTCCGGCGGCGCTTGCATCCACGCCGGCCTTTGCAACAAGGCGCTGCGCGCCCTCAGGCAGAGCGTATTCAATCACGGCCGGAGCCAGCGCGTTAAGGCGATATGGCTTCCCGTCGGCATCCTTTACAAGCGATGCCGAGTCCCACTGCGCATCTGCGCTTGCCCAAGGCAGGGACAGGAGATTTACCACGCTGCCGTCCGCCAGGCTGAGCGTTGGCGATTCCCAGAAAACTTGCGTAAACGCGTCCGACTCGGCAAGCGGCTCGGCAACGAAGAATAGCTTACTGCCGCCGCTGAGGTCGATTTCAATTCTGGCATGGCTTGCAGGGTCTGCCGTTACGAGCGACGCAAACTGGCTTGCATTCTCCTTGGTCAGAGGAACGCGGTCACGTGCATTGAAGAGAGCAAGGTATGTGTCTCCGCTTGCGGGATCTGTCGCAGTCCATGCCACCAGTCCATCGCGATCAAATAACTGTTTGTTGTTGCTACTGTGTTGATTGACGGCCAGCACCTCGTCGTTGGTAAGGAGGGAAAGGGTGAAAGAATCGGTCTTGCTCATGTCGCCGCCATGCATCAAGGGAGAGCGGCTGATCGACCAGAGCGTCATCATCGTAATCTGCTCATCCTGCGTGAAGCGCGTCATTCGCGTACCCATTACAAGTGTGCCAAGTGGGAGCATGTCTGCGTCCGGCCAGGCGCCGGGCTGACGAGGCAGGTTCCAGCGGGCCAGCCTCCAGAACTGCTCCTTGAGCGCGAGCCAGCGATCCCAGAAGTCGTCGCTTATGCGCCACATGTTGGCATGAAGGGCAACGTGCTCGGCTGCGCGTATATCGGTGGCTCCGGGTGAAAGGCTGAGGACTATTGGGCGGCCAGTCTTGTCGATGGCGCGGCGTATGGCCTCGACTTCGGGCTGATTCTGAAAATAGGGACGACTGAGGTCATCGACTTTTACAAAGTCCACCCCCCATTCCGCTATCAGGGCAAACACAGAGTCGTAGTATTCCTGCGCGCCCGGCTTACTCATATCTACGCCGTACATGTCGGGGTTCCACGGACAAAAGTGCTCCTTGTCGGCGATGTCCTGTGCATGGAAGCTTGTGCCGAGTATGGGCAAATTCCGCTCAACGGCCTGTCTTGGTATGCCGCGCATCAGGTGTATTCCGAACTTCAGCCCGAGGCTGTGAACATAGTCCGCAAGGTGGCGGAAGCCGCTGCCGTCGGCAGAGGAGGGGAAGCGATTGGGCGCTGGCTGAAGGCGACCGAATGAGTCCATCGTAAGAACGGCGTTATCACGGTATGCGTGATCTTTTGCATCGGGTTCATACCATTGTATGTCCACGACGATGTACTGCCAGCCATGCACCTTCAGTTTGGCTGACATGAAGTCGGCCTGTTCCTTGGTCTGGGCCTCTGTGACTGTAGTCGCAAAGCAGTCCCAACTGTTCCAGCCCATCGGCGGGCTGGGCGCCCAGCTAAGGAAGGCTGGAAGGGCGTCTGCTGTCCCGGTCCCGGATGCGGCTACGAATGTGGGGCAGGCGATGGAGGTGAAGAAGGCAACGTGGCGGAGGAGGGGTGATTTCATTTTTCGTTGAAGTTGGTACACATTTCCCAGTCAATCGCAAGGCTCGCCTCTTGCTGTACACGCTATCAAGCGGAGGGGGCTGCCAACCTTGACCAAAGGGCATACCATGAGGCATCATTGCCTGAATGTCTCAGGAACATGTCCACCCCGTAACCATGCCCGTTCGTCCTCTTGCCCCAGTCGCTGGCCTTGTGAATGCGGACACGATTCTTGACGGCTTCCTTGCGTACGTCCAAGCCAAGGGCTTGGAGCTGTACCCGGCTCAGGAAGAGGCCATTCTGGAGCTGCTGGCCGGTAACAACGTCATCCTGAAAACGCCCACAGGTTCGGGCAAGTCGCTCGTAGCCGCAGCAATGCATTACAAGAGCCTCTGCGAAGGCAGGCGCTCTTACTACACCTGCCCGATAAAAGCCCTCGTGAACGAGAAATTCCTGTCCCTTTGTCGGGACTTTGGGCCGGAGAACGTGGGGATGTCCACCGGTGACGCCACAGTGAACCACGGCGCGCCAATAATCTGCTGCACGGCAGAAATCCTGGCCAATATCGCCCTGCGAGATGGCGAATTCGCCCACGTGGACGATGTGATCATGGACGAGTTCCACTACTACAGCGATCGCGAGCGTGGTGTTGCCTGGCAGGCTCCTTTGCTCACTTTGCCCAAGGCAAGGTTCCTGCTCATTTCTGCAACGCTGGGCGATACCGAGTTCTTTGAAAAAGAGCTTACCCGTCTTACCGGGGTGCCGACAACGCCTGTATGGACGGCCGAGCGCCCCGTACCCTTGGAATTCTCTTACAGCGAAGAGGCTTTGGACGAGGTTGTGATGAGCTTGAAGGAACAGAAACGCCTCCCGGCCTACCTTGTTCATTTCACCCAGAACAGCGCCACGCAGACGGCCCAGAACCTGTTGAGCCTTAACTTCTGCACGGGGCCAGAGAAGGAGAGGCTCTCGGAGAGGCTTTCCAAGGTGAACTTCAACAGTCCATTCGGCAAAGACATCAAGAAGTATCTTCGCGCGGGAATTGGCGTGCATCATGCCGGCATGTTGCCCAAATACCGCATCCTCGTTGAGAAGCTGGCACAGGATAACCTGCTGAAGGTGATTTGCGGCACGGATACTTTGGGCGTGGGCGTTAACGTGCCCATACGCACGGTGCTCTTCACGAGCCTTGCCAAGTTCGACGGGGCAAAGATGCGCGTGCTGCCGGTGCGGGACTTTCACCAGATTTCGGGCCGGGCAGGGCGCAAGGGCTTTGATGATGTCGGATACGTCATTGCCCAAGCCCCGGAGCATGTAATCGAGAACCGCAAGATGGAGCGCAAGGCGGCCGAGAACCCGAAAAAAGCGGGCAAGTTCCACCGCGCACAGCCCGAAAAGGGTGCGATTGTGTGGGACGAGAAGACTTTTCAGAAGCTGATGGAATCCCCGCCGGAGCCTCTTACAAGCTCATTCAGCGTAAGTCACGGGATGCTGCTTAATGTGCTCAGTCGTCCCGAGGATGGGTGTCGCGCGATGAAACAGCTCATCCGCGACTGCCACGATACAGACGCTGCCAAACGAGCTCACCGCCGCCGCGCGATGCAGCTTTTCCGCTCCATGCTGGAGCGCGGCATTGTGGAGATTCTGCCTCGCGAGAAGCGGGACAAGAGTCCGCTGCGCGTAAACGTCGAGCTTCAGGACGATTTCTCCCTCAATCAGCAGCTTTCGTTGTTCCTTGTCGATACTGTGGCGAGGCTTGATCAAGCCAATCCCGAATACGCACGCATGGTGCTGGCCCTTGTCGAGGCCGTGCTGGAGAACCCGCAGGTCATTCTTTACGCGCAGATCAACAAGCTCAAGGAGCGCATGGTGGCCGAGATGAAGGCCGAGGGCGTGGAATACGAGGAGCGCATGGAGCGTTTGCAGGACGTGGAGCACCCCAAGCCCTACCGCGACTGGATATATAACGTATTCAACGAGTTCGCTGCTGTGCATCCCTGGGTTGGGCAGGAGAACATCCAGCCCAAGAGCATAGGCTTGGAGATGTACGAGCGGTATATGAGCTTTCAGGACTATATCCGAATGTATGGTCTAGAGAGGGCCGAAGGACTCTTGTTGCGACATCTTTCGGGCGTTTACAAAACCCTGTCGCAAACAGTGCCGGATTCTTTCTGGAACGAGGAGATAGAGGAGATTATCCTGTACTTCGGCCAGATGGTGCGTGGCACAGACTCCAGCCTGCTCGATGAGTGGGAGCTTATCCGTAATCCTGAATACGTGGCCTCTGAGGGCAGGTCGGATGCCCTTCCCATCAAGCCGCACGATATTACGCGTAACCGTGGAGAGCTGGAGCGCGCCGTCAGGGCAGCGATATTCCGCTTCCTTCGCCCCTTGTCGCTTGGACAGTACAGGGACGCTGCCGAGGAACTTGCCGAGTTGACCGGCAGACCCTTGGAAGATGCTGCGCCACCGCCATTGGGCATTGCAGATGCGTTTGCCATGAACGATGGGCGGGGGCCTTTTGAGTGGCATGGTATGGCTCTTGAAAAGGCTTTTGATCCGTACTGGGACGAGCACGAGGCTCTGAGACTGGACCCGGCCGCGCGCGCCGCTATAAACACGCGTTTCGAAGACGAAGCAATGCTTGAAGGCTTGAGGGTGGAACAGGTCCTGGTGGACACTGACGAGCTTAACGACTGGTCAATTGTGTTTCATTTGGACCTTGAAGAATCCCGCAAGTGCTCACAGCCGCGCCTGCGCTTGGTCTCCATCGGACCGATTGCCGGTATCTAGGTGATGGAGGAGAGGTGGCTACTACTAGTTGCATGGGTGATACCTCGCGCGCCTACCTCGCGCGCCTCAACTCCACATATGTGCCTGAAGAAGGCGTAGCTCCGGGTCTGGAGTTTCCGCATAATACACCATCATGCGATACTGGCTTAGGCGGTCTGGCGGGGTGTCGGGGCGGAGCTTGCGGACAGAGTCGAGCAGGGCTTCTGGGGAGCGGCCACGCAGCTCGTCCACATGGGCAAACCCAAGGTCCAGCAGGTCGCGAGCGGCGGCAAGGTCCAAGCTCGGAACGCGGCGCTTGAATTCTGACTGGAGTGCGCCCATGTCAACCTTGCGCTTCTTGTCGCGCATTGGAAAGTCCTCGTACATGGCGCTCAGACTGCACAGCGGAATGGGATAGCTCAAGCGCGGAAGCAGCCGGCGGCTCCATGAACCATTCGATACGGGTTTTTGAGCTATCAGCATAGAATTATCTTCTCATGTCTGCAAATCTGTGCATATATACACACATGAACACCTGTTTAGCGCCCGGCGCAGGACAGCGCCTGAAAGACATGGCTTCGCACGAACGGCCTCAGGAGCGCCTTGAGCGTCTGGGGGCTTCCGCGCTCAGCGATACGGAGTTGCTAGCCATGTTACTACGCAGCGGGAGCAAGGATATGGACGTCATGGCCGTATCGAGGCAAATGATGCTGGAGGCCGGATCGCTCGCCGGACTGCTTCGCTGGGATGAAAATGATTTTCGCAAAGTGAAGGGCATTGGTCACATCAAGGCACTTCAACTGATGACCGTTACAGAGGTGGCCCGGCGCGTACTGGCGCAGCGCGTTGACGAAGACCCGCTGATGGACAGCCCCGCAAAGGTCTTCAACTACCTTCAGCCAAGGGTGGCAGGGCTGGATGTGGAGAAATTCTGGACCCTCTGTCTAAACCGAAAGAACAGGCTAGTTCGCGTCTGCGAGGTCAGCTCCGGCACCGTAAGCAACAGCCTTGTCCACAGCCGCGAGGTGTTTAGAGACGCGATACGCAGTGGCGCATCAGCAATGATTTGTGTCCATAACCACCCAACAGGAGATCCTTCACCAAGCGGAAACGACAACGAGGTGACGCGCCTTCTACGCCAGTCGGGGGAGTTATTGGGCATACAGGTGCTGGACCATGTCATCGTTGGCACCGTGGCCGCTGACCCGCAGCGAAAGGGCTATTTCAGCTTTCAGAAAGCAGGCTTACTCAATAGCTTGTAACGCAGCTTGTCTTTACAGCCAAGCCTTGCTTGCCCTAGGCTGCGCACCTCTCTAGGCTCCCGACCCATGCGTGAGAAGATCCTAGCCGTGGTCGATGAACTGAAGCGCCTCAAGGCCGAGGGCGAGGAGTTCGTGTTCGTTTCGACCGATAGTGTGGCTTCGCTCAATGCGGCGACCAGCGGTGAAAAGAGCTTGAGTCCGGCTATAGTTTTGCCCGCTGCAGCCATATCTTCGCCAAGGCCTCAGCCATCAGCACCCTTGGCCAGTAGCGCTGCAATTCTGCCCGATGCTTCCGCAGTCAGGGCGGCTCCCACAAAGAGTAGCAACGTGCCCGTTCCTTCTGCCGAGCCGAAACTGCCTCCCCCGCCTGCTGTCACATTGCCGGAAGGCGACAAGAGGGCGCGCTGGGAGTATCTTCGCGAGTTAGTGCTGAACTGTCCCGTGTGCAAGGCGAATCTAAACGCCGGGGCGCAGGTGGTGTTTGGCAACGGCAGCCTAGATGCTGATATTTTCTTCTGCGGCGAGGCTCCGGGGGCAGATGAGGAGGTTCAGGGCATTCCTTTTGTAGGCCGTGCGGGGCAGTTGCTTGTCAAAATCATTGGCGCAATGGGCCTGAGTAGAGAGCAGGTCTATATTGGCAACATTATGAATTGGCGCCCGCAGACCGGGCAGAGCAGCGGCAACCGTCCGCCAACAGGGGAGGAAATGGCATTCTGCCTGCCTTACCTTCAGGCACAGATCGAGGTCGTCAAACCGAAGCTGATTGTGGCTCTGGGCAACACGGCTGTAACCGGCCTTATGGGTCCGGATACCAAAAGGAAACTCGGCCAGATACGCGGAAAATGGTTCGATTTTCGCGGAACTCCGCTCATGCCGACATATCACCCATCTTACGTTCTTCAGTACGGCAGCAATACCGTCAAAAGGCAGATATGGGAGGATATGCTTGCGGTGATGGAGAAGGTCGGGATGCCTATCAGCGAGAAACAGCAGGGTTACTTTCGCTAGCTAAAGTGCTCTCTTACCCGGATGAGGCTTGCTGCGAGTCTCCGGTTGGGACGAAGAGGCGTTCAGTCTGATCGTATTCGAGGAGGCTTCCAGCATCCAAGTCGAAATACCAGCCGTGCAGAGACAGGCGACCGGCTTCAATACGCTCCTTGACGAATGGAAAGCTGTGCAAGTTCTCGATAGATAGAAGTATGGACGCCTGTTCCACGGCTCGGCGCAGCAATGCTTCGTCCTTGCCTTGCAACTCTGCCAGGACTCGTTCACGAGCAGGGGCAGCAATGGACATCCAGCGTTCGAGGAAACTGTCGGATGAAACTTGGCAGCAACCACGCATAAGACAGCCTATGCCACCGCAATTCGAATGTCCCATTACAATGATGTCTTCAACCTCAAGTTGGCAGACCGCGTACTCGATGGCTGCACTTACGCCGTGACGGCCCGGTTCCCGTTCGCATGGTGGGACCAAATTGGCAATGTTGCGGACAATAAATAGATCGCCCGGACGGCTGCGCGTAAGCGTGGCCGGGTCAACTCTCGAATCCGAACAACCAATGAGCATGGTGCGCGGGCTTTGGGAGCGACGAAGTTGTTCGAAATGCGATCCGTGGGAACCGAAATACTCCTTCTGGAAGCTGCGAAAACCACTGACGAAGCGTTCGATGTCTTTCATTTCCGAGCGGGTCAGTAAGCTATCCAAGGGTATCAGTCAACATAAGCCGCAAATCCATCAATGGACATCGTCAACACTTACACAACAACACCAATTCTATAGTCGTTTTCTCAATTAGACATAATATATATTGTGCGACACGCGGGTAAAGCTGACTTAAGACGGTGTAGATTGATGGGAATTG
Source organism: Puniceicoccales bacterium Verruco_02 (assembly GCA_001604585.1). Classification (GTDB taxonomy): domain Bacteria; phylum Verrucomicrobiota; class Verrucomicrobiia; order Opitutales; family Oceanipulchritudinaceae; genus Verruco-01. Next base: position 19,939 of record LVBW01000065.1, on the reverse strand, counting down.
CTATCCGGTTACTAAAGTCATCCGTCAATGCCACCGATTGCATCGCTCGACTTCTTTAGCCCGGCGCGGATACATCCGCATACCACACGACACATTTCGAAGACAGACGGGTCCGCAACTGAGTAATATACCTGCATCCCATCCCTTCTCCGCAACAAGATACCCTCGCGCGCCAAGGTTTGCAGATGACGCGACACGTTGGCCTGCGTGCCACGCGTAACAGACACCAGAGCATTTACGTTCCTTTCCCCCAAGACCAGTGCCTGAAGAAGACGAAGTCGCATCGGCTCCGCAAGGACGGCGAAACGCCTTGCGACCAGCTCCAGTGCCTCATCGCTCATTGGCTCATGTTCCACACCATCGACAATCCCTGAATAGCTGCTTGACATGGAATCAACCATATGCGTCTATGCTCATAAATCAAAATAAAACTATATGAGCAGCGAAAAATTCGTCAGGACAATGGCAGGAACCGTGGTGATAGCAAGCGCCGCACTTACACATCTTGTTAGCGAATGGTGGCTGCTGCTGACCTGCTTTGTGGGCTTAAACCTTATACAGTCTGCGTACACAGGCTTCTGCCCTCCGGTGATACTGGCTCGCAAGCTGGGCGTGGTAAAAGGTCCATGCTCCTGCGCCAGAGGAAGCGCCGGCAGCGATTGCAATTCCAGCACAAAGTAGCGATTGGTTATTACAATGTCAGCACATTGCATGAGCACCCTGTTCCGCATTGCCGTCGTGTTTGGCATTGCTGCAACAGCCAACGCATCGACCACACTCGCCGACGCCATCGTAGAGGCACGCATTGCAAGCCCGGACGCCCGGATTGCATGCCTGCGCGTGGAGCAGGCTGAAGCACTCCGTCGCATGGCCGACTCAAGCATTAAGCCGCGCATCGAGCTTACTTCCGCTTACATGCAGACCAACAGCCCGATGAACGCATTCGGCGCCATTCTCAACACAGGCACTTTCGACAATTCCATCAATTTCAACAAGCCAGGCCAAACCGATGTGCTGTCCAACGCGATCAGCATCAAACAGCCCATTTACACATGGGGACGCATATCCGGGGGCAGATCCGCGGCCAAAGCTGGCTTGCAGGCCGCCGAATACGACAGGCTCAGCGCCCTTCGCAGGCTGGACGTCGAGGTAGTGCGCTCATTTTTCAGCATCAGACAGGCTCAGCAGTCGGTCCTCGCGCTCGATGCAGCTCTCGGCGGCTACGACGAAAGCCTGCGAGTGGCCCGACTTCGCGAGGAAGCCGGGCAATTACTGAAAAGCGAACGCCTGAATCTTGAAGTGCAACGTGCCCGCACCGAAAGCCAGTTACTGGCTGCAAGGCAGATGGTGGACCTATCCCGTGCCATGCTCGCTACAGCTCTCGGGCGGCGAAGCGATAGCGGGCTGGAACTGGCCGATGACGATGGGAGGCTGATACAGCACCCTTTATCCACTGTTGCGGAGCAGTGGCCGGAGCTATCCACAATAAAGGCACAAGTATCGGCTGCTGAGCACTTGTTGCATGTAGCCAAAGCCGCCCGAAGGCCCACTATCGGTGCCTTTGCCAGCGTCCAGGACAACCGCGGTTGGCGACGGGACGGCGACGGGCAAAACTGGACCGCCGGCGTGGCTGTCGGAATGACTATATACGACGGAGCAGAGACCGACGCCAGAATAGCCGAAGCTCAGGCCAAACTTGAACAGGCACTGGAAGCCGAACGCAAAGTCCAACTAGCCCTAGAACTGCGCCTCCGGCAGGCGCGCATCAATCACGAGGTTTCCCTCAGCCAGTTGGAAGTCTGCCGCAAACAAGTTGAGCAGGCCGGGGAAGCCGCACAGCTTTCCCGCGAACGCTTCGCCGCAGGCTCACTCCTATCCGCAGAACTTATCGGCGTAGAAACCCGCCTTGCTGATGCCCGCGTGCAACTAGCCCAGAGCCTTGCCCAGGAACGAATCGCCGTTGCGGAACTCCGCTCTGCCCTAGGCTTGGAAATTCTGGGTAATTAATCTTTAATTCAATAAGCATCATATATTTACCTACCATGCACTATACAAAGAAACGCGTAACTCTCTCCGCCGCCTTGCTGCTCGTCAGTCTCGCGCTGGGCGCATGTTCTGATAAGCTGGCTCCCCATTCCGCTGACTCAAAGTCGCTGGCAGTCGAGACTATCCGCGTAAGTCGTGGCCCAGTGGCAAGACTCTGCGAAGTCCCCGGCACGGTAGTAAACAAGGAGCAAGCCCTCGTATCAGCCAGAGTGATGGGCACGGTATCGCGTGCCGATTTCGCCATCGGGCAGGGAGTAGTCAAAGGACAGGAGCTAGTACAGCTATCAGCACCCGAGATGCTTGCCAGAGTGGATCAGGCACAGGCCGCTCTCGACAAGGCGCGCCGCGACTACGAGAGGGAAAACAGCCTCTTTGCAAGTGGAGCCTCCACTGGGCAGACCGTTCGCGAGCTTTCCGAACGCATGAGAATGGCGGAAGCTGCACTGGTTGAAGCCGAGACATACTATTCCTACACCAGCGTTACGGCTCCCTTTGATGGTCGCATCACAAGCAAGCTGACAAACGTCGGAGACTTTGCTGCACCCGGCACCCCACTCTTTGAAATTGCAGGCAAAAGCGGTCTTCGCGTGGAAGCTGGCGTGCCAGATTCCTTTCCGGACTCGCCCAACGGCACTCGGATGACAATCCGCACAGCCGACGCCGAATACCCGGCCGTACTCGCCGAATACTCGCCCGCGGCAGACCCCAGCTCCCGCACCCGCCTAGTCAAGCTCGACCTTGCCCCCGGTACGGACATGCGGAGCGGCCAGTTCGTGCGCCTTCTCTGGCCCGTGGGAGAGAGAACGGAAATTCTCCTTCCGGCGTCGGCAATTTCTCAATACGGCCAGATAAGCCGCGTATTCGTTGTCCGAGACGGCAGCGCCTACATGCGAATCGTCAAAACCGGCGAACACCACGCAGACAGCTTGCAGGTACTCTCGGGCATAGAAGATGGCGATACGGTGATACTTAACCCGCCTGCCAATCTCGTCAACGGTCAGAAGCTGGAGGTTCGCTAGATGGATGCCCAGTGCAAAGACACAAAAATGGGCACGGCTGGCCGCATGGCTCAAGCCTTCATCAGCTCAAAACTGACGCCCATTGCCATAATCGCATCAATCCTCCTCGGCCTTTTCGCGGTAATCAACCTGCCGCGCGAAGAAGAGCCGCAGATTAAGGTGCCGATGATAGACATCTTCGTCTCCATGCCGGGTGCAAGTCCGCAGGAGGTGGAAAATCACGTCACCCGCCCTATGGAAAAACTCCTGTGGGAAATTCCAGACGTTGAATACCTCTACTCGACCTCGTCTCCGGGCGGAACCTTGGTCGTAGTCCGCTTCAAGGTCGGCACCGACATCGAGGCGGCTATCGTAAGGCTCAATCAGAAACTACAGTCCAACTACGACCGCATTCCCTACGGCGTAAGTGCCCCGCTGATCAAGCCGCGCACGATTGACGACGTGCCGATCCTCGCGCTGACCTTTCATAGTGCCAGCTTGGACCATCTGGACCTGCGCCGCGTGGCCGCTCAGGTTGAAGAGGCAGTCAAGCCCATCGACAAGGTTGCCGAAACCAAGCTAATTGGTGGCGACAAGCGCGCAGTCCGCGTGGTGCTGGACAGCTCTTCGCTGGCCGCTCACGGCATAAGCGCGGATGTAGTGGTGCCGATCCTGCGCCAGACAAACTCGAGAATGGAGCTTGGTTCTCTGCCCTTTGACGGGAAAGACGTGCTGCTCCAGACTGGCAGTTTCCTTGAGAACGCACGCGATGTAGGTACCGTAGTCGTAGGCGTTTACGAAGGCAGGCCCGTGTACCTAAGAGATGTGGCGGAAGTCCGAGATGAGGCTGCCACTCCAGCTGACTACGTGATGCACATGGGGCGCGACGGGGCACTGGAGGCTGCCGTTACGCTCAGCCTTGCCAAGCGCCCCGGCGCAAACGCTATCGAAGTGGTTGACGCCGTGCTAGCCCGTGTGGATTCACTAAAAGGGATTGTGATACCTGATGAAGTGAGCGTCACGACGGTTCGTGACTACGGAAGCACGGCTGCACACAAGTCGAACGAGCTTCTGTTGCACATGGGAATCGCGGTCTTTGGCGTCGCACTCCTTATACTGTTTTTCCTCGGCTGGAGGGAGTCCTTGGTCGTGTTGCTCGCCGTTCCATCGACACTGGCCCTCACGCTGCTCGTGTTTTACCTCTACGGATACACGCTAAACCGCATCACGCTCTTTGCCCTGATATTTTCAATAGGCATACTTGTGGACGATGCCATCGTGGTTGTGGAGAACATCGTAAGGCACGTACGCATGGCCGGGGCGCAGAAGAAAGGCCTCGCGCAAGTCGCCCTTGAAGCCGTTGACGAAGTTGGGAACCCAACAATCCTCGCGACTTGGGCCGTCATTGCGGCAATTCTGCCAATGGCCTTTGTCGGTGGCCTGATGGGGCCATACATGCGTCCCATCCCCATCGGTTCCACGGCGGCCATGCTGTTCTCTCTTGTGATAGCTTTCACCATCACGCCCTGGGCTGCGATTCGCGTCCTGAAGCGCCGCTTTAGCTGCGAACTTAAACTGCCTGAAGCAGAGAGAGCTGCCTCCACCTTTGAAGACGAAGCCCCCTCGGACTGGTCATCGCGCCTGTATCACAAGGTGATGGATCCCCTGCTCGACCATACCGCTTGGCGCTGGGCCTTTCTTGGTGTGATAGTTGCGCTGTTATTTGCTGCGATGGCTCTAGTCGGCGTGGGTGCTGTGAAGGTCAAAATGCTGCCCTTCGACAACAAGAGCGAGTTCCAGATTGTCATCGACACACCCGAAGGCACCACCCTCGAAGACACCACCCGTGTAGCCTTTGAAATGGCCGCCGTGCTCAGGTCCGTTCCAGAAGTGCGCGACTGCCAAATCTATTCCGGCACAGCATCTCCATTCAATTTCAACGGTTTAGTACGCCACTACTACCTGCGTCGCGGCCCGAACGTGGCCGACATACAGGTTAACCTCGTAGATGCATCGCAGCGCAAGCTTCAGAGTCACGACATAGCTCTGAAGGTGCGCCCTATGATGACCGAGATCGCCAAACGGTACGGCGCTGCGCTCGCCGTTGCCGAAGTGCCGCCCGGTCCACCTGTCCTCCAAACCATAGTTGCAGAAGTGTACGGCCCCTCGGAAAAGGCACGCCACGCGCTAGCAGCCGATGTTAAAAGGATAATGGAGAATACACCCGGCGTAGTTGACATCGACTGGTATGTGGAAGACGCGCAGCCAATGGTCCGCTACGTGGCGGACAAGGACAAAGCGGCTCTTGCCGGGATAAGCGAGGCGCAGATAAACGAGGCCATACGCCTTGCAACACTGGGCGTTCAGGCCGACCTGCTCCACCAGCCTGTGGACCGCGAAGGGGTACCGATAATTGTGGAACTGCCCGACAGTTCACGCCCCACCCCCAACGCGCTGCTCAAGCTGCGAATTCGCGGCCATAATCCACAAGCTCCGCTCATTCCCTTGATGGAGCTTGTGCGAGTCGAACACACGCAGCGCGAACGAAGCATATATCACAAGAACCTGCAACCCGTGACATATGTAACTGCCGATGTCGCCGGAGAGGTGGAAAGCCCGGCATACGCCATATTCACGATGAACAAGGCTTTGGCCAAACTCGAAGGAGCCAGCTACGGCGGAGCGAATGGCAAGGTATCAATCAACTTCTTCAAGCAGCCCGTGGACGACGCCTCTCCGACAGTGCTCTGGGATGGCGAATGGCATATCACGCTGGAAGTATTCCGCGATCTCGGGCTGGCCTTTGCGGTCGTGCTCGTGCTTATCGCCATGCTGATGGTGGGCTGGTTCAAGAGCTACGTGACACCACTCGTTGTCATGGCCGCAATCCCGTTCTCGCTAATCGGCATTTTGCCTGCCCACTGGGCAATGGGCGCATTCTTTACCGCCACATCCATGATCGGCTTCATGGCCGGGGCTGGCATCGTGGTGCGTAACTCGATTATCCTCGTGGACTTTATAGAGTTGCGCCGCGAACACGGCCTATCGCTGCGTGAAGCCGTCGTGGAGGCCGGAGCAGTGCGCTTCCGCCCAATGCTGCTGACGGCACTGGCTGTTGTGGTCGGTGCTAGCGTCATACTGGCGGACCCCATTTTCCAGGGGTTGGCCATCAGCCTGATGTTCGGCGAGATAGCCTCGCTACTTATAAGCCGCATGGCCGTGCCGGTGCTCTACTTCATGGCCAACAACAAACGCTAATGAGGCTCAGTTGTCTGCCTGCTCCATGCGCAATGCCGGAGCAGGCAGACACACACGCGCAAGTGTGCGCGCAGCAGCTATTTGGCGCGCAGTAGGCGCACTTCATACAAGCCACCCGCAAGAACCTTTCGCGCCTCGAAGCGTATGCGGATTCGTCCGTCCTTGGCAGCTTCCAGCACTGATGCGGGGATGATGTAGGACTTCTCGATGAAATGGCCGCGCCTTTCCGCCGTCAGTTCCTGTGTGGCGACTAGCGTGCCGTTGGCAAAGATGTCGAACACTCGCCCGTTGTCGTCGCCAGAATATGTGACGGACAGGATTACGGCCTTTTCCCCGCGGGAATTGAGGGTGTACTCGATAACACGGCCATGACGCCAGCGCCTGCCGTTGTGAATGCCGCTCTCGGTGTCCTCGCCTAGATAGTCGTGCTCCACCTCCGGCTGCTGCTCTCCTGCGCTCACCCGGTCGATGGTGGCCGCTTCGCGCACAGCTAGTGCCTGCTCTTCCTCGGCCAGCCTCTGCCTGTTGGCTGCGATCTTCTCAGGGGTGCTAGTTTCCCAGTACATCTGGTAGCGCGATTCCTGAAGACGGAAGAAGGGGACAAGAGGCACTCCATCCATCACAGAAGGCTCGACGATGTTCATCAGGCGAAAATGCAACGGCCCGGCGGCCATGTCCGGCACTACATTGCTGGCAATCGTTCCGGCATCGCAAAGAAGGACCGGGGCCTTGTCCAAGGGCAGGGACGGTCCGTTTGCCACATGGGCCATGCGGGAATCGTCGGCACGCAGACCGATCATATCCCAAGTGCCCGATGGTGCGGCGAGGAGAATGGGGCCGTGCATTATGGCATACCAAGGCGAATTGTCAGGCAGGGCCTCCACGCGGGTCTTCATGGGCATGATTAGCTCCACCTTGTCTCCATCCCTCCATGTACGCTCGATCTTCACGAAAGATGATGGCGATCCACAGACGGAGACACACTCGCCGTTGACGGAAACTGAGAATTCCCCCTTCCCCACCCATCCCGGATAGCGCAGGTGCAGGGCAAAGTGTTCAGGCTTGTCCAGCTTCAAGGTAAGGCGACTGGAACCTTCGTCCGGAAACGCCGTATCCTGTCGCAGGGTCAGGCCAAGTTCTTTCACCTCAAGCTCCGAGGCGATAAAAAGGTTCACGTAAACCCCATCCTCGGAACGGGCGTATATGAAGCTACCGTATCTGCCGGGGTTCTCCATACCCGTGCCAACACAGCACCAGAAGCTGTTGTCCGGTTCCGAATACACGCGGTAGTGCCCCGGTCTTAGCGATGTAAAGTAAACATAACCGGGGTGCACCGGGTTTATGGAGGCAAGAATATGATTATACAAGGCACGCTCGTAATAGTCGGCATATGTCGCGTCAGGCTTTGAAGCAAAGAGCTGTTCTGTAAGGCGCAACATGTTGTAGGTGTTGCAGGTCTCCGGCCCTTCCCTGTGGATAAGCAGTCCGTAAAAGTCATTGGGGTCGTTGAAATGTTCGGAAACGCTGTTGCCGCCGAAGGCTATCGAACGCTTGTTCACCACTGTGTCCCAGAAAAAGCGTGCGCCTGAGTCTGCGGCACCATCGCCGTCTAGGGCGGCAATGCGCTCCAGCCCGACCACCTTGGGTATTTGGGTATTGGCGTGCAGACCGGTCAACTCGTCCCGCTGCTCAATCATCGGGTCAAGCACCGCTTTGTGGTTGAAGCGACGGGCTGTAGCCAGATACTTGGCATCGCCACTGATGGCGTAGATGTCGGCCATCACCTCGTTCATGCCTCCGTGCTCGTTGCCAAGCATCTGCTGCATCTGCGCGTCACTCAGGTGCGAACATATTTCAACACACCAGTCGCCAAGGCCAAGGAGCATGTCGCGGGCCTTCTCACTACCTGTTTCCAGCCAGGCATCGCGCAGGCCGGCGAAAGTCTTGTGAACATTGTACCAGGGAACCCATCTCGAATACACCGCCCCCACGTCTCCAGCGGCGATGCGTGTCCACAGCTCCCTGCTTCCGGGCACTCCGCCGATGTAGCCGTCCCCATATGCCTTCTGGCAACGCTCAAGCTCGTTCAGCATGTAGTCCAAGCGGGAGCGGAGTTGAGCATCATCCGTGTCAGCACCCGATGAAATCATGTTTGCCAAGGCCGACAGGTAATGCCCTGCGGTGTGACCGTCCAAGCCGATGCTCTCCCAGTTGCCGTAACTGTCGGCCTTTGGCTGCAAGCCTGCCTCGCGAAGGAAGGGCGCAAGCAGGCGGTCGGGCGATAGAGCGAGCAGGTATTCTCGGTTCGCCTTGACGGCCGGGTGAAATGGTCCCTGCTCAAGAAGCCTCACGGCTCCAAGTGGGAACATGCCTGCCTGACTTGCGTGATGCCCGCTGCAACACTGAGGCCCGGCAAAGGCCTGACTTGCGACAAGGCCTGTGAAAGTGGATGCGAGCGTAAATAGCGCCGCAGCGATACGCCTATTGGCAATGGTGTTGTAGGATTTCATGGGAGAGAATACATATACACAGCGAACATTGATGAGGCAACAGGTCCCAAAGTGCCCCTTAGTTGCAACACACTTTACAGTAAAGCATGGGTAAGTGTTAGCTCTGACATGTAAATCGGCGATGCCAGTTATTCGATGCGGAAGAAGTCAAAATCAGCGTGCCCGCCAAAGCTACGTGTCGCATGATTGAACAGGCCGAAGCGATAGCCCATGAAGTGCGTAAGCTTGTATTTCATGTGCAGAGTCTCCCCTATGGCCGTCCAGCTGTCGCCGTCCAAGCTGTAATAGAATCGAGCCCTGTCCGCGAGCTGACGGAAATCACACTCCGCCTTCAGATACACGCCGGACTGCCTAAGGGGAACCCTTGCCCTTTCGGCTATATGCCCATCGTCCACGCTCTGCATCACAATATAGCTGCGCGCGCCCTCTTTCTTGACGCCGACATATCCATAGTCGCTCTGAAGCAGGATTAGACCAGCACAGTCGCCATCCTTCATGCCGGATACATCTAGATAGGTATATCCGCTGCATTGCGGGCCGAATGTCCTCTGTGTGAGTGTGTTGCGTGCAGTCAGCACATCGGCGTCGATGCGCCCAGTGGTCAGGCGTAGCCAGCCACTACGGGCGGATATGGACCAGAGCGAGTTATCGGGATTGTGATTCCACTGCCAGACTAGAGGTAGCGCAGCTTCGCCAGACAGGCGGGAAAACTCGTCGCTATTCACAATACCGGGTATGAGGCTCTTGTTTCCGGGCAAATCCGGCAAGTTCATCGGTACCTCGCCCTTCACGCCGAGAACAGGCCAGCCGTCCCTCCATTCCACAGGCACTAGATACGGAATGCGCCCCACAGCCCCATTGTCACGAAATAGGTATGCATACCACTTGCCCTCCGGGGTATCTATAATGCTGCCCTGAGCGACGCCCTTGTCCTGAAGGACAATCCTGCCTTCCCAAGGGCCGCTCAACTTGTCGGCTCGGTGTACGAGAACCGTTCTCATACCACCCCTCGGCCATACGATGTTGAAGAGATAGTATTTGCCATCGACCTTGATGAGCTGGGAACCCTCTGCATTAAGGGCAATGTTGTCACCAGCTGGGGCATTGGCGTTGGGGATGACCACTTGGTTAAAGCCTCCGGGCATTTCGCCGGAAGCATCGGGCAAAAGTTCAACAAGGCGCAGAGATCCACCACCCAAAATCATGTAAACGCGCCCGTCGTCGTCGAAGAAGAGCGAATGGTCGTGAAAACTGGGAGAAAACGACGCCTCCTTCCAAGGCCCGCGCTCTATGTCCTGAGTGGAATACACATAGGTCTTGTCGCAGGGGCCGCAGAAGGTGCTGACGTAAAAAGTGCCCTTGTTATAACGTATGCTGCTTGCCCATGAACCCTTGCCATAACGGCTTTTGCCGTTGGAAAGGTTCATCGCGTCGCTCTCTTCGAGTCTGTCGTATGCGTAGCTGACTATTTCCCAGTTGACCAGATCCTTGGACTTCATGATGGGGACACCCGGCGACATGTGCATTGTGGTGCTACTCATGTAGTAGGTGTCGCCAACGCGAATCATGGCCATGTCCGGCACATCCGCGTAGATAATTGGATTATGCGCGCCGAGGCCCAGGCAATCCACCTTGGAGGTAGGCATCAAACAAGAGGGATTACTCGAAAACGCTGTGACAGAGGCCAAGATCGCGAGCAGTGCGCAGGCATAGCTAGTTTTGATTCTCATACTGGATGCGCTTTGTGTTACAGCTTGATTATTGAGGACAGGCGAATGTCTGCGGATGAAGCAGCGGCGCGTATTGTCCATTCGCCGGACGGAATGAACATACTTCCGCTCTTATCGCTCCAACGACGAAGGGCGGATGCGGGAACCGTGATTACGACCTCCTTTGTTTCCCCGGCCTTGAGGAAGAGACGCTTGAACCCGCAAAGGGCCTGCACTTCGCGAGCTGCTGACGATGCCGGAGGCACGGCATAAAGTTGCACCACTTCGTCGCCGTCGCGCTTGCCGGAGTTCCTGACCTTCAGCTTGACAGTCAGGTCTCCACTGGCAGAGCGGCTCACTTTCATGGCGGAGTAATCGAAACTCGTGTAGCTAAGGCCGTGGCCGAATGCATATAGGGGCTTGCCGCGGAAATACTTGTAGGTGCGGCCCTCCATAGCGTAGTCGTCGAAGTCCGGCAGATCTTCCGTAGAGCGGTAGAATGTCAGCGGAAGGCGTCCGGCGGGGTTGTATTTTCCGGTAATTACGTCGGCCACGGCCGTTCCTCCAGCCTGTCCGGGATACCATGCCTGAAGGACTGCATTCAGGTTGGCGTCGGCCCAAGGCAGGGCCACGGCGCTGCCCGACATGTTCACCATGACGACCGGCTTGCCACTAGCATGAATGGCCTTGAGTAAACGCTGTTGAAGCTCCGGCAACTCCGTGGAAATGCGGTCTCCGCCGACAAAGCCTTCGTAGTCAACCGCCATTTCCTCGCCTTCAAGCTGGGCCGATATGCCGCCGACGTAGATGACCATGTCCGCACCGCGAACCACGCCCAAGGCCTCTTCCATCTGCGCGTCAACTGCTGGAGTAATCCACTCAAGAGCAACGCTCAAAGGCGCTGCTCCCTGCACGTATTCCAGTTGTATCGGAAGAATCGCATTGTCAGGCAAGTTGCAAGAAACGGTGACGGACCGCTCCTCCGCGCCCTTCAAATAGACTGGACTCATGGAGTCAACGAGCAGCTTCCCATCCACCCTCAGGCGGAAACCGCCAATGCCTCGAACCCGGAAGCGGTATTCACCAGCCAGCGTGCTCTGGAGTTCCCCGTTCCAGCGCACCGAGGCCCCGCTTGGGGACACACCGGAAGGAAGCCCGTCGGAATGCCCCGTAGAGCAGGCGTGGCAAATGGGCCGCTCTGTGCGCCATGCTGCCGGGGTTCCGGAAAAATCGCCGTTATTGTAATACTCTCCGCGGAACCAAGGATGAGGAATGAGCCGCCAATCGTCGCTGCGATCCGCATAATCACAGCCGTGGGAGTAATCCACACGAATGCCCAGAGGTTCAAGAGCTGCACGGATACCATCGAGCACTGTGACCGGAGCGGAAGGCTCTCCATTGTAGTTGCCTACGAGAACGGGCTGAGATGATGCATTCGGCCCGACTACTGCCACTCGACGGATCTTCTTGGTGTCAAGAGGCAGGATACCGTCGTTCTTCAGCAGTACCATGCTTTCGCGCGCAGCACGCAGGGCGAGGGCACCATGCTCGGGGCTATCGTTCAAAGAGGGGTTGATGCTGTTGAATGGCACCTTGTCCTTGGGATCGAAGAAGCCGAGCTTGAACATCGTGCGCAAGAGAGGGTGCAAGCTACTGTCAATCTGTGCCTCGCTAATCAGTCCTCGCTCAACTGCCTGTGGAACCCCCTCACTCATCCAGTCGCAACGGACGTTCATTCCTGCAAGGAAGGTCATGGCCTGCGCCTCGGCCTCGTCCGAGGCCATCTTGTATGTGTTGATAAGGTCACTGACCGAGCCGCAGTCCGAGGTCACATGCCCACTGAATCCCCATTCCTTAAGGAATCCGTAAAGCTGTGGATGGATGGAGCAGGGAATGCCGTCGATGGCGTTGTAAGCGGTCATCACGATCTCCACCCTACCCTCGCGGACAAGTGCCTCGAATGCGGGAAGATAAGTCTCGTAAAGATCTGCCTTCACAGGCGCGACATCGAAAATATGGCGCAGAGGTTCCGGACCACTGTGCACTGCAAAATGCTTCGCGCAGGCAGCGGCCTTGAGGTAATCGGGGTCATCCCCCTGAAGCCCGCGAACAAAAGCAACGCCAAGACGGGAAGTGAGGAAAGGATCCTCGCCATAGGTCTCCTGCCCACGCCCCCAGCGCGGATCTCGAAAGATGTTCACGTTTGGCGACCAGAAAGTGAGACCGCGAAATATCTCCCCTTCAAGCGGGGTGCCCACATATCCGTTGAACTTCGCCCTGCCCTCAATGCCGATTACCGTTGCAATCTCCTGCTGGAAAGGCTCGTTCCACATGGCCGCAAGGCCGATGGCCTGCGGGAATACGGTTGCAGTCCCGGCGTTGGCCACCCCGTGAAGAGCCTCGCTCCACCAGTTGTATTTGGGAATGCCCAGCCGGGGCACTCCGGGGGTTGTATTGGTCATCATCGAGGCCTTCTCTTCCAAGGTCATTCTGGAAATCAGGTCATCGACGCGCTCTTTCTGCGGCAGAGATCTGTCAAGATATGGCGGAATCGTGGCCTCGGCAGCCAGTATTGCCAGTGGAAGCAGGACTGCGCCAGCAAGGGCGCTCGCAACGAATTTGGGAAACATGGGGTATGGGGTGTTATTGGGGGGGGGATTAATTAACGAGATTCATATATGGCGAAGGAGAAATCAGCGCCTCTTCCTTCCTTGTCCTTGAACAGCTTGCGGTCCACGTAGGCCGCGCCCTGCGGATACACATCGAGCCTGCTGCGACGCCAGTACATGCTTGCAGAGCGAGGGCTGCCCTGAAGCTCTATCACGTAGCGATGCCCGGCTTTGAGCAGAACCTGCGCGGACGGGATGAAGTCTATGTCCAACTGGCCCGGAGCCTGAACCGAGTAAGCGATGCGCATCCCTTCACCGAAGAGATTGTTACCAGCCTTGTATGTATCCTCAGCGCCACCTCGTTCAAGCTCGTACAAGGCCAGCGTCAGGGTGTTGTCGGCATCCGTCCCAAAGCCGTCACCGGCGTACAGGCTCAGGCGCGACATGCGAATATCCCGCTCAGGGACAAAGCTTTGCCCAAGGGTTGATGCACCATTGTTGAAACTGATGGGTATGGGCGCGTCCTGAAAGGGATCCGACACCGAGGCGCAAACCGGGCTGCCGCTCCAGACACGGGGTAGGAAGCTGCGTATTGGGCGAAAGGATATGCGACGATCGCTCATTCCATGGTCCACGGGCGCATGAGCCGCAAATTGGGCCGGATTGGGCTGCAAGGCGAGTCCAGCCTTGGTCTGCACAACGGGCTGCATTGTGCCGTCTGGGTTGTAATGCAGGTATTCGGCACGCACAGCGCGACGGCCCAAGGCCCCCTTGCGTCCATCGGGCAAAGTCAGTGTCGCGTTATGATAGAATAGGTATGACTGACCCTTGAAGTCGTTCACGATGCCGGGATGAATCGTGTAGCTGTTCTCGGCCTTGCCAGTCAGAATGCCCCTGTAAGTCCAGGGGCCGTGAATTGAGGGCGCAGTGGCATAGCAGATGCGCTCCCAGTACCCCTGATGGGCAAAGGCTGGGTAGGTAAGGTAATAGATGCCGTTGCGCTTGCTGAGCCAAGGCCCCTCGGTGTAATTCGGCAAGGCTATGTTATCGATGGGGCCGTCGATTTCTATCATGTTCGGCTTGAGGCGAACAATGTGGCACACCGGGTTGCCCCATGCCATCCACGCCGTTCCGTCGTCGTCGATGAACACTGTCGGGTCTATGTCATCCCAAGGGTAAGGGCCGGGCGTCATGTCGTCGCTAATCAAGGCGGAGCCGCGAGCATCCACAAAAGGCCCGGTAGGGCTGTCGGACACTGCAACGCCTATGGCCATTGCAACATTCGGCTCCCCGTGGCGCACTGTTGCATAAAGGTAATACTTCTCGTCTTTCTTTACCACTTGCGCGGCCCATGCGTCGCGAATGGCCCACTTGAAATCGGTGGCGCGCATGATGGAGCCGTGCGAAGTCCAGTTAATCATGTCCTCCGAGGAGTAGCAGAGCCATTCATTCATCGTGAACATCTCGCCGTCCTTTGCCTCGTCGTGCCCGACGTACAGATACACCTTATCGCCGTCCACAAGAGGGGCTGGATCGGCAGTGAAACGGTCGCGAAATAGTGGGTTAAGTCCCGGAGTGGCGTCGAATTCCTTCACCGTATCCAAGAGCTTGGCGAGGGCGGGCTTGGCCTTGTTATCGCGATCAAAGAGCAGCGCGTGATTTGTGCGCCCGCGGATTGGAAAGCCGTTCAGCCATGAATTCCCGTCATTAAGGCCCCATATGGTTACTCGGGTAATCACATCGCTGTGCTTGAGATACATGCGGAACAGTTCGGCATAGCGTTCGGCCAGTTGCTGCTGAACCTCGTCGGGAAGTCCGGCAGTATAGGGATTGAACGCCGGATCCTGCGCTTCCTGACGCTGAATGTCAGCATTGCCCCAGCCCTTCGTGCCGGGCAACACATCGACATCAAGCTCGGTAATCATTGCCTTCACCCCAGTGGCTGCTATGGCGAGAATGCTTGCCTCCTGCGCTTCCACACTCGGCCCCTCAAGGTGCATGTGTCCTTGAATCCCTACCCCGTCAATGCGGCAGCCCGCAGCCTGAAGGCGCTTGACGATGCGGATGGCACCTGCGCACTTTTCCGGCACTTCCAGAAGATAATCGTTGTAATACAGCTCTGCATCAGGGTCCGCCTCGTGGGCGTACTGGAAGGCTTTTTCTATGAAGTCATCACCAATGATGCGCGTCCACGGCGAATCGCGCAATGTACCATCCTCGTTCAGCGCCTCGTTTACAACGTCCCATGACTGCACCCGTCCCTTGTAGTAGCCAACGACAGTCAAGATATGATCGCGCATACGGGCAAGAAGTGCGTCGCGAGTAAGAGGTTTGCCATCTTCATCCTCAAAGACCCAGCGAGGTGTCTGTGAATGCCATACAAGGGTGTGCCCTGTGATGAACATGTCGTTCTTGAGGGCAAAGTCCACCATCCGGTCGGACTCGGTAAAGTCGAATACGTCGGGCCTTGGGTGAATAAGGCCCCACTTCATATGATTTTCTGAAGTGATGGCATTGAAATGCTTGCTCACTAGCCCCGCTTCCACGGGCTTGGTGGCAGCGTAATTGCCGGGATTAACCGCCACGCCCACATGGAAGTATGGCCGGTATGCTTCCCTGAGGGTAACCTCGGCGGCCTGAGTCGTTAAGGGCAAGCATGCGATAATCGCGCGGATGACTGGTAAGAATGGTCTCATTGATGAATGAATCGGGGTTAAATATTGGCCGCTAGCGCCTCCGAGTGGCTAGGCGCACGCGGCCGTCGAACGGACCTAATTGTATGTAATCGGGGCAGTGGCCGATGGATCTCCAGTTGGAGCAGGTGCGTAATCGACATCGGCGCGGGGGCCAAGAAGCTCCGTGAGGATGGGTTCAAGGTTTCGCGCCCAAATTTCGTAGCCCTTCAAAGACAGATGCAACTGGTCCACCGTCACACCCTCGAATAGCTTGCCATCCGCATCGGCTAGCTGGTCGTTTATGTTCAGGAAGCGAACCTTGTCGCCGTCGGCCAGCTTCTCAATCGCGCTGTTTGCCTCGTTAATGAGTGCGTTGCTCGCCGGGCTGTCGTTGCGTGAAAAAATGGCGTTGAGGACAATTGTTGCTCCGGGCACTTTCTGGCGGCAGGTGGCTACAAGGGCTGCGACACCTTCGGCAGCATCGGCAGCACGCTCGGGACGCTGCCCCTTGTCGATGTTGTTTGTGCCTGCGAGAATGACGATTACCTTGGGATTAAGTCCGTCCAACTCACCGTTCTGGATGCGCCAGAGCATTTGATGGGTGCTGTCCCCACCCCAGCCGAAGTTAGCTGCGTTCCAGCCGAAAAACGTCTTGTTCCAGTGCGAAAGGAATTCGGGGTAGTCGGTCGCTCCCCAGCGGCGCGTGATGGAGTCTCCAAGGAAATAGAGGTCTATCTTCCCAGAGCTTGCCTTTTCCACAAGCTGCTGATGTGCGATGCGTCCGTTTTCGTTCCAAGGCGGAAAGGCAATGTGCGTTGGCGCCGCTGCGGGGACCTCCTCCGCAGTAAGGACACTGGCAGATGCAGATATAAGGGCGCAGGCTGCAAGCAGCTTCGCAAAATAGTGTCGCTGGATCATTACCTGATATTGGGGTTAGGAAACGACGATGCTTCGTCTTGCGAGAAGGCGGGGTACTGCCTCTCCACCTCACAATAGCGGAATAATCCTACAATATCCGACACGGAGAGCAGATATTGTTACAAATCCTCAGCGTGCGTCCATCATACGCGATGCCTCACGGGCGAGGACTGCGTCGTTAACCCAGTCGAACCAGTTGCCGCGAAGTTTGGATTCGGTACGTCCGCCAGCTTCCAGCCTGAATTGCTGGAGCAGGTTTTCGGCCTCGGTAAGATACGCATATGCCTCAGCCCTGTTTCCCAGCCTTGCGGCAGCCATTGCCATAGTTGCACGCACCCCGCAGAGTCTGGCCTCGTTTATATCCTTGGAGGCGGAGCACTTCTCCAGCCAGTCCAGCGCCTCCTTGTAATTGCCGCGTCTATGTTCCATCAGCCCAATGCTGAATGCGCGCCACGCGGATAACTCCACACTGTGATAATCGCCCGAAGAGACCATCTCTTCCTTGCTTACCAGACTGAATGAAGCATCAAGGGCTGTGAGAATGTGCGCTGGAGCAGGTCGTAATAGACAGGACTTGATGACCTGCTCTGCAACAAGAGACTGCTTGGTGCCACCAAAACGCTCCACAAGGTGACGCCTGAAACGTTCATAGCCATCGAAATCGCCCGATTCCAGCAAGGCCGATGCAGCAGGCAATACCTGCCCAGAGACGACGTTGGTGTCATTTTCGTCGATTGCGGTAATGGAATATGCGAGGGCGGAAAGGTAGTGTGCAGCCTCATCCCAGCGCCCGGCCATGGCGTGCCACTCGCCGAGCGAGCGAAAAACAAGCGATGACTCAAGGCTCGGCTGCACTAGATCCAGCGAAAGCCCCGTCATCATTTCCTCTGCCTCTGCCACCTTGCCGTAGGATATTTTCACCGCCGCTCTTGCGACAAGTTCCCCGGCCTCTGCCCTGCGACGCATCAAGCTCTCGTTGGCGCGGGCCAGATCCGTCTCGTGGCGCAGTGCTATCTGCTCCTTCAATGCCTGCTGCTCGCGAACGTAGAGATGCATCGCAACGCACAAGCCCGCTGTTAGCGAACAGACGGCCAAAGCAGCGGCAAGCACGGGCACCCTGTTGCGGGTTACAAACTTGCGCATCCTGTACAGACTGTCGGATGGATGAGCGCTGGGGACGGCCCCGTCGAGGCTTCGGCGGATGTCGTCTGCGAGAGCGGCCGCACTGTCGTAGCGCAGGTCTCTGTCCGTAGCCAGAGCCTTGAGCGCTATGCAGTCCATGTCGCGCTGAAGAAACCTTGAGTGAGCCAGCGCAGACACATTCCGGCAGAAAGAGGCGCGGTTCATCGCATCAGGCTCTAGGGAACGAAACACCTCTGAAGGTGAACTTGCCACACGTCTTTGGACAAGGCTTCGTATCTGCTCAGGCTCAAGATTTGCCCAGTTCGGGCATTCATATGGCAAAGCAGCGGCCAATAGTTCACAAAGGACTGCCCCGAGGCTGAATACGTCGCTGCGGGTGTCGGCATAGGTTCCGCCATCGCGCGCGTATTCCGGACTCATGTAGTCCGGGCTTCCGATGAACATGCCCCTTTCGGCATCGTTGCCCGGCTGGGCGTAATCGGTGGCTCGCGCAATGCCGAAGTCGATGACCTTGGGTATGGGCTGGCCGTCGAGTTCTGTTACAAGTATGTTGGACGGTTTTATGTCGCAGTGAATGATGCCCTTCTGATGAGCGTGCTGAATGGCTCGGCACACTTTTATGAATAGCTCAAGGCGTTCGCGCGCACCAAGGCGTTTGCGGTCGCAGAACTGACAGAGTTTTTCCCCTCTCACCAGCTCCATCACAAAGAAGGGTCTGCCGGACTCGGTGGCTCCAGCGTCCAACACCTGCGCAATATATGGGTGCTCCATCATGGCTAGGGACTGGCGCTCGGCCTCGAAGCGGGCTATGACGCGGGCCGTGTCCATGCCTAGACGGATGATCTTCAGCGCCACCTGACGCTTCACCGGCTGCTGCTGCTCGGCAAGATACACCATGCCGTGCCCCCCTTCTCCGATGCGCTCAAGGAGTTTGTATCTACCAATTTGCGTAAGGCACTCCCCCGGATCTCCAGATGCGGATGCGCTGCCGGAGGCCGAATAACCCGTCGGGGAGAACAGGGCGTCGGCTCTGGCAGTCGCAGCTAGCAAGCGCTCTATACGCGCGCGCAAAGTATCCCGTCCAGCGCACATGCGATCCAAGTAGGCATTGCGGGCATTGGCGTCCTCCAGTTCAAGGGCCTCGGCAAGCAGGCGCCTCTCAAGCTGGATGTCTGGACCGTTGTTCATGGCTATGCTGCACAGTTAACCCATCGACAGGGTTGACTCAAATTACTCTCAGCGATCCAGCTCCTCCAGAAGCTGGTACACCATGGCCTTTGCATAGGCCCACTGACGCTCTACCGTGCGTTCGGACACCTTCGTCATCCACGCCACCTCCTTGTTGCTAAAGCCGCCGAAAAACTTCAGCTCCACCACCCTTGCCCCCTCTGGGTCCAGTTTGCGAAGCTCGTCCAGAGCCGAGTTCACCAGCAGCACCCTGTCGTCCGGCGTGGCGGCAGCAAGGTCGATATCAGCGATATTCACCCGCCCCGCTCCCTCGCAGTGACGGAGGCTCGACCTCTGCCTAGCCCTGTCAACGAGTATCCTGCGCATGGTCCGCACTGCTACACGAAAGAAATGAAAACGGTCGTTCCATTGCTGATGCCTGCCCCGGTGAAGGCGGAGCCAAGCTTCGTGGACCAGTGCCGTCGGCTGGAGAGTGCGCTCACGTAATTCGTCCGACATACGCTCCGCAGCCATGCGTCGAAGTTCGTCGTAAACAAGAGGTAGAAGCTCGTCCGACGAACAGGCCGGACTATCGCTCCTGGCGTTCAGTAGCAAGGTAAGGTTGGAGGCTTCCATGTGGGGTAAGGACATGCTTGCACCCGGTGGTTCCAGTAACCAAGAGCCATGCCCGTAATGGGAACAAGAGGCAACACGATATGTTAGTCAGGCCTTGCATTTCTCTGAACATGGAGCATACTAACAGTAGCATGGAGAGTGTTTGCCCCATCCTCCATGCCGGACGACTGCCCCTTGTCCGTACACCCCACCCCCCATACCCACTACCCCTTTACAAAGTGCATACACCTGACAACCAAGGACATGAGTCAGATAAACACGGCCCTTCCG
>LVBW01000064.1 GCA_001604585.1 Puniceicoccales bacterium Verruco_02 | reverse complement strand
CACATCGAGGAATGGATTGCCGAGGACGAAGCGGCGGCGGCCAAGCTTGGGCTGAAGACGCAAAGCCAGCCCGATCAAAGCCGCAAGTTGCCGTAATCACTTCTTCGAGTAATCCATGTCCACACTGGAATCGGGCAGTGTCGGGTTGTCGGCGGGGATGAACGGGAAGCCACGGAACCTTGCGTAATTGCCGTAGGCTTTGCAGCGTGAGGGCTGGCCGTCGCAGTCAGGCAGGAAGGTCGCCGTTTCTGTCGCGTGCGAGCGCAGGAGCGGGCGTTGCAGGATGAGCTCGATGCCGGTCGCGGTCCTGCGGCTTGTCTGGATCGCCCGGAACTCGTGCGCATCGCCCTCGCCCACTTCCACCCAGCCGCCTGCAAAATAGCCGTCGGGATGGTTGAGGCTCGCGATTTTCAGCACCGTGCCGGACGCACTGGAAACCGTCCCGGTCGTCGTCAGTGCGGCGCGGATCGTGCCCGTTGGATCGCAGAGTTTGTCACAAAAGAAGTTGTTGCAGCCGCTCTTGAGGATCGTCGCCGGGGCCATCGAATCGAGCCGTCCGGCGTAAGGAACGCACTTCGCCTTCCAAAGCCGCCCGGTTGGCGTCACCTCGCCGCAACTGCCTCGCCAGTAGACACTCGCCGAGTCGTTCGGCGCTGACGGATTGCAGGCGTAAACGGTCAAAAGCAGCCGCCGCTCCAGCCCATGTCCGACGCGCTGCCAGAGCGGGTTTCGCCGTCCGAGGCTGTCCGTGAACTCGCCGCAAGTCAAGGTCAGTTCGTCCTTTGCGGGGTTCGTGCTCTGCTTGCGATTGCCGTGCTCGATCTTCTGCGGCTCGTAGGTGTGCCCCGCGTAAACGAGCGGCTTTTCGTAGCTCGTGTAGCGGTAGATGACCGGGCTTGGCACCTCGTAGGTGAACTCGAAGAGGTAGCAGACAGCGGCCCGCGCCTGGGTCTCGCCGACGAAGTCCGGCGCCTCGACAAACGACACCGCAGCCTCGGCGACTCCCGGCGCGGAATAGGTCAGCTTCAGCCCGTCCTTGGCAAAGCGGAAACGCCCGTGATGAATCGCTGTCGTGCCATCCTGAAGGCAGAACGGCATGACGAAGCTCTCTGCCCGGCCCCGGCGGGCGCGGTAGAAAGAGAGCAGCCGCCGGATGCGCGCCACGCCCGGCAGGACAAAGTTCGCCTGCTGGGTGAGGCGAACGAGGCTCTCGACGCCCTCCACATGCCGCTCGCGCCCCTCGCCCACCTGCTGCGCTTCGGCACGGTACTGGATGCCCGCCGCGTTCTTCTTCCAGTCCGGCATGAGGTCCGCAGGCCAGTCATCCCCCGCGTCCACGGCGTTCAGGCCGATGCGCTCACTATAAGGACTGTCCTCGACGACCTTCAGCGTCACCGCGACCAACCCGCCGCCCAGCACCTCCATCTCCGGCTCGTCCGACAAGCGCCCGATGAGGAGCGGGGCCCGCAGCGGGTGGAGCACCGCCGCCTTGTTCACGGCATAGTTCCCCGTATCCATGTTCCACTGGAGGGTATTCGGCGCGGTGTAGACGCCCACCGCCGACGTGCCCGACTCCAGCAAATCCGGCCAGAGAGGCACCGCCACGCGCAGCCTTGCACTGGAGCGCAGCCCCTCGCGGAGCGCGCCCACGTCGGCACCCGTCACAAGCGCCGTGAAGGTCATTTCAAGCCGCAACGCACCGTAGCGGGGCCGCCGCGATTCTAGCCCCGTAAGCCCCTCCTCCACCTCGGCATCCAGCCGATGCGTGATCGCGACGCCCTCGGCCCAGTCCACGGGCGCGAGGAAAAGGAGCAGGCTTTCGCCGTTCAAAGTGATGGAATGCAGGCTCATGACACCTGAACGCTGTCAACGCCCAATTCATCATTGAATTGGCCCCAGCTACACTCATGATAACGTCATGAAGCTCTTACTGATTGGCCTCATTGTTCCCTGCGCCCTTATTGCGCAACATTCGCCCCACCCATTTTTTCCTCGCGATGAGTCAACAGAATGTGTTCCGCCCGAAATGATCAGCCAGCTTTACTTCACATACAGCTGTACCATACTTTCGGTGAACGATGATCTGACCCTGAATGTTGAGCTGGAGGACACTTACAACAAGAAATCCAGAACCGTTACCATCACTCTGGCGGGGCTAACCTTCGATGACTTTTCGAGCGCAGAGAAGCAGAAGACAAAGGACGCTATCCTGCTACTAACAATGGGGCGCAGACTCACCGCGTGTTCCAGCGTGGACCACGACCCACAGCATCCCAACCCATTGTATCACATTGAATTGAACGATGCGGAGAACACGATAACCTCCATCAACTTCTCCCTATTACGTGAAGGATTGGCGCTGTATAGAAAACGAGGATATGACACGGATTCCTACTTGGACTGCCAATTCCAAAAAGCACAAACTGAGGCACAAAAAGAGAGTTTGGGACACTGGCAAATGACCTCCATGCCAGCGAATGAGGAATGCGCATCAGCTATGAGTTCAGTTCAATAATGCGCAGGACCGCATCCTCCAGTTCGGGGCTCGCTAGGATTTCGTCCTTCGTCCGCTTGTCGTGAAAAAGGAACGCTTCGACGCGGCGTTTTTCCGTGCCGCCCGCGTCAACCTTGCCCGCAGCGACCTCCTTCTGAATGTCCGCCATGGCCACGCTGCCGCCGACAATCCCGCCGAGGGCATAGCCGGGGCGGTTCACCCGCAGCTGGCCCATCATCGCGTGCGATGCGCCCGTGCGGTTGGCCACGGTTGGCAGCGCCGCCGGACCGACGCGACGCAGCAGTTCGACGTTCTTCAGGCCCTCGCGGCCACGGCCCCAGAGCGCGATGTTCGACTGGCTGAAAACGTCCTCGCCCGCGTGGACNNCGTCGCGCTGTCCGCCGTCTTCAGCTTCTGGCCTAGCGCGAACATGATGAGCTGCTTTGTGATCCAAGCGGCGGCCATGTCGGCAAAGCTCTGGATGATCGACTGCACGACGCTGGAGCCGATGTTTCGCAAGGCGTCGGACCAGTCCATCGTGCGAGTGATGAGACCCGAAATGCTCTCGCCGAGCGACGTGCGGAAGCTCCCAGCGACGCTCCCGATGACGCCGTAAACCTGCTGCGCCACCGTGCCCATTTCCACGACGAGGTCCTGCAAGGCCGCCCGCGCCGCGTCGATCTCGCCGACGCCAAAGTCGCCGATCCCGCGCTGGTACTGGCCGAAGCGTTCGTCGCTTGTCTGCACGAA
>LVBW01000063.1 GCA_001604585.1 Puniceicoccales bacterium Verruco_02 | reverse complement strand
GGTCAACACCGAGAACATCCTCTTCATCTGCGGCGGAGCCTTTGTCGGACTCGAAAAGATTGTGCGCCGCCGCCTCGGAGCCAACACCGTGGGCTGGGACTACACGCCCGGCAGCGTCAAGGAGATGAACGACGGGCAGGTGATGCGCGAGCTAGCCCCGGAAGACCTCGTGAAGTTCGGCATGATACCCGAGTTCATTGGCCGTCTGCCCGTGGTGTCCGTCCTCGACGAACTGACAGTCGCCGACCTAGAGCACATCCTCCACGGCACGCGCAACGCCATTTTGAAGCAGTTCGCCAAGCTTCTCGCCCTCGAAGGAGTGAAGCTCACCTTCACCGCCGACGCCGCCCGCGCTGTGGCAGAAAAGGCACTGGAACTAAAGACCGGCGCCCGCGCCCTTCGCGCCATCGTCGAAAAGCTGATGCTGGACGTGATGTTCGACCTGCCCGAAACAAGCAACATCGAGGAAGTCATCATCAACGGCGAGGTCGCCAAAGGACGCGCAAAGCCCGAAATTCGCCACGGCGAAGCATCGGAAACGCGCGAAAAGAGCAGCGGACGCGGCGAAACCCAGCGCGGAGAGCCATCCGAAGCTGCCTAGGGCACCTTATCAAGCGAACGGGGGCTAAGAGCAAAGAACCGAGCCTGACTACTCGGTCCCGACAATCATCACGTCGTTCTCGCTATTGATGTCGTTGGCAAGAGCACTGACGCGTGCCTCTATTGGACCGGAGTCTGGAGCCTCGAAACTGAACACTTCCCTATGATTGCCGGGCAGGCCGGGATTTGTGAAACGGAACAGACGAGCACCAGAACTCACTTCGAGCGTGAATGCCGTCATTGCCGTACCCTTGTTCTGCACCGCAACACGAACTGTGCGCAGCCCCGGCCCGGCCGGAACGCTGTCTATCCCAGTGACAGCCATGTCGCGCAAACCTGGCACATTTCGCATACGCACACGCTCCACATCCAATAGACCCGGCGCAGCACCGCTGGCAAGACCGGTCCCAGAAGCATATTCGAAAAGCAACGCGGCAGCGGGCTGAGGAGCAAGGCCCGGCGTCTCGTACATAAGGCCAGCAAGCGCCCCTGCAACGATCATAACAGAAGAACCGCTGCCATCCACAAGCGCCACCTGCCCCTCCGGGGCCGCCACCGGTATGCCAACACCCGGCGCATGAATGCCTGCGCGCGAGTCCCGGCCAAGTGTACGCCCTTTCCTATCCACCCCGGCAACGACAAGCACACCATCCAGTGCCGCCGGATAATGCACGCCACCGGCATCCGAAGCAGGTGCTATAACAAGAGCGTTCCTCTTGCTCGCATAGTCCACAGTCGCCAGCATCAGCGCAGTATAGCCCTGAGTTGACGACAATACGCACACAAGAGATGCACCCGAATCCACGGCCGATACAATGGCCGCCGCAATGGAAAAGCTATCGCCCCGCCCATCGGCGGAAAGGACTGGAAACACCTTAAGCTGTGCCGAAGGAGCCACGCCGCGCACATACTCATCCCTGCCCAAAAGCACAGAGGCCATTGCAGTGCCGTACCAACTATCTCCCTCGCCAAGCTGAGGCGCTGCGTACTGAAATATGCTTGCGCTGGCCAGCACCGGGTGCGGCACGACGCGAAAGCCAAGCATCGCCACCTGCACGCCACGCCCACGGTTCACGTCATCGGGGAAGCCCAGCCTTGCGTGAAAGGCAGCCTCCCAAGACTCCAGATCGTCCGGCAGACTTAGCTCGACTAAATCGGGGCATAGACTCTCAAAGTCATGTTCCAGGACCGCGCCTTCGGGGATGGAAGCCGCCAGCAATTCCATAGCCGGAGCATCGTCAGCCTGCACAAGAAGCGCGTTCAACACATCCACTCTAGCAAGAACCTTCAGACCCTTTTCACGCATGGAAGCACTGAAGGCCGCATACTCCTTTTCTCCCGGAAGAATCACAACGAAACGATTCTTCAGTGCTCCAGCTGGAACGCGGCTCATCATGCCAAGGTATCTGGACTGGTTGCGCGGCGAGGCCTGTTCGGCCAGCACCTGCCTTGTTCTCTCCCTTGGAGCAATGTCGCGGGTGCCTTCACGCCCATCCGGCCAATAGTAAAAGGCCAGCATAGCCATTATCATGGAAAGAAGCGCCATGACCATAACCCGGATTTTCATACTACTAACATGTACTACTGTACAGATAGGTCAACGGGCCTGCTTCATGGATACGAAAATGCTACATGCAAAGCCCAACGATCTGTTTCGCATATGCGAATACAAAAGGGCGACATGAATCCTATCCCGCACGATACAGACTCTATTGCCTGCCAAGGCCCCAACGCTCATAGTGACGTGCATGACTCTGCCACGCCTCGCCTCGAAAGCCGCCCTAGCCGCCATCCTAATACTTAGCGCATGCGCCAAGAGGGAGACCCAGGCTGAACGCGCCGCTAAAGATGGCATACTGCTACTGGGCAACAAGATAGAACCCGGCACCCTAGACCCCCACGTAAGCACGAGCGTGGAAGTGTTCGGCATCTGCTTCGCCCTTTTTGAAGGACTAGTAGTCCCCCACCCCTCCACCCTCGAACCGCTGCCCGGCGTCGCGGAAAGCTGGGATATCTCGCCAGACGGGCTTCGCTACACATTCAAACTGCGTAAAAACGCCTGCTGGAGCGACGCCTCGCCGCTAACAAGTACAGACTTTGTCTTCTCATGGCAAAGGCTGCTCTCGCCCGACATGGCCTCGGGCAACGCCGTCCTTCTCATGGACATTCGAGGGGCGAGAGAATATGCTTCAGGCAAAGCCGACGCCACTTCTCTAGGCATATCTGCCCCGGATGCACACACCCTGGTCGTTGAACTTGTGCGCCCCACCCCGTGGTTTCTCAACATCCTATCGCACCCGTCGGCAGCGCCCCTCCCACGCGCATGTATCGAAAAGACCGGCTCCACCAATGATCGCTCCAACGGCTGGACCCGCTCCGCAGACCTCGTGGGCAACGGCCCCTTCGTGATGCAAAGCTGGCAGCCTTACCAGATGATGGAACTGCGAAAGAACCCTCTATACTGGGACGCTGACAATGTGGCACTGAATGGACTGCGCTTCTTTCCCATCGAGAGCATAAACACCGAGGCAATGGCCTATCGCGGCGGCCAGTTGCATGTTACTCAGGCCGTGCCAATCAGCGACATTCCGCGTATGAAAGCAGCGGCGGACCCTGCCCTCCGCATAGCCCCATACCTTGGCGTATATTACTATATAGCCAACACGGCCAAGCCTCCCCTCGACAACGAGAAGCTGCGGCAAGCGCTTTCGCTTGCAATAGACCGCAAGACGCTTGCCGCCCGCCTGCTAGGCGATGCGCAAAGCCCGGCCAACAGCTTTACCCCCAATGGCATCGGCAGTTACTTGCCGCCCGCCATCGTACGCACCGACACTGACAAAGCCCGCGAACTGCTGGCCGAGGCAGGCTACCCCGGCGGACGGGGCTTTCCTACAATCGAGCTTTTATTCAACACCTCCGAGAACCAGATGAAAATTGCCGAGGCCGTGCAAGCCATGTGGAAGCAGGAGCTGGGCATAGATGTGCAACTTCGCAACGAGGATTTCAACAGCTACATCGGATCGCGCAACAGAGGCAGCTTCCATCTGGCCCGTGGCTCATGGGTGGCGGACTATCCATCACCGGCCAGCTTCCTCGATCTCTGGAGGAGCGACGCGCCAAATAACTTCGCCCGCTGGGACGACGCTGCATACGACTCATGTATGAACCAAGCAGCGCTGGCCGCCCACACTCAGGAGCGGAACAGCGCCTACGCAGCCGCCGAAAGCATACTTCTTGAATCTGCCTGCATAATCCCAATCTACCACTACAACAGCGCCCGCATGGTCAGTACAATGGTAGAGGGCTGGGAAAACAACGTCATGGACTGGCACCCATACAAGTTCATCCGCCTCAAGGCCGGACAAGAGAACGCAAACAAGTAAGAGAGTATCCCAATGCTCCAACGACCTTACTTTGCCTCAGATACAATCCTGCTTGCGGCCTCAAGCGGCTCCAATAGGCGATCCAGTGCCCTCTCGCCAAGGCCCGGAATGAAGCCTATCATCAGCTCGCGCACATTTCCTTCCGGGTCGATCAGGACCAACAAGGGAAGCCCTGCCCTGTTTACCCCGTACATGCGCATAAGCACATCGCTCTTGCAGGCATGTTGCAACTTGTAGGGCTTGGCTGGACCAATGGAATCGCCAGACTGCGAGTAAACATCGATGAACACGGCCCCGGCAGCACGTGCCCTGTCACCCGCTCTTTCCACATATAATGGGCCGCTTTGTTGCGAACGCTCCTCCTCGGAGTGGAAAAATAGAAACACCCAACGCCCCCGCTGCTCCTGCAAATTGAGCACCGAGCCATCCAACATCTGCACGCTAAAGGACGGTGCCGCGCGCCCAAGTAGCCCCGTCGGCTCGTGGCGACGGCGCTCAAAGCCGAACATGCTGTTGACATTGAATATCTCCTCTGGCGGACGAAGAGCCGACACCCTTGGGCGCCCAAGTTCGCAAATGTAGCGCAACTGCGCTCCCGGAGCGCCGGATCCGGGGCTGGAACGCTCGATACGAAGCGGCATCATCGTGGCGGCATCGACAGTGAGATCCAGCCGGTAAGGCCCACGTTGCACGACAAGACGCTTCACCGGGATATTGTCCACAAACTCGTCGGTAATCGTGCCATCGCCACTCCGAAACCCGTCAAATACAGCAGGATACATGAGCGAACACAGTACAATATCCATGCGCGCAGAGATGAGATTGGCCCCCGTCCCCGCCAGTGCCTCCTCGTAATATGCCGAATGCTCCGAATCGACCAGCCTCAGTATACCATCCCTGCAACTGGCCGACATGCTTATCAACTGCCTTGACGCGCCCGGCTCGCCCGAATCGCGCTGTGAAGTGATGCACATGAAGGGATTCGCGCCGGAAGCCCATGTAATGATGCCAATCTGCCTGCCCGGCAAAGTGATCCCTCCAGACTCAGTGCGCAAGGAAATGCGCTGGGTGATAGATGCTGGCTGGGCCAACGCGCGCGAGTACATTTCAAGAAAGGCATTGGCCTCGTCCGGTCCCGCAAGCAAGCGGGTGGCCAAGAGCAGTATCGAAGCCAGAACTGGGCGTATCGACAACATGACTGCGTTATGTGGCGCAAGAGAAGGAGCGCCATAGGAGCTGATACAGGACAGCGTGCCACACCACCAAGCGCAGATACCTAGCGCCACTCGGGCGGGTTCTGAGCCTCCGGGCGAAGCACACCAATGCAAGGAAGGTTGCGATAATGCTCGGCAAAGTCCAGCCCATAGCCCACCACAAAGTCATCCGGGATGCTAAAGCCCACAAAGTCCGGCTCCAAGTCAACCTCGCGCCGCCCTCTCTTTTCGAGAAGCACACACAGGCGCAACGACGCAGGCCCCATCTGCCGAAGCATTTCCAGCACCTGCTCTGAAGTGCGGCCGGTGTCCATGATGTCGTCGATAAGCAGAACGTGGCGATCTTTCAGATCCAGTCGCAGCTTGTCTATAATCTCGGGCGAGGATACGGGCTTGGTATCGTCGCGGTAACTGGACACGCGCAAGCAGTCAAGGCGCAGGGGCAGGTCGATGTGGCGAATCAGGTCCGCAGCAAATACAATCGCGCCGTTAATTATGGCAACGACGGTCAGTTCGCCCGTGTCCCGATATTTTTCGCTAATCTCCCTTCCCAGCTCCTCCACACGTTTTTGCAGCACGGGCTGCGTGACCAGTACACTGTGCAGATCGTCTAACATCTAAGGAACCGGAAGAAAGTCAGAAAGTGTATCAAACTGTACACTGCGACAGAGCCTGTCAAATGGAAAGCCGGTCTGCAATCGCGTAAAGGCTTGCCATCGGCCCTGCCAAAGCCACATTCAGAACCTTTTATTCAACCCCCGCAAAAGCCATGACATCCATCAACGTACTCGCACAGGCCGCAGAGGGTGCGGCACCCGCCCAGCAGGGTGGCACCAGCATGCTCCTAATCATGGGCCTCTTCTTTCTGGCCATGTGGTTTCTCATGATCGCCCCCCAGCGCAAGCGTCAGAAAGAGCACCAGAAAATGATTGAAGCCCTCAAGGCCGGTGACGAAATCATCACAAGCGGCGGCATCTACGGCACAGTCCAGCAAGTGCGCGCCGACCGCATCGTGCTCAAGATAGCCGACGGCACCCGCATCGAGCTTGGCAAAGGCTACGTCGGCAGCAAGGTAAGCGCCCCCGCTGCCGAAGTTGTCGAAAAGAAGTAGTCGCCCAATAATAAGTTCCGGCCAGCCCTGCCGGGAATCATAATAAGATCGCCCTCTTTCCCCTTATCCGCTGCAAGCCCTATGAACGGCAAAATACTCTGGAAATTCGTTCTATCCGCCCTGATATTCGCCTGGGCGGTATCGACCATCAGCCCCGTCAAAGACACACCCTTCGAGCAGTTCATCGTCGAAGAAGCCGGTATAGAACAGGGCGTTGACTACAAGGCGCAGCTTGAGGCTGCCCTCGCAGCGAAAAAGGACAAGGCCGCGGAAGAAGCCGCGCGAAAACAAGCCTTCGCAAGCATTTTGGCAGAGGCGCAAGCTCTTGTGGACGGCGGGAAGCAGCCCAGCGTTTACGTGGCCCTCGGTCGCATCGCCAAGGAGCGCAAGCTGGACATATCCAGCTATTTCCCACAGTACACACTGGCCGACGTGCCCAATCTGGACAAGCGCAACACTATCATGCTGCGCGAGCTGCTGCGCCGCAGTCAGGGACGGCTCCGCTTCGGCCTCGACCTTGCAGGCGGCGTTGCCGTCACCTTCAAGGCCAACGAAAGCCAGCTTGCCGGCGACGCCTTTGAACGCGGCAGCAAGATGGACAAGGCGCGCGAGATAATCTCCCGCCGTGTGGACTCGCTCGGCGTTGCAGAGCCAGTCATCCGCCTGAAGGGCGACGACCGCATAGAGGTGCAGATGCCCGGAGTGAGCACTCGCGACAACCCGGACATTATCAGCACTATCGGCAAGCCCGCAGTGCTAGAATTCTGCCTAGTCCACCGCAGCGCGGACGCCCGCTCCGGCGGCGCAGCACCGCTCGGTTACCGCCGTCTCGTCGAAGAGCGCGACGACCCCAAGACAGGCCGCCTCTACGAGGTGCCCTACTTTGTAAAGAGCATCCCCGAGATGACAGGCAAGAGCGTCAAGAACGCCCGAGCAGCGATGGGCCAGTTCGGCGGCAACGAGGTACTCATCAGCTTTACCGACGAGGGCAGCAAACGCTTTGCCGACCTCACCCGCCACATTGCCGAGGAAAACGCCCGCACAAACAGCGTTGGCCAACTCGCCATCATCCTAGACGGCAAGCTCCAAAGCGCCCCTTCTGTGCGCGAAGCAATAACTGGCGGCTCTGCCAGCATCACCGGCTCCTTCAGCCAGCGCGAAGCGATCGACCTAGCCAACGTCCTAGAAAACCCGCTCGAAGTGGGCCTGATTGTGGACGAGATGAGCGAAGTCGGCCCCACCCTCGCAGCCGGAGCCAAGGAAGCCAGCTACGGGGCCTCCGTCATTGGCGGCGCTCTGGTCATCGCCTTCATGATACTTTACTACTGGGGCAGCGGCATAATTGCCATCGTCACCGTCTGCTTCAACATCCTCATAGTTCTGGCAGGCCTCTCGTATTTCGGGGCCACCCTCACCCTGCCCGGTGTTGCGGCCCTAGTGCTGACAATCGGCATGGCCGTTGACTCGAACATCCTAATCCTTGAGCGCGTGCGCGAAGAGCTACGCGCGGGCAAGGACAGACTGGCCGCCTTGGAAATTGGCTTCAACAAGGTTACTAGCACCATCGTCGATGCCAACGTGACAACCCTCATAACCAGCTCACTCCTCGCATGGCTGGGTACGGGCGCAGTCAAGGGCTTCGGTGTGACGCTCACCATCGGTATCTTCGGAACTATGTTCTGCTCTCTCATCGCAAGCCGTTGGATAATGGAACTGCTCGTATCGAAGAACATCCTGAAGCGTATGGTCGGCTTCGAACTGTTCAGCAACTGCAAGTTCAAGTTCCTGGACTACCGCAAGCCAGCCTTTGTCGGCTCTTGGTGCCTAGTAACACTGGGCATCTTCGGTGTAACCACACACTGGAACACAATCTTTGGCGTGGACTTTGTCGGCGGTGACGAAGTAACCATGAGCTACACCCAGGAACTGACGGTGGCAGACGTGGACAAAGTGTCCTCCATATCTATTGCCCAGATTCAGACATACGCGGCGAACACAGACCCCAAGACCCCGATTGGAGAATCTTACGCCTCGGCCATTGCACACGGCAGCTTTGGCGAGGTGACCGCATCCTTCCAGACCACCATCGGCACCGACGACCACGCCCTGAAGCTCCAGACCCGGCACCTAATGGGACAGTCCTTTGCCGACGCTCTCCAGAAAGCCTACCCCGACGCTGGCCTGTCGCTCCTAAGCGTGCAGCAGATTGGCCCCGCAGTAGGCAAGGAAGTCGCAGAAAGCGCCATCATATCGCTGCTGGTTGCCCTACTAGGCATAGGTCTATACGTGGCCCTGCGCTTTGAATGGGGCTATGGCATTGGTGCAGTGGTGGCCACCATACACGACGGAGCCATGACGGTGGGCATGTTCGTACTATTTGGAGAGTATCTCGGGCTTGGGTCGGGCCAGTTCACCTCGCCCATGATCGCGGCCATCCTGATGGTGCTCGGCTACTCGATTAACGACACCATCGTCGTGTTCGACCGCATACGCGAGGAACTGGAGCTTAACCCGACAATGACGCTACGCGACATCGTGCATCTTGCCATCAACCGCACACTGGCCCGCACGCTGCTCACCTCGATAACCACCTTCCTTGCCACCTTCGCCCTGTTCCTGTTCGCAGCTGGCGTAGTGGTGGACTTTGCACTGGTCTTCCTCATCGGCATCTTTACTGGCACCTTCTCGTCCATCTTCATCGCAAGCCCCGTGTTCTACTGGTATCACAAGGGCGACCGCCGCAAGGTTGAAGAAGAACACAAGGAGCCTGTGTACGACTGGCACAGCGGCGAGACCGACGAAGAACCCGCGAACAGCTAGCAGGCCAAGATCTTGCGCTGGACAAGCAAAGAACAGTCCCGCGCCGGAGTGGCTGCACTGGCGGGAGAACTTGGCATTTCATGCGCTACTGCGACTCTGCTCCACGCCCTCGGCCTAAAGGGCGCGGCAGAGGCGCGGCGTTTCATGAACCCCATGCTTCGCGAGCTAGATGACCCATTCCGGATTACGAACATGGAGGCAGCCATAGAGCGCGTCATCCGCGCCCTGCGCAAGGGCGAGAGCGTGGTCGTGTTCGGCGACTACGACGTGGATGGGGTGACGAGCACGGTGCTTCTCCTGGACCTATTGAACAGCTTCGGCCTCTACCCACGATATCTTGTACCCAGACGCATGGATGAAGGTTACGGCCTTTCCCGTACGGCATTGGAAAGACTCCTCGAAGGCGGCAGGCCGGATCTACTCATAGCCGTGGACTGCGGAACCAACAGCGGTGCCGAAGTCGCGTGGCTACGCGAGCTTGGCGTTGACATCATCATTCTGGACCACCACACAAGCCGCGATGAAGGCAGTGCGGAAAACCAGGCAATACTCGTCAACCCGCACCTTTTCGACGGCGAGCAGCAGCCTTGGAGCCAGCTCTGCACTGTGGGGCTGACCTTCAAATTCGCCCATGCTCTGATCAAGCGCCTGCGCGACGAGGGCGACGAATGCGCGCACAAGCTGGACCTGCGCGAATATCTCGACCTTGTGGCACTTGGCACGGTGGCGGACCTTGTCCCCCTGCTTGACGAAAACCGCATTCTGGCTAAGCGCGGCATGGAGAGGATGCAAAGCCCACGCCGAACAGGCCTCGAAGCCCTCTTCGAGGTATCGGGCATGTTGCCGGACCAGCCCGTAACGCCCTTCGATCTCTCCTTCCGCCTGTCCCCGCGCATCAATGCGAGCGGCCGCCTTGCAGAGGCAAGCAGCGCCGTGGATCTACTCATGGGAAAGGACTGGCTGCGCTGCATAGAAATCGCGCAAGAGCTGGACCGCATGAACCGCGAGCGGCAGGACATTGAGCGCGAGATAGCCGCACAGGCCATGAACATGGTGGAAGAGTCCTACGCCGACGACGCTGCACTTGTTCTGCATTCGCCAGACTGGCACCCCGGCGTAGTAGGCATAGTTGCCAGCCGCGTAGCGGGACAGTATCAGCGTCCGGCCATAGTCCTTGGGAGCGAAGAAGGAGGCCTTTTCAAAGGCTCTGGTCGCAGCGCAGGTGGCATCGACCTAGTGGCCGCCATACAGCCCTGTGCAGAGCTACTTAAGACATGGGGTGGGCACCCAATGGCCGTCGGCGTAACGATGGAGGCAGAGTACCTCGACGCCTTCCGCAAAGCCTTCGCTCGCTCGGTAGCCTCGCAATCCGGATCCGCTAGTACAGAGGCCACGCTGGAAATTGCCTGCTGGGTGCAGCCGGAGGAACTGAACGAAAACCTGTTCCGCGAGTTGGAAGCCCTTGGCCCTTACGGACAGGGCAACCCCCAGCCCCTTATCGGGATTCGTGGGCTGCGCGTCCCCTTCCCTGCCTCACTATTTGGCAGCGGACATTGCCGCTTCAGCGTGGATATCGGGCGAGGGCAGCTGATGTCCTGCGTCCACTGGCGCTGCAAGGACAGGATGCCTCCGACAAACAAAACCATCGACATAGTAGCCCGCCTGACATGGAACGTCTGGAAAGGCCAGCGCACCCCGCAGTTCCAGATAGAGGACTGGGCCGAAACGGGTAATGGCACTAAGTAAGCAAGAAAGGCACAAACTGGTTGCATCAGGGCAAATTCAAGGCTCTTGAGCTAGAAAAGTCCCTGCACCTAAGTTCAAGCTGCAAATGTGGTTCATCAGCGAACCTGTGCATACGCAGCGAGACCAATCCCACGCACAGCCGCTGACCTCGCCGGAGAAGCACTTCGGAATCCCCACCATCCGCCAGAGCAGCGGCTACAAACGCCGCCGCCGCATTGCCCGGCAGGGCTGCCGCAGTCTCGACCTCGTCCGCCTCCAGCCGGTACAGGGTCAGCACCCCGCCCTCCCCCGCCTCCAGATACCAGCACGCGGATCGAGGCCTCAAGTCTCTGCCAGCCAGAAGAATGGGTATGATTTCCCCGGCCGAATCGAGAAAAAAGCCCTCTAGAGGGGCGGACAAATCCGGCCTCAATGGCTGCGAGGCAAGATCGGCGGCAAGCGAGTCCAGCGTCAACTGTACATACCGCACGGCACGATCTGCCTCGCCCTGCTTCTGCCAGCTATCGAGGCCATCGAACAACAGCCTTGCTGCTATTGCCGCGATGATTACTCCCACGGCCAGCGCCACCATCAGTTCGACAAGCGTATGTCCGCGCCTGCGCATCATTCATCCTCCAGCAAACCTTTGCGAAAAACCATCTCGCGGTATCTGGCAATATTGACCGCATCCCCCAACCGTGCGCGCAACTCGTCCGCATTCTCGCCCTCCAGAGGCGGCAGCCAGCCCAGCGACACATCGAACTCCAGCGCAAGACCCCCGCCCTGCACCTCCGCACCGCCAAACTTCGCCACATAGAGGCAGCTTATTGCATCGGACAAGGAGGCCAGAGTAGCCGGGTCCATGCAGTGCCAGCGGGCCTCATCCTGCGTCCTTGTCAGAAACACGACGCGCCTTGCCTCACCGGCAGCTAGGGATACGGATAACGATGCCACATCCTCGCCCCGAAGAGCGGCGTGCAGGGCATCCACCGCTGCCGGGGCCTCGTCAAGTGCGGCACGGCGCGGAGATATGCTGTCCCTCCCTGATATGAGCATGACAGCGGCCACGGCGACTAGGGCCAGCAAAAAGAGCGAGGCCACCACCTCGATAATCGTCAGGCCGCGCCGCCTCCGCGTCCTCCTATTCATCCGCAAAAAACTCCTCCTGAGCCGGAGCCGCACCCGTGAACTCCGCAAAACGCTTTGCCCACTCGTCCAGCTTCTTCAGGTAGTAATCCGCCGCGTACGGGGCCTCTGCCGCGTCGTATTCGGATAGAGGACGCGCTCGCTGCCAGTCGCTCGTCATCCCCTTTACCTTGGGCAGAATATAGTAGGACACCCGCTCGCCCATGCGCGGGGCGGGCTTCATGCGCAGGGCCACCTCCAGCGAAGCGCGGCGCGGCTTGCCGCCCTCGTCTATCTTCCTCTTGTACGCTGCCGGACTCATGGAAAGATACTCGCTGCGGGCCAGAAGGCGCACATCCATGCGCCCTGTGGCAATTTGTGCCTTTGCGTCCTCGACGCATAGGGCTGGCGGGCGCTCGCTCGCGCCAAGCTGGTACATTACAAGCTGCCGCGTCAGACGCTTAAGGAAAGGCTCTGTCCCGCGGGAGCGGAAGGCGCTGCCCTTCATCGTCACCCTGCCATTCTCCAGCAGGGCGTAGTTTTTCGCCTTATAGCAGAACATGGAATCGTAGCGCCCGTCAAATTCGAGCGCCACGCCATCCGGCAAAAGATGTGCCACGGCGTCGAGCATACGCTCCGGCTCCTCCCAGAATGCGCCGCCTTCGAGGTATATGCCGTCCGTGTCGGCCTCCAGCACCCGGCAGCCAAGACCGCGGAACTGCGCAATCAGGCTCTGAAGCAGCTCCCTGCCCCGGCGCGTTACCTCGGCGGCAAGGCCGGGGTCCGCAAAACGGGCCTGTGGGAAACCCAGGTAGCCATAGAATGAGTTGATGAGTATCTTGAAGCTCTGCTGCCTAGCATTGTGCGTATTGCGCGCCTCCTCGCTCTGCGCCTCGCGGGCAAGGCGCTTGTATTCGAGGCGCAGAGTCCGCAGCTCGGCCAGCAGGGGCAGGAACACGTTCAAACCATCGCCCGCCGGCCCCCTGCCCATCGAAAGAAGCAGCGATGGGTAAAGCGAAGCCACGTCGTAATGCAGCACCTTGTGGAAGACGCCCGTTTCAAAGCTCTCGGAAAAGGCCCCCTCGAAGGGTCTCGGCTCCGGGTAGGCCGGGAGCGCCAGCCCGGCATGATAGTAGCGTTCAAATATAAGGGCATCGACCTTGGCCGATGAGCCGCGAAGGCAGACTTCCTGCATTGGCAGGGGCAGATTCTGCGCCTGCGCAAAATAGGTGGGCAGCAAGGTGGAGCAAACGGCACGGGCCAGCGCCAGCCTGCGGGATAGCTCGGCTGCCGGGCCTGGAGCGGAATCGCCCTCCCCGTCGGCCACGCCGAAGTATTCCGCCACCTCGTCCAGTTCGTAGCCGGGCAGTTCGCGCGCGCTAATGTCATAGACCTGCGCCGCCATCGCACTGTCGAACACGGCCCTGCCCGGAATGTCCGTCCGCACAAAGTCCAGCCAACGCTCTGCAATTCGCATCCGGCTCTTGCGCGAGGCCGCGCCCTGCCCGAAGCGGCCTAGAGGCAGCTTAACCCGGTAGCGGCGGCAGCGGCGGATGAAAAAGTCCAGCGGGCCTGAGAGTATGCCGTGCCCTTCGACAAGGTCGGGGTCCGCCCCGGCAAGTAGGGTGCAAAAGGCCTTGAGCATCTCGCGCTCGGCGTCGGAAGAGTCGTCCCGAGGCTCCAGAACCCGCAGTTCGCCGTCAGGAAGGACAAGGCCAAGTGCCAGCACTCGATGCGCGGCATTGTCCGCATCAGGTTCTTCGTCGGGGCAGTCGATTTCGATGTCGAAAGTGGCACGGCGAAGCTCCGAAAATAGCATCCCCTCGTAGCTGCGACGGCGCGAATGCATCAGCCACTGGGCCTCAAGAGGGCGGATGACCTCGCTTTCGAGGCTGCGGTCAGCCGCTGCGGGGCGGAAATGTTCCGGGCTGTCGAACACGAGCAGGCGGTTAAGCACGCCCTGACCTTCGAGCCTTCGCACTGTCATGCCGCTTGAAAGAGGCTCGCCAGCAGCCCATATGAAGGGGCGGAAGCCATCTTCCACCCGCAAGCTACGCCTGCCATCGGGCGCGGCCTCGCAAATGTGTGCCCGTCCATCGCCGTCAATCCATAGCCCGCAGATCATGCTGCATATTCTGTACTAGCAAGACGGCAAAGGCCAGCACTCTGCTACACATACATACGCGGACGGCATCGCGACCGCTAACCGCGCTACTTGTCTTCGCTGCGAAAACGCTCCAAGAGGTCGCTCATATCCTCCACGCCTTCAAGCACATCCCTTGTGATATAGACCGGCCTGCGGGCTTGAATGGCCAGAACGATGCAATCGCTAGGCCTCGCATCGAGCACCAGCACTTCCCTGCCCCCATCCGGCAAGGTCTTGCAAAGAAAGAGCTTGGCGAAAAAGGTATCCTCCTCCCGCTTGTCGATCAGCACGCGCTCCAAGCGGATGTCGAAACCCATGAGCAACTGAGTGACAAGGTCGTGCGTCATTGGACGCGGATGGCTGCGTCCCTGCATGGCCATGTGCATGGCCTTGCCTGTGGATGAATCCACATGAATGACAAAGACCTTGGCCGCAGTGCCAAGAAAAGCAGCGACCCCGCTACTTACCGGCATCAGCCCCCGCACACCTATTTCCACATCGTCGCTGTTCATCTCTCTTTGACACGAAGCATACACGGGCACGCGGCAGCTATCAAGAACGCAGGCGGCGAAGCTGTTCCTGACGCGGCGAAAAGGACTCGTGCCAGCGCGATAGAAGGCGACGGCGCAATAGCTGCACGACCCCCACGAAGGCAAAACCCATCGCGCAGGCGCTCATGCCCGCGCCCAGCATGGCGGCAGTGTCGCCTTCTGCCCGGTACAGGATGATCCAGTATCCAAGGCCGCCTCTTCCGTCCGCCACCTGCCCGGCGAACATCTCGCCCGTCAGAGCGCCCACTATGGCAAGGCTGGCCGAAATCTGCGCCCCGGTAAGGATGTAAGGCAGGGCCGTGGGCAGGCGCAAGTGCCGCAGCTCCTGCCACCAGCTTGCCCTGTGCAGGTGGAATAGCTCCAGCGCCGCGGGGTCAGCACTGCGAAGCCCCTGTACTGCGCTGGCTGTAATCGGGAAAAACGCGATGAGGAAGGCGATGAAAAGCACGGCGCGAAAGCTGTCCATCCATAGCACGATAAGAGGGATGAGCACGACTAGCGGCATCATCTGAAGCACCAGCACCCAAGGATATATCATGCGCCGCAGCGTTGGGCGCGATGTCATAAGAACAGCCAGCGCCATGCCAAGGGCCAGTGCCCCGGCAAAGCCCGTCCCAGCCGTATGCAAGGTGCGCAGGGCAGCGGGCATAAGCTCCCGCCAGTGCGCGCGCATGGCAAGAGCCACCTCGTGCGGGTAAGGCAGGGCAAAGCGGGTAAACCCGGTGATGGGCCGCGCCGCATACCAGCTACCGAGCAGGAGCAGGCCGAAAAGGAGCGGCAAAGCTATGGAACGCAGACGGCTCACAGCGCGGCCACCTCCCCAAGCCCGGAGCTTATCCGGCCAAGCAGATCTTGAAATGCGGACGTGGAGCGCAGGCTCTCCGCCCTCGGATAAGGGAATGGCACCTCGTAACTTGCACATACGCAACCCGGCTGCCCGCCCATTACGTGAACCTTCTGCGAAAGGAACACGGCCTCGGCCACACTGTGCGTTACAAAGAGGGCCGTCCATCCCTGCCTTGCCCAAACCTCCAATAGCTCCGCCCCAAGGCTGTCGCGCCGTATGGCGTCCAAGCCCGCAAAGGGTTCGTCAAAGAGCATCAGGCTCGGAGCCGTGGACAAGGCACGCGCGAGCGACACCCTCATGCGCATACCACCCGAAAGCTGGCGCGGGTAGTAGGAAAGTTGCGCCCCGATGCCAAGAGTCTCGGCCAGTTCCGCCGCCCTTGCTCGCCGCGCGGCCCTGCCCACCCCACGCAGGCGAAGAGGCAGGGCAATATTGTCCGCCACGTCTAGCCAAGGCATTAGGGTTGGCTCCTGAAATACAAAACCCGTCCCCCGGCCTCGCTCGGCACATGGCTCGCGCCCGGCTACCATCACTTCCCCCTCTTTCGGGCGCAATAGACCAGCGGCAAGACGCAGCAAAGTGCTCTTGCCACAGCCCGAAGGCCCAATAAGACAGTGAAAGCGCCCTGCGGGCAGATCAAGGTCCAGCCCGCCAACAACGACCGGGCCGTCCTCGTAACGCATGGCAACCCCACGCATTGAAATATCCGCTGCCTTCGACATCGGGAAAGACGAACAACAACGCCACAACCCCCGCGCTGCAAACAAAATGCCGCGCCTTGGGCGCAATCGCTCCCTAGGGCAGGTGCGCGATAAAAGTGTCGCGGCCAAGATTCAGGCCCTTGCGCATCCCGTCCATGAGGTAATGCCTTGCCCTGAAGACAGCCTCCGGTAGCTCCATCCCCTTTGCAAGCCCGGCGCAGATGGCTGCGGAAAGGGTACAGCCGCTGCCGTGGGTGTTGACGCCCCGGATTCGCTCGTCGCTGAATTCGAGCATCGTGCCGTCCGCGGTGTATAGAATGTCCGTAACGCTGTCCCCGCTGTCCAGATGCCCGCCTTTTAACAGCACCGCCGTAGAGCACATCACATGCAGCATACGCGCCGCATCGCGCATCTCATCCACGCTCTGCGGCCTTTGCCCGAGTATCACAGCCGCCTCGTCGAGGTTGGGCGTAATGAGCGTAGCAAGCGGTAGCAGCTCGCCACGGACGGCCGCCATCGCCTCCTCGCAGAGCAGGGCCGCGCCGCTCGTAGCCACCATAACCGGGTCCACGACTGCGGGAATGTCGCGGCGCGTCTCCATAAAGGCACAGACTGCACGGACTATGCCCGAATCAAAGAGCATACCCGTCTTCATGGCCCGGATGTCGAAGTAGCCCGCTAGCTGCGACAATTGCGCAGCGACAAACTCCGGCGTGGCGGCCTGTACCGCGCTCACCCCGTCCGGATTCTGTGCAGTAAGACACGTGATGGCCGTGGTGCCATACACCCCGTGCGCGGCAAAGGTCAATAGGTCTGCCTGAATACCTGCCCCTGCCCCGCTGTCGGACCCGGCTACGCTCATGGCAACGGGCATGGCCCGGACAGTATCGCTCTTGCTCATACAGGCAATTATAGCACAGGGGCGCGGAAATTTGTACTCATACTTTTCCCTGCAAATACAAAGGTCCGGCAGGAGTTGCACCCGCCGGACCTTGAAAGGCAAACAGCCGCCAGTTACAGGGCTACTCACCCACGGCCACCTTGGGCAGGTCCGCCGGAATGTCCACCTCGTGGGTCTGCTTGCGCTTCACCCTCATGAGGCGGGCACGGCGACGAAGCTTGCGGTCCAGTTTGTCCACAATCAGGTCAACGGACTTGTACATGTCCTCCGAGGCCACGCTCACGACCATGTCGTTGCCCTTGATCTCGATGAGGACACGGGCCACGTTTTGCTCAAGAACCGAACGGGTTACGTCAAAGGTAAGCTCGACCCTTATGCGAATGATGTCCCCCTCGTGCGCGAACAGACGTTCCATCTTCTCCAGCACATGAGCCTTCATCCCGCCGGTCAGTTCAACGTTGTTGCCGGAGATGATCACATCATTCTTACGGTCTTTCATGTATGCTTTCCTTTATTTGGGTTTGTTAAAAAGCGTAGTTTCCTACATCATTGCATCAGACAATGAAACAGGGCTTAGGATTCCTGGAATCGTACAGTTTCGCAGTAATCACGGGGGCTTCTTCCGGGATTGGCCTCCAATACGCCAGACGCCTTATAGAGCTTAAGCCGGAACTGGTCATTTTCAACCTTTCCAGAAGCAAAGCCGACGATCTCTGGGAAGGTCTGCCCGTCGAGCACCGGCAAACGGACCTCTCCTCCCCGGCCGAGCTGGACGAAGCCCTGCAATGGCTCCAAAGCAAGTGCGCCGGGGCGGCTCCGGGAAAGATGCTCCTCATCAACAACAGCGGTTTTGGCAGCTACGGGCGCTTCCCTGCGCGCAGCATCGAAAGACAGCTCGACATGGTCGAGGTCAACATCGCCGCCCCAGTCAACATCACTGCCCACCTGCTGCCCGAGCTTCGCCGCCGTGGCGGAGCCATTGTAAACGTCTGCTCTCTTGCCGCCTTCCAGCCCACGCCCTACATGGCCACCTACGGAGCCAGCAAGAGCTTCATGCTCAACTGGTCCCTCGCCCTCGGACAGGAACTGCGCGAAGACGGCGTCGTTGTTCAGGCCCTCTGCCCCGGCCCGACTCAGAGCCAGTTCTTCAAGAACGCCGGATTCGCCAGCCCGCCCGGCAACAGAATCGGCAAAGGAAGCAGCGCCGCGGAAGTTGTCGAAGCATCCATATCGGGCCTCCGCGCACATCGCAGTCTTGTAATTCCGGGCTTTGCCAACCATCTTACGCGCTTTCTTGGCTCTGTTCTTCCGCTCGAAATCCGGGCCAGAGCGGCGGAATTCGTCCTGCGCAAACTTAGACTGGAAACTTACCTCAAACACCCGTGATTGGTGACACTTCTCCATTCGGCAGTAAAAGCCCCCTCATTAAGCCCGAAGAGCTTCGTTCATGGTTAATATATGAAGATGAGCATCTTCTGGTATTCAACAAGCCCGGCTGGGTAGTCTGTCACCCGTCAAAAAATGGCCCTTGGTCGAGCCTTGTCGGCGCGGTGCGCGAAGCGTACGGGGCGGACAAAATGCACCTCATAGCAAGGCTCGACCGCGAGACAAGCGGCCTCTGCCTCTTGTGCACGGACAAGCTCCGCGCAAGCGCCCTGCAACAGGCCTTCCAGAACCGCCAGACAGAGAAAACCTACCTCGCAATACTTGAGGGCAACCTCGACGAGGGGCAGGAAGTGAGCAAAGCCCTCAGCGCCGACGATGAGAGCGAGGTCCACGTAAAGCAGCAGGTGGCAAGCGACGGAGGCGGCTACAAGGCACAGACAAGCTTCCTGCCCCTTGCCCAAGGCGGCGGCTACACGCTCTGCGAAGTGCGCCCACACACGGGCCGCAAGCACCAGATACGAGCCCATGCCCAGTGGATCGGCCACCCCGTGGTGGCGGACAAAATCTACGGCCACGACGACACCCTGTATCTCGAATTCTGCGAAGGCGGACTGACTCCGCGCCTCATGGAGACCCTCCCCCTGCCCCGGCAGGCCCTCCATGCTTGGAAACTGCACATTCGAAGCGGAGAAATCGACCTGTCGTTTGAAGCCCCGCTCCCGGAGGATATGTTACTGTTCATGAAGGAGCGGATGGGGCTGGACGCAGTACCCGCCTCGCCGCTCCCGCCGCCCGAACGCAGAAGGCGGCGCCGGGCTAGGAGCGAAGAGGAGTAGCAAGCATGAACAGTGGGAACGCGCACAGCGAGCTGACAAGAGAGGACCGCGAACTGATACTTGGCCAGCGCGGCATGGTGATCTGGCTCTACGGGCTTTCCGGGGCTGGCAAGAGCACGCTGGCGCGCGCGTTGGAACGGCACCTTGCCGTCAAGGGCATGTTGACGCGCATACTCGACGGAGACGAACTGCGCAAGGGCCTCTGCAAGGGTCTCGGATACAGCGACCATGAACGCACCGAAAACATACGCCGTGCCGCAGAGACGGCCCGCCTCTTTCTCGACACGGGCATAATCACGATATGCGCCTTCGTATGCCCCCGCCGCGAATTGCGCGAACTGGCCCGCCAGACTGTCGGCGAGGACGATTTTGTGGAAGTGTTCGTCAAGGCAAGCTACGAGGCTTGCGCCCGGCGCGACGTAAAGGGCCTGTACGCACAGGCAGAACAGGGACATATAACCCAGTTCACGGGCCGCGACTCCGCCTTCGAGGAACCTGAACCTATTTCCAGCGCAATAATCCTCGAAACAGAGCGCCACGGCATAGCCCACTGCGTCGAAAGGCTCCTGGACATCATCCTGCCAAAGGTTAAACCCATCGACCAAAACGAATAGCTTTAGAGCACAGCCAACTGTGCCCACCAGTCCAAATCAGTTACCCCCACACATACTCAGGTAAGCTTATGACCCCTCAAAAACCCCTCCTGATGCTGGCCTCGCTGTGCATGTGCACGGCGGCCTCCGGCCAGCGCCCCGAAGAACAGAACTACGCCCAGTTCGCCTCATTCCCCGCCCTTGGGAGCCTGAAGGCAATCGAACGCCCCTCCGGGCCGGACTGGATGCACAACGCGGTGATTTACCAGATCTACCCGCAGACCTTTTTCGACAGTAACGGCGACGGCATAGGAGACATCCAAGGCATTATCGCCAAGCTCGACTACGTGAAAAGCCTCGGCGTCGATGCCATATGGGTGAATCCCTTCTTTGAAAGCCCCTTCCGCGACGCCGGTTACGACATTAGCGACTATTACAGCGTGGCCCCCCGCTACGGCACGAACGAAGACGCAAAGGAACTCTTCGCAAAGGCACACGAAAAGGGCCTCAAGGTGCTCTTCGACTTTGTGGCCAGCTACACCTCGATAGACCACCAGTGGTTCAAAGACTCCTGCGAACCAGCGCCCAACGCACACTCCAACTGGTATGTCTGGACCAACGACACATGGTTCGACGGCATGGACAACTACATGGCGGGCTTCATACAGGGCTACTGCCTGCGCAACGGCAACTACCTGCAAAACTTCTTCTGGAGCCAGCCTGCACTCAACTTCGGCTACGGCAACATAGACCCACAGCAAAGCGCATGGCAGCTCCCGCCCAACCACCCGGAAATCATGGCCCTTCGCGAGGAGATGAAGAACGTCGTGCGTTTCTGGATGGGCATGGGGGCCGACGGCTACCGCGCCGACATGGCCAGCACCCTAGTAAAGCGTGACGACGAGGACAAGAAAT
This sequence comes from Puniceicoccales bacterium Verruco_02, assembly GCA_001604585.1. Taxonomy (GTDB): domain Bacteria; phylum Verrucomicrobiota; class Verrucomicrobiia; order Opitutales; family Oceanipulchritudinaceae; genus Verruco-01. The sequence goes on along the minus strand of LVBW01000063.1, from coordinate 5,060 downwards.
ACACCCGCGCGGTGTGGAACGACATCAGGGAGATGCTGAACAAGGAATTCCCCGGAACCTTCACCGTGGCCGAATGGGAAGACTGGACAGCGGCCAAGGGAGGCTTCAACTCGAACTTTCTGCACTGGCGCAAACCATTCTACGACCTATGGTTCCGCAACAATGACAGCTACTTTCTCCCCGCTGGCAAGGGCGACATCACTCGCTTCTTGGCCCTGTATCTGGACCAGCGCGAAAAGTCTGGCGACGCGAACTACATTTCCCTCACCGTGGGCAACCACGATTTGCCCAGAGTGAACCGCTGGGGCCGCGATAAGGCGGACCTTGAGCTGATACAGGTCTTCGCCTTCACCATGCCCAACATCCCCTTCATCTACTATGGGGACGAGATCGGGATGCGCCAGCTCGACTTTCAGAGCGGCAAAGAGGGCTGCTACGGCACGCGCGCCGGCGGACGCACGCCCATGCAATGGGCAGGAGGAGCCAACCTTGGCTTCTCAAGCTCCGCCCCGGACAAGCTCTGGCTGCCCGTGGATGATGCAGCGGACGCCCCGACGGTGGCCGCGCAGGAAAAGGACCCCGACTCCATGCTCAGCTTCATGCGCGAACTGGTCGCCTTCCGCAAGGCGCACCCTGCCCTCGCGGCAGACGGCGGCTTCTACCCCGTATATGCGCAAAAGGACCAGTATCCCTTCATATTCATACGCGCCGGGGGCGACGAAAAGCTGCTCGTTGCCATAAACCCATCCGCGACGCAGGCAAGTGCGCAAATCAAGGGCACATTGAAGGCAAAACGCCGCCTCATTAAAGGCAGCGAGTGCAAGTGGAGCGAGAAGGGCGACAACACCATCATCAGCGTCCCTGCCCGAAGCTACGCGATATATTCGCTCGAATAATCCCGACATTATGCTACTTGCCTGCATGAACAACATGCTCATGCGTGCAGGATCCGGGTATCCGCCCCCATCTCATAGCGGGGGCGGATACCCGATTACGCCCAGCTTCTCGGCTAGCAACTGCCTACTTAAGATGCAGGCTGCCCTTCCTGATCTGTATCAAGTACAGGAAAAATGGAGCGCCCATTAGCGCCGTCAAGACGCCCACTGGCAACTCTGCCGGTGCGTCCAAGGTTCTAGCGGCCATATCGGCCAACAGCATCAGGATTGCCCCACCGATGGCAGAGGCAGGCAGGAGCACCCTGTGATCCGGCCCCAGAACCATCCTCACAAGATGCGGCACGACGAGGCCCACAAAGCCAATCGCACCGCAAAACGCCACCGATGCCCCGACCATGAAGGCCGACAGCGCCACACAGGCACGCTTCACCCGCCGCACATCGTAGCCAAGGTAAAAGGCCTCCGCATCGCCCAGCAGCATGGCGTTCAAGGCCCTGGCAAAACGCGGCATCACAAACAAGGGCACGATAATGAATATCGCCGCGATGGCACAAACGCCCCAGCTAGCCCCGCTTAGACTGCCAAGAAGCCAGAACAGGACGCCACGAACCTGCTCGTAATCGGCAATTTGGATAAGAAAGCCCACTAGCGCCCCGGAGAGGGCGTTAACAGCCAGTCCAGCCAGCAACATCGTCTGCGACTGCACACGGCTGCCCACCTTGGCAAGATTGTAAACGAGCGCCGTTGTTAGCAAAGCTCCGATAATAGCCGCCACGGGCATCACCGCTAGCGAACCGCCCACAACCGCCGCCCCCACCGCGCCCAGCGCACCGCCGCCCGAAACGCCGATAAGCGCGGGATCTGCCAGTGCGTTTCGAAACATGCCCTGCATCGCGGCCCCGCTCATCGAAAGACTGGCCCCTGCAAGTGCGGCCAGAATCACCCTCGGAATGCGCAGCGACCAAAAAATGGCATCGGCAGTCGGGTCCACACTATCCACAAGGCCAAGATGGAAAGCAATCACGCGCGGCAACTCCGACGCTGGCACGCTGACCGGTCCGATGACGCAGCCCGCCAGAGCCACCACCACAAGCAGCAGCGCCAGCAACAATATTCCCCTCAAACCCGCCTTGCGCGTTTTCAACATCCTGCCGGATATGTAAGCGTCCGGCAGGCAGCAGGAAAAGCACTAAATCAGCAAGCCCCTGCCATTTAAAATAAAGAATCAGCTCGCTTGACAAAGATAACGTGCGTTGGTAAGTTATTGAGAACCCAAACAGGAGTTATTCATGGCAAAAATCCCCCTTGGCCCTGACGACATTCCCTTGTACAAACTTGATGGAATTGTAAAAAAAAATCGAAGGATACATTGATGATACCAAGAATGCGGTTGGAAACGTAAGCGCCTCAGATGCCAATACCCTGATAGACATGGCAAAGCGCAAAATTGGATCGACTGACACGGATTCCAGCGTTCTAGGCGTCGAGTCACTAAGCTCGGATACTGTGGTTGATACCGGTATCGAGTCAACAGCAGCGGATGGTGGCGGAATCATTGAGACAATCTTTGACTGGATATTCGGCTAGTATTTGATACGGACTACCTTTGTTCCTGTCCCGTCGTACCTAGCTTCTGACGACTCTGGTGCCTCTTCGCAGACAACGAGCACATCGACCTCGTTCAGCGGTTCGCTATTTGCCCGGCGCAAATCGTAGGATTGCTGAAGGTTGAGCCAGTAATTCGGCGTTGTGCCGAGCGCCTTGCCAAGACGCAGAGCGGTGTCCACGCTTATACTGCGGCGGCCCTTGAGGATCTCCGTGATGCGGCTGGCAGGTATGCGCGTGGCACGGCTCAAGCGCATTGCCGTGATGCCTAGGTCGTTCATGCACTCTCTGAGTATCTCTCCCGGATGCGGCCAAAGTGTTTCGTTCTTCATGGTTTTCAATGGTAGTCGGTTATTTCCACGTAGTATGCCCCGTCGTCCCAGCGGAAACATACGCGCCATTGGTTATTGATGCGGATGGAATGCTGGCCAGCTCTGTTGCCCGACAGGGCTTCAAGGCTGTTCCACGGAGGCATCCTGAGGTCGTTCAGCGCCTTGGCAGAATCGATGAGGGCCAACCGACGCAAGATGTCAGCTGAGATTTTGCCAGACCTTTCGGTGCGGAAGAATAGCTCCGTCCCCTTGTCAGCGAAGCTCTTGATCATGCCGGTACACTACAGCGCTTTACGCGTTACGTAAAGCGTAAAAGGTGACTGTTTGGAGTAAAATGCCACCTCTTCAGAGCATAATTTCTAGTGGCTGACCTAGCTAAGAACAGGGAAAGGTCCTATGCTAGGAGCAGTGAAATAGAGAAAAAGTCGGCTAGGTAAAAGGCCGCAAGTGAGACCTTTGAAGCACTTCGTGGCCGGATCGACAGCAAGGGCCATGGCGGAGCCATTTGGGGCTGGAAACGTCAGAGTAAACTCTCCATGCGGGAACTCATCCAGAACAGGTGCCCATCAGCATTTACGTTCTTGGAACGAGTGAAGAATGCTGCGAATATGCAGGCACTGCAACGATGGACCCCGACTCCGCAACCACGATACGCCTGCGCATGTTCTTCATTGCCGGGGTGTTCTGCCTGTTGTTATCGCTGCTACTTGTTGGCCTCTTCAACGTGCAGATCTTGGACTACCAAGACCTTATGGAAATACAGGAGAGGCAGAACTACCGCCGCATCCTCATTCCCGGCCCCCGCGGAGACATATACGATCGCGAAGGGCGCCTACTTGTCGGCAACAGGCCCCTGTTCTCCGCAGTGGTGTATCTTAACGAACTGCGCGGAGAGTTCCGCAAAGAGTACATGGCCCTGGTTCGCGAATACCGGGACAAGGGCATGGAGCGCACCGACCGCAACGAACTGGCCGTGACCGCACGCCAGAACGTGGTGCAGCGTTACATGGACAAGATTAACGAAATTCTGGGTCTGGACCTGCGCATCGAGTCACAGAAAATTGAGCAACACTTCAGCCGCGAACTACTCCTTCCTTTCACCCTGCGCAATGACCTTAGCCCCGAAGAATACGCGAGGCTCATAGAGCAACTCCCCTTGGACAGCCCCGTGCAGATAGTATCCGAGAGCGCCCGCTACTACCCCTACGGCCCGCTGGCCGCGCACACGCTGGGCTTTGTCGTATCGACGGAAGAAGGGCACGATGAGAACGCCATTGGCAGCGAGGACCTGCGCACCTTCCGCTTCAAAGGGAAGGTAGGACGAACGGGCCTCGAACTGGCCTTCGACGATACCCTTCAGGGCGCCTCCGGAGGCGAAATCTGGATTGTGGACCCGAGCGGCTTCCAGCATAGGCGCGTGGATTACAAGGCTCCCGTTAAAGGTGCCAACATATTCAGCAGCATCGACATCGACCTTCAGGCAGCCGCCGAAAAGGCAATGGGAGTCAAGACCGGCGCCGTTGTGGCAATGGATGTAAAAACGGGCGAAGTACTGGTCATGGCCAGCGAGCCGGGATACGACCTGAACCTACTCTCACCCTTCATCCCATCATCTGTGAACAATGACATAAGCGAGCGCGGCGCATGGCTCAACCGAGCCGTGCAGGGGCTGTACCCGCCCGGCTCTACCTTTAAGATAATTACCGCCGTTGCAGGATTTATGAGCGGAGCGATTGACGAACACGAGCTTATCAACTGCCCCGGCTTCCTCATGGTGGGCAAGAGAAGGGCGCATTGCGACGTGCGTAGCGGTCACGGACCTATGGACCTACGCCACGCCATAGCCGAGAGTTGCAACGTATATTTCTACACCGTCGGCCTCAGAATGGGGATCAACCCTCTGGCCTCTACCTCGCGCATGTTCGGACTGGACAAGCCCACGGGAGTGGAACTGCGCAACGAGACGCGCCGCAGCGTGGTACCGGACGAAGAATACAAACGCAGGCGCTTCTTCGAGGGCTGGTACGCGGGCGACAGCGTGAACATGGCCATCGGCCAAGGCTACCTACTTGTGACACCCATGCAGATGTGCGCCTTTACGGCCTCCATCGCAAGGGGACGCACACACACCACTCCCACTTTGCTGAAAGTCGGCCCCGACCACAAACACGACACAGGCGGAGACCCCCTTCCCATCAACGCCGCCCAGTACAAGGCCATAATGGAC
>LVBW01000101.1 GCA_001604585.1 Puniceicoccales bacterium Verruco_02 | reverse complement strand
CCTCTACTGCGGGCGCAATTCGCAGGCCGTGCCGAACATCGAGATCGCCGTCAGCCGCTCGCCGGTCGTCCCATCGTGGCTCGATGTCGACGCAACCCGCGCCACGAACGGATGCAATCCGGTGGCGATCATTGCGGAGATCCTGACGCGCCCGGAACTCGGCGTCGCGCTGACTCAGGACGAGATCGACGCGGACGGCCTCGAAGCCCTCGCTGCGAGCCTCGCGAAGGACAAGGCGCGTTACTACCTCTCGCCGCTCTTCGATGCGCAGGAGTCCGCAAGCAGGCTAATTGAGGGCATCCTTGCACACTTCGACGGCTTTCAGGCAAGCCGCGAGGGCCGCTTTTCGCTCGGCTACTTCCCGAAGGACGGCGTTGAGCCGGAGGTTCGCACGCTTTCGATCCACGAGATGACCGAGCAGCCGACGATGACCTTGCCAGACTGGTCGAAGACCGCGAACCGCGTTGTCGTCAAGTTTCCGAGCCGCGAGAATGACTTCGAGGAGGATTCCGTTGACCGCAAGAGCAGCTACAATTTGCGCGTGCAGGGGCGGATTGTCACGAAGTCGCTGGAGGCGGACGCGATCATCGACGCGGATCAGGCACTGCTCTACGCGGGCGAACAGGTCGAGCTGGCCGCCGCGCCGGAGGATAGCGGACGCATCACGGT
>LVBW01000062.1 GCA_001604585.1 Puniceicoccales bacterium Verruco_02 | reverse complement strand
GTAAGAGCACTGGCGCGATGGGCTTATAAGGTGCCTCTGACCGGGGGGCAGAAGGTTGAAGTCCCCGCCGATAAGCCAGGGCAGGCCCTGCGCGTCGAGTTCTGCCAGCATGTCGCGGACCTGCTCCGCCTGCCGGAGCATCGTGTCCGTCCCTTGTGCGAAGGCATCGAGGTGGGTGTTGAGGACGGCAAGCTCTCCCCCGCCCTGCACGGGCAGGCGGCAGTCCAGCACGCAACGCTTCAGGTAAAACATGCGCGTAAAGAAGTCCATCGGCATCATGGCCAACTGGTGGCGCTTCGCACCGCTAATCGGGTATTTGGAGAACACGCCTAGCGAAAGCCCCACGCGGCCCATTATCATCCTGTGCGGCACAAACAGGGCGCGGTGGTAATAGGTCTGCGCAGAGTAGCGGTATTGGGGCGAGATTTTCTCCCCAAGAAGAGCCATCTGGTCCGCCCTGTCCGTTCTGCGACTGTCCACATCCATTTCCTGAAGCAGGATGATGTCTGGGTTCTCGTCGTGGATTATCCGTGCCACCTCGTCGAGGGTCAGGGCAATGTCTTCCGCGCTCGGGCGGCTGTCCGGCCCGGCGTCGCCGGGCAGATCGTAGTAGAAGACGTAGTTCTTGCCGCCCATGTACTGGACGTTCCAGCTTAGCACCTTCAGCTCCTGTCCGGGCCTTAGCGGCTCTCCGCCCTGCCCCTTCACCTCCACGCTCTCCACCGCGTCTGGGTGATAGGTTATGAGGTAGGCAATGCCGGCTACGGAAAGAAAGAGCAGCGCCAGAGTGCCAAGCAAGTATTTTATAATGCGCAACATGGGTATAAACGGCTCACGTTAAAATGAAAACACCCGTCCCTTGGACGCGGGGCGGGCGCTTCTCCGGGCTATGCGCATTGGCAAGACATTGGGCAACCAAAAGAGATGCCCGTTGCAGAAATGTTGCAGCCTTAACCCTGACGATACCAAGCTACTGGTGATGCCTCGTGCGTATCGTCCGGCCGTTCATCCATGTAGGCCCAATAAGCGTCGCCCTCGGCACCTGGGGCACGCCCTTTTCGCCGTTGTGTATCATGCCAAGGAGCATGTCCACGGCAACGGCACCCACAAGGTCGTTGTGCTGGTTCATGCCTGCCCATTCCGGGCGGCTGTCCCGCCATTCGAGCTGGGCAAGGGCAACTTCCTCTGGCACGCGCACGCCCATCTGCTCCACCCAGCGGCGGACGACGTTGTACAGGGTGAAGACAAGGTCCGGCCTGCCTTTTTCGAGCCATTCGCGGAACAGCTCGGGCCTTTCGCGGGCGCTACGCAGGTCCGTAAACGGCTCCAGCCGGCAGCACGGCTCCACACGGGACTGCCCGGCCCGGTAGCCCGCGCTGAAGCGGAAGTCCACCAGTTCGTCGATCTCGCCATCGAGCACAAGGCCCGGCCTTTTGTAGCCCAGTTCTAGGGCCTTTTCGTACGCGCGAAGGGCCAGTATGTGATGGTCCACGCTGGCAAAGGAAAGCTCCGGTTCCCTTGTGCGAACGCCTGTCACAACGCATGGAAAGGCGTCGATGACAGGTCGTATGAAGTCCGGCAGCCTGTTGGTGCGCATCAGCCCGATGAACAAGACGCCCAATACCCCGCGGCTCTGCAAAATCTCCAGCCAGCGTTCGCCGCTCATCCCCCCTTCGTGCATCCAGAAGCTGTCCATTGCATAACCAAGGGCCTCCGACCTCTCGCGGGCGCCGCGCAGATAACTGGGAACTGTCGGATGGGTGCGCAAGGCGTCGCGGTCCTGATTTGCGTTGAAAACGGCCAGAGTGCCCAGCGCCCCACCCGCCCCCCGCTTGCGCATCATGCTCATCACCCTGCCAAGGGCAGGGTTACGCTCGTAGCCCATCTTTCGCGCCGCCTCTTGTATCCTCTGCCGGGTGCTGGCGGGTATCTGCGCATCGTTGCGAAGGGCGAGCGAGACGGCGTTTTTTGACACGCCAAGTGCCGTCGCAATGTCTGTCATGGATACCTTCTTCATCGCCACCGCATTAGACAGAGAGCGCACTTTACTGTAAAGCCAGCAATTGCTTTCCGAGCGTGAAAATGAGGCTATCATTTGTATTCACGATGCCCCATACCCTTGGTTTCGACTACGGAACGAACTCCGTGCGCGCTTTGATCGTCCGCACCGCCGATGGCGCTGAGCTTGGCAGTGGTGTGTTCAACTACCCCACCGGCGAGGCCGGTGTGATATACGAAGCTTGCGATCCGCACCTTGCCCGCCAGAACCCGGCGGACTACCTGCTGGGCTTGTCAGAGTCGCTCAATATCGCCCTCGCCAAAGCCAGGGCGGCGGACCCCTCCTTCGACGCCGCCGACATCGTGGGCATTGGCGTGGACACGACCGGCTCCTCGCCCATCCCCGTCAACGCCCGCAACGAGGCCCTAGCCACGCTGCCCGAGTTTGCAGGCAACAAGGCAGCCTACTGCTGGCTCTGGAAGGACCATACATCTTTTGCCGAAGCGGCGGAGATTACCGCCCTTGCCCGCAAAGAGCGCCCGCAATACGTGGCCAAGTGCGGCAACACCTACTCTTCGGAATGGTGGTGGAGCAAGATTCTGCACTGTCTGCGCAGCTCGCCTGCCGTGTTCGACGCGGCATACAGCTGGGTGGAGCTGGCCGACTGGGTGCCATCCGTCCTGGCCGGGGTAATAGACCCAAGGGCCGTGAAGCGCGGGGCCTGCGCCGCTGGGCACAAGGCCTTCTACGCCGCCGACTGGGGAGGGCTGCCCGACAAGGAGTTCCTCGCCATGCTGGACCCGAAGCTGGCGGATCTTAGGGACAGGCTTTTTGACCTTGCCTACGACGCCTCGCACGCGGCTGGCGCTCTCTGCCCCGAATGGGCGGCAAAGCTCGGCCTCAAGGCGGGCATACCGATTGCGATCGGCCAGTTCGACGTCCACTACGGGGCCATAGGCAGCGGCGTGGAGGAAGGCGTGCTCGTAAAGGCCATAGGCACAAGCACCTGCGACTGCACCGTGGCTGTTGGAAACCTTGCGGACATCCCCGGCATCTGCGGCATTGTCAAGGGCAGCATCCTGCCCGGCCAGTTCGGCATCGAGGCTGGTCAGAGCGCCGTCGGCGACCTGTTCCGCTGGTGGGTGGAAGTGGTGCTCAAGGGCGAAGGCGCAGACCACGGCAGGCTGGCTGCGGAGGTCAAGGGCCTAAAGCCCGGAGCCACGGGCCTACTCGCGCTCGACTGGAACAACGGCAACCGCACAGTGCTCGTTGACCAGATGCTTACGGGCCTCATCCTCGGCCAGACCCTGCGCACAACGCAGGCGGAAATCTACCGCGCCCTAATCGAGGCGACGGCCTTCGGTGCGCGCATGATCGTCGAGCGCATTGCCGAATACGGCGTGCCGGTCAGACGCATCGTCTGCTGTGGCGGCATTGCCGAGAAAGACCCCTTCCTCATGCAGATATACGCCGACGTTACGGGGCGCGAAATGCAGGTGGCACGCAGCGCACAGGCCTGCGCGCTAGGCGCGGCAGTGGCGGCGGCCGTTGTAGCGGGAGCGCACAAGGACTTCGCACGCGCGCAGAAAGCCATGACCGGCGTTAAAGACGTGGTGTACAAACCCATCCCCGAAAACCACGCCGTGTACAACAAGCTCTTTGCCCTGTATCGCCAGCTTCACGACGCCTTCGGCGGGGTGGACCACTGCGCCGACCTTGGCAACGTGATGAAAGACCTGCTCAAGATTCAAAAACAGCAGCAGTAAAACAAAAACGAGAAATCCATCCGCAGATTACGCGGATGACACGGACTGTTAAGAAACAAGATTTTCTGCCTCATTTTCCATCTGCGAAATCCGCGTAATCTGCGGATAAAACATCTCTAACTTTTCCATCCATGAGCACTTTTGCAAACGACCTCGAACTTTGGTTCATAACCGGCAGCCAGCACCTCTACGGAGACGAAACACTCCGTCAGGTGGCCGCCCACTCGCAAGAAATAGCGGCGTACCTTGACGCAAACCCCGCCATCCGCGCAAAGGTGGTGTTCAAACCCGTACTGACCGGATCGGACGCCATCCTGAAGCTCTGCCTTGAGGCGAACAGCTCGCCCAAGTGCATCGGTCTAATCGCGTGGATGCACACCTTCTCTCCCGCGAAGATGTGGATTGCGGGTCTTCGCACCCTTTCCAAACCCCTCTGCCACCTGCACACGCAGTACAACAGGGACATCCCCTGGGCCACGATGGACATGGACTTCATGAACCTGAACCAGTCCGCCCACGGCGACCGCGAGTTCGGCTTCATGATGAGCCGCCTGCGCATGGAGCGCAAAGTGGTCGTCGGCCACTGGCAGGCGCCGCAGACCATCGCGAGCCTCTCGGCATGGACCTCAGCAGCAAGAGGCTGGCACGAAATGCGCAACCTCAAGCTAGTCCGCTTTGGCGACAACATGCGCCAGGTCTCCGTCACCTGCGGCGACAAGGTGGAGGCGCAGATCCGCTTCGGCATGGAGGTGAACACCCACGGCATTGGCGACCTGGCCGCAGTGATCGCCCAGATTGGCGACGCGGAAACGGACGCCCTCTGCGCCGAATACGCAGAGAGCTACACCATGATGCCGAGTCTGCTCAAGGGCGGGGATAAACACGAGAGCCTTCGCACCGCGGCCCGCATCGAGCTGGGCCTGCGCGCCTTCCTCACCGAGGGCGGCTTCCACGCCTATACGGACACTTTCCAAGACCTCCACGGCCTAGACCAGCTACCGGGCATAGCCTCGCAGCGCCTGATGGCCGACGGCTACGGCTTTGGCGCCGAGGGCGACTGGAAGCAGGCCGCCATGACCCGCGTCTTGAAGGCCATGGCCCACGGCGACGACAAGGGCACCTCCTTCATGGAGGACTACACTTACAACCTCGGCCCGGACGGCATGTATGACCTTGGCGCGCACATGCTGGAAATCTGCCCGAGCATTGCCGCTGGCAGGCCCTCTTGCGAAATCCACCCCCTCGGCATAGGTGGCAAGGCCGACCCAGTCCGCCTCGTGTTCGACGGCAAGGAAGGCGACGCGCTCAACGCCGCACTAGTGGACATGGGCAACCGCTTCCGCATGGTGGTGAACACGGTCAAGGCCGTGAAGCCCTTGAAGGATCTGCCCAAGCTGCCCGTGGCGCGCGTTCTCTGGGAACCGATGCCCAACCTCGCAACAGGCGCGGCGGCTTGGATTCTCGCTGGCGGCGGGCACCACACGGCCTTCTCCTACAGCGTGACGACCGAAATGCTCGAAGACTTCGCTGGCATGAGCGGCGTGGAAATGATACTAATCGACGCCGACAGCAAGCTGCGCGACGTGAAGAACGAGCTGCGCTGGAACGACGCTGCCTACGGACTGAAAGGACTGTAAGATGCAATACGCGGCAATACGCGAGGAATGCCTGCAAGCGAACCTGCTCCTACCAAGGACGGGCCTTGTTGACCTCACCTTCGGCAACGTGAGCGTGCTGGACCCCGATGCGGGCGTCTTCGCCATCAAGCCGAGCGGCGTCTCCTACGACAAGCTGAGCGCCTCCGACATGGTCGTTCTCGACCTTGAAGGCAACGTCGTTGACGGAAACCTGCGCCCATCCTCGGACACGCCAACGCACATGCGCCTGTTTGTCGAATACGGCAACCGCGGTGTGCGCAGCGTCGTCCACACGCATTCGCGCTCTGCGGTGGCCTTTGCACAGGCCGGGATGCCCATCCCCTGCCTTGGCACCACACACGCGGACCATTTCCACGGCATGGTGCCAATCACCCGCGCAATGACCCGGCACGAGGTTGACGCCGACTACGAGTGGGAGACGGGCAACGTGATTGTGGAGTGCATCGGCAAGACGAACCCATTGGACATGCCCGCCGTCCTTGTGCGCAACCACGGCCCCTTTGTCTGGGGCACGGGAGGCATCAAGGCCGTCGAATACGCGCAGGCTCTGGAAATAGTGGCCGACATGGCAATTAAGAGCTTTGCCATTAACGCCCATTGCCCGCCCGCGCCGGACTACCTCGTGAACAAGCACTTTTTCCGCAAACACGGGGCCAACGCCTACTACGGGCAGAAATAGTCCAGACCTGTCTGGCACTAATGGCGGCACGAAAACGTTAATCCTACAAATAGACAAGCTCTCCGTATCTTCGCTCCGACTAGTAACATTTCACTTACGGCCTCACTAGTTCGCCATCCGGGCGGCAAGTGAGGCCACCCTTAACGACCAACCCCCAACTCACCCCAAAACATGCATTGGCTGGACTGGACCGTAATAGGTCTGTACTTCTGCTGTATCGCAGGCATTACGCTGTGGTGCGGCATGAAACTGAAGAACACCGCCGATTACTTCCTTGCAGGACGTAACGCCGGGTTCTTCCTCATCGGTGCCTCGATATTCTCCTCGAACATCGGCTCCGAACACGTCGTGGGTCTCGCCGGCAGCGGCGCATCCACGGGCATGGCAATGGCCCACTGGGAACTGCACGCCTGGGTGCTGGTTCTCCTAGCCTACATATTCGTGCCCTTTTACTACAAGTCCGGCGTCTATACGATGCCGGAGTACCTTGAGCGCCGCTTCGGCTCCAAGGCCCGCTGGATACTGAGCATAGTCTCGCTCGTAGCCTACATATTCACAAAAGTCAGCGTGACTGTTTACGCTGGCGCAATGGTGTTCGAAGCCCTGCTTCCGGGCACCTTCGGCTCGCCCGAGGCCGCGTTCTGGATAGGTGCCTTCGCCACAGTCATCCTGACGGGTATATACACCGTCATCGGCGGCATGAAGGCCGTCATCTACACAGAGGCCCCGCAGGCCATCCTGCTCATCCTAGGCTCCTGCTTTGTGTCCTATTACGGACTGCACATGCTGGGCGGCTGGGGAGAACTAATCGAAATGGCCAAGCCGCAGGCCGAACAGTTCGCCCTCTGGCGCCCGCTGTCCGACCCGGACTTCCCCTGGCTTGGCGTGCTGATAGCCTCGCCCATCATCGGCATCTGGTACTGGTGTACCGACCAGTACATCGTGCAGCGCACCCTCACGGCAAAGAACCTCACACAGGCCCGCCGCGGCGCGCTCTTTGGTGGTCTGTTGAAAGTCACTCCCGTTCTCATATTCCTCATCCCCGGCCTCATCGGCTGGGCACTGCACCAGAAAGGCCTGATCCACATCCCGATGAAGATCGCTGCCGACGGCACGAGCGTCATCAACGGCGACATGGTGTTCCCCACCTTGGTCTCCAACCTGCTGCCCGTCGGCCTTCGCGGTCTCATCGTGGCCTGCCTGTTGGCCGCGCTAATGAGTTCGCTGGCCTCGCTGTTCAACTCCTGCGCAACGCTCTTCACCGTGGACATCTACGAAAAGCTGCGCCCGAGCAAGAGTCAGGCCCATTACGTCTGGGCTGGCCGCGTGGCCACCTGTGTGGTCGTTGGCCTTGGCATCCTCTGGATTCCCGTCATGAAGATGGTATCTAGCGGCGGCCTCTACCAGTATCTCCAGAGCGTGCAGGGCTATCTTGCCCCGCCAATCTGCGCGGTGTTCGTCCTTGGCCTCTTCTGGAAGCGCATCAATAGCTACGGCGCAGTCTGGGGCATGAGCGTCGGCTTTGTGGCCGGTATGTGCAAGCTCTGCATACAGACCTTCTTCGGCAAGGACAAGATTGCAGACCCCGCCTTCCTCGCCGCTGTTGGCGACTTCAACTTCCTCTACGCAACGGGCGTACTGCTGCTCATCAGCGTCGTTGTCATCGTGGCAACCTCGCTCATGACCCCGGCCCCCGCAGCGGAAAAGACCGAAGGGCTAACCTACGGCTCCTTCAAGGACGACGAAGAGGTGAAGTCGAGCTGGGACAAGGTCAACACGACCCTTGCCTGCCTGATTATTGCCCTTGTAGGCGGCATGTATCTCTACTTCAGCTTCTGGCTGTAAGGTATTTCCAAGGCCCCGGAGCAGGGGAAAACTCGCTCCGGGGCCTTGCCCATCCGGAATAGGCCGACATATTCCCGGCCTATCCCGATATATGGTCCCGCTCTACCCACCTACTCTGGCGGATGCCGGGACACGACATAATCACCAACTCTGAATACATCCTTGGAACCTGAAATGAACAAGACCATTTCCATGTGTGGACTGGCCGCCCTAGTGGTGGCTGGCGGCTGCGGCTGCGAAGACAACGCCGCAAACAGCGCCAACTCCTCGCTCAGCATCAGCGCGAAAGACTGGGGCAAGGCACCCGACGGCTCTGCGCTAAAGCTCTACACCCTTACAGACGGCAAGGGCACCACCGTGCGCATCAGCAACTGGGGCGCCATTCTCCAGTCCCTTGAAACGCCTGACCGCGACGGCAAGTCTGCCGACATCATCCTTGGCTTTGACTCCATAGACGGCTACGTGCCCGACACCTCGTATCAGGGCGCGGGCATAGGCCGCTACGGAAACCGCATCGGCGGGGCCAAGTTCAGCATCGACGGCGTGGAGTATCAACTGACCAAGAACGAGGGCGAGAACTGCCTGCACGGGGGCAAGCCCGGCTATGACAAGGTCGTGTGGAAAAGCGAACCGGTCGAGGGCAAGGACTCGGTGGCTGTCAAGCTCACCCGCCTAAGCCCCGACGGGGAGAACGGCTTCCCCGGCAACCTAGACGTGACGATCACCATCGCGCTGAACACTCAGAAGGAGATTGCCATCAACTACGAGGCGACAACGGACAAGGCCACTGCTGTTAACCTGACCCATCACATGTACTACAACCTGACGGGACGGGCCGATGCCGACATACTGGGCCACCAGCTCATGATGAAGGCCGACCGCATGACCCCGGTTGACGCAGCCCTCATCCCGACTGGCGAAATCACCCCTGTAAAGGGCACGCCCTTCGACTTCCAGAGCACAAAGGCAGTGGGGGCCGACATCAACGCCGACGACGTGCAACTCAAGCTTGGCGGCGGCTACGACCACAACTTCGTCTTCGCCAAGGCAGACGGAAAGCTGCTCCATCAGGTTACTCTGACTGACCCCGAGAGCGGCCGCATAATGGAAATGCTCACCACCGAGCCAGCCATACAGTTCTACTCGGGCAACTTCCTCTCCGGCGCTCCCGGCAAGAGCGGCAGGCTGCACAAGTTCCGCAACGGTCTCTGCCTTGAGACTCAGCACTACCCGGATTCGCCAAACCACGCGAACTTCCCGAGCACCATCCTGCGCCCCGGCCAGAAGTACGAGAGCACGACGGTACTGCGCTTCAGCGCAAAGTAAGAAACTGGCTTATCCAGTAAGCGTGTAATCGCCAACAGACGGGCGTCCCAACAAGATGCCCGTCTTGCTTGTACCCAAGAGAAGCCTCATGAAAGAGAATCCTCCATCGCCCCGGCCGGGCAGAATATGACGCCATGCCTGTACATGCAAACAGCACGCCCTTGGGCGTGCCGATTTGCTTGTCGCGCCATGTTCCTTACGTAAGGACGGCGCGCATAGTAAGGCGCTGACTATTAACGCTTGGCCTGGTCGGCGAGGCGCTTTTCCTTGACCTTGTTGGCAGCCTTGCCGATACGGTCGCGGAGGTAATACATCCTTGCACGCATGGTGACCGACTCGCGCTCCACTTCCACCTTCTCGATGTTCGGGGAGTGAACGGGGAATACGCGCTCCACGCCCTCGCCGGACGCCATGCGGCGAACGGTGAAAGACTCGTGTATGCCGTGGCCCTTGCGGGCGATCACAATGCCTGCAAATACCTGGATGCGTTCCTTGTCACCTTCGCGAACGCGCGTGTGGACGCGCACGCCGTCGCCCACCTTGAAGGTGTCGCGCCCCGGCTGGAGCTGCTCGCTGGTGATTTCGTCAATGATCGGCTTCATGGATAGGACTGAAAGTTTACCGGTTAAAGGTAAGGACAATGCTGATGAGGATGGACACGGTCAAGGAATTTCCGGCTGCGCCACCGCTGCTTTTTCATCTCTCTTGGCATGCAAGAGATCCGGGCGGCGGGTCTTGGTGCGTTCGAGGCGCTGTTTCATGCGCCAGCGTTCTATAAGGGCATGATTACCGGAGAGTAGCAGCTCGGGCACGCGCATTCCGCGGAATTCCACCGGGCGGGTCCACTGGGGAAAAGACAACAAATTGTCCGTAAAGCTGTCCTGGACCAAGGAGTTTTCATCTCCAAGGACGCCGGGCACGTAGCGGCACACTGCGTCGATGAGCACGGCGGCCGCAATGGTGCCATTTGTCAGCACGTAGTCGCCAATGGAGATTTCGCGCGTGACGAGGCTGTCGCGCACTCGCTGGTCGATGCCCTCGTAATGGCCCGACACGAGCACAAGGTGCCTCGCCCCGGCCAGTTCCTTGCATATTGACTGATTGAGCAGTTCGCCATCAGGGCAGAGGTACACGACCTCGCAGCCGGGGCTGGACACGGCCTCAATTGCGGCAAAGAGCGGCTCAGGCTTCATGAGCATACCGGCCCCGCCGCCGAATGGGCGATCGTCGGTATTCATGTGCTTGCCGCTGGCCCAGTCGCGAATATTGCTGACGCCAATTTCCAGCAAGCCGTTCTGCACTGCCCTGCCCAACATGCTCTGGGCAAAGTAGCCCTGCACCATCTCGGGGAACAGGGTGAGCAGGTCTATCTTGAGCGCGGACATGTGAAGAATAATATCGGTGGGTAAAGGCGCGGTCCAGCGCAGCTATATCATGAACAGGGCGCGGCGCTGTTGACATATGCGACAAAGCGCCCGAACCCTTTCGAGGTGCGGGCGCTGTGCCAAATTGTGCTGCGCATCCTTTCCGCAGGCTGATGAAGAGTCTTGACTCCCCCTTCGCCCCCGGTCGGAAAAGGGCGAAACTAGGCGCTGACCGGCGCGCTGGCCGCTGCCTCGCGCTTGGCGCGGTTAATCAGGGTGCGGGCCGTGTCGCTGGGCTGTGCGCCCACGCCCACCCAGTATGCGATGCGGTCGAGCTTGAGATTGAGCTGCTTGCCCTCGATCTTGTTGCAAGGGTCGTAGTTGCCCACGATCTCTACAAAACGACCGTCGCGGCGGCTGCTGCTCTCAGCTACCACCATGCGGTACATCGGGTTATTCTTGGCGCCACCGCGCTGAAGTCTGATTTTAACGGCCATGTGTCTCTCGATAAATTGAATGGGGAAACGATGCTGTTTCTGGAAAAGGTATGAACAAAGGGCCAAGAGCCGCGAGTGTCAAGCCATGAATGGCAAGGCTTCATTGGACGGATAGATTTTCTTATTCGGTACTTGTGCCCGGCTGGAACTAATGGCAACATCTGCGACTTTTCCGGGGGCCCGTAGCTCAGCGGTTAGAGCAGGGGACTCATAATCCCTTGGTCCTGGGTTCGAATCCCAGCGGGCCCACCATTCGTTGCCTCGGCATTTCGCAAAGGCGTGGAGAACATCCACATTACCCAGCTTGCCCACGCGCCCGGGGGACACTTGGCGATACAAGTAGCCTCGATGCCTAGCTGGCGGCAATGACTCTGCCCGCGCACTAGCTTCGCCCCGCCTGATAGCCAACAAAAAACCATCCCGGTCAACAGGATGGTTCTTTACTTGAAAGGAAATGGAGGCGCGGGGCGGAATCGAACCGCCGATAGAGATTTTGCAGACCTCGGCCTTACCACTTGGCGACCGCGCCTTGAAAGGAAGGTAAGAAAGCTAAAAGGTCGGGCATCAGTCAATGACAGATTTCATCTTTCGACAATTCAGGTCGTGAAAAAGCCAAGCCTGCACACTCTGCGCGCTTGCCCTGACTTGCCCGCCACCTAGCATGTGTTCCAACATGCCGAGCGAGCCTCCCAAGAGCTGCGCCGCAACCCAGCATCCCCGCCATGCCAGCAAAGACATTCGCAATAGCCAATCAGAAGGGTGGAGTCGGCAAGACGACCACGGCCATAAACCTAGCTGCCGCACTGGCGCAGGCTGGGCTCCCCACCCTGCTCGTGGACCTGGACCCGCAGGGCAACGCCACAAGCGCCCTCGGGCATGAGAAGGTGGAACAGGGCAGCATACTCGCCGCAGTGCACGATTCCGAGCCACTGGCGGGCAAGGTGATACAGACGCGCATTGCCAACCTATCGCTAATACCCGGCGAGACGGACCTAGCCATGCTGGAGGCGGAGCTGACCAAGAAGGAACACTACCTGCACCAGTTCAAAAAGCACCTCTCCCCCCTTCAGGAAGGCGGAGCCTTCAAAGTGCTGGTGCTGGACTGCCCCCCATCGCTCGGGCTTATCTGCATGAACGCCCTCGCGGCCTCCGACAGCTACATAGTGCCCATGCAGTGCGAGTATCTGGCAATGGAGGGCCTTGGGCAGATACTCAACGTCGCACGTGGCCTAAAGGAAGCCGGGGCCAACCCCGGGCTGGATCTAGGCGGCATAGTGCTGACGATGTACGACCTGCGCACCAATCTATCGCGCCAGGTGGAGGCCGAGGTGCGCAAGCACCTTGCCGACAAGGTGTTCAAGACCGTCATCCCGCGCACAGTCCGCCTTGGCGAGGCGCCCAGCTTCGGGCAGACCATTTTCGAATACGACCCCTTCGGCCCAGCCTCGGCAGCGTACAACGCACTGGCCAAGGAGCTGTGCGCAAGATTCTCCCTCCAGGCGTAACCCATGAGCGAAACCCCGGATATTGCCCCGGCGCAGGGCACACGCAGCGCCGAAGAGCAACAGATTGAAGTATTCGAGATACGCATAGGCTATGCCTTCCGAAGCCGCGCCCTCTTGCTCCTCGCCCTCACCCACCCATCCTGGACCCAGCTTAACGGGGGGGAGAGCAACCAGAGACTTGAATTTCTGGGAGACTCGGTGCTCTCGCTAATCCTTGCAAGGGAGCTATACGAGCGTATGCCTCAGAAGCGCGAGGGCACCCTTACGCACTGCCGCGCCGCTCTGGCCAAGAGGGCGCTTCTTTCCAACCTCGCACTGGAGCTTGGCATCGACAAGGTGATACGCCTATCCGAGGCCGAGGAGCGCAACGGGGGCCGCAGCCGCGAGAGCATACTTGAGGACACGCTTGAGGCCCTCGTAGGCGCGCTGTATCTGGACAGCAGTTTCGACGTGGCCCGCGGCGTAGTGATGTGCTGGTACGGAGACCTGCGCGCGCGCCTTGGCGGCCTGCTATCGGCACACAACCCCAAAGGACAGCTTCAGGAGCTTGTGCAGCCGAGCATGGGCAACGAAGCCATCAGCTACATGGTAATAAGCGAGGACGGCCCCCCGCACATGCGCAGCTACACTGTGAGGGTGGATATTGGCGGCAAAAACATGGGCGAAGGCAGCGGATCCTCAAAGAAAGAGGCAGAGGAAAACGCGGCAAGAGCAGCACTGGCGACCTTTCAGGTGACCTGAGTAAGCGCCCCGACTGCTGTAGGCATACGGAACCATCTCACAACTAGGGCAAGTCTGGCCACAAGCTACTCTGCGCCGCCCTCTTCTTCGCAAAGAGGGGTGAATAGCTTGCTTAGGCAGGCGTCCGAAATGGGCTTGATGACGTAGTCCGACACTGCCGACACCTCGATGGCGCGGCGCTGATCCTCGGGATTCACCGAAGAGGTGGCGACGAATATCGTGATGGTCTTGCCGATGCAGGGGCGCAGCTTCACGAAGGCGTCCATGAAGTCCCAGCCGTCCATCACGGGCATGTTGAGGTCCAGCAGTATGATGTCGGGCAGTTCCTCGGGCTTTTCGGCATTCTCGGATATGAAGCGCATCGCCTGTTCGCCGTCGGAGAACATCAATACCTTGCGCGCATAGTTCTTCCGCGTGATTTTCATCCAGGTAATCTTCTGGAACACGCGGTCGTCGTCTATGATCGCAACTATCTCTCCTTTTCCAGTCATGAGTGATTAGGCAGGTAAATGGTGAAAATTGTCCCCTCGTCAACACGGGAACTGACGGTAATAGATCCCTTCATCGCCTCGACTTGCGCCTTTATCATGAACAGGCCCACTCCGCGGCTGCCGTCGGCCTGATGGAAGCGTTGCTTCAGGCCGAAGAGTTTGCGCCCGTGGCGGGACATATCTATGCCCAGACCGTTGTCGGCGAAGCGCAGCACCGAATGGTTGCGGAACTGCTCGCTCTCGAAGCGTATGAGCGGCTGGCGCTCCGGAGAGCGGAAGCGAAGGGCGTTGGAAAGAAGATTGCGCAGTATGCTCTCTAGATAGGGCGCATAGGCCATGACTGCCGGGCAGGCGTCAAGAGCTGTATCCACGCGGGCGTTCTCTCGCTCGATACGGCGGG
>LVBW01000061.1 GCA_001604585.1 Puniceicoccales bacterium Verruco_02 | reverse complement strand
TTTGTCCCCTTGCGCGAACTAAAGCTGCTCGAAACCGAGGGAAACTACACCCGCCTGCACATGAAAAGTGGCAGTCCCCTGCTATACCGCACGCTCAACTCTCTGGAGCAGCGCCTGCCAGAGAGCCTGTTCATACGCGCCAACCGCTCGCAAATCGTGAACCTGCACAAAATCGAAGGGGTAAGCCCCTGGTTCAGCGGCGGGCTGAAGGCAACCCTCTGCGACGGCAAGGAAGTGGAGTTCTCGCGCAGACAGGCACGCGCCTTCCGCAATAAAACGGGCCTCTGATCGAGCTATCGCCCTACTCGGCTCCTGAGCCCTCGGCCACCAGCGTCAGCGAGAAATCTATGGCCAGGGCGGTCTTGCCCTCCACGCTCACCTTGCCCTCCATGAAGTGGAAGCCCTTCACTGTCTCGCGAAAGCGGGCCTCGATACGCGTGGTCTGCCCCGGCCTTACCATGCGGCGAAAGCGCGTGGCACCTATGCGGGCCAGCACCGGCACGGGTGCCCCTTCGATGGCGCCCCCGTCCAGTCGTATGCGCTCTGCAATGAGCAGTGCCGCGGTCTGAAAAACGCTCTCGCAGAGCAACACTCCGGGAGTAAGCGGATTATCCGGGTAATGCCCCTTGTAAAAGTCCTCCTCGGCCCGCCATGTGCGCTCGGCAAGGATGCGGTCGCGGTCGCACTCTATTACGCGATCGACAAAGAGGAAGGGCGGGCGATGTGGGATTATTGCCTGTATGTCCATGCTGAAGGACTTTATATGTGTCCAGATGGGGCGGCATGTCAAAGATGCTCTGCAAGGATTGTCACGATGGAAAACCCACGGACGCGGCGAATTGCCCAACAAGGCAGGGCAGAACCCGCCTTGCGCCGAATCTATGCTAGAACGAACAAGGCCCCGCTGGCGAGCTGCCATTGGGGCCTTGTAAGCAATTCCAACAAAGGGAACCTGTCGCCTATTGTAGATCCGTCAGGCGCAGACGCCAGACATTGTAGCAACCGCCACGATTGCTCAGGAAGTACACTACGCCCGTTTCCGATGGCGACCATGCGGGCATGATGTCGTCGGAAATGTTGCTCGTGACAGGCTCGATGCGTCCATTTGTCATGTTGAGCACGTAGATGTCGTTATTGCGCCTGCCCGAGGCATCCTGCGCCATGTCGCTCACAAAGAGCATCAGGTTGCCGTCAGGACTTAGCGAAGGCTGGAAGCAGTTGGCATTGTTGAAGGCCGCCTGCGCGATGACCTGAGTCAGCGGATAGCCCTCCATCGGAACGGAGTATATCTGGCTGCGTCCGGTGATGCTGTCCTTGCGCGAGAAATAGACCTGCCTGCCGTCGGGAGAAAGGGCCAGATCGTTGCCATTCTCGTTGAGGTAGCTCGGGGCGGAACCGTCCACGCGCATGTAGCTGATCTGCGGAACGGCCTGCGGGTAACGGTCCTCCATAGAGATGAAGAACAGCTCCCACTCCTCGCGCAGCAAAACGGGGCAGAAATTGAAGCGAGCCTCGCGGGTAATCTGCGTAATGCCGCCCACGGCACGGCCATCGACAAGGCGAATGGCGGAAATGTCCACGCTATCGCGCATTCCACGGTTACTCTGGAATACGAGCATCTGCCTTCCCTCGCCAAGGGGGAGCTGCGGCATGGTGTCCATGTAAGGACCACTGGTAAGGCTCTGACGAGCGCCACCAGCCATCTGGGTGGACACCTGCCAGAGATTGCTCTGAATGGCCTCGCCGACTTTTTCCGTCAGCGCATACACGACGAACTGCCCGTCGGGCGACACGGTGAAGGAGTTCACCTGCTCTCCCTTCAGGCTGCTGCGACGAAAAGAAGTCACAGGGCGCAGATCTGCCACGCTGCCCGCGCGCTCGTTGGTATCGACAGAGGCATTGCGCTCTGCCGAGTCCACGACAAGCTGTGCGCCGCGCGGCCCAACCTGCACGACGGGGGCCATGCGCCGCACGCCAAGCTCGGTGACAGGCTCCAAGGTGACAGTCACTAGGTCCGGTGTGTCGCGGGTGAGACCTATCTGCTGGCTCTTGTACTCATCGACAATTCCAACATTGCACTGGAAAACCGGCCAGGGCTGGCTCTTGTCCTGCCGCTCATAAACCAAAGGAATGCTTAGCGGGGCATTATCGAGGGCCTTGTCGCCCAGCGAAACGCTGGCCGCCAGCTCGTGCCCGTCGGAAGTAACAGCGCGCAGGGTGAACTTTCTCTCAAGGCGTAGCTGCGATAGTTTGGCCGACAGCTCGGCGCCGCTGCTGGCAAGGACGGCGGACTCGCTCTGCCAATCCTTCATGCGAAACTCCACCGCCTTGTCCTTCCAAGGGGCCTTGGCGGAACTGCGCTCAAAGCGCAGGCTCTGGCGCAGAGGGGTGACGCCGAGCAGCTTCCCGTCAACATACACCTGGGCACCCTCGGGCTGGCTGTTGAAGGCCACCTCGCGGTCGAGGAACAGGGGAGAAAGCTCAATACGAATCGGCACATCGGGATTGGCACCCGGAGCGATGACATGGCTGCCCGTTTCGTAACCGGGTTCGCTGACCGTGACGGTATAAGGTGCGTCGCCGGAGGGTATAGTAATCTTTGCCCCCTGCGCAGTCCTGGCCATTACGGCGGGCGGCTGACCCATCACGCTGATGTTGGCGGAACCGGGATTGACCTGCACCTCATAGACCGTGCTGGTGCACGCGGTGAGGACAGCGAGGGCAGGAATCAGTAGAGCGAGGGAACGTCTCATGATTTGTAGCTGGGAAGTTTGCGTATTGGTGGTACTCCAGAAGTGACCGGAACAACTATATCCAGCGCGGAAAGGCGCATGGAGATGACAAAGCCTGAAGGCAGGGAACGAATGTCGCGATGGGAATTCGGGAGACCGCAGACGAAGCTAACTAAAGCAGCCCTATTACCAAACTCAATACCGGAATACAGTATTACTCTCAGTGGATACCCACACAATTGCCTAGGAAAGATATTCACCGGGCAGAATGCCCCGGCCCGGAGAGCAGATTTTTCATTTTTGCATTTGACTGAAGGAGCACTCTTAGGTTTCTTACGTGCTTTCCCAAGAGCGGGCGTAGCTCAGTTGGTAGAGCACTACCTTGCCAAGGTAGCTGTCGAGAGTTCGAGTCTCTTCGCCCGCTCCATTTTTCCTTTCCTCCGAGATAGGAGCTTTCGTAAAAGCTTCGAATCAAGCGGGCGTAGCTCAGTTGGTAGAGCACTACCTTGCCAAGGTAGCTGTCGAGAGTTCGAGTCTCTTCGCCCGCTCCATTTTCGACCCCGCGCCATAGTCGGCCTTGCGCCATTTGGTGTATTTTGCCGCGGCTGAATCTATGGCCCCGAATCTGCGTTTACATGCAGTGGCAGCAACATGCATATCTGTTTTGTCAGTCGCGAGTATCCGCCAAACCTCATGGGAGGCATCGGCACTTACGTAGCCAACATGACCCAAGTCCTCGCCGAGGCGGGGCACAGGGTGAGCGTGCTTACGCAGTACCACCCGGCAGCCCCGGCGCAGGGCTTCGAGACCCCGCACCTGAGCCTCGATGGGCGACTTCGCGTTTACTACCTGCCCTTTGTCGATGAGAAGTGGCAGTTGCGCCCCGAAGCTCGAAACGCCCTTGTCGAGGCACTGATGCGCAGAGACAGCGCGGCGGGCTTCGGCCCAATTGTAAGTTCGGCGCTCGAAAGGCTGCTCATTCACGAACACATCGACGCGATAGAGGCCCCTGAATACGAGGCCCCTCTCCTCCACTTCCAGCAGATGCGCGCTGCCCTGCCCCCTGCGCACCCTTGGCGCAAAGTCCCCACCATCGTACATCTGCATTCTCCAAGCCACCTAATATTTGAACACGACGACGACCCCACCTGCACCCAGTGGCTGCGGGCGCGCAAGGCGGACGAAGCACAGAGCATCTGGATGGCCGACGGAGTATTATGCCCGAGCGCATTCCTTGCCGCACAGGTCCGTGAATGGCTGCGCCTGTCCGAGGATAGTGTCCGAGTGATACCCTACCTCATCGGCCCTTTGCTCGAATACGAGCAAGACAGCACGCCCCAGCCCGGTCTATGCCTTTTCGTTGGCCGCGTGGAGCCGCGAAAAGGAGTCTTTGAATTTGTCGAAGCCGCTGTGGACGCCGCACGGGAGTTCCCCTCTGCCAGATTTCGCTTCGTTGGCGGACCGCACCTGCGCTCCGGCATCAAGGGCGAGGAAACCGCCCGCCTTCTCGAATCGCTTATCCCGGCAGAACTTCGCGCGCGCTTTGCATTCGCCGGGCGCGTGCCTCGCGAGGCGTTGGGCAGGGAGTATCGCAGCGCCTCGTTTGTGGCCGTGCCCTCGCGCTGGGACAATTACCCAAACACCTGCATGGAAGCCATGAGCTGCGCCCGCCCCGTACTAGCGTCGGATCAGGGAGGAATGGCCGAGATGCTGGCCGGGCCGAAACAGGGCTGCCTAGTGCAAGGGCAGGACAGGGGCACTCTGGCCCGCAATCTGCGTGATGGCCTTCGCCAAATGCTGACCAAAGGTGCCGACGAGCTTGCCCAAATGGGCCAAAGGGCAAGAGAGCGCATTCTGGAGATCTGCGCAGATGCGACCATTCTCCGCCTGCACGAGGAGTATTACAAAGGCATGGCCCTCCGCTGTGCCGCCTCCATCCCGGATCCCGCAAGGCCAAAGGCCGGCGTCCTGCTTGCCGACGATGGTGCCGCACCCGAGCGCATCCCGAGGGCGACCTTGGCAATCGACGCCCAGACGCTGGAGCCGTCCGCCAAGCTATTCATTGCAGAGGGCACTTGCTCCGTACCCGCTGGCTGGTCCTGCGTGAATGCTCGCGCACTAGTGACTGAGCACGCTCCAAGCATGCCGGATGTCATCTACATAGGCGCGGCGGACGACATTCTGCCGAGCGACGCCCTAGAACGCGCTGCCAACGCCTTTGCCACTTTTCCGGAGCTTGGCTATTGCACGCCCCTTCTTCGCTGGAACGGCCTCTTGACATGCCCTTTCCGTAGCGACGCGCTGCAACTGATCTCGCCTAGTGAACAGCCCCTGCGCGGCTTTTTCCGCAAAGAGGCACTGATTGACTGCGGCGGGGTGTTTGTGAACGGCCATTACCTGCCCGACCTCCTGCGCGATGCCATGCTGCGCCTACTGGCCAAGGGCTGGCGCGGCTGCTCCCTTGCCGGGGCGGCAGTGGAAGGACTGCACAGGGAATCAAGACCGCTCCTGCGCCCCTTAGCCTACCATGAAAGGCGGGATTCTCAACTGGCCATTGCAAGGGCGCACATAGCTCAGGCATCGGCAGACCCCGCCTCACTGGCGGAGCTGCTTGCCTCGATACGCGCCTGAACAAGTCGGCCATTTGAATACGCACCTCAGTCGGCACGGATGCCCGGGCATCCTCCAACCAGATGACAGACGTATTCAGATGAAATGTCGCCTAGAGATGGCGCGCACGCCTTCAGAAAGTAAGTATTGCCTCCCGCAGTTCTGCGTAGAGGGTCTTGCCGCTGCGCAGCAACAGGTCTGTGCGCTCGTGAAGGCCCTGCTTCATGCGCAGGTCCGGCTCGGTGTTGAAATAGTCGAGGCAGTGGTCGCGAACGTCCTTCTGATGCTGCTCGTAGGTCCGGCAGATGCGCTCGATAAGCCTCATCTGCTCGCTGTCGATGTTGCGACTGCGGCAACGCCCCTTTGCGCATTCCAAGATGGCCCTCAGCGAGGCCGAACTGCGCAGCGAAGCCTGGAGGCCGACCACGGCCTCGTCTTCATCGGAACTTGGCCCACGGAATTCGGGGCGAGGTCGTTCGTACTGTGGAAGAAGTATCATGACAGCAATCTCCTGTGCGTTGTGTTTGGACGGGGGCGGGCGTCGTCGGTCGCCCTCGGGCACTGACCGGCTGTTCTGACGCTCTCTGCTCTTCCCTTCTCTGATGCTGTTCTGGCTCTCAACACAGCGTAATTCGTCAGCGGACTGGGGCACTTTACCAAATTCAGACAAAAAAACTCTCCCCGGGCCAAACAATCCGGCACCCTGCGCGTATGCCAATCACATGTACTTACAGTCTTTAAATATTGGGGCTGTCCTAGCTAAGGACGTAAAAACGTTCGTATGCTTCGAGCAGTGAAAGAGAGAAAAAGTCGGCTGGGTAAAAGACAGCAAGGAAGGCAGCTGGAGCACTTCGTTGCGGGATAGACGGCGAGGGCGACAGCCGAGCTGGTTGGAGTGAATCGCAACACAGCCGTCTCATTTTTCATGAAGCTGCCCAAGCTCATCGCCAGCAAGCAGCCCAGTTACGATCTATCGGGCGAAGTGAAGGCCGACGAGAGTTATTTAGGCGGCGTGCGCAAGGGCAAGCGCGGCTGAGGAGCGGCTGGCAAGGTGGCCATATTTGGCTTCATTAAGCGCAATGGCAAGGTTTACACAGCGATTATCCCCAACGCAAAGACCGAGACTCTCCTGCGGATCATCAAGGAGAAAGTGAAGCCCGACAGTATTGTTTACACGGACACATGGAGCCGCTACAAAGCTATCGAGCTGAGTGATATTCACCACGAACGAATCAACCATTCCGTTGAGTTCGTAGAAGAGAATAACCACATCAACGGAATCGAGAATTTCTGAAACTAGGCCTAGCGTCACCAGCGCAAATTCAACGGTATTCAACCAGCCAGTTTCTACTGGTTCCTGAAGGAGTGTGAGAGCGCTTCAATGGATGAGATCACAAATACCTTCTCAACCAGCTAAGATACTGGTATTGGAGGTCTCAGAAGTAACGCTTAGCTGGGCCAGCCCCCAATTGTTCGATATTCCATGATTCTCATTGCTCAACGTCAGTCCAGCAATATTATCAAGGTAAAGCTCCCATCTCAAACACAACTCTTCCGCGTTCCTTGCACGAACTCCGGACAACCTCATCAAACCGTGAAAACCAGTCGCCTCCTTACCATACTCGTACCGTCAGTCCTTGTCCCAGCATTCGCTTCAGCGGAAGACATCTTTTTTGACGACGGTGGCACGCATACGCTTACCAGCCTTGGCTCTTACTCGACACCATATGAAGACCTCGTCGTTGGCACGGGTGCCACAGACAACACCACCCTCACCCTCGATGGTCTTACGTTTACATTGTCCGGCAAAGTCAGCGTGGGCGGCAACACAGGTGGCACTCTTGTCACCGGCCCGCAGAACCGCATCAGCAACGACAACACCCTGAACCTCGTCGGCACCTCGCTGACTCTACAAAACAACAATACGCTAAGCATTGGTGCTCCTGGCGATAACAACACGATGAACGTCGATGCGAACTCCAGCGTGACGGTCAAGAGCATGATAATTGGCTATTCCGACGCCTATCCCGTCGGCTCCACCCCCGGCCAGACATTCGGCGGCAATGCGTTCAACCTCAACGGCGGAACGCTCACGATGACCCATTTACTCTACGTAGGCTTCTCATCGGGCAATAACAGCCTGAATATCAATTCCGGTGCCACGGCCAACATAGCCGCCATCAACATTGGCAACAATTCTTCAGGGACAGGCAATTCGGTCGTCATCACAGGTTCCGGCACACGGGTCGTGGCGGATGAGGTGACCAACGCCCTCCAAGGCGCAACGGCAGGCTACATCAATGTGGGGTCAGTGTCAGGCTCCAACACCTACACGCAGTCCGCAGGGGCGTATGTGCATACCAGCGTGTGCATCATAGGAGGCTCAAACGGGAATTCCTCATCGAACAACCTGATGACAGTCACCGGCGTGGGCACTCGCTTGGACATTGCCCCGATCTGGGACGAGGACAATTCGCAGTACATAGGCGGTTCTATTACGATTGGCTACTCGGCCAGTTCCCAGGGCAACATTCTGCTGATAGACGGCGGTGCGCTCGTCACCTTGGACGGTACCCTGACGGTGACGCAAACCGGCACTGCAAGCGAAAACCTACTCCGCATCGGCAATGGTCTGCTTGCGATCAAGGCCGCTGACCTCGACGCAGCCACTCTTCTCTTTGCGGACGTGACTGACGGCACGGGCTTTGAGGTGTTTAAAGACGGCAACTGGGTTTCGGCCACGGTAGATGACTACGCAATCAACTGGTATGCCGACGATTCATCCGGCTTCTTGGCAACAGGCTACAACGGGCTGGGCGGCTTCGGCGTCCTTACAAATGTGCATGCTGTTCCCGAACCTGCGGAAGTGGCGGGACTGGCAGGCCTTGCAGTTCTGTTTGTAGCACTGCGCCGTCGCAAGATAAAGTAGCCTCAAGCAACAACTTACTATAAGGCCGAATCCACGGGAACGTGGATTCGGCCTTATATTCTGCAAAGATGGCGCTTGCCGCTCGAAGCTGCGATCCGACTGCGAAAAGCCCCTAAACTTACAATACACGCCAACACATGCAAAGGCCCCGCGACGACATTCGCCACGGGGCCTTGATAAGCTATGATCCGGCGAGTCTTGCACTGCCTACTTCATCATGTAGGACCAGCTTCCCTCGTCGCTGCCGAAGGCATCAGGCATGTAGAACCATGTGCCCAGCACCCAGCTGTAGGCCCAGTCGGAGTCCACATACATAAGGCCCATCCAGCCCAGCGTATCCACATTGGGCTGGGAAGGGTTGCGCGGAAAGCCTTGCCAAGTGGCTAGGTCCAGAATGCTGATAGTCGCACTGGCTTCGTAGCCGACAATCAGCTTTGCCTTGCCGTCAGGACTCTGCGCGGGAGAAAGAAAGCGCACACATTCGGGCTCCGTGTGAGTGGAAGGGCCGCGGAAGTAATCAACGAAGCGGGGGGCCAGAGGATCGCTGATGTTGTAGAGAAACACCGCGTAGGTGCGCTCCATGACGATGGCCGCGTAACGCTCGTTGGCCATCTCAAACACCGTGATGCCTTCCGGCTCCGGCCCCTTGTCGTCGGAGCGTCCATCCTGATACCCTGCCGAGTCGATAAGCGAAGTTATGATTTCAAAGTCGCTGCCGCTGTCCCATACCATTTCACCTGTGCCTGCGTCTATTATCGAAAAGCTGCGCGTGCCCGGAACGTGAAGAAGCTCTATTTCGCCACTGGCGTTGAGTCCGTCGATTATGGACACGTTCAGGCGGCCAAGGGCGCTGTTTGCTAGGGCGTTGCCTCCGTAAAGAGCGTTCAGCTCGGCAAGATAGGCGGGGGCAAGGGCTGGATACTTACCCGTGCCAAGGTCGGCCACGCGGGCCTTGTCATTGTCGTTGGGGTTGAAGTCTCCCTCGTTGGCCGTGACGATGTAAACTTTGCCCTCGTGCTCGAAGCAGTCGATCGTGTCCGGCATTGGCATCCCGACAACGACGCTGTCGTCAATCTTGATGCCGTCCTTGTCGGAGGCGTCTATTACCTGATAGAGGTAGGGCATACGTATAATCTGCTCCCACTTGCCGCTATCTATATCCAACACTCCGATGGCGCTTGCTTCCTGAATGCTGCAATACACCTTGCCGCCGAGGCTGCACACGTACTCCGGCTCAAGGCCAAGGGGAAGCCCTTCGGAGGGGTCGCTTACGCGAAGACCGGCCAAGCTGACCCCCTCGGCAAGGTTTGCCTCAGAAAAGTCCACCGTCATCACGCTCTGCTGGGTAAGTGAGCTTAGCCCTGCCTTGCCTGCCCCCTCGCCAAGGTCCAGAACGCTCACTGAACCCATCGTCTGGGCGCTGCTGTTCCACTCGCCCTCGTTGGCTGTCACCACATAGCGACCGTCGTGGGAGAATGCCACGCAGTCGGGATGGTAACCCGCGTCGAAAGCGTTGAGAACGGCACCAGTTGAGGTGTCGAAAAGCACCAGCTTGCCGGGCGCACCAGTGTCATCTGTACCAATGAGGGCCGCCGCGGCAAAGCCTCTGCCAAGCGGATCGGCAGCCACGCTGCTGACATTGCCAACAGAGTTGGGAGCGTCGAAGACCCCTGCAAAGCCATATGTGGCCTCCCATACGGGAGAAGCAGGGTTGGAGATATTGACAAACTCAACCTGAGTATTGGCCGTGGAAAGCAGAAAGCCCGTTGACGGATCTATGGAAATAATCTCGGCACTCAGAGCCTTGTAGCTGGACAGCTCACTTAGCGAGCCAATGGGCTTGGGCAGCTTGTCGGCAGAATAGCCGGAGCCGGGGAAGGGAGCCTCTTGCGCAGTGGCAAGGGCGCAAAGCCCGGCAAGGGCCAGCGCGGAAACAGTCATAGGGCGTAGAACAGACATAGTGGTACTTGGGTTAGGCGGCCCATCATGTACAGCCACTGTGACGGAAAAACGACACGCCAGAGACATAGCTGTTACAAACACGGAACTGCCCTCACTATGACAAGCGGCGAACAAGCATCACAGATAGTCCGCTATTCGGAGAAAGGCATTGAAAGGCACGAACGCATCACCTATAAGCATTCTCAAGCTCCGGGAACCAAGGACGGAGCCGCGACTCATATTGTTGCTCCAAACAAACAAGACTCAACTAGATGCCTAATTACCCACGCTCAGGCGGCCAGAACAGAGGCGCGCCTGGTAACAATTACATCCGCAAGAACGACCGTATCCGTGCAAGGGAGATTCGCGTGATCGACCCCGAAGGCAAGCAGCTCGGAATCATGGACAGGGATCAGGCCCTGATCCTAGCCCGCCAGTATGGGCTGGATCTAGTGGAAATCGCCGCTACTGCCAAGCCACCGGTATGTCGCATACTAGACTTTGGAAAGTACATGTACGAGCTGTCCAAGAAGAATAAGGAAAAGAGCAACAGCAGCTCCAAAATCAAGGAGATCAAGTTCCGCGTCCGCACAGAGCAGCACGACTACATGACCAAGGTGCGCCGCGGCGAGGAGTTCCTCTACAAGGGCAACAAGCTCAAGGTGACGCTCATGTATCGCGGCCGCGAAAACGAGCACAAGGAGCTGGGCGTGGAACTGCTCATGAGGGTGATCGAAGACCTGAACCATGTGGGCAGCGCCGACACCTCCCCGAGAGTTTCCGGCCGAATTGCAACTTTCTCGATGTCGCCCCTGCCTCAGGCCAAGCGCAAGCTGAAGTACAACGAGGCCGACATTGCCGACCGCGAAGACTCGCCCGATGATTCCAACGATGCCGACGAGGGCGACGAGGACTAGAATTCGTCGCAAGCGCCGGGGCAGGAGCCTAGACAGGCAACATGCCTCCGGCGAAGACAATACCGCGTTAACAGATTTCCCAAAACTCCGGCTAGCGAAGGCCGGGAGTTTTGCTGTGCCCTCCGGGCCTTCCACAATTCCCAGCCATTTGCCCAATGAAAATCCCAGCTTGGAGCACGCTACTGTTAATCCTGTCCGCAATGCTGGGAACCATGCCACAGCGCCTAGCTGCGGAAGAGGCGCAGGCTCAGTACCACTCAGCATCCCGCCTTGCGACACTACTTGGCATGAAGGCGGAAAGCCGCACTCCGGGCGAAAAGCTGGAAATCACCCTCTCCGGTCAGGGTAGCAGCATAGTCCTCAAGGAAAGTCAGCGAAGCTGCACCATAAACGGCATAGTTGTCCACTTCTCCAAGGCTGTGATCAAGAGGCACGGCACCTTGTATATATCCGACAACGACTACCACAAGACCATCAAGCCCCTGCTCCTGCCCCAGCAGCTCGCCCCGCCCAAAGGCAGCCTGCGCATAGTCCTCGACCCCGGCCACGGAGGCAAGGACAACGGGGCCGAGAACAACGCCCTCAAGCTCAAGGAAAAGAACCTCACTCTAAGCCTTGCCAAAACGCTCAAGCCCATCCTCGAAAAGCGCGGCTACAAAGTGTTCCTAACCCGCGAAAAGGACGATTTCATCGAACTTGCCGACCGTCCAAAAAAATCCAACGCCCTGAAAGCCGACCTGTTCATCAGCCTGCACTTCAACGCCAGCCCAACGGCCAGCGTCCGCGGCGTGGAAACTTTCATCCTCGTGCCAGCCGGGCAAGTCGCCACCTCGGGAGCATCCTACAAAGACAACGCCAAGCAGCCAGGCAACGACTGGGACGAGTGGAACATGCTCCTTGGCTACTACGTGCAAAAGCAGATGGCCGAAAAGCTCGGCTCGCCAGACCGTGGCCTCAAGCGCGCGCGCTTCGCCGTCCTGCGGGACTTGAACTGCCCCGGAGTGCTCGTTGAAGGAGGCTTTGTAAGCAATGCCAGCGAAGGGGCCACGATCGGCAGCTCTGCCCACAGGCAGAAACTGGCCACATGCATTGCCGATGCAGTGGACGCCTACGCCCGCACCATGAAGCGGGTGCAGGATGAAAAGAAACGGGCCGAAGCGACAAAGGGCCGATAGGGCATAGTCATGAGGGCAACGCAAATACTCATGGCCATTGCGGGCCTATTCGCCCTAGCAGCCGGCAGCATTGCCGCCGAGATAAACGCGAATAATCCCGCCCCTGCTGCGTCCGCAATCCCGCCAGCGCCCCGGCAGGCAAGCCCCCTTGAGGTGCTCATTCTGGCCAATGCGAACGAAGCTCAATCGCTCGAACTGGCAAACTACTACGCGGAAAAGCGCGGCATACCGCCAAAGAACATCATCTCCCTGCACATGAGCAGCGAGGAAACAATCAGCCGCCTGCTCTTCGACATGGAGATACGCGGCCCACTCGTTGAATGGCTACGCGCCAACAGTTGGGTAAGTCACAATGCCCCGCAGACAGGGAAGGAAGCCGGAATCGGTACTCACCGCATTGGCTGGCTCGTAATATGCCAAGGAGTGCCCCTGCGCATCGCCGAAGACCCCGCGCTGAATACAGCGGAGGCCACGGCGGGCTTTGCAAAGATACTTGGCTCGCCGGACGGCAAGGGGGCCAATATAAACGCCCTTCTGAAAAAGAACTTCGCCAGTGTGGACAGCGAACTAGCCGCCCTGCCCGCCCCGCAGAACCCCTTGACCGGCTTTGTCCCCAACCCACTCTACCGCAAGATCTCCCCAGAGCTTCTGGACATGGCGGGCATAATCCGCACCGCACGCCTCGGAGGCAGCAGTTACGAAGCGGCGCGAAAGCTCGTGGACAGCGCGCTCGAGGGCGAGCGCAAGGGCCTGCACGGGCGTGTTTACATCGACAAGGGCGGCCCTTACCCACAGGCAGAGCAGTGGTTGGACAAGCTTGCAGCCATGTTCAGGGCTACGAACTGGGATCTGGACCTTGATGAGGACAAGGCAACCTTCCCCGCCCATGCCCGCTTCGACGCCCCGGCCCTGTACTTTGGCTGGTACACACATTACGTCAACGGGGCCTTCCTGGAGCCTGGCATGAGCCTGCCCCCCGGCGCGATAGCCATGCACCTGCACAGCTTCTCGGCCTCCAGCCTGAAGGACAGCAGACTCTGGAGCAGCGCCCTTGTGGAGCGAGGCGCAGCGGGCACGGTGGGCAATGTTTACGAACCCACGCTAGCCCTCACGCACGACTTTTCCATCATCGGCCAAGCCCTGCTCTCTGGCTGGAGCTTTGGCGATGCCGCTTGGTGTGCCATGCCCGCCCTGAGCTGGCAGGGCATAGTGATTGGCGACCCGCTCTACCGCCCCTTCACGCGCCCCGGCACCCCAGTGCCCGTACCCAGCTCCACGCAGGATGGGAACACTTACGAAGAAATCCGTGCGATAATCGCTCTTGAAAAGGCTGGGCGCGCCGAAGACGCTCTTAGACTGGCCCGGCACCTGCACGAGCGCAGGCCCGGCTACGCAATCTCGCTAAAGCTAGCCCAAATGCAACTAGCAGCAGGCGACAAGACTGGCGCAGAACTCAGCCTAGACTGGATGGCCAAAGCGGAGAACATGGACTGCGGACAGCGCAGCGTGGCGCTTGAAGCGGCGCGCCTACTGGCAGGCGGCGACAGCGACAAGTCCGCCGAGCTGGCTTTGGAGATCCTCCGCAACCTGAAAAAAAGCGGTGCTTCTAAGGCGTTCAAACAGGCTGTTTCAGCTCTTGAAGGGGAAATCCTTGGCGCCTCCGGGCAAACAGAGAATGGCCAGAAAGCAAATGCGAAGTAAGTACGGCGTTTGTCTGGAAATCCGCCCGCGTATTGCTAAGCTCTAGCCCATCCATGTCCTCCTACGAAGTCATCATCGGCCTCGAAGTCCACGTCCAGCTCAAGACCCGCTCGAAGGTGTTCGCCCCCTCGCCCTACGTCTATGGAGCGGAACCGAACACGCTTTGCGACCCCGTCGTGCTGGGCCTTCCCGGCGCGCTGCCAGTCATTAACAAGGAAGCCATCGACAAGATGATAACGATGGGCCTGATGTTCGGCTGCGACATCGCCAAAGAGTGCAAGTGGGACCGCAAGAACTACTGGTACCCGGACTCGCCCAAGAACTACCAGATTTCCCAGTACGACCAGCCCCTCTGCCTTGGCGGAGAGGTGGAGGTGGAACTGCCCGCAGAGAGCCGCAACGTGATGGGCGAGCACAAGAAGTTCGCCCTCACGCGCATTCACCTAGAGGAAGATCCGGCCAAGATGAACCACGAGGGCCAGTTCTCCCTGATTGACGACAACCGCACGGGCACCTCGCTGGCAGAGATCGTGACCGAGCCTGTCTTCCGCAGCTCCGACGAGGCGGCCGCTTTTGTCAATGCCTTGCGCATGGCGCTAAGTCAGGCGGGAGTGTCCGACTGCGACATGGAAAAGGGGCAGATGCGCGCCGATGCGAATGTGTCCGTCCGCCCCATGGGGCAGAAGCATTTCAACACCCGCACAGAGAGCAAGAACCTGAACAGCGCCTCGAACATCAAGGCCTGCATCGAGTGGGAAGCGCGCCGTCAGATAGAGCTGTACGAGGCGGGCCGAGGGCACGAGATTGTGCAGGAAACGCGCCGCTGGGACGCCGAGCAGGGCTACGGCTATTCGATGCGCAGCAAGGAGGACAGCCACGACTACCGCTATTTCCCCGACCCGGACCTCATGCCCGTTCGCGTAAGCGAGGCTTGGAAGGACGAGCTTCGCGCAAAGCTCATCGAGCTGCCCTTCGACCGCCAGCACCGCTACATGGAGAAAATGGGCCTGCCCTATTCGAGCGCCAGCGCGCTCATTGGCGATCTTGCCATGTGCCGCTACTTCGAGGAAGCGGTGGACATTTACAACAAGCCCGCTGAGCTTGCCAATTTGATAGTCAACGACCTGCGCCGCGAGCTTGCCGCCACGGCGACTGACGAAGCTAGTGCCCGGCCCATCGGCGAGTGCAAAATGACGCCCGCGCACATCGCACAGTTGCAGAAGCTCAGCGACGAGGGCGTGATTACAAAGCAGATAGCCCGCGACATTTTCCACGAGATCTTTGAAAGCGGCGAGATGCCCGCGGCCCTTGTCGAACGCAAGGGCCTTAAGGCGCAGAACGACAGCGGAGAGCTTGAGGCAATGGCCCGCGCCGCAATCGAGGCCGACCCTGCCACGGTGGAGAAAGTGCGCGCTGGCAACGAAAAGGCCATAAACGCCCTCAAAGGACCAATCATGAAGGCGAGCAAGGGCAAGGCCGACGCCAAGATGGTGGACGAAATCCTGCGCAGGTTGATCCTGGGCTGAAACAACGCCGCGGCACACATAGCCCACTTCACTTGCCAAACCACTTGCCCCAATCAACACCATGTATCCCATTCTTCCCGACTGCGCCCATGTAGCTGAACGCGATAACTTCGGCCCCGTCCTTGTGCTCGAATCCCCGCACAGCCGCGCCGAAATCGCCCTTCACGGAGCCACCATACTCTCGTTCATTTCCGAACCATCCTCACCCTCCAGCCGCCCCCTGCTCTGGCTCTCGCGCCGGACTGGCAGCGCGGGCGGCAAGCCCATACGCGGCGGCGTGCCCCTTTGCGCGCCGTGGTTTGGCCCGCACCGCACAGCGGCCACCGCGCCGATGCACGGCCTTGTGCGCACAAAGCTCTGGGAACTGTTGCGCGTGGAAACACTGGACGATGGCACTCTGCGGGCTAGCTTCGAGCTATCCCTGCCCAAGGACTGCGCCTCGGGCTGGAACCACGACGCCGTTGCGAGCTTCGTAGTCACGGCTGGCAAAAGCCTGCGCATGGAGCTATCCATCCGCAACACGGGGGCGGACAGCTTCCTCTTGTCCGAAGCGATGCATACCTATTATGCCGTCAGCGATGTGCGCAACGTGCGCGTGGAGGGGCTGGAGAATACCGAATATCTGGAATTTGCCGGGGACGGTAAGCGCCACAGCCACGGAGCTGGACCAGTCGTTATGAAGGGCGAAGCGGCCAACATGTTCTACTGCGCAAGGCCCGTCCGCATCGTAGACGAGCAATGGGGCCGCGCGATAGACATTAGCAGTAGCGGCGCGGCCTCCACCGTGGTTTGGAACCCTTGGGAAAGCACGGCGGCCAAGCAAGCCGACATAGGCGAGCAGTGGCCGCAGTTCATATGCGTTGAGAACGCCAACATCCCGGATGTGGCCGTGCCCCTGCGCCCGAACACGACGCATCACCTGAGCGCGGAAATCGCGATTACGAAGCTTTAGGCGCCTACATAGTCAATAGACCGACTCCCGGCCCATGTTTCACGACCGATAAGAGCAGGGAAAATTAACTGTTGGCACGCCCGAGCTGCCCTCCATTGAATCACTTTCTGCCTGTCATGACAGGCCCGCGCTTGCTGCGTTTGTAGCGGCAGCTAATCTACACATCCACGCCCAACCGCCATTCCTGCCGATGAACGCGCTCCGCTCCCTTCGCAATATCCTCGCCACCGCCGCGACGCTCTGCCTGACAGCCGCAGTGCCGCTCTCCGCCATTCGCACAGGCATCGACGCGCCAGGCTTCATCGCTCCCGCGTTGGAAGAAAATGGCTCCTGGTCCATCATACTCGTCCCGGACACGCAGACCTACGTCAAGTATGCACGCAACCAACCTCTTCTGGAACTGATGACAGCTTGGATTGCCGATAACAGCAAGAACCTTAACATCAAACTGGTCCTCTGCACCGGAGACATGGTGGAGCAGAACGACATGCTCGACCCCGACGGCCAGAACGCCGACCAGACCGGCCCCCAGCAGTGGAAGGCCGTGTCGCGCGCCTTTGAGAGGCTGGACGGACGCGTGCCATACATAGTCACGGCGGGCAACCACGACTTCGGCATCAGAAGCGTGGAAGACCGCCACACCCGCCTTGACGAGTTCTTCCCGCCAGAGCGCAACCACCTTACACAGGCCATGTTGCGACGTGCAGGAAGCAACGCAAATGGGCGCCCCAGCCTCACCAACGCCGCCTACGAGTTCGTTTCCCCGCAGGGGCGCAAGTTCCTTGTGCTCGTGCTGGAATTCGCCCCAAGAGACTCCGCCCTTGAATGGGGCAAATACGTGGCTGCAGACCCAAACTTCGCCAACCACACCATCATCCTGCTGACCCATTCATACCTCAACGCCCAGAACGAGCACATCGTCACCGAGGGCTACAAAATCGAGGACCGCAACTACGGCCGGGCTGTATTCGAGAAGCTTGTCCAGCCCTCGAAGAACATCGAGATGGTCATAAGCGGCCACATCGCGCTGCCCGAAGACCCTCTGGGCCACATCGGCTTTCGCACCGACACCAACGCCGCAGGGCGCAGCATCAGCCAGATGGCCTTCAACGCACAGGCCCTTGGCGGGGGCTGGTTCGGCAACGGGGGCGACTGCTGGCTGCGCATACTCGAGTTCCACCCCGACGGCAGGACAGTCAGCGTGCGCACCTTCTCCCCCTTGTTCGGCATATCGCCCGCAACCCAGCAGCAAGCATGGCGCAACGATGCCAGCGACCGTTTCAGCTTCAAACTCGACCCGGCAAGCAAGGGCGAGAAAGCGGCAGAAATAATTGAGTAGCTCCTGACAGACCCACTGCATCTTGCAAATCGCCGCAAGACTGCCAATGTTTGACCCATGCCCTCCCACGAGGCCAGCCTCATCCATGACCTTGGCATTGTCGTTGCTGGCGCGGCCATAGCATCCGCCATTTTCCGCCGCCTGCGCCTGCCCGTCATTTTCGCCTACCTGAGCGTGGGCCTGCTGCTTGGCCCCGGCATACTGCCCGCGCCCCTGCTCTCCGACGCCGAAAGCATACGGCAGATTTCGCAGCTCGGAGTGCTGTTCCTACTCTTTTTCATCGGCATGGAATTCGACCTTGCCCGCCTGCGCCGCGTCATGGCCCCGGCGCTACTGGCCGTGGCGGCGCAGACAATAGCGATGCTATACCTGGCGCGCCTTTTAAGCCCGCTACTGGGCTGGAATCAGGTAAGCGGCCTGTTCTTTGGCAGCCTTTTGGCCATCAGCTCCTCAATGGTGACAATGCGCGTCCTGCAAGAGCAGAAAAGGGACAAGTTCCCGCACGCACAGCTCGCCGTGGGCGTGCTGATACTCGAGGACGTGCTGGCGGTGCTCCTGCTCGTGATACTGAGCGGCGTGGCCGTTACCAAGAATTTCGACTGGCACAGCGTGTGGCTGGTCTCCTTCCTGATGGGCGTGTTTGTAATCGGCATATTCTTCGCCGGCCGCATCTTTGCCCCAAAGGCACTGGAACTAGCCGAAGGCGGAGACAAACGCGAAGGGCTTACGGTGGCCTCGGTCGGGCTGGCGCTGGGCATCGGTGCGCTGGCCTTGGAAATGCACTTTTCGGAGGCTCTGGGTGCCTTCGTGGCCGGGGCCATACTCTCCCGCACCCGCCTTGTCCACACCGTGCTGGACAACAACCGCAGCATCCGCGACCTGTTCAGCGCGGTGTTCTTTGTAACCATCGGCCTTCAGATAGACCCCCTGCTTGTAGCATCGAACATCGGCTGGGTGCTCCTTATTAGCGCCATGATGATAGTGGGCAAAGTGGCAAGCTGCTTCATCGGCCTTTTTCTCTCTGGCCAGCCAAGCGGCAGCAGCTACCGGGCCTCTGTAGCCAAGGCACAGATTGGCGAGTTCAGCTTCATCATCGCAGCCCTCGGGCAACAACTGGGCGTAACCGACGACAGGCTCACCTCCATAGCCTTCGGCGTGGCCCTTGTCAGCATACTGCTCACCCCTTACCTAAGCGCCACATCCACAACGCAGTTCAACTGGCTGGCCACGCACATGCCCCGGCATAGCGTACGCCTTGGCAGGTTCTACCGCAGCTATCTCGACACGGCCCTCAGCGTCATCGGACGCAACAGGCTCCTGCGCCTTGTGCGCCGCCCCATGCTCCAGATAAGCTTCTACTTCTTTCTCATAAGCGGCATAATACTTGGCGGAGCCTTCACCGCACGCTGGGTTGCCCGGATGGATCTACCAGACCCCCTGCTATGGGGCCTTGCCGTGTGGGTGTGTACGGCGGTGCTCTCGGTGCCCTTCGTGATAGCCATCGCACGCAACACCTCCTCCATCGTGTTCATGGTGACGGACACCCTGTTCCGGCAGCGAGGACGCCCCCCCATGCTCTCGGGCCGGGTGAACAACCTTGTCAACCTGCTGGCCACCCTGCTGCTGCTACTGGTCCTCGGGGGCTTTTTCCTGTCTGTAGCTTCACCCTTCCTGCCCAAAGGTGCCGCGCTGGCCCTATTTGCCATACTAGTCCTTGGAATAGCCATGTTCTTCTGGCGCAACATGGTGCATATCAACTGCCGAATAGAGGCACTGTTCCGGGACAGCTTCCTAGAGGATGAGGCGGATAACAGCCAGCAACGCCGCGCCGACATAGCCGAGAAGCTCCGCCACGACTACCCTTGGCCAGCCTGCGTGAAGGAACTTCGCCTGCCCTCCAATAGCGTCGCCGCAGGCCAAAGGATTCGAGAGCTGAGCATCCCGACCCGCAGCGGCAGCATGATAATCGCGCTCGCGCGCGGTGGTGTGGAAGTCTTCAACCCCGGCCCGGAAGAGCACCTATTTCCCGACGACACCATCGTGCTCCTAGGCCCGCAGGAGGCAAACAACAGGGCAGCGGCGATCCTAGAGGAAAAGCTGGGCGTTGATTCAGAAAATGCTCCGCACGGCTCATTCAAAATCGAGCACATACTCCTCCCACCGGGCAGCAGCCTGGACGGCAACACCCTCTCAGGCAGCGAGCTGCGCAGCCGCTTCGGCATCAGTGTTATCGGCATACAGCGCGGAGCCACGCAGATAACCAGCCCCGGAGCCGAGGAAATACTCAAATCGGGCGATCTAATCCTGTTCGTTGGCAATGCCGCCCGCAGCGCAGCCTTCCGCGATCATGTCAACAAAGAGGCCGAGGGCAACGAGGTGCTACTGGCCAACTTCGTCGAAAGACGCTGACAAGGGCAGAAGACGATTGGCCCCCGTTATAGGTGGGCGGCACCAAGCCATTGCAATCACAATGGACAGATAACCATTGATATACGATGTTGGAAACACATACTCTCCAAGACATCTCCCCATTTGTTGATACATGGCAGGCGACACTCGCAAAATAAGCCAGAGACTGGATTTTGCCAACACACTGGTATGGTTCTCATTCGACGCTGCGTGGACGCTCGGCTACACACACGCGGCCTTCGTGCTTGCGCTATTTACCATACTTAGCTGCCTGACCTCCATAACGCTCTCAGCCAACAGACCAGAGAGGATAATCAACGCCGCGGCCATGTTCTGGGTGGGCATGGACCTGTTCTGGCTATTGGAAGATATAAGCGACTTTGCCCATGCGCAAGTAGCTGCGATGACGGTGATGACACTCTGCTTTGTCATGCTGTGCGCGGCTTGGCACAGCATGAGAGGCAAGCTGTCTGGGGCTGACGACAAGCTGGGCTATTCCATCACTCTGCTATGGTTCGCGATGGACGCATCGTGGATGCAGGCCAATTTCCACTTGGCCGCTGCGGGCGGCCTGCTGGCTTTTTGCGCAGCCTTGTGGTCGATCAAGCGTTCGTCCAACCGAGCCGAGGCACTCGTAAACGCCTCGATGGCGCTATGGATAGCGATGAACCTTAGCTGCATGTTCGACGAAGTAATTTATAACGGGGATAACAGCCTTCTGACTGTTACACTCATTGCGTCCATGCTGCTTCTTCTAGGAGTATCCATAGCCGCGCCCGGCAAGGCCGTTCAGGCGATGGCAGCATTCCGCAAAGTCCGCCTCTCCGTACACCCCGTGGACTTCAACGCACTGTCCATACTACCCCCAAGCGTCATCAGTATCGACGCCGAGCCGAAGCCCGAATGGACGGAACTGCGCCTTGAAGGAAGGCTGGACGTAGTGACGGCCAAAGACTTTCTCGAAAACGTGGAGCGCCTCGTCAAGGAGGGCTGCCGCGACATACGCCTGAACGCAAGCGCCCTAGAATACCTCAGTTCATCGGGCCTTAGGGCCTTGCTCCAGAGCCACCGCCTTTTGGAAGCGGCATCAGGCAGGTTCCGCGTATGCTCCTCCTCCGCCCCGGTGCTGCGGGTTATCTACATGGCAGGGATGCAGGAACTGCTATCCTTTACCCCGGCGGAGGGCCAGGGAGCAGAACTGTAATACTCCTCGCCCATGCACTCACAACAGGCCAAACACTCCCTGTCCTATTCGCCGAACAGCTTCATCTGCGGATCCTTGACAAGGTCGTAGGTCTTCAGGATGCGGATAATCTGCAACAGGTCGCTCTTGGCATAGTTGCGGTTGATTTCGACCATCGAAATGATGTCCGCCAGCATGGAACGGAAAGAAATCACCGCATCCACCCCCCTCTCGCGCAACAGGGCTATGCTCTCCCCGCGGTGAGGCTCGGCAGTGGGCAGACCCGGCAGGACCAGTATCTTGTGCAAAGAGCCTGCCTCGGCCCCGAAATACTCATCCGATGGCCCAAAGAACTCCTCGGCACTCTTGAGCACGTCCCGTTCGAGAAACTTCACTATCTCGGAGCTATTTTGAATCATCCTCGGGGTGAAATACTGTGCGGTGTGCCAGCCGCGCACCGCCACCACGGCGCGCTGAATATAGGGCAGCTCGCTGGAAAAGAGCATGAACCCCGGCTGCCGCCCGGCGCGCAGGTAGTTGGGATTGAACACCAGTAGGTCTATCTCCTCCTCGGGCAGCTTCTTGCGCGGCGGGGTCTGATACTTCCTCCATTGCCGGACCATGAAGCCCTGCAATTCAAAGTACTCGCGGACAATCTGTTCGTCGAACCCCGCCATGTGAAAGTCGAATTATTACGTTCCCGCAACAACATACAAAACGACAAGAAAGCCGGGACTCAAGAACTATCGAGCAGCGACCATCGCGACAAAAAGAACAGCCCCGTAAAAAATATACGGGGCCATCCTTGAAGGGAGCGCCCGCGAGTGGGCCTCTGGATTGATATGCGTACCAGACTGCTCTTGCGGACTACTCAACGGGCATCCATGCCCAAGCGCCGTTCGTTTCAAGATATGTATCGTCGATGTAGAGCCAGCCAACGTCGGTCCATACCCAAGGCTTGTAGCCAGTGTACACTTTGCCTAGCCAGTCGCCCGTATCGGCCCAGCCGCCGCTCACCTCATAGCCCATCCAGTTGCCACCGACCACGGAAGAGCCTGCCCCATCGGGGTTGAACACAAAGCCCCAGGAACCCTCGTCATTGGCCAAGGCGTCCGGCGACCACACCCAATGCCCTTCGCTATATAGCCAAGGCTTGTAACCGACGTACACATTGCCGCCGAGCCAGCCGCCCGTGTCTGCCCAATTGTAGCTGACTGTGTAGCCAAGCCAAGGCTCGCTCTGCACATACTGGCGCATCCACTTCAGGGCCGGACGCTCGTAGCTGTAATCGTCGGTAAGGAAGGCATCGGTTGGGCTTCTCCACATGCCCACCCTGTAACCCCACATAACTATGCCCATGACCGAAGGATGATCCCAGAACATGGGGAATATCCTCTGCATTTCGGCAAGCTGCTTGGCATCGGAAACAGAGTCTAGCGCATCAGCGTCGCCATCTATGTCCATCTCCGTAATCATGATGGGAAGCCCCGTGGCCGCCAGCCTGTCGAGGTTGCGCTTCATGTTCTCGACCGAATAGTACTTGGTCTCGAAAGCGTGCCCCTGAACCCCGATGATGTCTATCAACCCCCTGTCCTTTAGCTCGTTGATCATGCTGAGGTATTC
This sequence comes from Puniceicoccales bacterium Verruco_02, assembly GCA_001604585.1. Classification (GTDB taxonomy): domain Bacteria; phylum Verrucomicrobiota; class Verrucomicrobiia; order Opitutales; family Oceanipulchritudinaceae; genus Verruco-01. Next base: position 30,665 of record LVBW01000061.1, on the reverse strand, counting down.
GGTGGTGTTGGAATCGCTGCCGATGATGTTGTACTCGTTGATCATCAGCGGAGTGTCCGGGAAATACTCCTTGGCCAACTCAAACGCCTTCACAATCCAAGGATGGGTGCCGTCGCTTGCGGTGCCGCCCAGCGCGTCGATGTAGCTACCGCTATCGGTCTTGGTCCCGTCGGGCTTGGCGTGGATAGGCTCGTTGACCACCTGCAAATAGTCGATGTCGGGGTAACGCTCGGCCACGGCCTGGAACCATTCGCGGATTTCGATCATCTGGTTGGAAGCCCCCAGAGTGCGCATCCAAGTCGGCTGCTGCGACCCCCATACTAGAACATGCATACAGAATGGGTAGCCGTTGTCCTTGGCCGCCCGGTAGGAAGCGTCAAGGTCGTCCCATGTCATGGTGTTGCGCGTTCTCTCCACCCAGCCCCACTTGCCGCCGTTGCCGGGGATGACTGCGTTCCAGTACGTCGTGAAATACTTGTCCTGATCGTTGTTTGAATGACATGAGCCAAGAAACTTGTCCTTGCCGATGGCGATTTCCGGGCCGACGGGCACGTATTCCACCGGGACAGTAGTGGAACCCTCCAGCCCGTTCTCAATCTGGTTGACAGTGAAATACAAGCCCTTGAGAGCGAACGCGAACTTGTCGATCAAAAGGCCATCCTCGCGCCCGGCTATCACAAAGGTCTTGGTAAGCGAGGAAGCATCGACAACAAAGGGGCCTACATCTTCAGCACGGGTCAACTTTATCCATTTCCACACACTGGCATTCTCGATGCCGCCATTGATAATGATAGCGTCCTGGGCGGCGTAACCGGTTGCCCCGTATATGCCGTTGACCATCACCCAGGAGGCAGAATCAGTGACTGACATATTGCCAAAGCCATTGCCGTAGAAAAAGCTGTCGTCATCGGCCCCGGCAGTGCCGACGTAGAGACGCACGTAAAGGTCATAGTCCCCGGCAGCTGGGAACACGACGGAGTAAGTAACTACATGGGCAGCAGAGGCAGGCACTGTGCCTGCGCTGTTCACGCTCGGGGTTATGTAAGTGACACCACCAGCGGTTGCGCTGGTCATATTGGCACCACGAACACCGGATTCCGCCTCGACAAGAAACGCGGTATTTTGGGAAAAGGCCAGTACAGGAATAACCAGCATGGCAACAGCGGCCAAGTAAGAAGCTGTCTTCATGATATATCGGGGGTGGAGTGAGTAGAGTAGTGTAAAGAATGCATTACGCATCCGCCAAACAGGCAAAATGATACGCCTCACCAGCGAAAAAGAAAACAATAGCAACAAGCAAACAATAGGACAAAAACCGGATTCCATCCCCCTGCGGCATCGGCGACAAATGGCATCTATGAAAGGGAAGCCATTGAAGCTTTGCCTGCTCTAGAAATACAGACTATATAACACCCATGCGCCTGATATCTTGGAACGTCAACGGACTGCGCGCAGTCCTCAAGAGCACCCTGCCCGGCTTTCTGGCGGCGACAAACGCCGACATCTACTGTTTTCAGGAAATCAAGGCCATGCCCGAACAGGTGGACGACCCATCCTTCCCGCCCAAGGGCTACCACGCGGTCTGGAACCCGGCGGAAAAGAAGGGCTACTCGGGCACACTGGTACTATCCAAGGAAAAGCCACTGTCTGTCAGCCTCGGCCTCGGCCACCCCGAGCACGACAAAGAGGGCCGGGTCATAAGCTGCGAATTCGAGGACTTCTTCCTTGTGAACGTATATACGCCCAACGCGAAGAACGACCTCTCGCGCCTCGCCTACCGGCACGATGTATGGGACAAGCTCTTCCTTGAGCACATGCAAAAGTTGCAAGCTATCAAGCCCCTTGCCGTGTGCGGAGATCTGAACGTCGCGTACAAGGAAATCGACCTTGCCCGGCCAAAGGAAAACGTGGGCAGCGCCGGATTTACGCCCGAGGAGCGCAAAGGCTTCGACAACTTCGTCGAGGCGGGCTTCATCGACAGCTTCCGCCAACTGCACCCCGGCGAGGAAGGGCATTACACATGGTGGAGCTTCCGCGCAAACGCCCGCGAAAGGAACGTGGGCTGGAGAATCGACTACTGGCTAATCTCCCCCGCCCTGCTCCCCCGTGTAAGCGAGGCGTCGATAATGCCAGAGGTTACCGGCAGCGACCACTGCCCGGTAGTCCTGGAGCTTTCGTAGGCACCTTGACGCCGCAGGTGGGCGTAAATAGCCGCCCGTGTACAAATATGAAGTAATTTCGCGTAATCGCGTGTATGGTTTCCGCGATGAAACTGTTCACAAATACTCTCCGCAGGACGGCGGCGCTGCTCGCCATCATGTTCTCAGCAAGCAGCCTTCTGGCCGGTGGCGAAGCCAAACAACCCCTCGTGCTGCACGGCACCGAGCTGCACAGCCTGAAAAGCGCCATCACTGGGCGCAACTACCAGCTATACATCGGTTACCCCGATTCCTACCGCGACCACCCAGAGCGCCGCTATCCCGTGGTGTACATGACGGATGCCTACTGGGGCTTTGTTAAGACATACTCGCTTGGATCCAGCCTCTGGTACGACAGGGCAACGCCCGAATACATAGTCGTCGGCATAGGCTACGTTGGCGACAATATCGACTACGGACGCGAACGCATGTTCGAGCTATCGCCCAGCGTGCAAAATTACGGATGGACGGCAGGCATGGCAGAGAACGGAACCCCGATGGGCGGCTCAAGACTGTTTCTAGACGCCATACGCGACGAGATAATCCCATACGTGGAGGGCAACACCCGCGCCGACCCAAGCTTCCGCGTCATGGCAGGCTCTTCGATGGGGGGCCTTTTCAGCCTGTTCTGCATGTACGAGGAACCGGGCCTTTTTCAGGGCATAATATCATCCTCTCCGGCCATTAACTGGGACCACCGCTGGATATTCCGCCGCGAGAGCGAGCTGCGCAACAGGGCCATAGGCAACGATGAAAAGGGCACATACAGCGTTCCCAGTCGCCTATTCATGTGCGTTGGTGGCAATGAATGGAAAGAATTTACGGGCGACATCCGGGCCTTCGATGAGATAATCAAGAGCCGCGGCTATGCCGACTTTGCCTACGAATTCCGCATTCTGGAAGGCGAGCACCACGGCGGAGGCGTGGCGGAGGCATTCAACCGCGGTCTGCGCTTTGTCTTCGAGCCGCAGCGCCCCGGCGACGGGCCTGCCGAATAGAATACAATCTACAAACACACGACACCCGCCCGTATGCAAACCCATACCGGCGGGTGTTTCCGCATGTTTAGCAGGAGCTTATCCCGACCTCTACCGCAGATATCATAGGCTTGTAATCTCCCAAGCCTCCCTCAGAGCGCGCTCGGCTTTCTCAGCTTTGGGCGCAGCGAGGGGTCCAGCGAAAGCCCGCCACTCTGCGCTCTTTCGCGGGCTATCTCACCCGCAAAGTAGCTGAATATCAGGTCCGCCCCAGCGCGCCGTATCGCCAGCAGGCTCTCGTCGCGCACCCGATTGCGGTCCAGCCAGCCCAGCTTCGCCGCAGCCACTATCTGTGCGTATTCGCCCGACACCTGGTACGCCGTCACGGGCAAGGTGCTGCTCTCCCGCGCCATGCGGATGATGTCGAGGTATGCCCCGGCGGGCTTCACCATCAGCATGTCCGCCCCCTCGGCCTCGTCCAGAAGCAGCTCCCTTTGCGCGGCGCGGACGTTGGCCGGGTCCAACTGGTAAGTGTCCTTGCCCAGCAGCGAGGTCCCCGCGGCCTTGGCACTGCCCACAGCATCGCGGAAAGGCCCGTAGTAGGCGCTGGCGAACTTTGCGCTATACGCCATGATGCCAGTCTCAGCATATCCGGCGGTGTCGAGCGCGGCACGGATGGCCCCCACCCTGCCGTCCATCATGTCGCTAGGGGCCACAAAGTCCACGCCGGCCTCTGCGTGCAACACGGCCATTTTGCAGAGAATCTCCACCGTGCCGTCGTTATCCACGTCGGCCCCATCGGGCGTAAGAACGCCGTCGTGCCCGTGGCTTGTGTACGGGTCCAGCGCTATGTCCGCAAAGAGCACAAGACCAGGCACTGCGGCCTTCACCGCGCGCACGGCCCGCAACACGAGGGTGTCCGGGTTAAGCGCCTCGCAGCCCTGCGGGTCTTTCAGCGCGGAGTCGAGCTTCGGGAACAGGGCCACGCCACGAATGCCAAGGGCAAAGAGCAGGCGGCATTCCTCCACAAGAAGGGGAATAGGGAGACGACTCTGACCTGGCATCGACAGAATTGGCTCCGGCGCTCCCTCTGCTTCGATTACAAACAGTGGTTGCACAAGGTCGGCAGGCAGGACGGCGCATTCGCGGACCATTTCCCGCACGGCGGGGCTTTTCCTGAGGCGGCGGGGACGGATTGGCAGTTCCATGAGGCGAGTATGGAACATAAATGGCTGGATGTTAACCGCAGATTGAGGGAAAACGTGAGCCATTGGACATCTTACATCATTCTGTTTATGTGGCCCGGCTTGCAAAATGTCAGCATTCGCCGCTAGGCTGCGCCGATGCATGGCGAGGCAGCACAATTCAGCGGGACGGATGGCAAGGTGAGTATTGGAACCCTGGTAGCACCCTTGTCCGCACACATGGCCGCGCTGGACGCATTTCTCGAGGCCGGCCTTGCAGAATTCGAGCCGGAGCTGCGCGACATGGTGCGCGATGTATTCGCACACAGCGGCAAGCGCCTGCGGCCCATACTGACATTTTTCGGCGGCTGGACGGACGAGGCACCATCGGCGGACCTTGTGCGTTGCGCCGCGATAGTGGAAATGGTGCATCTGGCAACCCTCGTCCACGACGACATACTGGACGGGGCTAAGCTGCGCCACGGAGCGCTCACAAGCGTTGCCCGCAACGGTGCGCATTCCGCCGTGCTGCTGGGCGACTCGCTCTTTTCGGAGGCGCTGCGCCTCTCGGCACTCTTCGACACGACCGAGGTATGCCGCGTCGTGGCGCTCGCCACCCGCCGCGTCTGCGCCGGAGAGGTGGGCCAGACTTTCGCAAGAGGCAAGGTAATTTCGCTGGAGGATTACTACCGCGCCATAGAGCTGAAGACCGCCGAACTTTTCCGCGCAAGCTGCCTTCTGGGCGCACTGGTGGGCGGGCATGGCAGGGCATTTGCCGATGCGGCGGGTGTCTTCGGCCTGCACCTTGGCAGGGCTTACCAGATTTACGACGACGTAGCCGATATTCTCGGCGACGAAAGGAAAATCGGCAAGACTCTCGGCACCGACCTTGCCAGCGGAAAGTTCACCCTGCCCCTACTCCTGCTGTTGGAGGGGCGCTGCGAGGAGGAAAGGGCTGAAATGGCCACAGAACTTGCGTCGATGAACGCGGATGAGCTGCGCGAGGTGCTGGAGGAAACCGGTTCCATAGCCTGCGTAAAGGAAGCCTTCGAGGCCGAGATACTGGCAGCCCGCCTATCTCTGGCACCGCATTCCGCCCTTCCCCCCTGCAAGCCTCTTGGCGCTCTGGCAGACTTTATCGCCGGACTAGCCAACAAGCTGGCCTAGGTAGGTTCAGCGCGTGTAAGTTTGCTTAAGCAGGCTTTCGCCGTCGAGCTTGCCTGCGGAACTGCGCGGCAGCTCGTCAAGAAAGCGCCACTTTTTCGGCACATGGGCCGGGGACAGACTCTCTCGCAGGCGGCAGCCGAGGGCAAAGTCCAGCCCCTCCTTGGCGTCGATAGGCACGCAGAAAGCCACAAGCGCCTGCCCCCATTCGGGGTCTGGCAGGCCCAGCACTGCGGCATCCTTCACAAGCCCGCTGGACAGGATGACGCCCTCCACCTCGGCAGCGTCCAGCTTAAGCCCGCCGCTCACGATCACCCTGTCGGCTCTGCCGCGCACATGCAGGCGCCCCTGCGAATCTATGCGGCCTATGTCGTTGGTCTCCAGTCCGCAGCGGGCATCCACAGAGCCGCCGGGCAGTAGCTCTACGCACAGGGAGCTGGCGCGGACGACTATCCGCCCGCTGTTGCCCCCTCTTGCCGTGACGCCGGAAGTCTCGTCTATGCACACCCGTGCATGAGGCAGGCTGCGCCCAACGCCACCCTCCGCGCCAACGCAGAGGAACTCGTCCGGCCTGAGCGCGCAGACCATGGCCGCCGTCTCCGTCATCCCGTAGCAGGGGCACAGGGGCAGGCGCTCCAAACGGGCCTCTTCAAGCAGGTTTCTGTCCGCCCCGGCCCCGCCCAGCAATATGCAGGCAAAGCGGCGCAGAGTGTCCACAGCGCCAGAATCTATAAGGCGGCGAAGCTGAGTGGGCACAAGCGACATGAAGCAGCCCTCCGGCGAGAAATCTTCGGCCAGATCCGCCAGCGGGGCCTGGGGTCTGGCAAAATACAGGCTTCCGCCCCGGCGTGCCACGCGCAACACCTGCATGAGGCCGCTTACATGGTGCAGAGGCAGGGAACATAGCGTGCGGTGGGCGCCTTCTTGCCGGAAAAAGTCCAGAAAACCGTCCGCTGCCGCCAGCAGGCTCTTCAGGCTGTGCACGGCGAAACGTAGGCGCCCGCTTGTGCCCCCAGTAGGTATCATGATCATGCCGGGGCGTTGATTGGCGCGGCACAGTGCCTCCAGTTCCTCCATGCGCCCCTCTCCCCAGTCCGGGTCTGCCAGCCACACGCCCCGCCTCTGAACAACGGCCTCAAAGAAGCGAGCGATGAAAATGGCGGGCGTTCGCTCGCATATAATCTCGTCCGCGCAGGCAGCGGCCCCGGTCTGCACAAGCTCGGCATCCGGAAAAGCAAAGCTGTCAGCACAGTGCCAAGCCAAATTATCCATGCGCAGTATTAGCATCGTCATTATTGAATGTCCGTCAACATGGACCGGGACAGTATCGTTTGGAAACGCTGCCTAAAGGGCCTCCCACAGCGCATCCAGATCGCAAAGACCGGGCAGACGGCTGTCGATGAACGTGCCCTTTGTGAACTGTGCCCAAGCGTCGTCCTCCTGCCAGAGACCGTGGCAGAAGCCAAGAGGCTCGGGGTCATCATGGCCCACCGCCAGAAGGGCACCCCAGAGGCCCACTGGGCTTTCGAGCGCGCTAGAATACACAGTCCGCCCCTGGCGCTGCTTTAGGAGAGCGGCCAGCTCCAGAGGGTCTCCGGCAAGGGCGGGCTTCACTACCAGCGCCCCCGGCCAGTCAAGCCAGCGTTGCAGAGACTCCATGCCGCCCACGCTCTCGTCCAGCGCCACACACACGCCGCTCTCCAGCATCAGGGCCAGCATCCGCTCCTCCCTGCCCGGCGGCAAAGGCTGCTCCACATAGTCCAGCGCCCTGCCCCCGGCATCGCGCAACCACTCAAGGCACTGCCCTGCTCGATCCTCGGGCAATCCGCCGTTGGCATCCACGCGCAGCCTGCCCTTCGCCGCAAGAAGCGACTCCAGCAACATTTCCACTATCTCCATCTCGGTGCGGTCGGGCATTCCACAGAGCTTGTATTTGAAACATCGGCAACCCTCGCGAATGCCCCGCCCAAGCTCGTACAGGGCGCCCGGACCAGCGGGCAGGAGCCTTGCTAGTGGCCAGCGCCCGGCCCGGGGCAGCCTGCCCCCCAGCATCGACAGAGCCGAGCCGAAGGCAAAGCCTGCGCAAGGGGGCAAGGTAGTGGAACACAAAGCCTCCACGGGCACGCTGGTCCCAAGGCTGCGGCATATCAGTTCGCAGGCATCTATGTCCGGGCCGGGAAAACCCGGCACCGGGGCCATCTCGCCGTAGCCGCGCCGCCCTGCCCCGTCAGACAGACGCAATATGATGCTTCTACGCTGCTCCCAGCGCCCGTGCGCGGTAAGGAGTGGTCGCGCAAAAGGGCGGCGCACCAGTCGCCAAGCGAGGGACAAAGGCCCTTCCACGGAGCTGCATTCTGCACGAGATGAAAAATTTCCTTCGTCGATGGACATCTACTAAGCCGTTTTTTCTTGCGCAAGGCCCGCGCAAGCTTTGTTCATGAATGATGGAGCCTACGGAAAGAACTTTCAATCTGGACACAGGTTTTTATCTGGATGCGGACAGCTTTTTCACGCGCAACAGCCACACGGGGCTGACCTTTGACGACGTGAGCCTGTCCACCCGCTACTCCGAAGTACTGCCGCGCGAGACAAGGCTCGACACTCGCCTGTCCGAATCTCTCGAGCTGCACCTGCCCATAGTCTCGGCGGACATGGACACTGTCACCGAGTCCCGCATGGCCATAGGCATGGCGCTGGCAGGCGGCATCGGCCTTATCCACTACAACATGAGCGAGAAAGATCAGCTCAAGGAAGTGGCAAGGGTCAAGAACCACGTTCACGGCCTCATTCAGGAGCCTATAACCGTAAAGCCGAGCGACAGAATAGGCGACGTACTAAGGAACATCAGCGACAAGGGCTACGGATTCCACACCTTCCCGGTCGTGGAAGATGGCGGCGTGTTCGTCGGCCTTCTTCTTGGGCGAGTGGTCAAAGAACGCTACCGCAACACCCGCGTCTGCGATGCCATGATAGGCCCCGACGATGTGTTCTGGGTCAACGAGCGCGACCTTGGCGGAGACCCGATAGGCGTTGCAGACCGCTTCTTCGACAGGCACATGGGCATACACAAGCTCATCGTGCTCGACGACGCCATGCGCCTCAAAGGCATGTTCACCCTTGCCGACATAGAGCGCATCAAGGAGGAGGCCAGCCTAGACCGCAAGCCAGCCCGCGACGGACATTTCCGCCTTGTATGCGGCGCGGCAATGAGCGCGATTCGCAAGGGCGACGGCTCCATAGACCGCGACCGGGTGCTAGGCCACGCACACTCACTGGTACGCGAAGGAGTGGACGCTCTGGCCGTATCCACGGCACATGGGCACAGCAAGGGCGTGGGCGAGATGGTGAAGCTCCTTCGCTCTGAGTTTGGCAAGGGGATGACCATTATCGCGGGCAATGTCACTAGCGGCGAAGGCGTGGAGTACCTGGCAGAGTGCGGCGCAGACACGATCAAGGTCGGTCAGGGACCGGGGTCCATATGCACAACGCGCATTGTCGCCGGAGTGGGCATTCCCCAGCTAACAGCCCTGTACGTGGCCACCCGCGCTGCGGCAAAAAAGGGCGTTCGCATACTGGCCGACGGAGGCATCACCAAGAGCGGCGACATCGTAAAGGCCCTCACATTGGCCGACGCTGTCATGTGCGGAGGGCTGCTGGCTGGCTGCCGCGAAAGCCCCGGCCGGGTGATGGAGATAAACGGCAAAATATTCAAGCAGTACCGAGGCATGGGCAGTCTGGAGGCTATGAAGGCAGGCAGCGCCGCCCGCTACGGACACGATTCCAATGACAAGCGCTTCCAGAAGGCCGCCGCCGAGGGCATCGAAGCGCTCAAAGAGGTGTCCGGCTCGCTCGACGACGTGCTCCGCCAGCTCGCCGGGGGCATACAAAGTGGCATGGGCTACCTTGGCGCGGCGAATCTACCCGAGTTGCGCACAAAGGCCCGCTATATCCGCGTGTCGAGCGCCGGTATGAAAGAGGCTGCCCCGCACGACGTAATCGAGGTCAAGACCAGTAAACACGAGGAATAGGCCCATGAGCATCAGTACAAGGGGCGGAGACGACGGAACAACGGCGCTGGCCTTCAACAGGCGCGTCAGCAAGACTCATCCTCGCGTGCGTGCCTACGGGGCTGTGGACGAATTCGCCTCGGCCATCGGGCTTGCGAGAGCCTTTGCCGCCAAACCGGAGCACGGGCAGATGATCCTCTCCATCCAGAAGGACCTCTTGCGCATAATGGCCATGCTGGCCGTGGATAACGACGACAAGGCCCGGATGGGGCCGCGCTACCGCCCGATAGCGAGCGAAGACGTCGAAAGACTCGACGCCATCGTAAAAGATCTCGAAGCACGCACCCCCCCCTTCCGCGACTGGGTGTTGCCTGGGGACTGCCCCGCCAGCGCGCACCTGCACCACGCCCGCACCGTCTGCCGCAGGGCAGAGAGGGAAATCGTGGCCGCGATGGAGGCCGGGCACATGGTGGAGGCGGACCTATTGCAGTATGTGAACCGCCTCTCTGACGTATGCTGGCTCATCGCCCGCGACGGGCAGCAGTAGCGGGTTCTAGAACCTGTAACCAAGGGTCGTGAACACCCTGTGATCCGAACGACCCTGCGCAATGGCCCGCAGCGCCTCGAACTCGTACTCGTAGCGCAGGTTGACACTCGCGTTACCCATCAGCCTGCACTTAAGAACGCTGAAGAAACGGAAGCGATAGTCGCTCAAATCCCTCGGGTCGTACAGGTAGCTGGCGCTCTGGGAAAAGTCCACCCCATCGGACAGCTTCCAGGTAAACTCCTGCGATACGTCACCAAGCAGCTCCCAGCCGTTCTCGCCCAACTTCGGCTCTGCATACTGCACTGCGATGCCCGGGCCGATGCGGAACATTAAGCGCTCGGTGTTGATGAGACGGAAGTTCAGGCCAAATATGTCCTCGAACTGATTGGACAGCTCCTTGAGCCTGTCGTAGCTGTATGAAAAATCGTTGCGAATCTGCACATACCTTGTGAAGCCCTGCCTCAGCTTCACCCCGGCCTCCAGCTTGTTGGCGCTATTTACATCGTTCTGCTCGCCAAAGAGATACTTGCCGTAGAACTGAAGGCTGTTGTCGCCGTCCCTGCGCGTGATGTCGGTGCGCAAATATGCCGTCTGACCCTGAAGGTCGTCTCCTCTTGCTTGAAAGGAGTATCCAGCCTCCAGGTTGCGCTCCCATTTGGACTTCTCGGCCTTCTTAGGGGCCGGGGCCGCAGCCTTGGCAGGCGGGGGAGGTAGCGGGGCCGGAGCGGCGGCCACCCAACCGGGCTGACGCTCTTCGGGAGAAGCCGAGGCATTCACATCGCGCTCCAGCACGGCCGCGCTGGCCTTGGGCACGCGCAACTCGCCAAAGCTGTCCGAACGGAAGAGGTAGCCCTCTGCGTCCTCGGCCACGAGGCTGCCAAGGAGAGTCTCTCCGTTGGGCAGGCGCAGGCGGTCGGCAGCACTTGCCGAATGACAGGCAAAGAGCAGGCTGGCGGAAAAGGCCACCGCAACGATTGTCGATATGGAGCGGGTGAATGGGAGATCGCGCTTCATGGTGTGTAGGACATTACCAATCAAAGTCGTCGGCATCAGTAAAGCTCTGAATCACCTTGCTGTCACTACACAGGAAGAACTGGAGGTTGGAAAGCGGCCCTGCCACCTCGAAGCAGACGCCGAACACCCGGCCACGCATCTGGAGACTTTTCTGAATTAGCGACAGGTCCACCTTTTCGAGTATCAGGGTAATCGGGCCGTCGATGTAGCCGCTAGTTAGGCCCACTGCCTCAGGATTGGCCGATATGCCGTTAAGCTCGAAGCGGCTGAAGGGAATCTCCAATATCACCCTCTTCTTTGCCAGTCCGGCAAGGCGGGTCAGGAAAGTTATGTCCTGACGCAACACTAGCTTATCCATGCGCAAGTCCAGCTTGGCAGACTGCTCCTGAAGCCCGATGTCGCCGCTTATCGTCAGCGTTCCGCCCGAAATCAAGTCAGGCATTTCGCAAATGGAGCCGAACAGTGTCCCAGCGGCCAACTCTGTCGGCGGGAGCGACTGTATGGGCGATACCGCCCGCGAAAGTAGAAGCCCCACATCGTCCACGGACAACATCAAGGGGAAGCGCCCGTTGACCGGCCTATCAAGGGCGAGCGTCAACATACGGCCAGCCCCAATGTCGGCGCCAAAGACCACCCTCGAAGGCTCCCCGGCCTCTACTCTGGCCCGCAGGCTGAGCGAGTCCAGCCCCTGATCAAGGCCGGTCTGCAAGCGGGCCACATTCAGGCTAAGTTCCATATCCGGCAGGGCCTTGAGCGGCGGAGCAGGCTCCGCAGATGGGCCGGTGGGCAGCTCATTGGCCGTGGCGGCAGGGCCGACCACTGTCCCTGCTGTACGAGCCGGGGCCGCCGGGGCTTGAGTCGATGACTGCGCCGAAGCCGCCCTTGAGGCAGGCCCCGCGACTGTGCCACTCTCTGATGCGGCAGGGTCGCTGCCGGGCTTGGTGTTGAAAGAGCACACAAGTGGCTCAATAACGCGCAATATATCCGGCAGGTCTATGAGTCCGCTGCGCAGGGCGAGCACAAGCTTCTCTTTCTCAGCGCTGAGGTCCAGTCCAAGGTCACTGCGGTCAAAGTCCATACGCTTGACCGACAAGCTGCATAGCGGCCCCAGCGGTCCTTCAAAGGCGGGATCAAGCTTCATAGTCCCAACTCCCTTCACGCTGTTGAACAATAGGTTCTTGGCGTAATAGCTGAAGTCCACTTCCTTCACCGGGGAAGCTATGGACTTCAGCCCTGCACCAAAGCCGAGCGATGCAGCAACGCCCGCTGGCTTACTCCAATGCAGCGCGTCGATTGTTACAAAGCTCTTGGCTAGGTCTATGTCCAGACGGGCCGTGGCCGTGTCGTCCGCCGCCCCAGCCGCAAGGTCCAAGACTGCATCGCCACCAAACAGTGCCCCCAGCGACAGCCCAGAAAAGGCCAGCCGGGTATGCGTATCGAGGGCCTCGCCAGCAAAGTCGATGCGGGTGGCCCCGTCTATCGAAGCGAGCGAAAAGCCCGGCTGCGGCGAGTCGAAGCCGAGCGCGTCGTAGTTTATGTCAAGCCCGGCCAGGGGCGCAATGGGCTTCATGAAAGGGTGTAGCGACGCTGTACCCGCCAGCCCGATGCGGCCGCGCAGAGAGCGAACAAGTGCCCCTTCGAGCAGCTCTGGGCGCTCGTCCCAGTCTGCGGCTATGCCGTGCAGGGCGGACAGATCCAGCCCGGCGCGGAATGCAATGCCCAGCGCACACTCTGGCGCAAGCACGCGGTTAAGCTCTATGTCCAGACTCTCGAACCCTGCCCCATCAAGCCCGGCATCCCTAAGGGCGATTCGCAGGCTGTCCAGCCCGCCTCGCGCGTCTAGCCTTGCAAGGTGCAGCGCCGGATAGCCCTTTAGCTTCAGCTCTATGCCGGACACCCGCGCATCGAGGGCGCAACTGCGAAGGGCGGATGGATCGGCCTTGGCGGGGTCGATCTCAAACTCTGCATCCAGCCTCATGCTGTCCAGTCCGCCAGCAAGACGGATGCCCTCCGTCATGGCACGAATATTCTCCGGCAGCTTATCCTTGGGAAGTTTTGCCCATAGCCAGGGCAGGGTCCAACCCTCAAGGCGCAGACCGGCCTTGCTTAGGCCCGGCTTGTCGGTGCTTAGCAGGCTGATGTCCGCCCTTTCGATGGCGAACACCGGGCCGTCAAAGTCGGCAACAAGGCGCATGTTCTCGACAAGCATCTGCTCGACTTTGAGGTCCAACTCGCAGCGCATGAACTTTAGGGGCAGATCTTCGGCCAACATAGGCCCTGCAATAACGCGCCCCGGCCCCGCTTGGGCCAACACATGGATGGATGGATCAAGAGGCCCGCTGCCGGGCATGGCGGCCCCGAGCGCAAGACTCAGCCCGAAGGGTATCTGCACATCGGAAAGGGAGATGGGCAGCTTGTCCAGCATGGGGAGCTGGATGCGGTCCGGGCGCAAATCCTCAATTCTGGCCGTGGCCAGAAGGCGACCTGTCTCGCCACTAATGTCGATGTTGACCGGCACCCTCTCCTGACCGAGTAAAAATACGGCGAGATTGCTGCTGCGCGCGCTTTCCACTGCCACAGCCCCTTCGGAATCGGCACTAATGCCTATGTCGGCATCAAAGTCGAAGGACTCCAGTCCGATGCTCTTCAGCTCATCGGCTCCAGCACCCAGTTTTTCGAAAAAGCCGGGGCCGAACAGTTGCACAAAGTCTCCCACATACCAGTGCTTCATGCCAAAAGACAGCCCGGCGTACGCCCTTGCGCCGCCAAGCTTTGTCAGAGGATTGTCGGATTCGAGGCTTACCCGGCTGAACCTCAGCTCTGCCCTGCCGCTGAATAGCTCCAGAAGGTCCACACTCACGCTTCGCAGCCCGGCTCCGAGGCTGCCCCCCAGGGCGAAGCGGTCCAAAGGCAGAGAGCCGCTCTCCCAGGGGCCAAGGGGCAGGGTTGGCCTTATCTGTCCCGGCCCTGCTTCCAGCATCCAGCGCGCCCTCTCCACGCTGCCGTCAAAGCCGCCCGCGGCCTCCACCCATGCATGCATGGGCAGGTCCAGCTCCGGCAATGGCAGGCTGCGCAAGAGGGCGAGCTTCCACTGGGCCTGCACAAAGTCGGGCACATCGAGGCGCAGGCTCCAGCTCTCCCGCCCGCTGTCCAGATCCGCCACTGCGGAAAAGGCCAGCACACCCTCGTTCATGCGAAAGCGGCAGTCCCAGTTAAGCCGGGCCGCAAGTGCTCCGGGCCGGTACTGCTCAAGTTCCAGATCTGCCCTCATCAGCTCCAGCCCCAGCTCTTCGAGATCCTGCGCGGGAAAAGGCAGAGCGGCGGCCAGCTTTTCCCCAATGTATGGAACGAGCGCCGAAGCTTGCACCGGGCCAAGCTCCACACTGCCCCGTCCGGCAGGCCCTTCGCCCTCACGGCCAAGCACCTCGATACCGTCCGAAATCAGGCTTATCGGCCCAATGTCCACGCGGAAAGGGTCCACAACGCAGAGAAGACCATCCGCCGGGCGAGCGCCCAGCCTGATGGCAAATGGCTTCACTACGAGCAGCCGCCCAAGATACTCTGGCGCACTGATGAACAAGTCGCCCGGCACCAGCAGTTCCACATTGGCCTCAGCAAGGCTCCGCGCCTGAATGTCGCCGCTGATATTGGCGAGAAAGTCTATCTGGCCCGCGGCCTTTACGCCCAGATTCTCCGGTAAAAAGTCCGCCACCAGATCCATGCCGAAGCCTCTGCTGTCGATGGACAAGCTGGCATCGCGGCCGGAATCCAGAATCTGAATACCCACATTGCTGCTCCATACCCGGCCGGATGAGTTGCGGACAGACAAGGTGCAGTCCAGCCCGGCATCGGGCAAGGGGCGATCGAGGTTTTCAAGCGCACCAGAGAGGGCAAACTCCATTGCGGGGATGGAATACTCTCGCCCCTTGTCAAGGATCCTGAACGGCTCGCTTGCGAGGTCGAACTTGAGCTTGCGAAGAGAAAGCGCCTTGGCGTCGAACTCGCCAGACATGTCGATTCTGGCCCCTAGGTCGATTTCCGGCAGGCCGAAGGCTTCGATAAACTCCCTTGCCGTGGCGGAACGCCCCAGTTGCATATCCAGGTCGAAGGCCACCCTGCTTGTATCAAGCTCCACATCGCTGCCCAGGTTCAGCATCAGAGCGCCCTTGTCAAAGTCGGCCTTCAGCTTCAGCCCCATTCCCTTGTGCCCGGCGGACAAATCGCGCATCACAAGGTCTGTCTCCACCTTCATGGGCCCGGTCATGAATTGCTGCTGGAAGGGTGCTCCGCTCACTGCAAGGCCGTCGGCAAGAACAATGGCGCTCATCGAGGAACCATCTGGGTTCATCAGGCTGCTGTTGACGCGCGCCGTTATCTGGAGCTGACCAGATGCCTTGTTGGGCAGCTCGGCTAGGACTTTGTCGAAGGCGGTGTCCAGCTCCACCTTTGAACGCAGTTCCAGAGACAGGTTCATGTCGGACAGATCCAGAACGGCCCCGATTATGTCTGTTGTCAGCCTCTGTCCGTCCAGATTGAGCAGGCTTTCGATAGCGACGTGGAGCTGCCCCCCCTCGCGCCTTGCCCTGCCCTCTGTTTCGAGGCCGTATGCAAGCTCCGGGCCATCTTCCGCACCCGGCATCAGCAGGGTGAACCCGGACAAGCGAAAGAGCATGGCATCGCCTTCGCCGGGCAGCGCATAATCCGGGATCTGGATTTCGCCCTTGTCCTGTGTTTCATCCTGCTCATCGGCCACTTTCTTCGGAGGGGCAAGCACTACTATGAAGCCATCGCGGCTCTTGTGCGCCCTTAGTGTGCAACCCTCAAGCTCCACAAGAGAGGGGGCGAGGGACAAACCCAGAATGCGCGAGAAGCGCCACTCCACGCGGAGCTTGGGCGCCGTAACCGCGTCTTCAAGCACATTGTCTCCAAGGCGCAAGTCATCGGCCACAATGGACAGACGCCCATCGAAATGCCCGCGCAGCAACACCTTGCGAATATCCATCGACCAGCCAAGAGACTGCACCGGCCCCTTGGCCATGCGTGCGAATGGCGTCAGTGGCAGCCCGCTTGTAAACAACAGCGCCACAAGGACAAATATTACTGTAAGCGGAAGGTATATGAATACCCAACGGCGTTTACGTATGGCCATGACGGGAATGATGGATTGGGAGTTGGCCCGACATTCCGGAAAGCGTTATGCAGACGCATCATGCACCCCTGTGCATGTAGCGAGCAATCAGTAACGTTTTCGGCAGAAATCGTGACGTGAAGTAGGGAGAAAAGTATGCTATACTAGCGTATCCGGGCAGCTCCGTTCTTGAACTGCAAGCATGATTGATAAATACTGTTTGCATAGCTGTCCAAGCTTAACCCGTGCTCATCCCCGAACAACTGCTTTAATTGCTGTAAAGCTAAACTATGCACCCGGACTGCCATGCTTCGCAAGTAGCAGTACTTGACGAATGCTTGCATCGCGCTGCACAGCCCCAAACAACCCAAGCTAATCCGTATATGAGAAAACTCATCTCCCTGACACTGGCTGCCATTGTCATTCCGTCCCTGTCGGGACTTGCACAATACGACCCATACGACCCGCCCTATCACGAACACGACAACTACTGGTCGCCCATATACAACGGCGAAGGCAGCGACTATCCCGGAACGCCAACCGCAGTGACCGACGGGCACCCGCTGGCTTCGACCACCATCGCCGCGCAGGAAACGGCCTTGGGATCAGCCTTTATCGAGCCAGACACCGCCATCGAAAGCTTCGAGCCGCAGACGACTCCTGGCACCGGCGAAGGCGCAGTGAGCGCAACTGGCCGCTTGGACTCCTTCGGCGCGGAACTGGGCACAGGTTCTTACG
The DNA here is from genome assembly GCA_001604585.1 of Puniceicoccales bacterium Verruco_02. Lineage (GTDB taxonomy): Bacteria > Verrucomicrobiota > Verrucomicrobiia > Opitutales > Oceanipulchritudinaceae > Verruco-01. The sequence continues at coordinate 13,708 of LVBW01000061.1, read as the reverse complement.
ACATCGGCGGCATGAAGGCCAACGTATATACGCTGCGCATCCCCTTCGGCTACACAATTTCCGAGCGTGACAAGCTCGACTTCAGCATCCCGATCAGCATCACCAACCTAAAGGACGTCCTTGCCGAGCTGGACAGCAGCGGCAACATGACGCTCGACAACGCCAAGGTCTATGGTTACGGCCTGAATGCGTCCTACACGCGCAAGGTAATCACCAAGGCCAGCGAGGGGCCGTTCCGCTGGAACCTGACTCCTTCCGCAGGTCTTTTCGTTCGTGAATCAAGCGACATGAACCTTGGCTCTATGGTGTTCAACGTCGGCCTGTCCAGCTCCTTCGCCTACCAGTTCGCCCCCGGCTGGGTGGTCAACATGGGCAACTCCGTATCCGCGGCCTTCTGTTCCAGCATCAAGAGCTACCCCGACCCGATTCGCGACGAGCAGCAGGTGGCCATCAACGGCCTCCAACTCATCCACATGCGCGGCCGCTTCACATACAGCGCCTACGTGATGGACACTCGTTACCTGAAGTCCGACAACACCTACGTGAGCAGCTTCCAGTCCTACGCCGTATCGCTAGGCTTCAAGCTGACCCAGAAGCGTTCGGTGAAGCTGACCCTTATATCCGAGAACGGTAGCGACTACTCCTCATTCCGCGGCATGATAGGCAGTACCTGGAAGTTCTAAACATACATACCGCTATATCACACAGCGGATAACATACGGCGCGGTTCCTTCTGAAAGGGCCGCGCCGTATTGTTTGCAGGGAAAGGCGGTTCTAATAGAGCATTTTTCAGTTAAATGGCGCGGTCAGGCGAGCAGCTGGGAAAGAAGACGGCAAGGCTTTGCAGACAGGGCTGGGCCAAGGCCCTGCCCGTCTGCGAAACGCAGCCGAAACTTTTCCAGCAACTCGTTCCAGAAACAAGGTTCGCGCCGCGAACCTTGCGTGACTGCGCAAGATAACTGGAAAATGCTCTAGATTCAATCTGGACAGGCGTCCTGCTTAACCCTGCCGGGACAGTTCTTCGCGCCACGCGGTTATGCGGGTCTGCACCTGTGCCGGACCGGGCATTCCGGGCCTATCGCGGGCGGCCATCGCACGGGATAGGTCGAACACCTCGCGCCACTGGCCGCTTTCCAAGGCCGGATGCAGGGCTTTCAGATCCTCATCGCGCAGGCGGTCTAGAGGCGTTGCCTTGTCCTCGGCCATTGCCACCATTGCGCCCACGATATGGTGCGCATCGCGGAATGGCACGCCTTGCTTGACGAGGTAATCGGCAAGGTCGGTGGCCAGCAGCGCCGGGTCCGCCACTGCTTCGGCACAGCGGACGCCATTGAGGCAGGCTCCGCCCAGCGCCCCTGCCAGCACCTGAAGACAGGCGCGGGTCTGGCGAAGAGAGTCGAACACCGGAGGTTTGTCCTCCTGAAGGTCGCGGTTGTAGGTCAGAGGCAGGCCCTTCACCATAGCGTAAAGCGCGTGCAGGTTGCCTTGCAGCCGGGCGCTCTTGCCGCGGACTAGTTCCATGCTGTCGGGATTCTTCTTCTGAGGCATCAGGCTGGAGCCTGTCGTGTACTCGTCGGGTAGCTCCACAAAGGAGAACTCCGCACTGTTCCAGAGTATCACATCCTCGGCCACGCGGGACATATGCACCCCGCAAAGGGCGCAGGCGTGGGCAAAGTCAATGTAGCCGTCGCGGTCGGCCACCGCGTCCATGCTGTTTTGCGTGATTCGCGGGCGACCCTCGGCATCCACAAAGTCCAGCTCGCGGGCGACGAATTCGCGGTCGATGGGCAGGGTGCTGCCAGCGATTGCCCCCGAGCCAAGGGGGCACACATTCACCTCGTCCGCCACCTGAGCAAAGCGTTTGCGGTCGCGGGCGAACATTTCCACCCATGCAAGAAGGTGATGCGCGGCGCTGACAGGCTGTGCCCTCTGGAGGTGGGTGTAACCGGGTAAGAGAATGTGGGCGTTGTTCTCGGCAAGATCGACAAGGACCAGCATCAGCGCCTCAAGGTCTGTCATCACCAAGGCGCAGGCCTCGCGAAGGAACAGGCGCATGTCGGTGGCCACCTGATCGTTGCGGCTGCGGGCAGTGTGCAGCTTGGCACCGGCTGGCACCTCATCGCGCAGGACCTGCTCGATGTTCATGTGCACGTCCTCACTCTCGATTTTCCACTCGAAGCGTCCGGCCTCAATGCGCTCCAGTATCGAGGTTAGCCCCGCCACAATGGCGTCGCGCTCGTCGGCGCTTATAAGGCCCACATGGGCCAGCATCCGGGCATGAGCGGTGGACCCCTGAATGTCATAACGGGCCAGTTCGCGGTCGAAGGACACCGACTCGCTGAACTGCACCATGAGCGGGGACGGCCCCTTGCGGTAGCGACCTCCCCACGTTGCCTGTTTGTTTCCCTTGCCTGCCATATGAAGGAACCTAGCATTGGCAGCGAAAGCCCCGGCTTGCAAGGGAAGATGCGCTAGACACAACCCAGCATTGAGACTTGCAAAAAAACGGACCGCCCCGAAAGAGGCGGCCCGCTGTGGGAAATGATATGGTAAATACCGTTTTCTGGGGGAGGCTTACTGATTGTAAACCACGTTCTTGTTCAGGCTGGGCACGCTGATGACAAGCTGCGTGAAGCCCTGATTGACCGTTGCGAAGGTGGTGGCGTAGTCTTCGTTGCCCACCTGACGCGGAGTGGTCTTGATGAACTTGTCGGTGCCGACTAGGTCGGTCCACGCGGCGCTTGTCACGCCCTGCTGCACGAAGTATTGGTCGGCGGCGTTGGCAACCTGACGCAGATTGTTCACGACGATGTTTTCCTGGGTGCTCTGACGGACGCGGTTGAACGCCGGGATGGCCATGATCGCCAGAAGGCCGATGATGACGACCACGATCATGATTTCGACGAGGGTGAAGCCCATTTTCTTTTGCATCGTATTATACTCTCCTGATGTTGTTCGGGGATTGTTCGGAGATATCGGCCACACTGCCCAAATATGGACCTTGCAGCCGGATTAGGATGATTATCCGTCCCACCAGTCTCCATACCACTGGCAGGGTATGCATACTGAACCCAGCATATGTCAATTTGCAAGACTAAGCGCCGATTATCAAGGTTTTACGCGCTTTTGATACGAAGCTGGGGGGTCTTCGTCAAAGGAATCGGGAACGAGCGTGGCAAAGACCATTCGCCCGCCTGCCGAGGGCAAAATGTTCTGCACCTCCACAAGCGCGGTCGAGCCTATGTAATCGTGCCCGCCAGTAACCACAACCATCGATCCATCAGATAGATAGCCCACGCCCTGATCCGCCTCCCTGCCCTCTTTCACCAGATCCACCTCCATGCGCTGCCCCACGGCGCATTCCGTGCGCAGACAACGGGCAAGGGTATTGAGGTTGAGCCACTCCACGTTGTGGAACTTGGCAACCTGCGCGAGGTTGTAGTCGGTCGTCAAGAGCTTGGCGTTGAGCGAATTGGCAACAAAGACGAGCTTCGCTTCAAGGTTCTCCTGCCGCGATACGTCGCTGTCGTGTATATGAATGCTGAGAAAGGGCATGGCGCGCAGCTTGTTGAGCGTCTCCAGGCCCTTGCGGCCCCGCTCGCGGCGCTGCACATCTCGCGAGTCGGCGATGCGGTGCAGTTCCTCGATTACGAAGGTCGGTATCACAAGGCCAAAGCCCATGAAGCGGCTCTCGCACACGCCCACAATGCGCCCGTCGATAAGGGCGCTGGCGTCCACAACGGCCAGCGGGGCATCCACGTGCTGAGGGGCAAAGCGCACGTAGGGGATGATGATGCTGAACTCGTCCTTGCCGCGAAGGGCCAGAACGGCACCAATGTAACTGAGGATAAGGAAAAGCGCTATGCGGAAAAGGTATAGCAGCTCCGGGTCTCCCTGATCAAATAGCGGGGAATTGGCCAGTATGGCACTGGCCAGCCAGCCAAGGAACATGCCGAAGGTGATGGCGGACAGGCCCCTAAGGGAAAAGCCCTTGAGCAGCATGTCAACCAGTATTACAAGGGCAGAAAGCGCGGCGCTTATGCCCACCGCCACCCAGCGGCTCTGGTCCCATTCCGGGATGGAATATGCGATGAGGTAGCCGCAAAGAACGCACACGGCAAAGAACGTCGCTCGTATGATTAATATGGTTTTGTTCATAGCTATTATGGACGACTACGAAAAAGCGGGGAAAATGCTTCTCGCAGTATCGGGGTTGATGATTTACTGACTCGAACAATACATCGGCCTTACTCCGCATTCGACAATAGCCACTGCGGCAAGAGCCGGATTATCAACACTACATTTGTTGTCACACATGAGCAAGCGCCCCTTGGAAGAGTTCTGTTCCCGCACCCGCTGGGAGGACATCGACCCGAACTACATCGCACAGCTTGTGGAGCTGGCAAGGGCCGAGGACATGGGCGGGGCGGGTCTTTGCGCCGCCCGCCGCCCGGCCCGGCCTGTGGACGTGAGCACAGACCTCATGCCCGCCGGGGCAAGGGCCGCCGCGGAGCTGAACGCAAGGCGCGAACTTGTGTGCTGCGGCATCGGCCTAGTGCAGACAGTGCTGGACATATACGGCGGCGGGGTGCGCTTTGTGCCCCAGTGTGCCGACGGGGATACTATCGCCAAAGGCTGCACCATGGGCCGCCTGGAGGGTGATGTGGGCACGATACTGCGGGCCGAAAGAGTGCTTCTAAACTTCATGCAAAAGCTCTGCGGAGTGGCCACGCACACGGCCAGCTACGCGGCCGCTCTTGCAGGCAGCCCGACGCGCCTGCTCGACACGCGCAAGACCACGCCCGCCTTCCGCGTGCTGGAGAAGTATGCCGTGGCCTGCGGCGGGGGCTGGAACCACCGCATGGGCCTCTTCGACAGGGTGATGCTCAAGGACAACCACCTTGCCGCCGCCGGGGCCACCGGAGGCGACGCCCTCTGCGAGGCCGTGCGCCGCGCCATCGCCGCCTACCCGGACATACGCGTTCAGGTGGAAGTGGACAGCATGGAGCAGATACCGCCCGTAATCGAAGCCGGGGCACATATCATACTTCTGGACAACTTCACTGTGCCCATGCTTCGCGAGGCCGTGGCCCTGATAGGCGATCGCGCGCGCACCGAGGCCAGCGGCGGCATAACAATCGCCAGCCTGCCCGAAATAGGCCGCACAGGAGTGGACTTTGCCTCCACGGGCGCGCTTACCCACGGAGCCATCTGGATAGACATAGGGCTGGACTGGCTATGATTGCCGTTTTGCATGGTTAACACAGCGCAATGTCAAGCATAACAGCGGAGCAGGTAAAAGTTTTGCTCGCAAGAGGCTGAAGGATAACTATTCTCGAAGAGTCCCCTCCCGCCTGCAAGCCCGCCACGCTCCATCTGCGGCAGCAGGAAATCATCCAGTTTGCCCCACTGCACCATGCCCGATACCGATGTAGTCATACTGAAAGCTCTCCTTGAGGCCAATTCCAGCTTCGTCTCAGGAAACATGCTGGCCAATCAGCTGGGCATATCGCGCGTGGGTGTATGGGCACGCCTTGACAAGCTCCGCCAAGAGGGCTTCGGAGTCGAGGCCGTGCGTCACAGAGGCTACCGCCTGATAGACGAGCCGACCACCATCAACGAGGCCCTCATCCGCGCATATCTGGAAATCGGCAAGAGTGGCGTAGAACTGGTGTTCCGCAGCGAGACCGACAGCACCAACACCGACGCCGAACGCCTGCTGGCCGATGGCACACAGACGCCCTTCGTCGTGATAGCACAGCGCCAGAACAAGGGGCGCGGCCGCATGGGCAGGCCCTGGCACAGTCAGGACGATGGCAACCTTTACACCAGCTTTGCCTTCCGCCCCCAGCTTCCCCCGGCACAGATGCAGATGATCACCCTCTGGATGGGAACCCAGCTCTGCCACTTTATAAGCAGCAAGCTAGCCCTCCCGGCCATGATCAAGTGGCCCAACGACATCGTTTCCAACGGGCGCAAGCTGGCCGGAATCCTAGCCGAGGCCCGCGTGGACGCCGACCGCACCCGAGACCTCATCTTCGGCATCGGCGTTAACGTGAACAGCAACTGCTCGCAGTGGCCCAAGGAGGTCTCGGCCGTTGCCACATCTCTAGCGGAGCTTAACGGCAAGCCCCTGAAGATAAACCAGCTTGCGGCAGATCTTGTGTACACGGTCAACAGCGCATACGAACGCTACGTGTCGGGAGCATACAGGAACGAGATTTTCGAACTCTGGAACCGCTACGACGCCCTGCGCGGGCGCGTGGTGCGCGGCAGCAAGGGCAAGACCGAGATAGTGGGCACGGCCGACGGCATAGACGACCACGGCAACCTGCTCCTGACCCTGGAAAACGGCCAGACCCAGCGCATCCACGCCGGAGAGGTCTCGATTGGCACAAGGCCCGAGACCTTCGCCCGCCCCTAGCAGCTTTCCTCGATGCCTCAGCACTATTGTGTCACAACTTGGTGAAAGCCTTGAGGCATCCTCCCTTGCGACAAAGTTTCTGTTTGCCCGGACCAAAGGGCGCTTCTAGCGTCCTTGCGCATCGTGGACAAAAGCAAACTCAAACGCTGGGGAATCGCCGTAGCCGTATTCGGGGCGCTAGTTAGCACCTGCTGCGCGGCAGTGGCCTTCCATTACAAGGACGCATGGTTCCCGCTGTATCTGGAGTGGCGCGACTATGCCCTTGAATGGCTCCAGCATGTGCCCGCATGGCTTTTCTTCCTTCTGCTGGCGACGCTGCCCGTACTTCCCGTGCCGATGAGCTTCTTCTACCTCTCGACGGGCATATTCCCTCGCCCTGTGGCCCTGTTGGGCATCTGCCTCGCCATACCGGCCAATCTTGCCATCAGCTACTGGCTGGTGCGCAGCCTGCTGCACCCGCTGGCCGTGCGTATGCTGGAGAGGGCGAACCTGAAGATACCCCATGCCAAGACAAAGAAAGGCGAAGTGCTCTTCAGCGTGCTTGTGCGCATCTGCGGGATGCCCTACACCTTCCAAAACTACATACTGGCCCTCTCGCACATCCCTTTTATGACCTACATGCTCGTGGGCATACCTCTCCAGATAGCCCCGGCAATCCTGATGATGTTCGTCAGCTCCTCCCTGCTCAAGGGCGAGGGGCAGAAGGCGCTCATGGCCCTTGGCCTGCTTGTGGCTCTTGGCATACTGACCAAGCTGGCGCGCGACATACTCACCCGGCGCAAGGCCGCCCTCCCACCCGGAGAAATTGTCGAAGATGCCCCGGCACAGTCCTGAAGAAATCCTTAGCGTGAGCGCCCTGACGGGCCTAGTTCGCGAGCTGCTGGAGCCTGCCTTTGCGGAAATCTGGGTACGGGGCGAGGTCTCGAACCTTCGCCGTCAGGACAGCGGACACAGCTACTTCACGCTCAAGGACGAAGGGGCGCAGATCTCCGCCGTGCTCTTTCGCCAGAACGCCCTGCGCCTTGCCTCGCCCCTGCGCGATGGCGCGCAGCTGCTCGCCTTTGGCCGCCTGTCCGTTTACCCGCCAAGCGGGCGCTACCAGCTAATCTGCCAGCACCTTCTGCCCGCCGGCGAGGGGGCCCTGCGAGAGCGTTTCGAGCTGCTCCGCCGCAAACTGGAGGCCGAGGGCCTGTTCGAGCCGGAGCGCAAAAAGGCCCTACCCGCCCTACCCCGCCGCATCGGCATAGTGACCAGCCCCAGCGGCGCCGCCCTGCACGACTTTCTAAGCATACTATCCCGCCGGGGCTGGACGGGGCGCGTCCTTGTGCTGCCTGCCCGCGTGCAGGGGGCCGGGGCCGCGGGCGAGATTGTCGCCATGCTGCGCAACGCCGTGACACTTGGCGGGCTGGATGCCCTCGTTCTGGCCCGTGGCGGGGGCAGTCTCGAAGACCTCTGGCCCTTCAACGAAGAGGCACTGGCCCGCGCCGTGGCCGCCTGCCCCCTGCCGACGATTTCTGCCGTGGGGCACCAGACAGACTTTACCTTGTGCGACTTTGTGGCGGACCGCCGGGCTGAGACGCCCAGCGCGGCGGCGGAGCTATTATCCTCGCTGCGCATGGACGCTCAGGACCGCGTTGAGGGCGCCGCCGGGGAAATGGAACAGATAATGTCCAATGCCCTCGAAAGAGCCGCAAACCGCCTTGAAAGGGCCTCTCTACGCATGGCGGCCCTCGGGCCAGAGCGAATGCTCAGCCAGCAGCGCCTTCGCGTGGACGCCGTGGGCGGACGCCTCAGGCGCGCTCTTGAAGATGGCCTGCACATAATGGGCGACAGGCTGGATAGGCTTGGCGCAAGGTTGGAAAGCAGCGCGCCGGACCGCCGAATGGAACTGGCCCGGCAAAGGCTGGAGCAGCTCGCCCTGCGCCTCGATAGTGCCAGTGCGCAGAGCGTAATACGGCGCGGCTTTGCCATAGTGCGCCGGGCGGATGGCAGCATTGCCGAACAGTTGCAAAGCCTGCCGGAGAACGAGCCTGTAAGCATAGAAATGCGAGACGGGACAAGGGAAGCGCGCCTTTGCTGAAACAGCAGATGAGCGGGGGCGATAATTACTCACTGTATTGTCTGACCATAACACTACGCGCAAGACTCGCTCCGTATGCTGACTGAACACAACCCCGGCGCCCCGGCTGCGTCAACAAGTCGAGGCTGGCAGATTTCGCTCAAGGACTCCGCCCTGCGGATCGGCATATGGACCGTATTGCTCGCCCTGTCTGCGGCATTGGTGTGGACATCTCTATGGCGTTTCAAAGGTGATAGGGAGCATCTCCCTGCGGGCTGCGACGAGTTCGGCTACCTGTATCAAGCCGACGCCATAACGAGGGCACGCCTATTCTGCGATCACACCCACAGGCCATTTCTAAAAGACCTCGTGGCGCATCTGGACACGCTCACGGACGACCCCGATCATTATCGCTGGACGCTGGCCCCGCACGCCTACACCTACGACCCTGGCACGGAAAAAATTGTTAACCAGTATCCGCCCGGAGCTGCGCTGCTACTAAGCTGCCTGCCAAGGGACTGGCGCGGTGTGCTGTATCCTGCCCTCGTCATAGGACCTCTATGCCTTTTGCCACTGCTTCTATGGCGACGCAAGGGGCTGGACTTGCTGGGCAGCGGTCTTGTGATGCTCTGCGTGCCTGCGCTCTGCATATGGCTGGACCCTATGAATTCCCAGCTGCGTATGCTTGGTTCGGTCGGCCCCACTTTCGCCATTCTAGTCCTCGCTGGCATGGTAATTCGCAAAAGCCCGCATATTGCGCTGGTCCTTCTGGCGACAAGCTGCCTGTTCCGCGTGGCCAACGTGTGGCTTATGCCCATTTTCGCCCTTCCACTGTTGTTCAAGGAGTATTTTGAGGATGGCAGACGCACAGGGTTGCGGACGCTTGTTGTGCGAGGCCTTGGTTCGCTCAGGACAGCTTTTACATGGGGGCTTGGCTGGCTGCTTCTCTATCAATGGCTGCTGCTGGGCAACCCGCTGAAAAGCCCTTACGGATCTGCGGACAAGGCATTGGCAAACTGGGACGGCTTCTGCACAAACCTGTCATTCTACTTAGGGTTCCGCAACGAGTGCTGGTTTGGCACCCATCTTGTGCTGCTGGGACTTGTTGCGCTGCTCTTTTATGCAGGCAGATGCAGGCGCACATGGCTTCTATGGGCTTTGCTGCTATGTTTGTGGAACTATGCCTTCTTCCTCGTTCACGAAGTTCGCATCCAGTACTACGTTTACGCCCCGGCTGCGGTGCTGACAGGATTGGTCATATCTCGAATTGAGTTTCTTAATACAAGGCGCCGCCAACTGCTGGCGGGGGCTGTGTCAATTGCCCTCATTGCACTTGTAATTGCGCTGAACCTTCGCAAGGCACCGGACGTTCCCACCGCCACGCTGAGGGCAAGGATTGATGTCTTTGAGCGCGACCTTGCTCAGGCAGACGTGGTATGGGCTGACCACTACAGCGGAACAGTCGAATACTCCATAGGAAAGGCCGGAATGCGCATTATGTGGGCACAACGAGACCTTAGCCATCAGATCATGCGCTGGCTGGCCGCAAAAGGCTATACGCAGGCCATCCTTCAGGACGATCCGGGCTGCAATGCCGAAATGGTTATGGACTCTGTCAATACAAGCGGACTGACATTCCGCGTCGAAGAGACACCCATGTTTGGCCGCATACTGTGGATAGAGCCGCAAGAAGTCCAATAGGGCTGTTTAACATAAGGTCACATAGAGGGTTGGTAGCCAAAAGAATCCCGAGAACGGCCAATGCTCCTAGCTGTTCAAAGCACAGAACGGACAGCAAGGAAGGCCGTCCGTGTAGCGCATTCATCCGTCGGAGCGTGGATTGTCCCCGGTGTTCTTATGCCAGAAACGCCTTACACCCTTGGCATTACGTTGCCGCCGCAGACGGGGAGGTAACAGCCGGTGATGAAGCTGGCTAGATCCGAGGCTAGAAAGGCCACGGCGTTGGCCACTTCCTGATCGCTGCCCCTGCGGCGCATCGGGACGGCGGCCACGTAGGCCTCGTCTCCGCTTGTGCCCTCGTGGCGATAGCGTTCGCTGATCGTCCAGCCGGGGGCCACCTGATTGACAGTAATCTGGTCCGGCCCCACTTCCTGAGCAAGCACGCGCAGCACGCCGTCCATCCCGCGCTTGCCCGACACGTAGGCGGACTGCGTGGGGTGCATCTGCATGGTACACTCGGTATTTATGCCGATGTAGCGGCCTCGCTGGCGCTCCTTCATTGCGGGGACGAATGCCTTGGCCAGGTGGACGTTGTGCAGCACGCTGCTGCGGAACTGGCTTTCGTAGTCCTCGATTGACTCGTCCAGCACGCTGTCCCAGGGGTGAATCTGCGCCACGGCGTTGGCCACCACAATGTCTGGCTTGCCAAGCTGGGCGAATATGGCGTCGCGCATTGTGAGCACTTCATCAAGGCTGCCCACGTCTGCCTTGAACGCAGCACTGCGAACGCCCATGCCTTGCAATTCAGCCACCAGAGCGGCGGCCTTTTCGGCATTGCCGTGGTAATGCACGGCGATGTCAGCCCCTGCCTGTGCCAGAGTGCGCGCCATTACCCGGCCAAGTTCACCGCTGGCCCCGGTTATGAGCGCAAGGCGCCCGCGAAGATCTATAGATACTGCCATATGGCCAAGTATCGCGGCAGCAGCCAGAGAAATCAACCTGCGAAGATAGGCCCCTACTCCCACAGCCCAACTGGCCGGAAGGTATTCACATCGAAAAGGCCCCGGTCGCTTATCTTCAGGGCCGGTATTACGGGCAGCGCCATGAACGATAGCAACATGTGTGGACTGTGGACCTTGGCGCCAAGTTCGCCAGCGTGCTGATCCAACTCCCGCTGAAGCCGGACTACTTTGCGCCAGTCAAGGCAGCTCATAAGGCCAGCCACGGGCAGGGGCAGCACAGTCTCTCGCCCAGCACCGACTGTCACCAGTGCGCCGCGCTCTGCGATCACCATGTTGATGGCCCTGGCGATGGATTCGGCGTCTGCACCAAGGGCAACGATGTTGTGCGAATCGTGCGCCACGGAAGAGGCGATGGCTCCTTCGCGAAGGCCAAACCCGCGTACAAAACCAAGCGCCGGTACGGCATCGGCGGCGTACCTGCTTAGGACAGCGATTTGCAAAATGTCTCTCTCAGGGTCCGCTATCGCGCAGCCCCGAGATATGAGCGGGGCCTCAAAGGCAGAGCCGGTAAGCAATTGTCCGTCAATGGCCTCTATCACCCTTGCGCGACCGGGGCGCGCCGGGATTCGCAGGGCAGCGGCCTCGATTGGCCGCGCATCGAAGCGGTTGACACTTCGCGGAGGCGCCCCTTCCCAGAGGCAGCGCCCGCCTTCAGCCACGAGTCGCCCGGCAGACCATACGCGAAGGGCCTCGAAGGTGGATAGTCCGTCCATCTCCACCATGTCCGCAGGGTCGCCTATGCGCAGGAGACCACCCGGAAGCCCGTAATGACGCACGGGGTTGACTGTGGCTGCGCGAAGAGCGTCCATTGGGTCCAGCCCGGCAGCAACGGCTTTGCGCAAAATGTGGTCGATGTGTCCCCGCGCCTCGATGTCTCCGGGGTGCAAGTCGTCGCTGCACAACATGCACTGGAGAGGGCATTCGCGTAATAGTGGCAATAGGGTCGAGGCGTTGCGCGCGCTACTGCCTTCGCGAATTAGAATATGCATCCCAAGCGCGGCCTTCTCCCTCGCCTCTTCGATGCTGGTGCATTCGTGGTCTGTGGATATGCCCTCGGCCACGTACTTTCGCAGGGCTTCACCTCCAAGGCCGGGCGAATGCCCGTCGATGGGTTTTCCGCGGCGCCTTGCCTGCTCGATTATTGCAAGAACTCTTGGATCCGCCGCTACAACGCCGGGGAAGTTCATCATCTCCGATAGATAGCGGATGCGCGGCTTGTCGAGCAGAGCGCCGATATCTGCCGGACCAAAGCAGGCACCGGAGCTTTCAAATGCAGTGGCCGGAACGCAGGAGGGGGCACCAAAGTGATAGGCAAGCGGGCAGGCTTCTGAGTCATCCAGCATGTAGGCAAGGCCCTCCATGCCCATGACGTTGGCTATCTCGTGCGGGTCTGACAGTGTGGCGAGCGTTCCGCAGGGAAGCAGCGCCTTGGCAAGAGATGATGGAGTAAGGAGGGTACTCTCTACATGCAGATGCGCGTCAATGAGTCCGGGCACCATCACCGGACCGGGCTGAGGCTCGCCAAGATGCTCGATTTGCACAATCAGCCCGTCGCTAACGTGGATAGTCCCACGGTACAAGCGTGCATGACTCACATCGGCGATGTTGCCGGTCCACGAAAAGCAGCCCTTGCTATTGTCATGATTCATAGCCGCTTCCTGACATACATATCAGGCAGCAGTAGGGCAAGAGTTGATGCCTAGTCACACATATGCAGATTGCTAAGTTTCACGACGATAGTCACTAATACTGACCTTGGCCTCTTCGTCGATGCCGACAACGAGCATGGCCGTGCCCTTGACTTTAGTGAACATGAGAGTGGGAACCACATGGCCAAGTTCCTCGTTGCGCACAAACTCCATGCTCATGATGAAGGTCTTTATCTTGACCTTTGAATCAGGTTTGAACGTGTCGCGGTTCTGAATGGAAAACGTGTCAACATAACAGCCCTTGAGGTCGTAACTAAGCTTTCCGTCCATTTCTATGATTTTGCCGTCAAAATCCATCACTGCGACAAAGCTGAACAATGCAGTGGTATCGGTTTCGGAGACGTAGCTAATACTGCCAGGCTTAATTAGTGCCAACAGGCCATCCTTATCGTCGTCCTTTGGCTTGGCGTCTGACATGGTATCACGCTCTTTGGCAAACACGGCGGCTTCCTTTTCAGTGGCGGCCTTTCCATTGACGCTCAACAGGGTATGACGCTGGGCCTCGTTTTTGAGAACATGCGTGCGGTACTCGATAGTATTATCCTTGGTAGTTTCTTTTACCAAGTAGCTCACATCGGAAAGCGTGTTGGCATCACGCCATTGAAGTTCTGCCACAACAGAAGCGGTCAGATCGTCGGCGCGACTTGCTCCGAGCAAGCAGGCAAATGTGAACAAGCCTAAAACAAGAAGGCGGATCGCTTTCATAGGCCGTGATTTGACCATAAGTGTATGTACAAGTCTCACCAAATCATGCAAACGGTCATATGACATGGCATATGGTCTCCCTGCAAAGCTATGTGCCTTGTTGTCAGAG
>LVBW01000060.1 GCA_001604585.1 Puniceicoccales bacterium Verruco_02 | reverse complement strand
AACCTATCTCGATCTGAGCCTCTCAATTAAATGTGCGCAAAAGTCTGGACACTACCAGAGCTGCGGTCAAGTTCCTCAAGAATCTGCGCGCGCTCGGCTGCGCTGACGCGGCGATGCCCTCGCGAGGGCCTTGCGATCATGACGTTATTCGTTTCCGCTTCTGGATTCTCCACGCAACCACTCTACCAGAGCCATCTGAACGCGCATAGCGGGTCGCCTACCGGACGCTTACACTCTACCAGAGCCATCTGAACGCGCATAGCGGGTCGCCTACCGGACGCTTACGCTTATCGCATGCCAAGCAGTGCCCTGCAGGATTTCTGGTTAATAATAATTGCGTGCGAAATCACGTCTGCGGGCAGATCACGCGGGTGCCGCGCCTCCCGTATCCGGATGGATTTCCGGGACGGTTCCTGCGTCGGCATTTCCCCCTCCGTCCGGGACTGACGGCTCCGCACTTACATCTCCGCCGATGGAGGACCGTCTTCCGATGATGATGGAGGAAAGAACGAAGAGATAGAAAAACGCAGTGTCTGTCACTGGTTCCGAAAAACTGCTGACGAAGTAGATGATGAAAATGCCCAGTGCAAATTTCGTGGACGGCAGAAAAGCGGAACGGAAAAAAAGATAGAAGATTCCGGCGCCCAGCACAGCACCCCAGCTAATCAGTATGAAAAAGACTCCGTTGGTGAATCCGCCCATGATGTTTCCCGCATTGTAGGAGATCATTTTGCTGCCCATCCCCCAGAAATCCTCTTCCAATCTCATGAAATCGGGATTATTCATAAGGTCGGACATATTCACGCCCGTCAGTGGATGAAGAAGCATCAAACGGGCGCCAATGACCATGTCGGACAGTCGGATCAGCCCTGATGTGTCCGAAATCAGCTTCTGGTAGGCTGCGCTTACCGAAAAAAACATGACGACAACAACCACGGGAATCGCCAACAAGAAGGTGGCCAGCTTCGTCCCGCGTCTCATGAAGAAGTAATAAAAAAGGTTCGCCGCCAACAGCAAGAATCCGGTGCTGGATATTGTGAAGAGAATGACGAGAACGACCCACCAGCTTCTCGAGATGGATTTCCCCTGATAGCTTCTGATGAAGAGATACATGTTTGCGAAGATCTGCAAACACCCCGACTCCCACATCAGACCGTTGATGCGATTGATCGTCAACCCGCCCAAGTTGAACGAGCTCATGTTATAATAGAACAGATGCAGGAACGTTCGATAGCCGTATGTGTCGTTAACGGTTACGTTCTCAAGCAAGTCGTTGAACAGCAGGTACACCGGAATGGAAATCAGCGCCTGCAGAACGAACAGCTTCAAGACTGCTTTCAGATCCGCGACAAACTTCGTCGGGATGTCCACGTATGTCAGGCAGAAGACAGATGTGGAGACCATCAGTAGTATGCTGTTGAGCAGGACAGCGGGAATGATTCCCTTGAACAACTGAAGTCCGGCGTAAAGAGCGATGAACGGGAAACAGGGATACAGATGATGCCATGTCCCCTTTTTCACTCGAAATAGAGAAATGAACAGAAGCAAGATGAGGAATAAAACGCCTTGTCCATCAAATAACCGAATGCCGCAAGTTTGAAAAATAATAAGAAAAATGGATAGTTGCGATAACATGTGAGACTCGTATTTCCGCCCTGCAGTAGCCTGGTAATCAGTTCGCGTTATGTTTCAAATGCTTGATGAAACGCGCTGGATTTTCTGCCCACATGCTGTATTCGTCCACGTTCCGTGTGACAACCGAACCCGCCCCGATGATCGAATTCCGACCGATAGTCACGTTCTTCAGGATGATCACGCCCGCCCCAATGAAAACATTGTCACCAATCACAACAGGGGCCGTTGCCTTGTTGGCCCAGTCGAGACCGTTCAGTCGATCATCCGGACTCAGGGAATGATTGTCCGTGTCCCGGATTTGCGTTCCCACGCCGATGATGACGTTGTTGCCAATCGTGATTTTTCTGTGACAGGTAATCGTCACGTTGCTTATGCCGACGTTGTCGCCGATGACGAGCTCGGCAGAGTCACGCACATCAATCCGGCAGCGTCCGTCGATGCCGGAGTCTGCGTATCGGAACCCGTTGTTCATACGGAAATTGCGTCCGATTTTCACCTTCGCGCCCAAACTCTTGTGAAAATACGGAACACCCAAACTCATAAAGGATTCGACCTGGATCCCCTTAACGTAAAACATAATCCGGCACCAACAGTGCACCAACAAACGCTTGATGAATTGCACGAAGATCGAGAAACACTTGAATGCCCTGATCACTAGGTATTGCATGGTTCATGTTCCACGCCTTCGGTGTGCGCGGATGGAATGGTGAGAGATGCGGTTTGTCGCCCTGTTTTTCGGACACTGCCTCTCGCGGCAGGGAACAGCGACTTCAGCTCATGCAATACCATGTCTGGTGTCCGGTTCAACCTTTTCCGCCCCCGCACCATCTGTTGCCTCTAAAGTTTTGACACCGAGGGAGGCGGGCGGAAGGGCGAGAAACAAATACGTTGACTCAAAAAGGATGACACCGGCAGCACGAAGGGATGCCGATGAGTCAGGGAGTGAGGAATGAAGCGCTGCCGCAGCCGCGGCAGAGATACGTCAACCGGGGAAAAGCGGGCAGAAAATTGCTCTAGGATGAGTTGTGCGAGCTGTGGGGTTACAACAAGGCCTTCACAGGTCGCAGGTCTTTGCGGGAAGGATCGGATTCCGCCACGTGAAGCGTTCTGCACGGAACCGCCGGGCGTATCCCTTACGCAGGGCGTGCCGCCTACGAGCCGCTCGATCAGAGAATCCCTGCGTACCTATCTAGAATATGCCTCCACGTGTATCTGCGCAGTGCAATTTCTTTCATGGACTGCGAAAGGGTTCTGCAGCGGGCCTCGTCGATGGTGTCGACGATCCCAGCAAGTGCCTCCGAATCCTTGAAATAGAGCGCGCTGTCTTCCGTGGTGACCCGGTTGAAGGACACATCGAACGCCACGATGGACAGGCCGAGCCACATGGCCTCAACAAGCGACGGATTCGTTCCACCGCAGGAATGCCCGTGGATGTACAATCGACAATTGGACCTCAATTGGTTGAGCTTGCCGGGTTCATAGATCGGGTCCAGCAGGTGCAGGTTTGGATCGGAGGCGTATTTCGCGCGCAGAGAACGTCCAAGTTCGCTGGAATGCCAGTTGCCCACCATGACAAGGGGTAGTTTCAGGCCCTTGTGGAAAGCCTCCAGAATCATCGAAACGTTGTTCTCGGGCTCGATGCGAAGGACGGAAAAGGCGTAAGACTCGTTGAGAAACGGGAATTCCCGCCTCGTCTCGTCGACAATCGGAACAGGGGTGACGTGGTCCGCACCGTATTCGATGGTCTCAGTCACGATGCCGTATTTTTCACCAAGGTAGTCGGCAATGACCTTATTATCCGCTATGACGCAATCGGCGTTGCGGACGGCACAGCCTTCGGAAAAGCGCAGGAACCAGCGCGCTAAGCGCCCCCACTTTGCGCGGCGCCATTCTATGCCGTCTACATTGACAACGATGCGAGTCTTGCGCCGCAGCAGTCGGGCAAAAGGAAGGAAGATGCAACCGCTCACGCCCAAGATAAGAAGTGTGTCCGACTTCCGGATCGCTGCGAACATGGCGCAAGCGTCATAGAGGATGCTGGACGCGCCGTTGGCATTCAGTGGAAAGTATTTTAGCTTGGCACCCAGATAGGTGTCACGCTTCTGGGGGTAGGCCGACGAGGAGCAGTAAACGGTTGTCTCCGCCCTGCCCTCCATCCTCCCGACAAGTTGTTCGGCAAAGGATTCAAAACCCCCATAGTTGGCCGGAAGTCCAACAATGCCTATGATTGAAATTTGCTTCATTAGAACGCTATCATCCGGCCTCCGCGCGGAAATACGTGCTTGGTAAGCTTACTTAAATGTGCGACCACGGTAGAAAGGACAAGGTAAATTTTGACCATGTTGCCTCAAAAGTTTTGATACCGAAGGAGGCGTGCGGAAGGGCGGGAAACAAATACGTTGACTCAAAAAGGATGACACCGGCAGCACGAAAGGATGCCGATGAGTCAGGAAGTGAGGAATGAAGCGCTGCCGCGGCTGCGACAGCGATACGTCAACCGGGGAAAAGCGGGCAAGGAATTGCTGCTGGACGAAGTGTGCGAGCAGTGGGATTACAGCCGAAAGCACGCGATCAGACTGCTGAGCGGGAAGAGCGGCTGGGGCGGAAACGAAGCTGTGCGCAAGGGGAGGCCTCCGATCTACACGGAGGCGGAGGTGAAGGTGCTGGAGCGCATCTGGAAGAGTTCCGAGCAGCCCTGCGGCAAACGGCTCAAGGCGCTGTTGCCGCTGTGGCTGGAGCCGTATGAAGCCGAGCACGGGCCGCTGGAAAGCGGGACACGGGCGAAAGTGCTCAAGGTCAGCGCGGCGCAGATCGACCGGCTTCTGGCGCCGAAGAAAGTGGGCTGTTGCAAAGGGCGGTGCGGGACAAAGCCCGGGACGCTGCTGAAGACCCAGATTCCGATCCGGACGGACAACTGGGACATTGAAAGTAAGCGTCAAAGGAACCCCATCTACCGGGTCCCGTCCGTGATCGTGAAAGCTGGGATGAATGGACGAGGAATCGGCAGGTCGACGGCGGGTGAGGCGGAACCGGGAAGAGATTATGCGGTTGCTGGCGGACTTTGCTGGCAGCGGGATGAGCAGAAAGCAGTGGTGTGAGCTGAATGGGGTCAGCAACGCGACGCTCGGATACTGGCTGCGTCGGGAAGAGCAGCCCCGGACACTTTCTCTGGTCCCGATCGAGGTGCGTGATGCCGAGCGATCGGACGTTTCGGAGGCTCCGGCCCCGGAGGGGCCTCTTTGTGCGATCCCAGTGGAGACGAAGGGGTGCGTCGGTCTGGAGTCGGCGGGAGCGGTCGCCGCTGTGCCGACAAATCGGAACCCCATTGCTTGGACCTCACAAACTGGTCCACTTTGAATGAGAGTAATTCCGGTCTGTTTGTGTTGATGTTGAGGAATGCGGGGTCCGGCGGAGGGAGGGCGTAGCCCGACCGGAGCCGGGACCCGCAGGTAAGGATTGTTTCGCAAATTGGGCAGGCGTAAGCAAGCCCAGGGATCGATGAGGGCGCTGGTTGTTGTAGTAATCGCGCCAGTCGGCGAAGACCACGCGCGATTCGCTTAAACTGTGCAGCAGTTCCCGATTGAGGCATTCCGCGCGAAAACGGCTGTTGAAGCTCTCCACGTAGCCGTTCTGCCACGGGCAGCCGGGATCGATGTAGAGAGTGCCGATTTTGCTCTCAGCCAGCCATTTTTGAATGGTTTTCGCAATAAACTCCGGCCCGTTGTCGCTGCGGATGAAGTGCGGGGCTCCATTGCGGGCGATGGCCTCCTTGAGCAGGCTCAGCACATCCTCGGCCCGGATCTTGCGGTCCGCGTGAATGCAGTGGCACTCGCGGGTGTATTCGTCGATCAGGTTGAAGATGCGGATCGCCCCGCCGCGCTCGGTCCAGTCGCTCACGAAGTCCCAGCTCCACACGTGGTTGCGATGCATCGCCTTGGTCGGCAGGCCCGTGGACCGGCCCTGACGGCGGATTTTGGCCTTGGGTGCAGGCACTTGCAGGCCCTCCTCGCGGCGGACTCGCTGCACGAGCTTCTTGCCCACGCGGTGGCCCAACTCGCGCAGCAGCCCCGCAATCTTCTTGTAGCCGAGCGTTGGATGTTCCCTCGACAGGCGCACGATCTCGTTCTCCAAGAGTTGCTTACGTTTTGGCACGGTTCGGGGCTCGTAGCGCTGCGTCGAGCGGTGAATGCCCAGCCACCGGCAGACGGCCCTCCCGGAACAGGCCAGCGCAGCTTGCACTTTCGCCGCAACGCCGCGCTGCCGCTCCGGGCTCAGAGGTTTTTTTCAAGCGCGATCTCCAAGGCCCGCGCCTTGAGCATCTGCTCCGCCAGAAGCTTCTTCAGCTCCGTGTTTTCGCGCTCCAGATCGCGCAAACGTTGCGCTTCCTTCAGGTCCATGCCGCCATACTTTGCCTTCCAGCGAAAGTAGGTCGGCGTGCTGATTTCGTGCGCCCGGCAGGCGTCTTCGACGCGCTGCCCGCTGCCTTCGATCTCACGCAGTATGCGGATGATTTGTTCGGTCGTGTGTCTGGTCTTCTTCATGGTCTTTCCGTCTTTTTCGACCGGAAATCCCTATCATTCAATCTGGATCGTTTTTCGGGGGCCCAAGCACCATGCCGGGCCTGCTCGGTGACGACCTCAGTCCGCCAGCGTTGGTCGTTGAGTGTGGCGGATGCCGTGTGGCGTTTTTGCAGGTCGGGGACGTGGTCCTTGCGGCGCGGCTCATGCGGGCACTGGACGTGGAGGCACGGCGATGATCGTACTGGGGCAGGCGGCGAAGGCGTATCTGGTGCGTGGGCCAACGGACTTCCGCAAGGGCTTCGACTCGCTGATCGGGATCGCGCAGCTTTTGACGGGCAACGAACTGATGGAGGGCCACTTGTTCGTGTTCTGTAACCGGCGGCGAACGCGGTTGCGGATCGTGTTTCTGGACAAGTCTGGTGCCTGGGTGGCGACGAAACGGCTCCACGGAGGAACCTTCCGGTGGCTGAGCGAGGCTGCGGACGGGCGCCCCGCGGTGCTGGACCGTGAGGAGTTTGCAATGATAGTCGGCGGGTTGGACCCGGCGGATTACCATCAGAGAAAGTGGCTTCGAATGAGCGATGATCGTTGACACCAACGCATTGATGATCAACATGTTGATATCGAACGCGCTCCACAGTCCAATGTCTCTATGGAGGCCTCCCGCGAGGAGCTTTTGCGAGAGAATTCCGTTCTGAAAGAGGCGGTCCGTCAACTCGAGATAGAGAAGCAAGCCCTCACGCTTGAGAAGCAAGCCCTTGCGCTTGAAATGCAAACGCTCTCGCTTGAAAAGCAGGCACTCATCCTGAGACTCTACGGGCGCAAGAGCGAGCGCGCGGGCAGCGATCACAACCAGCTCGTGATCGAGGCCTTCATGCAGGACGAGGCCGTGGAGCAGGCCAGCGACGAGGAAGCCGTTGTGCGCGAGGAGGTCGCACTCGACAAGCCCGCCAAACGCGGCGGGCGCAAGCCCCTGCTCCGCGAGGATGCGAGGGTCGAGGAAGAGGTGATCCGCCTGGAACCGGAGCATCCGGACTGTCCGGAGTGCGGACGGCGGCGCACCGTCATCCGCGTCGAGCGTAGCGAGGAGATCGACTATGTCCCGGCGCGCTTCATCCGACGCATCTTCGAGCGGCCCATCTGCGCCTGCCCGCATTGTCAGGAACACCTCATGCAGGCCCCGCCGCCGCCCCGTCCGATCGACAAATCCCGCGCCGGAGCGGGCTTACTGGCGCAGATCGCGGTGAGTCGTTACTGCGACCACCTGCCGTATTACCGTCAGGAGCACATCTATGCCCGCCACGATCTCAACCTCAGCCGAGCCTCGATGAGCGGCTGGATGGGCAGGACCGGCGAGCTGCTCGAACCTCTGGCAAAGCTGCAGCACCGGCGCGTATTGGACTCCGGCTACGTGCAGATTGATGAGACGCCCGTCACGCTGCTCGATCCCGAACTCAAGGGCAAAAGCCGCAAGGCATGGCTCTGGGCGCTGCACAGTCCCGCCGCCGGTACTTGGTTTCACTTTAGCGAGGGACGTGGGGCCGCCGACATCCGCGAGCACCTGAACGGCCTGCACGGAATCGCCCAGACCGACGGCTATACGGTCTACGAAACACTCTTCGCCGACATGAACAAGGCTGCAAAGGCCCGGGCGCTCGCCGAAGGTCAGCCCGACGCCCCAGCGCAGATCGAACACGCAGGCTGCTGGGCCCACGCCCGGCGCAAGTTTTGGGACTCCAGTCAGCTTGAGCAAAGCGCCAGAGCCGGGGAAGTGATTGCTCTGATCCAGAAGCTCTACCGGATCGAGAAACGAGTGCGCGGCTCGCCGCCGGGCGATATTGCCGCCACCCGCCAGATCGAGTCGATGCCGATCCTCCGGCAGATCCACGACCTGCTCGAAGCCTACCGCGCCGATCCGTCGACACTGCCCAAGTCCAGACTCAGCAAAGCCGTCGACTACACCCTCGACCGCTGGGATGCGCTGCAACTTTTCACCCGCCACGGCCACGTGCTCATCGACGACAACCCCGTC
>LVBW01000059.1 GCA_001604585.1 Puniceicoccales bacterium Verruco_02 | reverse complement strand
TTATCTGCGCGCACTGATGGATGAGGTATTTGGATGCAATACGTTCAGGAATGAAATCGTATGGTATTATTATAATAAGATGCAGGGAAATGTAAATCGGTTCGCTGCAAATCACGATTTGATTATCTGGCATTCAAAAGGAGCTACCTATACATTTAATCAAATCCGTGAGTCTCGCGGAGAGACAGTTCGCCAGTTAAAGAGAGTTTGGAGCAAGACGGAAAAACGACTCGTAAACGCCAAGGATTCAAATGGTAATGTTATATACATAGAGACTGACGAAAAGACTGTGGATGATGTATGGAGAATTTCGATGCTTCAGCCCGCTGATAAGACGGAAAACTGCGGATATGCCACACAAAAGCCCGAAGATTTGATTGAGCGCATAATCCTTGCTGCGAGCAATCCGGGCGACCTTGTGGCCGACTTCTTCTGCGGAAGTGGCACAACGGGCGCTGTTGCCGAACGCCTCGGGCGGCGCTGGATTATGTCCGATCTTGGCCGCTTCGCCATCCACACGAGCCGCAAGCGCCTGATTGATCTGCAGCGCAATCTACATGACGACGGGAAGCCGTATCGCGCCTTCGATGTGTACAACCTCGGCCGCTACGAGCGCCAGTGGTGGCAGAGGGATCGCCTGAAGGGTGCGGACGCGGAACATCGCCGCGTTGTTCTTGAGTTCTTCAAGGCGGAACCCCTGACGAGTCCTGTCAACCCGTTGATTCACGGGCGCAAGGGCGGCGCGCTTTGCCATGTGGACGGCATTGACAGCATCTTCACCCGCGAGGAGGCGAAGGCCGTGGCCGACGCCGTCGTTCAGACAGGCGGGCGCGAGGTGTACTGCCTGGCGTGGGAGTTCGAGATGGAGCTGCGCACCTACTGCAATTCGCTGGAAAAGGAACTTAGCATTCGCATGAAGCTCGTCCCCATCCCGCGCGAGATTATGGAAAAGAACCGGAAGTCGCCGCCGCCGTTCCTCGAAATGGCGGTTCTGGAAGCGGAGGCCGTGACAAAGACCGAGCGCGGGAAGAAGCTCGTTGACGTGAAGCTGACAAAGTTCCTGCCCTCGCTCTCCGAAGTGCCCGGCAAGGAGCTGGAACAGCTGAAGGAACGGGCGGTCAAGAGCGGCTTTGACTTCATCGACTTCTGGGCCGTGGACTTCGACTGGCAGCCGGAAAAGCCGTTCAGTCATCACTGGCAGGATTACCGCACGCGCAAGGACCGGACGCTGAAAACAGTAAGCGACGCGGGGCACACCTATGACAAAGGCGGAAGGCATACCATTTGCGTCAAGGTGGTTGACGTTTTCGGCTGCGACACGAGTATAACGGTGGATGTGAACGTATAGGAGGACGCTGCCATGAGCGAAACAACGCCATCATCTTATCTGACGATTCGCTTTGAAGGTCCTGAGATCAAACCAGGGCGAATGCGTCTTGATGACTTCGTTCAGGCGGCGAAGGAATTTTCCGTATGCGCAAAGCGCGTGGCCTTGGCTTTGCACCAAACCCCAAGCACAGCCAAGGGGAGGCGTGCCGATGAGGTGGTTACTGCGCTGAGTCTCGACCTCGTGGGGTTTACACATGGAAGCCCTGCGGCGGTTGCCTATCTGGAACGCTCCCCCGGTCAATCTCTGATGGAACCCTTTGAACAGGATTTGGGCGAACTGACCTACAAGACCTTGGTCGAGGGAATTGATTCGGTTGCCAACGGTGGAGACGCGCTTCCGCAAGGGTTTGATTTAGGCGTGCTCATGAAGCTGCGCGACATGGGAAAGCTCTTCGGCAAGGGCGTGACCTCAATGAAGTTCACGCTCAACCATAGGGCAAAGCCTGTCGTGGCCATCTATGATCAGGCGAAGTGCCAACGTATCCGAGATCGCATATCAAAACCGGAAGCACAATTGCAGACTATAACTGGTCGGCTTGAGATGGCGGATTTCAAAGAAACATGCCGTGCGTTGCGTATTCATCCCCCTGTCGGACTTCCTGTGGAATGCACATTCCCCGAGTCGTTAAGCACCGAGGTTAAGGAATGCATCACGCAACATGTCAAAGTTTCTGGGCGAATGGAATACAAGCCATCGGGAGAGCCGCATAACCTTGAAATTACCGACATTGAACCCATTGAGGTAACGGTTGAATGCGAATCATCAAATAGCACTGTGCCTTGGACATACGGTTTCTGGGAAAATCCCACGGCAGAAGAATATGCAAATCGTCAGGGAGTGAAGCCCATCCAAGATTTTTCCACGATCTTTGGCGCCGGTAAAGATGAGGATTGGGATGGGTTTGAAGACGAACTCAAGAAATGGCGCACCGAACGAACTGCGGAGTAAACAGCCATGCTCGTTGATACCTGCGTCATATCATATATTTACAAGGGAGATACCCGTGCCAATGGGTATAAAGACCTGCTGACTGGCGACACTCTTTACATCTCGTTTATGACTGTCGCTGAGCTTTATCGGTGGCCATATGAAAAGGGATGGGGCGAAAAAAAGAAGCAACAGCTGATCATGTTTCTAAAGAACTTTGTTGTTCTTCCATATGACGATGCACTCGCTTGGCAGTGGGCTGAGCTTCGCGGGAAAACCTGCCGCGCCCAGCCATTGCCATTGGCTGATTCGTGGATCGCTGCGACAGCCTTGCGGCATAACATGCCGCTTGTCACGAATAATAGGAAAGATTTCGAACGCATCCCTGGCTTGACCCTTCTTGGATAGATTACCATGAACGAACCCCTCACCATCAATATACAGGCACTGGAACCGCTCTTCCGCTCATGGGAGGAGCCATGCAAATACAGGGTTCGTGCCGAGGGTGGCGAGGGCGCAATGGAAAAGACAGGGCGCAGGCCGAGTTCCCTTGCCGTTGCCCAATCCCTGCGCGGCGCCGTCAAGGAATGGCGTGACAACGGGTACTTCGGCGCGAGTGATACCTCACGGCAGCTGCTTACCCACTGGTTTTTGCGAGAACACCGCGACGGAGAAAAGGTGTTCCGCTACTACTTCTGCCAACGCGAGGCTATTGAAACGTTGATCTACCTCAAGGAGGTGAGGCGGATTGACTGCCTGTCACAACTCGTTGAGGAGTTCGGCGGAACGAATGCCCAAACTGCCGCATTGGGCATTACGGACGAGGAGGATGAATGGACGCGTTTCGCCTTCAAGATGGCGACGGGCACGGGCAAGACCAAGGTTATGAGCCTTGCCATCGTCTGGAGCTATTTCCACGCCCTGCGGGAAAGCGATTCGACGATGGCGAAACACTTTGTCGTGATCGCGCCGAACCTCACTGTGTTCGAACGCCTGAAGGAGGATTTCAAGCCAGAGGGGGGCGGCCCGAACATCTTCGACAAAGACCCGCTTATTCCCGTGGAATGGCGGGGCGACTGGAACCTGACCACGGTTCTTCAGGATGAGGCAAGCGGCGCAAACACCGGCGGCGTTCTCTACCTGACGAACATCCACCGGCTTTTTGATACTTCCAAGCGCAGAGGCGCCCAGCAGGACGCTTACGACTGGATGGGGCCCGCCGTCAGCAAGGCAAAGGCGTTGGATACCGGAGAGGCGTTGCGGGAGCGGATCACCGGCCACGAACGGATCATGGTGTTGAACGACGAGGCTCACCATGTATGGGACCCTGATTCCGCATGGAACGATGCGATCACCTTCCTGAACGAAGCCATCCGCAAGAGGAGCGGTGGCGGCATTTCCGCACAGCTGGACTTTTCCGCGACGCCCAAGGACAACAAGGCGAATTACTTCAAGCACATCGTGTGTGACACGCCGCTTGGCGAGGCCGTGGATGCAGGTATTGTCAAGACGCCGATCATCGGGCGCGTTGGCAACCTTTTCGAGCAGGCGACGGATAACGCGGCATACAGGTATGAGACTCACTTGAGGCTCGGCTACGAGCGTTGGAAGAAAAGCCGCGACGAATGGTTCAAGAGCGGCAAGAAGCCGCTTCTGTTCGTGATGTGCGAGGACACCAAGGCGGCGGATGAAATCGCAAGGCGCCTGAATGGTGACCCACTGTTCAAGGAACTGAACGGACGCACGATCAATCTTCATACAAACCTCAAGGGCAAGGTTCGGAAGATCGGGAAAGGTTCCGATGCCCGCGAGGAATTCGTGGAAAGCGACAAGGAAATCAGCGACGAGGATTTGAAGGCATTACGCAAACTGAGCCGAGAACTAGATTCTGGTTCCAGCCCGTATTTCTGCATCGTCAGTGTCCTTATGCTCCGCGAGGGATGGGACGTGCGCAACGTCACGACGATCGTGCCGCTGCGTCCCTACAGTTCAAAGGCGGGCATCCTTCCCGAGCAGACACTGGGGCGTGGCCTGCGTCGCATGACCCCCTGCGGGCAGGCGAATGAGATCGTGGCCGTGATCGAGCACGAAGCCTTTGCCAGACTGTACCGTGAAGAATTGGCTCAGGAGGGGCTGCAAATCGAATCTGTCGAGGTGGAGCGCGTGCCATCCACGACGGTGTCCATTTATCCCGATCCCAAGAAGGATGCGGAGGCCTTGGAGATCGCCATCCCGCGACTTACGGCGGGCAACAAGGTCATTCCGGTTCTCGGTCCCATCAGCGAGGCTGAGGTTGCGGAGAAATGGAAACCATTCTCCCCTCTTCCAATCGGCGGGCGTGGCCCTGATGACGTCCAATATGAGGGCCGTCACCTGATCACCAATGAGATCGTGGAACAGATGAAGGTTCATCTGCCGCTTCTTGAGTCCGGCAACGGTGCGATTTCGTTCTACGTCCAGGAGCTTGAATCCATCTGCAAGATCAAGGGGACACATGCGGTTCTGGCCCCGCTCCTTGAACGGTTTTTCGATGGAATGCTCTTTGGGCCCGGACGGTCTATTTACGACAAGTCTATCGTGGAACGCCTTTCCGACAGCGATGTTCGTGAACACGTGCGCGCTGTTTTTGTCCCTCTTGTCCGAAGCAAAACGACGCAGACACAGGTTCGGGAATTCGAAGCCATCCCAGTACAGATTTCGGAATGGCGTCCGTTCCAAGTAACGGTAAGCGAGCGTCATCCAGCGGAACAATCCGGACGGACGATCTTCAATCTCGTGCCGTGCAACAGGACGCTGGAACAGGCGTTTTCCGGCCTTTGCAGCCGCGCCTCGGATGTGGCAGCGTTTGCCAAGAATGCAGGTCCGCAATGCCTGCGCATCGACTACCTTGCGCCCGGATCGCGACTTGCTTTCTACACTCCCGACTTTTTCATCCGCCTTGCAAGCGGCAATTACTTCCTCGTGGAAACCAAGGGGCAGGTTGATGTGGAGGTTCCGATCAAGGCACGGGCTGCCGTGGAATGGTGCAAGGCCGCTTCCAGCAAGAAATGTCGATGGGATTACCTCTTCGTGCAGGAGGGTGTGTTTGAGCGCTTTCACGGAAGCTCCATTGACGAACTTGCCCGGGTGTGCGCGCCATCCCTCAAGGACCTGCTCAATCCCGAACGCTTCCGCGCAGAATTGCCGCTTTTCGCAGATCAGGGACTTCTTGAAGCCAAGGCTAAAGAATCGAATGCAGATCTCTACAATCCCAAGACGGTTGAGGGCCTGCCTGAGCGTATCCGCAAGGCGGTGGAACAAGCCGCATCGCTGTTCCATTTCTTGGACAAGGGCGAGAACGTAAATTACGCGCCGGTCTTTTCTGCACTGTTGGGCGTGACGGACGAATCGGTCAAGCGGTTGCTCATTTCACGAATGACACCTGAGATACCGGACAGTCGTGGGCAAGTGGATTGGTTTGAGCCGTATTTCGACAAAGTGGATTACTCCAAGCGTCGCCATTACGAGGAGATGGCGCGTAACCTTCGAAAAACCCTGATCTATCAACACGGGGTTTCGCCGATGGGACTTCTTCGCAGTTGCCTCGAATATGCCCTGAATGACTCCACGCAGATTCCGGGCGTTTTTGCATCGGTCAAGAAGGCTTTCCGTTTCGCAGGCAGCCGTGCCGTTCTGTCGGATGTTCAGTTCATGAACGATCTCCGAAACACGAAGATCGCGCATCAGGAATCCCCTTTGACGGATCGGACAGAAGCACAGACGGCTCTTTCGAAATGGATAGAGGGGTTGGCGAGGGTTTGGGCGTCATGAGCAAATTGAAGTATCAAGAGCCAGGCCACGAAAACGAGAACTGGCGCGGTTGTCAAAAGGGTGGCACTGCACCCCGGATTTTGCTTTTCTTCCGCCGCTGTTGGTGGCATTTTCTTTCATGTCCTAAGAACCTAACAATCAAAGAAAAGCGCATTCTGTCTGGCAATTCGCCTTCGGCTTAACTTCCGGTTCAACTCCCGCCACCTCCAGCAGCACCTCGGCTACCACAAGATCAGCACCTCGACTATCGGTGACGTGCTCCGCGAGGCAGGCATACAACCCTCACCGACGCGCAAACGCGGGGTCTCGTGGAAGGAATTCGTGCGTATTCACGCCGAGCAAATCGCGGCCACGGACTTCTTTTTCGTGCCCGTGTGGACACTGAAGGGCCTCGCGATGTTCCGCGTCCACTTCGTCATCGATGTCTTTACCCGGAAAGTAAAGATCACCCACATCGGCTGCCAGTATTCCGGCGACCTGATGGTGCAGATCGGGCGTCACCTGACCGATGGCTTCGACGGCTTCCTGAAGGGAAAGAAGTATCTGATCCATGACCGCGACACGCTTTTCACGGAGAAGTTCAGGAGCCTCCTCCGCAGCGCGGGCACAACCCCATGGCGCCTGCCGATCCACATGCCGATGATGAACGGTTACGCGGAGTGTTTCGTGAAAACGATCAAACGGGAATGCCTCGACCACGTGATCTTTTTCAGCGAGGATGCGCTGCG
>LVBW01000058.1 GCA_001604585.1 Puniceicoccales bacterium Verruco_02 | reverse complement strand
GAGCCGATGCGTCGTGATGACCACGTCGGTGACGAAGTAGTCCAGCACATCCTCGCCTGCGTCGAAACGTTCCTCAAGGTTGTCACTGTTTGTTGCGCTCATAGATGCTCCTTTCGTTGTCGCGTGCCCTGCGGACACTGATGATTCTAACGTGCTCGCCCCGTTCCGTGAAGACAGCCGTCCAATGCTTGCCCCCGATGCTCCCGATTGCCAGATACCTGGGCTCCATCGGGAATTGCGCCGGGAGAATCAAAAGATGACGGTCATTCCAGAGTTCCTGCGCGGAGTCGAAGTCGATGCCGTGCTTGGCAAGGTTTGCCTCGGACTTGTTTGGATCGAACTCGAACTCCACATGGGATAATGTGCATAAGATTTTATGCAGAGTCAAGCGGACTGGGTTGACATTGCCCGCAGGCCATGAGCCTGCCTTTCTTTTCCTCCCTTGAACGCATTGCATCCCTCGACAAGGCCGCCGTTGGCTGGCTTGGAACTCCCTTTCGCGCACACAATCGGGCACGCGGGCCGCGTGGCGGCGTCGATTGCGGGAACCTCATTCAGGAACTCATGCTGGAGGCTGGATTCCTCGCTGCTCGCCTCGATTTGCCGCGCCCGCCGACGGACTACGGCCAGCACAATGCGGCGAGCCTCGTTTGCGGATTCCTTGAAACTCAGCCCGCTCTCACCGGGCGTATTGCGAAGCTGACCGATCCCGCCGCGCTCGCGAGTCCGCAGCCTGGCGACATCCTCGGCATTCGCGTGGGCCGCTGCGTGCATCACCTCTGCATTGCGCTCGATGGCGGACGCTTCGTGCAGGCCCTGAAGCCCCACGGCGTCACGATCCAGTCGATCGCGGAAATCCGTTCCCGTATCGAGGTCCTCTACCGATTGCGGATTTCGGATTGCGGAATGCGGAATGATGAAGATGGAACGAAGAATGAAGATGTGCACGAATGAGCGCTGGGCTTCTCTTCCAATCCGCAATCCGAAATCGCCAATCCGCAATCCAAAAGGGCATCGTTCTGCCGCACCTTTGCGGGACGCGCAAGGTCGCGCTCAAATGGATCTCGCCGACGTGTAACTACTGGACCAAGAACATTTGAGTGATTTGGCGACTTGCTCCCGTCGGAATCCGGGCGTCTATTCCGGCGCAAAAGCCGCCCGCTCATCTCGCCGAATCTCGATTCGACTCGATTCGCGTTCGGCTTTTTCACTCGGAAACCCGCTCCGGCCCCTCGGTCCGCAAGTCGCCAAATCACTCCGCAGAAGGTCGGCAAGGAGAAGAAGACGGTTGCGAAGGACGTGTTTTGCTCGATCGCTGGAGCGGTGTGCCTCGGGCCGATCGAGCGCGTCGAGGCGATCTATTACGGCGGCGACGCGATTTGGACGACCGGCTGTGCGTTCGGCGGGGGCGAGCATTCGCGGACGATCACGACCGAAAAAGGCACGTTCATCGTCTATCGCGGAACGGATTCGCAGCCTGTGGATTCGGTTCTCGCCGGGCAGGCTGCGGCGTGGCCGAGCTACGAGAAAACGACCTTCAGCAGCTGGTTTGCGGCGCTGCTCGCGAAGATCCGTGAGAAGCTGACGAGTGCGGGCACGGTGGACGCGATTTGCCGCGACGAGCACCCTCGCTACGCGGGCGTGTGCTACGTCGTCTGCAAGGACCTCTACTGCGGGCGCAATTCGCAGGCCGTGCCGAACATCGAAATCGCCGTCAGCCGCTCGCCCGTCGTGCCCTCGTGGCTTGATGTCGACGCCACACGCGCCACGAACGGCTGCAACCCCGTGGCGATCATCGCGGAGATCCTGACGCGCCCGGAACTCGGCGTCGCGCTGACGCAGGACGAGATCGACGCGGACGGCCTCGAATCGCTCGCCGCGAGCCTCGCGAAGGACAAGGCCCGTTACTACCTCTCGCCGCTCTTCGACGCACAGGAGTCCGCAAGCAAGCTTATAGATGGCATTCTTGCACACTTCGACGGCTTTCAGGCGAGCCGCGAGGGTCGCTTCTCCCTCGGCTACTTCCCGAAGGACGGCGTTGAGCCGGAGATTCGCACGCTTTCGATTCACGAAATGACCGAGCAGCCGACGATGACGCTGCCAGACTGGTCGAAGACCGCGAACCGCGTCGTCGTCAAGTTTCCGAGCCGCGCGAACGACTTCGAGGAGGACTCCGTCGATCGCAAGAGCAGCTACAACCTGCGCGTGCAGGGCCGGATTGTGACGAAGTCGCTGGAAGCGGATGCGATCATCGACGCGGATCAGGCACTGCGTTACGCGGGCGAACAGGTCGAGCTTGCCGCCGCGCCGGAGGACAGCGGGCGCATCACGGCGCTGGCGCACAAGGCCCTGAACCTCGACGGCACGCCGATGCAGCCCGGCGAGCGGTTCCGGCTCAACTACGCGCCGTGGGAACTCGACATGATTTGCCGGATCACGGGCGTCAGCCAAAAGAGCCTTGGCGCGCTGGAGATCAGTTTCGTGCGCGAGCGCGGCCTCTACGCAGTGCCGTATTCGACGCCGACCGATCCCGTGACGGCAGCGGAACCGGCGGCTGCGGCGGGGATCGTGGACGCCCGCGTGTTCGAGCTGACGGATGCTCTTTCGGGCGGCACCGGCGCATGGGTGGGCTTCCTCGCCGCGCAGCCTGCGGCGAACGTCGGCGGTTTCGTAGCCTGGTATTCGGTGAGTCCGACGAGCGGAGAGTCCCGCACCTTCGACCAGATCGGCTCGTCCGAGTTCTGGGCCGTAAACGGCAGCGTGGCAACGGCGGTGGGCGCGGATGCGGGCGAGGTGCGGATTGCCTTCGCGGGCGACATGAGCGACTTCGACGTGGAGAGCGCGCAGGGGCAGGCGAACGACGCGTTGCTGCTCCTTGTTGGCGACGAACTGATGAGCGTCGGTCAGTGGGAGGCCGTGCCGGATGAGCCGGGCGTATATCGGATGGAGGTCCTGCGCGGGCGGCGCGGTACGGCGAAGGCGACGCACGGGGTGGGCGAGGGCGCGTGGCTCTTCTACCGCGAGCAACTCCTGAAGGTGACGCACGGCAGTTTTTCGAGCGACTCGGCACCGCAGTGGAAGCTCCAGTCGGTCAGCGTCGGGAAGGTGCAACCGCTTGCGGACGCGCTGCTCTTGGGCGGTTTCCGCTTCCGCGACCGGAGCGGCGACGCGGCCACGGCGTGGATCACCGCGAGCGACTTCAGCTTCCTCACCACTTACGACGAAAGCGGCGCAGCGACGACCTCGCCGGAGTCGGTCGAGATGCTCTGCCACGTGGAGGCGATGCCGAACGCGGCCTACCAGTGGCAGCGATACGTCTCCGGCGCCTGGGCGAACGTCGCGGGCGCCACGGCATCAACGCTCACGGTCTACCCAGGTGGCGAGGGCCGATACCGCTGCGTCGTGACGGCAGGGACGATCAAAGTTGAGACCGACCCCGCCGACATCTCCAGAACGACCGAGGCTCCCGGCGGCGAGACGCCCTTTGCCTGCGGCGGCATCATAATCAACGGCCAGCAGGTAGTGGGCCCGCGCCAACCAGCGGTGGCGCTCAATGTCGAAGTCGCCGTGCCGGGCGTAGATGGATCGAACAATACAGCCGCCTCAAGAGACGCCACCGAGGCCGCGCTGACGGGCCTGCGCGATGCAATCCAGTCGATTCTCGACCGACTGGGCCCGAACGGCCACGGGCTGATCGAGTAGGGCACTCGTTGACAGGCAGGCGTCTGCATGAAGCTCCACATCCTGCCAATCCTTGCTGTTGTCTTTTGCCTCACCGGCTGCAATATCATCCCGAAGAAGGTCGAATACTTCCAAGACCGCGTCCAGCCGATGCCTGAACGCACGACGCAGGCTGACGAATCCCTGCGTCAGGCCGCGAGGCTCGCCGCCGACCGCGCTGCTGCCACGGAACGCGCCGCGCTATCGACCGACGCTGCGCCAGAGGTCATCAAACCCGCGAGCGACACCGCTCTCCTGACGAGCGCGGTGTCCGCCCAAGTCGGCCCGCCATCGAAACTATGGCAGGGCGACGTTCCCGCGCTCATCGCCCGTATGGACGCGAAGGAAGCCGACTACCGCCGCGAACTGGAATCCTACCGAGCCGAGGTGAGAGAACTCGCTGGCAAGAAGATCGAAGGCACCGGCGCAATCCAAGTCGGCTACTTCACCCATCTCCTGATCCTTGCCGCCATTGTGGCTGTTGCGTGGCTCATCCTGAAGATAGTCGCCATCACGAACGCCCCAGTCTCTGTCGGCCTCAAAACGATCGAAGGCGGTAGCAAGTTCCTTGGCCGCGCCTTCGGCGAGCTGGTCGAAGCCGGTCAGGACTTCAAGACCCGCCTGAAACAGCGCCTGGCCGACAACCCCGACCTGCTAGAATCCATCCTGACCGACTTCAAAACCGCCCACCGGTCCAGTCAAAGCCGCGACACCCAGAAGGCGGTGGGGGAGGTTAAGGGGTGATATGTTGGAGAGATAGTTAAGGCTCACGAAGGCAACGAGACACCATCTATCGTTGTCCTTTGTGTTCCCGTTGGTGTCCCGCCACCTCCTGATGTCCCTCGTTGACGAGCTGTAACCCTTCGGCATAGACCGGCAACCGCACCTCTGTGGGATGCGCAAGTTCGCGCTCAAGCGGATTTCGCCGACGCGTCAACTGTCGTTCTTATTCGTGGACAGGTTTCTCTTCCGCGTATATTTTCTTCTGTTCTGCCTCTGCGGGATTCGACAGTGCTTTGAACATCATTTCCTGAAGAATCCGAATGTTTTCCTCCGAATCGGGGTCGGAAACGGAGGATTCTCGCAATGGAGAGTGTGCGGCAACCATTGAACGAGTCTGCATGATGTTGATATTCGTATCGGAAGTCATGGACCCCGGCATATCATCGTCGGAGGATATCACCTGTGTATTGGACTGCTTAATGTGGGTGGAGGGAACGATGGGCATGTCCCCTGTGCTCTCGATGGCGGGAATCGTCGAAGGCACGGAATCCGGACGGGACGATTTGTCCTCCGCAGGATTCGATCTTTCCGTCTCTTCCTTCTGTACTGTAGCGATTGGAGTGTCTTTCAAGAGAACAGGTTTCCTTTGTACGAAATCATCGGATCGTCTTACGAACCAGCACATCGCAAGAAGAACGATCACGGCAGCGATAGCGCAAATGACTGAAAATCGGATTTTTGATTTCATATAGTGAATGAAAATTGAAATTTCCCCAAGAATCGTCAACACAGGAGGACTTGCTTTCGCGATATAAGTATTTCCATTTTCCTCTTGTGAAGGATGGGTTACGCAAAGGAAACAATGCGGAAAAATCGCGCGGCGAAGCGACGGACAAAGTTGCGCCTTGATCATTCCCAAACTATCAATATCGATTCCATGTTGTCAATTTCCATTGGAGTTGTCATGCGCATTCCTGCTTCCACTCACTCACACAGATCACCGTTCGATTTCTCAGGAGCCGTTTGGGTCGGAAGGAATGATTCTGCCCGACCGTGCGTGCAATTGCCGAATAGGCACCGGTGGAAAATGATTGCGGCATCGCTTGCTACGCTGTTCGCCGTTCCAGGAGTAACCAAAGCCGTGACATTGTTGTCGCCTCTACCGAGGATAACGGTTCCCTTCCAAGCTCACCCCACTGTCGTGTGTCCGCTTGTCGCCGTGGCCGAACTCAACCCTATGAATGGCACTTTGCGGTATCTCGGCGCGGGGGTCGTCACGGATGATGGTACAGTTCTGACAGCTGCCCATGTGGTTAAGGAAGATAATCCTAACGTCCAATTGTGCCTACTTGTTCCGCAGAAGGGAATGGTTCCCATTCAGATCCATGACCGGCAACAGTTGGTCCTGTGTGAATCGTCGGTTCTTTCCTTCGGTGATGATGTGGCAGTGCTCACGCCCCAGGATCCTTACGCTTTCCAAACGCGGATGGGGAGTGGAGCGTGTTCCGATTCGTCGAAATGGCTCACATATGTGTGGGATTCCGATGAAAACGGTCTCAGGGCCGTTGCCGTCGAAATGCAGCGGTCGTCTTACCACGCTGTTCCCGAGGAGAATGCGAAAATGGAGCGTCTCTACGCGATGCCGCTCGACGATAATTTGAGAATTGGGGCGGGGAACAGCGGTTCGCCGCTGTACGTTATTTCGCGGAGTGGTGTGAAGCCCTTGCTGATTGGTATCGCATCCGTTGGTCTTTTCAAGGACGGCGAACAGTTAGCTATCGCGTACGTGCACCCCCACCACGACACAAGCCACACGTCTGAAGAATCGGACGGAAACGCCTCCTTCTTGCGCCCCACCAGTTCGTCAGCGTCCCATCCGTTGGTGGAATCCTTCATGATGTCGGGAGAAACTATTTCCATCGTATTCGGAGATTCCGATACGCATCCCGGTTCTCGCGAAGTTCTCGTCCGGCACCTCCTACTGAGTAATGATCCCGGTGGAACCGCTCATCGCCTCTTCTTCTCTGGTCCAAACAAAACCGCCTTCTGCGGACGTGTTCATATCGTTGCCCGCGAATTTCCCTCATTCCGGCATATCGTCCACGGCGATTCCAGTGAAGACGGGTTATTAATCGAGGGCATTCCGTTCGATCAGGGGGTTCTGCTTTCAATTGAAATTCCTGCCGAAATAGGGGAACGAACCTTGGAAATACATTTTGTCCGCCACGGGACATAAGCCTGCCAGCAAATAAGCAACTTTTCGTGAATTGTTGCGGAATGTCCGCCGAGCAGCGGCCTTTCCAGCCTTTGGTCGATGCTGGGGGGCGGTCAGGAGCAACAGAATGCATGTCCGTATAAGCCCTAATTCGTGAACACTGCCTAGACTCATAATTCGGGTTGACGGGCGTGAGATTAGTCGAATGATCATAATTGATCAGCATCTTCCCGTCGTTTATGTGACCGCGATCTTCATTTTCTAACTCATTGTTTTCCATGAATAAGTGTCATTTTCGGCTGTACGCGTTTGCGAGTGTTGTCCTGCCATTTTTATGCATCGGTCCCATACATGTGGTTAGCGCACAATCCGAGATTTCGTCTATGGAACAGTTGAGAGTTGATTCATCGACTGTTCTTTTACGCACACGGGTGAAGTTGTCATCAAACGTAGACGGATTTGCGGCTCTGATGAGCGGTAACGGGATGACTCTGGGGGTGGGACATCGAGACGGAATGTGGACGATGGCCTGCCTTTCCGCAGATGGAAGCGAATGGCTTGCGACGGATTTCTCGATGAGCGACTCCGATTCGGACAAGTGGCTCAACATTGACATCGTCCGAATGAGCGGGCGCTTTGCGGGTTACGGGATCGTCTTTGTCAACGGAGCCCTCGTTAACAGTTTGATCGAAGTGCGGGAGACGGACATGCAACCGCAGTGCTACGAGATGGGATTCGCCACAGTCGAGGTGGGAGAAATGGTTTCCTACGGGGAGTATCCGCCGTATGTGGTACGGGCGCTACGCAAATTTGGTTTGAGCGGCAATGCTATTGGAAGGCTCCTTGAGCGCGAGGGTGGATGCATAGATGCGGTGTCGCATCGTCGCGAAGTTCTCTCGGACGAGGAACGCATGGGAATGCGCAACTATTGTGATTTCATGGTGGATGCAAACGCGGGCGACCTGAGCTTCAGCGAAAGAACCTGGTTCATGTCCCGGACGGTGAACCGCGAGTATTACAGTTACAGCGACGCCTTTGATATCTCCCGTGCACCCTTGGATGCCACCGGTCTGGTGTTGCTTGGTGCGGATTATCTGCCTACAGTCCAAGGACGTTCGTGGGAGGGTGAAGTCGTTTACGAGGACTGGAGTGACTATTATATCGAAAAGATTTACGGTTACATTGTCCCGAAAGAAAGCGGGAAATACTCCTTTCACATAACGGGTGACGACGAGGCTGCCCTGTATCTGAGTCCGGATGCGGCCGTAGAGGATGCTGTCCTCGTCGCGCTGGTGAGGACTCCGACCGTCAGGCGGGGCTGGACCAAGCATGGCAAGGGCGCTTCGCGGGCAGTGTCAATGAACAACGACACTGCGTATTACTTTGAACTATGGCACGTGGAGCGTGCCGGAAACGATCACGTGGCTCTCGGCTGGATTTCACCCGATTCGAACGGTGAAGTGGTGCCCGTGCCGAGTTGCGTGATCAGTTCGTTCACAGGGAAAGCCCCCGGTTCTATGAGCCGGAACGTGGCACCTCCCGATCCGAGCCTCATCGGAGTGCCACTGACATGGGACGCTCCGGCTTTCAGCGGGGCTCGGTACATGTCGCTTGCCACAAATGGGACTTTGCTTGGTGGTTCGGCGATACTGGCAAGCGACTTTTCGACGAACTCCTATCCATACCACGCCTACGAAGGTGAGGGCCTCGGATTTGTCTATTGCACGCCAGACTGGTTTCCGACGATGTATTCGTATCTTCTGGATGATTACGTGTGGTATTCGGGAAACACCGTAAATCCACAGGTTTTCTACGATTACGACAACGAAGCTTGGATGAAATTCTATGTATCGGGCGGTGTGAGGCTGGAATATATGGTCGCCTCCACTCCGGGTATCTGCACGTTCGAGAGTGGGTTCGGCGACTGGGTGAACGATGCAAGCGGCGATACGAATGACTGGACGCTGGACTCATCCGGTACGCCCACCGGGAATACGGGCCCCGTCGTCGACCATACCAAGGGAACCAGCGCCGGATATTACCTGTACATGGAAACCTCCAGTGGGGCGGCATATACTGCCGGAAACACCGCGATACTGGTTGGCCCGTCTGTGCTGCCCGGAACACAGGGGCTTGTGGTCGCCTTCCACTATCACATGTACGGGGCAAACATCGGCACCCTCTATCTGGAAAAGAGGACGGAATACGAATGGGTGCCGGTCTGGTCGCTTTCGGGCCAGCAGCAGACCTCCGGCACGGAGGCCTTCCGTGTTGCCCAGGTGGTGATTCCGTCAAACAACGGCAAGCCCGTGAAATTGCGTTTCAGGGGGGTGGCGGCAGGAGGGGGGCTTGGCGATATGGCCATTGACGACGTGATCCTTTGCGATGTGGGTTCGGATACTGACGGTGATGGAATCCCTGACGGGCTCGAACTTCTACTTTCGGGCAATCTGAGCACCTACGGCGGCGCAACAGACTTACTTTCGGATTCCGACCGGGATCTCTATTCGGCTGCTTCAGAAATCCTAGGCGGGAAACGAACCGATAGTTACGACTTGAGCATCACTGGTGATGAGGCGATCAACTCGGCCTTGAACAGCTCCACAGGGCCGTTGCTTCTCCTGAACAACGGGAACTTCATGAAGGTGAACACGGCGACCATGGCCCTTTCCGTTGTCAATTTCTACTGATGAAAAACGATCTTTTCCGCCTTTTCCTCTATCGCATTCACCCCGGATTTTTCCTCGTGATGAATTGTGTTATGACACTTCGAATCCCGGTCCCGCAAAACCCCGGGTCGAGGGTGAATTTGTGGAGGTGAATTCCGTCTACCCGCTGATATGAACAGATAATATACACTCCGAAATTTCGACAACCTCCTGCATTCTCATTTTTTTCAAAAGCCATGTCCCGCATGTATACCATTCTATCACGCGCATTTATTTTGTTTTGTTCCACCTTGTGGATCAGCTCGAACACTGTGGCGACGGTCTCTGTTTCGGGCAATATCCCGAGTTACACCTTTTCGGTGGATACGTTGGAGAATGCTTCGACGGGTAGTGTTCTTGCGGGAACTATGCCGGGCGATTTTCACGTGGATAACAGGGGCGCAGCCAATTATGTGGTTCCCCTCCAGGTTCCTCCGGGCGTCAACGGGATGCAGCCCGACCTCTCCATTTCTTACGACAGTCAGGCAGGAAACGGCGTCATGGGCATCGGCTGGAGTCTGAACACAGGAGTTGACGATGTCATTACCCGTGGTCGGACAATCTATGCGCGGGACGGGTATTCGGACGGGGTGGATTACAGTGACGACAATTCGGAGGATCGGTTGTACCTCAACGGTCGGCGTCTCATAGCGGTAAATGGCGACTATGGTAAATCCGGATGTGAGTACCGGATCGAGATCGGCGGCTTTGACAAGATTGTGCAGTTCGGCAGTGGTACGACGAGCTCCTTTGTCCTTACAAAACCAAATGGGGTCGTTTACACCTATGGCGGCACCACAGATTCGCGGCTTGTCCTTCGCTTGAACAGCACAACAACCAACAATCAGGTTACCGAATGGCGCATTTCCTCTGTAAAGGATCTCCAGGGAAATGAAATTGCCTATACATACGAGACCTACGAGTCCGGTAGCACGACGAAAATCTACGATAACACCCTCTATCTTTCGGAAGTTAAGTACGGCAGTTCAGGCAATTACCGTTTCCGCATCGCGTTCGGGTATTCTACGGGACGCAGTGACAACATACGGCAGTACAGCTGCGGATACGGAACCCGAGTTTCGCAAAAACTTGATTCCATTCGGGTGTTCGGAGTTGGCGACGACGTCGCTTATGTGACGTACATTCTCGATTACGATTCGGACAATGTTGCATTGAGCAATAATGGCAAAAGCGGTCGTCTGCGGCTTGCCTCCGTGATGGCTATGTTCAACGACGGCACATACACGAACAAGACCACGTTTACTTGGTCGAACAAGAGCGCCTCATACCTATCACCACTTGCTAGAACGTGGCACATGGACACTGGGAGTCAAGCTACGGGCTATTATGCAGCGCAGGACGTGGATGGCGACAATATGCCGGAGCTGGTTACCTACTTTAACGACTACATTTGGGTCTACAAACTATGGAACAATTCCAGCGCTTTCCAGTTGCAGACCAAAGCTCTTGCCGACGGGGAAGCATGGGATTCCACGGTGCTTTCCTTCGGCGACGTGGACTCGGATGGCACCCTCGACATAATCGCAGGCATCAACAACAAGATGCAAGTGTACCGTATGGTGAACGGTAGCCTCAAGCCGTATTACAGTGGTTTTCAGACAGTCTTCACTTCCTTGCATGGCTCCAATTCATACGCAGCGGGAAATTACATGTATGAATTACTAGACCTGAACAACGACGGGCGAAACCAGCTTGTAGCCACATGGCACGTTAATGGAAATCTTGTCATCAATTACAATAGTGGTTACGGTATGGTCAGTGATCGGGTCATTCAGGGCTATGTAAGAGATTATTCACGATTCATCAAGGGGATCGTGCCCCAGATTCAGGATCGTGACGGCGACGGGGTTTCCGATTTCTTTTTTTTCCCCGAGTACGAGTCTGTGACAAGAAACCTCAAAATATCCGTTGGCAGCGCTTCTTCCTCGGACAACGGTTATGCGGCGGGTTCAGACGTTACATACAGCACGACATTTGAAAAGTATTCAGACGTTATTGTTTGCGACATCAATCGGGATGGAGTCTCTGATATCGTATCCCTGTATGAGGAGCATTCAAGTCCCTACCTGTACGGCAATACCCCGCTTTACGCGAAGGTGAGGCTTGGAACGGGCAAAGGAGGGTATGCGCTCACGCAAAGTTTTTGTTTGGGCACCAAGAATTCCCTTGGAATGTATGTACCGTCCGGGGGAACAATCTTCAATAATCGATGGAAGGCGCTTGTGGACGACTTCACTGGTGACGGCATTCCTGACCTCTCCCTGTACACATACAACGACGAGCAAATGAGCAAAGGTGTGACCCTTCACATATGGAAGGGAACGGGAGTTTCATTCTTCACTAGTTCATATTACGCGAACACGGCCACCCCTGATAATGCAGACATCAATTACGTGTGCAATTTCTCCTCCGTTGACAGGAATCAGGATGGCGTTGCCGACCTCTGCCTCATTGCTAAGGATGGCAATATTCTGACATGCCGGGTTTTCGAGAGCAGGGGAGAGCATCCAGACGTTCTTGTAGGCATCACTGATGGACTCGGCCGCAAGACCGAGGTTAAATACAAGTCATCGCATGACAGCACGGTTTACACGCGTGGGGCAACTGGAGGGATTAAATACCCAATACAGGAAGCGCGCGATCCCATCTACGTTGTTTCCGACGTGTACAATGATTTCGGCGACGCCACAAGCAGTTTCGGCAACTTCGGCGACCCGGTGTTTGACTCGACTGGGAAAAACAAACTTCGCGATGTCTACGTTATCAGTTACCAGTATTCTGGTGGACGTACAGACCTGTCGGGTCGCGGATTCCTCGGTTTCCAGTCAATGGTGACGCTGGATCGCCAAACCAATCTTTTCAAATACCAATTCCTAGCGCAGTCCTTCCCGATGACGGGACTAACGGTGCGCGAGCATACATACAAGGCTACGAGCGTGATCTGCGACACGGGCGGCAACGTCACCAGCGTGAGTCTGCGTCTGCTCGATTCCCGGGATAACGTCGTTCGTTACGACGAGGTGCAGAGTCCGGCAACCGCCACTCCTTGGGGTCCCTTGTTCCCCTACATGCCCTATTCCTGCGAAAGTCGATGGGAGGACGGCGCCGCGCATTACACCGGGATCACCAACTCGAAAACCCTTTTTGGCAAATCCATACCGAGCGGTGCATACAGCACCGTGGGCGTTTTCACGTGGTATGACGAACAATCCTTCGCAGGCAGTGTGGGAAGTCTTCCCTCGCTTCCCGGCGCGTTCAACGATAACGAGACGGCGCCTTCGGCAAGCGGATTCGATTCTGTCACCGGAACGACGAATGCTCCCGTAGGTTTTGTGAAGGCCGATTTTGCAGGCCTTTCGATGCCCTGCGAGATCACCTACGGCAACGTGCGCAAGGTCCTTGTCGATTATGGCAACGACGGTCAGGGCGGGCTAAGCGGCAATTACCAGACCGAAACCGTCAACGAGTATTACCTACCGGATAGCACGAACAGCAATCGCAGCGATCTGCTCAAGCGAACACAGACCTATGCAAAGACGCCCGTCTTTACGACATGGAATGCGGGACCGGTAACGAGTTTTACCTATTCTTCGACCGGCTTGCCGATGACAAAAACCGTGGATTGCGCCTCTAGCGATTCGACAAAGGGCTTTATTGCCGTCACCAACCCCAATTCGTCACTCTCCACTATGGAGGCCTATGCCTTCACGACCAGCGGTCTGCTCCAAAGCGTTACCCTGTCTGGCGGAGGGTCCGGCTACTACGACATCGGCGGGTCTCGTGTGACACAACGCGTAACCGCATGGGATTCCACCGGTCGCTTTCCTAAGATCACGGTTGATGTCCTAGGGCGTTCCACAACCGCCAACTACGATGCCTTCGGACGCGTTGTCGAGACGACGGATTACAACGGTCAGCACGTATGCAACACCTACGACGCTCTCGGCCGGGTGACAAAAAGCAAGGATATGCTTCGCGGGCTGAACAGCGTGTCCAGATACGGCTACACGACGGACGGCGCCACGGATTACACGGAGATTCAAACCGTCACGCCCCCCTCAGAAGCAGTCACCGGTCTCAAGACCGTTTCCAAGTATTATGTATGTGAAGCTGCGACGGTCACTTCGCCCGTCACGACGTATTACGACCGGCTGGGGCGTAAGATACGCACAATACGCGAGGGCTTTGCCAACCAGAAGACCATCACCGACTTCGTTTACGACCGTGACGGTAGGGTCGTTGCCACCTCCAATCCCTACACGGAGGCAAATACGTCGTCAAAGGTATGGACGCTCACGACGTACGACGACCTAGGTCGCGTCAAAACTGTGAAGACCCCCACGCAGACCGTCACCACCAACACCTATTCCGGGCGTTTGACGCAGGTTGGCGTCAAGGCCATTGATCGCAACCTGCAGGTTACCTCGACCCTCGTTAACGCCCGTGGAGAGACCGTCGCCGTGTGGGACTCCGGAAACACCACGACTGTCTATGCCCAGCCTGGGAATGGGACGCCCTCGCTCAAGTTCATTCTGGACGGTCTTGGGCGCGTTTGCACGACGTCGGAATGGCAGGGTGGGAGCAATTACGTCGATGTATTGGCCACCTATGACGCGTTGGGCCATCAGACGCGTCTCGTCGATCCCGACAAAGGGACTTGGAACTATGTGTACAACGCCCTCGGGCAATTGAAGCGACAGATGGACGCGAATGGCGCCGTGACCGCTGTTAGTTACGACTGGCTCGGGCGTCAGCTTACGCGTACCGTTACGCAGTCCGATGGTTCGCTGGAAACCGCAGATTCCTATTATTATGAAAAACTCTCCACGCTTCCCTCCGGGCTGCCCACTGCGCAGCGCTCGCACTTGGTGGAGGATTCTGCGCAACAGTGGATTGGTGCGGTGCAGCGTGAGACTGTGATCCAGACGAATTCACCGTTGAATTACGAGAATCAGCGTTCTCACTACTACAACCGTTGGGGACAAGCGTATCTGGACCTATACAACATAGATGGCAAATGGTTCTACCTGAACCGCGAGTTCGACCAGTACGGGCGTGTGGTGAACTCGACGTACTACTGGCGGCCGCCCTCGCTGGAAAACGATGCCAACACTTCGGCGTATGTGTGGCAGAGCTATGGAATCAACAACGTGTACGACGCCAGAAGCTACATGACGAGCGTGTATGATTCCCAGAACCACATGTGGTGGCAGATCGGCGACACCGGTTACGACTGGATGGACAGACCCGTGTTGTTCCAGAAGGGCGGGACGGGCAGTTATTGGACGATGCAGGAATACGATGCGTGCAGTGGCCTTCTGCTCAAAACCACGACGGGTCCCAAGAATACCAGTGGGAACATCGAATGGACCGTCCAGCGTAATGAATACAAGTATGACGGACTGGGAAACCTGACCTGGCGCCAGGACGTGAAGCGAAACTACGTTGAGGAAACCTTCTCCTACGACGACCGCAATCGTCTGACAAACAGCACGCTGACGGGCGCTTGTTCGTACTCCGACAGCGGGAATATCCAGACGAAGAAGAATGTGGCCGGTACATCGGGCAGCTTTGTCTACGGGTCGTCCAAGTCTCATGCGGTGACGAGTGCATTCGGCTACTCTATGGAGTACGATGCGAACGGTAATGTTAGTAGTCGCAAAGGGAACGGTGAAACATGGGCGTTCAGTTGGACCGGGTTCGACAAGCCGCGATGGATGGCGAAGAGCACGAGTTCGTATGTTCGGGGCGACGCATTTGCATACGGCCCGGATCATATGAGGGTGGTGGAGCTGGAG
Organism: Puniceicoccales bacterium Verruco_02; assembly: GCA_001604585.1. Taxonomy (GTDB): domain Bacteria; phylum Verrucomicrobiota; class Verrucomicrobiia; order Opitutales; family Oceanipulchritudinaceae; genus Verruco-01. Next base: position 3,787 of record LVBW01000058.1, on the reverse strand, counting down.
TTTGACTCGATGACTATGCCATCGTCCAGTGCGCCGTCGGGATGGAAGCCGCTGCATTACACTAACAAGATAATTTACGTATCCGGCGGCGGAATGGAGCTGGACTACAGCAATTCCGTGACGAGCACGGCGAGCAGCAGCGCGACGTGGAAACTCGGCAACGTGCGCGTTTACATTCCCTCGCCTTCCGGAAATGTCGGGAGTGCGGAGTTGAAGCCCGATGCGACAAGCGCTTCGGAACACAAGTATCTTGTGTATCATTACGACCGTCTTGGCAGCATTCAGGCGATTACTGCATTGGGGGAGACGAGTCAGAGCCTGCCTTCGCTGTATGCGAGCGATGCGAAGGGGCGGAAAAGTCTGTACGGTTACGATGCTTGGGGCCAGCGTTGCGATGCATCGGACTGGAGGGGGGCGGCCAGCAGCCAGAGCACGTACACGTGGGGCTGGAACGACCCGACGACCACGACCAACGAAGACGACCTGATCCCGCGAGGCTTCACGGGGCACGAGATGCTGGACAACCTTGGCCTGATCCACGCAAACGGCCGCATCTATGACCCGCTTCTGAGCCGTTTCATGAGCGCTGACCCAATGGTGCAAGCACCGTATAATCTCCAGAACTACAACCGCTATAGCTACTGCATGAACAACCCGCTGGGGTATACCGACCCGAGTGGATACTTTTGGGATCCCGACAGCGGTTGGTGGGGGAGAACAGAATGGGGGATATTCGGGGGCGACATAGCAGAGCATGGGCAGGATAGAGCAGTTCAGTATTTCTCAGGTCTCAACAAGGGTGCCATTGAGGGACTCAAGGGCGTGCAGCAATTTGTCGAGCATCCCGTAGAGTCAATGAATGCCGCCGCAGACGCCTTCGGAACAACAGCAGGACGGATTGTTTATGATACAGATGCATATTGGAATGATTTCAAAAGTGGCGCCTCCGAGTTGGCTAACAATCCCGAATTGGCCGGGCGTGTGATCGGGAACGTTGAAACCCAGATAATGGCATTTGACGCTGCTGCTGTAGTAGTTAGGAGCTCATGCTCCCTTGGTCGTTCGATCGCATTGGGGGATGCTCCCGCAGTCAGAACGCTTTCAGGCTACAAGGCATTGCCAATGCTTGAAGAGACTACAGCCGCTACAAAGAGTCTTGTGACAGGATATGATGAAGCCGTCTTCTGGTCTGGGATTGGGAAAGGTGGTGCTTCGAAAGCAGCCAATTGGGCGACACAGAACGGTGGGGCAACGCTCGAATCTACTCTATCGTCTCGAGGCATTTCACTTCCCGCTTGGGATGCGAGCAATCCAGCTATCGTTGCTGCATGGAGACAGGCTTCCATTGATTTTGCATCGGGCGCGAAAGGTAATGTGCGCGTTCTCCAAGGTGATACACTAAGAATTGACGCAATCTGGCGCGACGAGTTTAATGCTCTTCAAACTAATCCGAATGTTAACTCAATAAAGGCCATTAATCCCGATTCTGGAGCGGAAATCATGTTATGGTCCAAATAAGCAATCTAGATTCTCCCCTGTTGATAGAGGCTGTCCGAATTTGGACTGGATGGGGAAATAGTATTATGCCATATCGCGATGATAAACGACTTATAAACCGCTTCGGCGATGATCTCGCGGCCAAGTTGCTTCCTTTGATCAAGTCTTTGGAGGAAGACTTTTATTCCTCCGATGCGCAGTTTACGGCAACCAATCTACAAGAGATGGAAAGATTGGCATCAGAGCAATTCAAGAGAATGCACCCAACGATTTCAGATGAAATCGTCAAGGCATACGCATGGTGTTACACTTTTGACTTCAGGTGAGTTAGTTCGACTCGAATGAAAAGACTGACCAACCGTGGAAGGTGCGGAAAACTGGATTCGTGACTATCAGTCATAAGTGAACCTACGCGCCAACCATAGCCGATGAAATGCCGCGTGCCAAAACACGTGCAAATCATGACGTTCCTTGAAAAATGGCGCTTGTGCAGCTTCTCGACTACGAATCCCCTATGGTTTCAAGGGTAAAGCTCGCCTACCTCTGACTGAACAACACAACGCCCAGCCCTCCTCGTGGCGATGTCCCGGTTAACCTGAACCAAACTCGACGGCATCTTTCAGCCCAAAGCCCAGTTGGAGAATTCGGTAAGTGTGCGACCGCACAAGCTATTGAATAGAACGATCCAATGAAGGCATGTTACGCAATGCTAAACCGTTTGGATGTTATAGGATCATCGGAAGCGCTTGGTTGCGATCACGGCTTGCCAACGGTTTACGGACGCTTAGCGTTTCCGGCTTTAAACCGCAGGTCCTACTCTTTCTGACGATGTTGGCGGGCTGGATGAACCGGAAGCAACAGCTTGTGATCGACTACCTTCTTGAGGAAAACAAGGTTCTCAGGGAGCAGCTAGACATCCACGCCAATGGTAAGCGGCTCCGCTATACGGCCAAGCAGAAGAGGCGGCTTTCTGACGCTGGCCGATAGCTCGGACGTCAGTTGCTGATGCAGTTCGCGAACCTTGTCACGCCGGAGACGATCTACGCCTGGCACCGGAAGTTTGTCGCCATGAAGTATGCGCCGAAGAGTCGTGACCTCTCTGCCGCCAAGGAACGCCGCGCCAAGAGAGACGCTCTCATCATCAAGATCGCCTCGGAAAACACAGGGTGGGGCTACGGACGCATCCAAGGGGTGATGCAGCACCTCGGCTACCACAAGATCAGCACATCAACGATTGGTGACGTGCTCCGCGAGGCAGGCATTCAGCCTTCACCGACGCGAAAACGCGGGGTATCATGGAAGGAGTTCGTGCGCATCCATGCCGAGCAAATCGCGGCCACGGACTTCTTCTTCGTGCCCGTCTGGACGCTGAAGGGCCTCGCGATGTTCCGGGTCCACTTCGTGATCTACGTGTTGACTCGCGCCTAGCGGCGTCTCGGGGCTTTGCCCTCACCGCCGATGGGCGGTGCTCATTCTCGCTTCGCTACGTATTCACGCGCAAGGTAAAGATCGCCCACATCGGGTGCCAATATTCGGGCGACCTCATGGTGCAGATCGGGCGCCACCTGACCGACGGTTTCGACGGCTTCCTGAAAGGAAAGAAGTATCTCATCCACGACCGTGATACACTCTTTACAGAGAAGTTCAGGGATCTGCTTCGCAGCGCGGGCACAACACCTTGGCGTCTCCCGATTCACATGCCGATGATGAACGGCTACGCGGAGTGCTTCGTGAAAACGATCAAACGGGAATGCCTCGATCATGTGATCTTTTTCGGCGAGGATGCCCTGCGCAAAACCATCGCCGAATACATGGTGCATTACCACATGGAGCGACCCCATCAAGGCATCGACAATCGGATCATCGAACGGGAGGCGCAAACCTATCGGAATCAGGGCCGAATTGTAAAACGCGCACGGCTCGGTGGGCTGCTCAACTACTACTACCGGGCGGATGACCCGAGGGTGGGGGATGGAACCGATGGAAAGGAGGAAAAAGCGGCGGCTTGAGGTCCCAAAACGGTGCAAAACGGAGACTTCTCAAGCACGCGAATGCAACTGAACGCAATTCAAAGGTATTAACTTTGCCTAAACTGGCAAAGCATCAAGTTGCTTAATCGTTGAAAACGAGCGGCTTACGAGACGTGGCCGAGTCCCGCCACCTCCACCAATTTTGAGTTTCATAACATGCTGGTAAAGCATTACTTGGGAAACGGGTTTCGGAAGGGCCAAAACGGTTGCCAGATTGACATGGCAACTCCGGCATGTGGCTCAAGCGAACACCCTCCAAA
>LVBW01000057.1 GCA_001604585.1 Puniceicoccales bacterium Verruco_02 | reverse complement strand
ACAGCAAGTGCCTTATCAAACAGAATGCTGGCGATGGCTTCTTCAGCAGCCTGTTAGTACTGGCGATGCCACGGTGAATAAGGAGGGGCTGAATGGTAACGCTTGTAGCGGAGAAAGCCACGGCGAGATGGCTGCCTAGACTGGCGGAGCGATACTCCACGCCTGTCACAGGTCATTATACTGGTATTTCGTAAGGAATCATACCACTAGCAGAGTAAAAATTCCTATGGCAACTATTACGCGGTACCATGCGAAAAGTGCAAGTCCATGCTTTGAAAGATACGTTACTAACCAGCGAACAGCCAACGCAGCGCTTAGCGCCGCCACCAGCAAACCAAGCAAAGCCGGGCCGGCATCGAGAGCTGCCGCCATGCTGCGCCCATGCTTGAGCATTGTGTAACAACTCGCCGCGCCCAAGGTGATTAGGCCTAGAAGAAAGCTGAAACGTGCCGAAGCCACCGGCCCCATGCCGACTAGGTAGCCAGCACTTATTGTCATCATGCTGCGGCTTGTGCCCGGCCACATGGCAAGACTCTGCATAAAGCCCACAAAAATGGCCTGAACCGGGCTAAGGCTTGAGGGTTCCTTGTCCACGCCAGAGAGACCCTGCGCCTCCAAAGCCTTCAGGCGGCGCTTACGCCATGCCTCCACCCCCAGCATTATGGGCGCTCCGGCAAGAAGAGCCATAGCAACAGGCAGGGGGCCGAAGAGCCGGGCCTCTATCCAGTCGTTGAGCAAGAGGCCGAGCACCGCTGCGGGCAGAAAGGCAAGAACGAGGTTGCGCCCAAGAAGAAAACCCTCGCGACTTCGACCCAGAAAGCCGAGCAATACGCTGAGCACATCCCGCCAGTAGAGAAAGAGAATAGCGGCAATCGCCCCACCCTGTATGGCAATGCTGTAAGCATCCACGGCAGCCTTGAGCTTTCGCCCCTCGGGCGTTTCGGTGTCATCCCCCAGCCCCAGCAGTTCGTTGGCAAGTATAAGATGCCCAGTTGACGATATGGGCAGAAACTCCGTCAAGCCCTCCACCAATCCCAGAATCACGGCTTCCTTGTAGCCTAGTGATGGAGAAGCCTCTGCAACTGGCACTTCGTCAGTCCGCTCATCCTGTGCGTTGAGTGAGGCCATGCCGTTGGCGGCCAATAGCAGAACGGACACAATTTGCGGCAGCTTTCTATACCCCGTGAACATATGGAACCAAGTATGTGCTGAAGATACGGGCATGGTTCAAGCCGCAAAAGGTTTCTGCGCCCGATTAGACAATGCAAAAAGCGGAACATCCGGCATATTCCCGAACGTCCCGCCCCTTGCACGCAAACCCGCTTCTTAGCGCAGAGATCCTGCCCTGTTGACTGCGCTTATCAGCGCCTTCAGGCCGGACATCTCGATATTGGCATCGACGGCCACTCCCCAGAAGCTCTTGCGGTCGCCGCTGCGCTCCACGCGAATGTAGCTCGCCGCCTCGGCAGCGGAGCCACTGGACATTGCGTGCTGGGTGTAGTCGGCCACGCGGAACTGCTTCCAGCCCACGTTCTCGATGGCTTTGACAAGGGCGTTTATCGGGCCATTGCCGCGTCCGCTGATGATTTTCTCCGCCCCGTTGTACAGCACCTTGGCGCGAACCTCGATGTTGTTGGGCGCACTACCGGAAGGTTGCACGTCGCAGCTAATCAGCTTTAGCGGACTCTGCCGGTCCAGATACTCGGCGTCGAATATGGCCTTGATCTGCTCGGGGGACAGCTCTGCGCCGTTGCTGTCGGCCCGTGCAGTGGCTATCAGGCCGAACTCCTGATGCATGGCCTTGGGCAGGTCGAAGCCGTACTCGCGCTCCATAACGTAGGCCACACCGCCCTTGCCACTCTGCGAATTGATGCGGATGATGGCCTCGTAGCTGCGGCCTATGTCCTGCGGGTCTATGGGCAGATAGGGCACCTGCCAGAGAGGCTCCACGCCCACGGGAGCGGCCGAGCGGTCCTTTTCCATCTGGTTCATGCCTTTCTTGATGGCGTCCTGATGACTGCCGCTGAAGGCGGTGAAGACCAAGTCTCCGGCGTAGGGCCAGCGGGCGTGCACGCTCATGCGGGTGCAGCGTTCGTACATCTCGCGAACGGTCATGATGTCGGAGAAGTCCAGCTGCGGATCCACGCCTTGAGTGTACATGTTCATCGCCAGAGTGACTATGTCCACATTGCCCGTGCGCTCGCCGTTGCCGAACAAGGTGCCCTCGACGCGGTCCGCCCCGGCCAAGAGGCCCAACTCGCTGGCCGCAACACCCGTGCCACGGTCGTTGTGCGTGTGCAGGGACACCAGTACGCAGTCACGGTTTTTGATATGTGTGCTGAAGTATTCGATCTGGTCGGCATACACGTTGGGCGTGGCCATTTCGACAGTCGAGGGCAGATTCAGGATCAGCTTTCGCTCGGGCGTGGGCTTGATTTCATCCATGACGGCCTCGCACACCTCGATTGCGTAATCAATCTCCGTGTCCATGAAGCTCTCTGGCGAGTATTCATAGACCAGCTCGGTGTCCCCCGCCTCGGCTTCCAAACTCTTGACCAGTCGTGCGCCCTCGACCGCTATCTGCTTAATTTGCTCCTTACTCATGCCGAAGGTGACGCGGCGTTGCAGAGGGTTTGTCGAGTTGTAGAAATGCACCACGGCGCGACGCGCGCCCTTGATGGCCTCGAATGTGCGACGGATCAGGTGTTCGCGGCATTGGACAAGTACCTGTATGGTGACGTCATCGGGTATCAGGCTGTTGTCTATCAGGGCGCGAGCTAGGTGGAACTCGGTGTCGCTGGCGCTCGGAAAACCTACCTCTATCGTTTTGAAGCCGACCTTGGTCAGCATCTCGAAGTATTCCAACTTCTCGCGAACGCTCATGGGTATGGCCAGTGCCTGATTGCCGTCGCGCAGGTCCACGCTGCACCATTCCGGGGCGCGGTCGATGACACGGCTGGGCCACTGACGGTTCACGATGGGTATCTGGTTAAACGGGCGGTACTTGGTGATGGGTGCCTTTTGCATT
>LVBW01000056.1 GCA_001604585.1 Puniceicoccales bacterium Verruco_02 | reverse complement strand
CCCCAGATCCAGTGCCCCGTTGTCGGGTACAGAAGGGCGGAAATGAGCAGAGAGTAAAAACAGTAGGCGATAAAGTGAGTGCGCTCGGCCATTGCTCCGGAAACTATCGTCGCGGCTGTGGCGGCAAACACCACCTGAAAGAACCATGCCGCGCTGCCAGCCATGTCCTGCCCATCGGTAACGGAACCAAGGAGAATCATCCCCTTGTCCCAGCCGATGAAAGAGCCGCCGTTACCGCCGTACATCAGCGAGTAGCCGATCGCCCAGAAAGCCAAGGCACCGATGGAAAAGTCCATCAGGTTCTTCATCATGATATTCGAGGCATTCTTGGCACGCGTGAGGCCCGTTTCGACCATTGCGAAACCCGCCTGCATGAAAAACACCAAAAAGCCCGTCAAAAGCAGCCACAATATGTCGGCCACTCCCTGCGGAAGATAGGCTACGGCCTCCTCCGCATCCTGCGCATGAGCCGGAACGGCCGCAAATACGGCCAGAAAAGCCGCAAACACGCATGATGCCCTCCGACCCGGAAGGCGTTCAAAGATAGAGTTCATAAGTGCAATAGCGTTGATTGACAATAGGTTAATGAATTACCCGGCTAAGAAGCCGGAAACACTACCGTGTGTCACCACTGCGCTGGGAGAGCGGGGCAATGACCGCGCGGACAAATACTGCATGATTCCTAGAGCTTTGCCCGTACCAGTTGGCTCGCACGAACGCTTGATGCACATTTTTTCTGATTACAAACGAAGGATGCCCACGTCAGACCCCACATCAGACAAGTCCCGCCCACGTAATTACGAAAATGTGAGCAGATTATTGCCGTCAAATCTTGACATCCCATATCCTACTAGCACAGTAGTGTATCGTGAAACTGACCAAGAAGGCAGAATACGGACTGCGTGCTATAATCAACCTCGGCATAGCCCAAGAGCTTGGCCGCAGCAAAGTATCGGTGGCAGATCTGGCCAACGCCGACAATCTGCCCATGAAGTTCCTCGAACAGATACTAATAATACTGCGCGAGGCCGGCCACGTGGACACACAACGAGGCAAAAACGGCGGCTATTACCTTAAGAAAGATCCCAAGACCGTGAAGATGGGCGACCTTGTGCGCCTGCTAGACGGCCCACTGGCCCCGATCGCCTGCGCCAGCCATACTGCGTACGAACCCTGCTCCTGCGCCGACGAAGACCACTGCGGCCTGCGAATGCTGATGATAGACGTTCGCAACGCCATGTCGAACATACTGGACCGCTACACACTGGCCGACGTAGTGGAAGTAACCCTTCGCAAAATCCGCCGCAACGGAGCCGAACACTACTTCATGAAAAGCAAGGGAGACGACAGCATAGCCCATCTCTCGCGCCCGGCTGTCGAGAGCGAAGGTTTCCTAGCCGAGATGATGAAAAGAAAAGTGTGAAAATTCGCACTCCAATCCTTTCAAGCTCAAGCGTATGAGCGATACTGTAAGCCATTACTCGACACTTCCACAACAGAGAGAACAACGACACACCAAGCCCGGCAGCAAGATCTCCCCACCCGCATATTGAGACACTGCCAGCCGACAACCAAACACATCAGAACCTGACATGAAACAAAGTATATACAAAATGCTGCCAAGGGCGGCATGTGCCGCTGCGGCCCTATTCGCACTAGCCAGCACCCAAGGCGCCTATGCAGCAGAAAGCGATGCCGAGGAAATCCGCCTCCTGCGCGAGCAAGTGGCCCTACTCCAGAAACGGCTCGACGCGCTG
>LVBW01000055.1 GCA_001604585.1 Puniceicoccales bacterium Verruco_02 | reverse complement strand
GCAGGCCTTCGCGAAGGCAAGCACAGACTGACTATCTCGATGGGCCTGCCGATGGAGGAGATGAAAACACTGGTTGACAACGACTTCGATTCCTCTGGCCCGCTCCAGCGCGTAAGCCTTATAAACGACATGCAGGGACTGGCCTTCCAACTGCCCGGCCAGTATGCGATATCGGTGGATATAGACGGGGAGAGTCTGCTCGTCACCTCGCTACCTGTTTTTGCACAAGACTCCCCCGGCCACACAAACGCCTGACTAACAAAGACACCGGGGCAATCGAACTCACATTTCGTAGTCTGCGAAACACTCTCTCTTCGGACATCACTGATGCGAATCTACTTCATGGGAATATGCGGCACTGCCATGGGCAACGCCGCCCTGCTACTTCGCGAATGCGGACACGATGTGTCGGGCGCGGACAGCGGCGTGTATCCGCCAATGTCCACAACGCTCGAAGCGGCTGGCATTTCCATAATGGATGGCTACGACGCGGAGCGCCTCGCCGCGCTGGCACCGGACCTTGTCGTAATTGGCAATGCGCAGAGCCGGGGGAACCCGGAGCTGGAATGGCTGCTCGACGAACGGGCACTGCCCTACTGCTCGCTGCCGGAGCTGCTTGGCCGGGAGATACTAGGCAAGCGCCGCAGCATCGTTATAAGCGGCACACACGGCAAGACGACGACGACGGCCATGACGGCCTGCCTATTGCGGGCGGCGGGGCGGGACAAGGCGGGCTGGCTCGTAGGCGGAGTGCCGCGCGACCTGCCCTCTGGAGCAAGGGCCGGGGCCGAGGGCGAACCCTTCGCAATTGAGGGGGACGAGTACGACAGCGCCTTTTTCGACAAGCGGAGCAAGTTCATACACTACGCGCCAAGGATACTGGCAATCAACAACATCGAGATGGATCACGCGGACATATTCCGCGATCTGGACGATGTCTTGCGCACGTTCCGCCACATCTGCCGTATCGTGCCGCGCAAGGGCTGGGTACTGGCCAATGGTGACGATGCCAACGTGGCAAAGCTGCTCCCCATAAGCTGGACCCGCGTCCTGCGCGTGGGCTGCGCCGAGGGCTGCGATCTTCGCATTGCGGACTTTGCCGACGGCCCGGAAGGGGCACGCTTCCGCCTGGAGTGGCAGGAGCGCTCCTTCCCCGTGGCCCTTGGGATGAGCGGTCTATTCAACGCCCGCAACGCCGCAATGGCCCTGCTGGCGGCGGCATTGGGCGCATGGCCGGAGCTGGAACTTTCCGCCCTGCCGCTGGAGAGCCTTGTCCCTGCGCTGGCTACCTTTCAGGGCGTGCAGAGGCGGCAGCAACTACTCGTTGACAGGGTGGACCTGAAAGCGGTCGAGGACTTCGGCCACCACCCGACAGCCGTTGCGGCCACCCTCGAAGCTCTCAGGGCGCGCTTCCCCGGGCACCGCATCGCGGCGGCCTTCGAGCCTCGCAGCAACACCGCGGCCACCAACATATTCCAGAAAGAGTTCACCGAAGCGCTCACCCTTGCCGACGCCGTGCTTCTCTCCCCCGTGCACAGGGCCGAGCGCATGGACGCCACCCGCCGCCTGGACACCGCCGCAATGGCCAAAGAGCTGCGCGAAATGGGCATTCAGGCATTGGCTGCGAAAGACAGCGCCGAAATACTTCACGAGCTGAATGTCATGGCCAAAGAGGCGGAGCGCCAGCCCCTGCTTGTATGCTTTTTCAGCAACGGCTCCTTCGGAGGCATTATCCAAGCCTTCGCAAGAGCGCAGTGCCAAGGCATGGCCGCCCCCTGCGCCTAGTAGGTGTACGACGCGGACACGGAGCCGAACACGTGCCACTCGTCCGTCTGGGTGTGGAACTCTTTGGAGCGGGCCACCTGCGCGTAGGAGAGCTTCCAGCTCCCAAGTATCAGACTGGCGCCAAAGGATGCATCCGTTACGAAGGGCATCTTGTCCACGCTCACAGAGTCGCTGAAAAGGTTGCCATCCAAGGTGCCGTCGCGCAGCACCGCGCGCTGGTCCACCGAGGCGAAAAAGCTGATGCCCCAGCCAGCGCCGTAAATGCGCGGGTCGTCGCTGGCAGCGGGGGCGTTAACGTCGCCCGCGATACGTATTGGCGAGGCACCAAAGTCCGTAGGCACATTCCAACCCGTTCGCACGGTAAAGCCGCAGTTGCCGAATGTGTAGAGAGTGCCGAGGCTGCCGCCGAAGTGTATGAAGGCGTCCGCCGCCGGCCCCTTCGGCTCGCCAAGACGCCAGAAGCGAAGCTTGCGCTCCCAGACCAAGTTTATCGCTGGCTCGTTGCCTATCTGGTGATCCCAGCCCTGCGGGATGATGTTGTCGGGCAGGTTGCGATGAACAAACTTCTGTGTCTGTTCGGCAAAGGAGAGCGGACCAACCACGCCTAGGTTAAGCTCGATAATGTCGAGCCAGCGCTCGGTCATGTTGTGGAAGCCTATGCCGATGTAGAGCCAGCCTGCGTAAGGCCGGTCAAGCGGGTCTGGTGTGGACGTGGATATGTCCGCCGGGGTGTACATGTTCTGGCCTATGTTGATGGCCAGATTCCGCTGGGTTGACTTGTCGTGGATGAAGGGCAGGTAGTCGCTTATGCGGTAGATGATACCGGGGATGGTGCCAGCGTCGCGGTAATCGGTCAGATCTGGCGAAATCCAGGACAGTTTTGCCCCGTTGGTGTAGTCGCAGTCGGTGTTGGCCCAGATGTCGTTCTCCCACTGCGCGGAGAAAGTCCAGTGTTTGTTTTTCTCGCGCTCAATAACCTGCGACGCCTGTGCCCCGGCAAGGGGACCTGCGCAAGCGGCAAGAAGCAGCAGCGCCGAAGTGATGCTTCGCATGGAAGCGGACGACAAAACCATGTATCGGGGAGATTCTACGCGGAACATGGATACAAAGATACGGCACAACAGACCACATGCAAGCAGGCTTTCACGAGCGGCCCGGCACATGGCTACCAGCAGCTGTACGCCCTCCAGAGGGGGGGCAGAGCCATCACACGGGGCGGGCTTATGAATTCACTAGCTGTGCCCGAAGCGTTTTTTAAGCGCCGCAGCCACGTTCAAGGGCACATACTTGGCCATTCTTTCGGGATCGAAGCGGGCTACCTGCTTCACAAGCGAGGAACTTGTGAATGTGTATTCCTGACTGGGCATGAAGAAGATCGTCTCCATCTCCGGCTGAAGCTCGCGGTTCATCTGCGTCATCTGGAACTCGTACTCAAAGTCCGACACAGCCCTAAGCCCGCGGATAAGGGCCGTGGCCCCGCGCTCCTTTGCGTAATCGACCAATAGGCCGTCGAAAGTCTCCACCAGTATCTGCTCGTTGCCAACGCACACCTCGCGGATGAACTCCATGCGCTCCTGCACGCTGAAGAGCGGCCCCTTGGTGTGGCTCGGCGCAACGGCCATGACCACGGTGTCGAAAATGCGCGTGGCGCGATAGAGCACGTCCAGATGCCCGTTTGTGAGTGGGTCGAAAGTCCCTGCGTATATTGCCAGCCCCATTCCTGCCTCTCCCTGCGCTTTGCTTCCAGTTACGGCACCGCAATGAGCGGATGTCGCACAATTGTTACTAGCGCCGCCACCCCGTGCCGAGTCAACACAGTACGATCGGACAATATGACCTTCAACGAACAAAAAACACACTCGGAGGAAAGATTGTGCCTTTCCAGCTTAACAAGAGGGCATAATTCACTTTGAATGACATGCAGAGCGTCTGCTCAAGGCACTGCTTTCAGGAAAACAATATGGCGGACACGGTTACAACTATCGGGGAGCGGCTGGAAGAGGCACGCAAGCGCAAGGGCATATCCATACGCGAGGCCGCAGAGGCGACCAAGGTCCGTGGCGACTTCCTAATCGCCATGGAGAGCAACACCTTCGACATCAATCTGCCGGAGGTGTACGTGCGCGGATTCCTGAAAATCTACATCAATTTCCTGCGCCTGGACCTTGAACGCATGATGGCCGACTACGACGCCATGCGCCTTGGCGGGCGCAAGGGACAGCACAGGCTGGGCGCACCCGGACAGCGCGGCAAAGAAGGTGCGGCACAGCCCCAGCAGCCCGAAATGCAGGTGCAGTCCTCCCGCGTATCCTTTGGTAGAATGGACATGGGCGAAGGCCCGGCCCTGAACGAATCCCCCGGCCCAGTCCTTGAGCCGCGAAGCCCCCTTGACGGCATGGTGGGCTACCTGCGCCCGGCCATCATAATCAGCGCCGTAGTTCTCGGCATAGTGCTGGTGGGCCTGCTTGTTTCCTCCATCTATGGCGGCAAAAAGCCGGAGATTAACCCCGAGCTGGCGCGCAACAACCCGTCAATGACCACCCCGGCCTCTTCACGCCCGGTGACGCTCATAGCAAGCGACGCTGTGCTAGTCTGGGTGATACGCAAAAGCGACAATGCCCGTGTATTCGAGGGCACACTCACCCCCGGCGAGACCCGCATAGTGGAAGTGGACGGACCCGCCGAAGTGCGCTACAACAAGGGCGAAAACCTGAAAATACAGCGCGACGGTCAGCTCCAAAGCACCAACAAGAGCGGCGGCGGCAAGAGCATAATCCCCTAGAAGGCCAGCGCAGGCTACACGCTGAACAAGGCATAACCCGGTCTCCCTCCCCCCAAGCGCCGGAACCTGTTCACGCTTCCCCCACTCCGAACAAGAAGAGCAACGATGCAGCACATACAGGACACCCTTGAGCAGCTAGGTCGCAAGGCACCTCAAGTCTCTGCAAAGCAAGCGCTTGTGGGGCTGGACGGCTTTGTGGACAGGATACTGACCCCGATCTCTGTACGCAGCGGGAGGGACTTTGTACCAATGGCTGCGATGGCGGAGCTGGGGCAGCGCGTAATCGAGGCCGCAGGCAATAGCTGCAATATCGAACTGCACCCTCGCATGGAAAAGCTCGGCGGCAACGGCCCCATAATGGCCAACGCCCTGCTCAACTGCGGAATGAAGGTCCGCTACATCGGCGCACTGGGCAAGGGCGAAATACACCCACTTTTCAAGGAATTCGCCGCCCGTACAAAGGCCGTCAGCCTCTGCGCTCCGGGCCTTACCAACGCACTGGAGTTTGCCGACGGCAAGGTGCAGCTTGGCGAGATGGAATCGCTCGGCGAAATATGCTACGAGGGCATAATCTCGGCAATGGGCGAGGGCATGTTCCTCGACGAACTGTCGCGCTGTGATCTAGTGGCAATGACCAACTGGACGATGGTGCCACGCATGAGCGAGCTGCTCGAAGCCCTGCTGGAAAGGGCCCTGCCGATGCTGCCGCCAAAGGACGGAGGCAGGCTCTTCTTCTTCGACCTTGCAGACCCGCGGAAACGCTCCCTTGGGGAACTTCGGGCCGCGCTGGAGCTTATGGGCCGCTTCCGCAGCCACGGGCGGGTTACTCTGGGCCTGAACCTTTCCGAGGCCCGGCAGGTGGCTGCCGCGCTGGACCTTGGCGAAGTGTGCGATGGCGAAGAGGCCCTGCGCGCTGCGGCCAGCGCCATCCGCCGAAGGCTGGAAATGCACTGCGTGGCCTTACATCCGCGCGACTGTGCCGCCTGTGCAACGCGCGATGGCAGCCACTTCACAAAAGGCCCCCTCTGCGCCCAGCCCCTCGTTTCCACGGGAGCGGGAGACCATTTCAACGCCGGATTTGCCACCGGGCAGCTCCTAGGCCTTTCGCCCGATGCCTGCCTGACACTTGCCGTCGCATTCAGCGGCCAGTATGTGCGTACGGGCCAAGGCCCCAGCCTCGCACAGACGGACCAATTCCTCCGCAACTGGAGACAGACGGCCTGAAAACCCAACATATACACCCCTTGAACACCCCCCGAGACATGAGAGCGAACGACGATACACGCGGCTACCTAATAACCTTTGAAGGCTCCGAGGGAGCCGGCAAGACCACCCAGGTCGAACGCATCGCCAAGCGTTTCGAGGCGCACAACCACGAGGTGCTCGTCACCCGCGAGCCGGGCGGCACGCCCATTGGCGAGGAAATCCGCCGCATCCTGATGCACTCTTCCTGCGGCAGCGCCATGACCCCGGAGGCGGAGCTACTCCTGTTTGCCGCCAGCCGCGCCCAGCTTGTGCGCGAGGTGATACGCCCCGCCATCGACGCGGGCAAGGTGGTCCTCTGCGACCGCTTTCTGGACAGCACCACCGTGTATCAGGGCGTGGGCAGGCGCATCGCGAGCGAACCAGTCAGCATGATCAACCGCTTTGCCGTGGGAGACTTGATGCCCGATCTTACCGTGGTCATAGACCTGCCTGCGGAACTTGGGCTTGATCGCACACGCTTCCGCGCGCGCGAGATGCCCGACCGCATGGAACAGGAAAATATCGAATTCTACCGCAAGGTGCGCGAGGGCTACCTGATGCTGGCCAAGGCACTTCCCGGCCGCTTCATAATTGCCGACGGCAGCAAGTCGATCGACGAAGTGGAAAAGCAGATTTGGGAACAGCTCCGCACCCGCGTCGTCTAGGGAACGCCTCAAGCGCCGCGTCGTCCAAGCTACCTTGTGATGTCCGGGAACAACTGCCCCTGAACGGCCACTGCGCTTCGCACAGGGTCGGGATTCTCGCGCTTCCAAGGGCCTAGCTCCACTATGTCCGGACAGCCAAGGCGCGGATGCACGACGCTTATGGGGCAAGTGCCATCGGGGCGGAGCGAGCTGCCGAACAGCTTCCTTACAAGCTCGGTGTCGTTGCACTCGTTGGATATGTGGGCAAGGTAGATATGCTTCCAGTTAGCCCCCTCCGTTGCGCGAAGATAGGCAAGAGTCTGCTCGTTTGAAAGGTGCCCGTGCTGACCGCGAATGCGCTGCTTGGTGTGGAAGGGCCGGGCGGAATTTTCCAGCATCCGCAGGTCGTGATTGGCCTCGATAACGAGTATGTCGGCCTTGGCTGCCTGAGCGGCGGCGCGGGGCGGCACATGGCCAAGATCCGTCATCCATGCCACGCTGCGCACAGGGTTGCCGGGGCTGCCATCGCCAGTGCTAACAAGGTAGCCGACAGTCTCGTACGCGTCGTGGGGCACGGTGAAGGTGCTTACGCGCAAGTCGTTGAACTGAAAGGAGCTGCCCGCCTGCACAATCTGCCACGGTATCTTGCTCTCGGGCATCATGGCCTGCGCGGCACAACTTGTCTGATAGCTGGCGAATACCTTCAGCCCCTCCAGCTTGCAAAGGCCCTTCAGCCCCGAGCAGTGGTCGCTGTGATCGTGCGTAATGAACACTGCGTCGATATCGTCCAGACTCTGCCCGATGTCCGCCAATAGCTGCCTTGTACGGCGGGCTGAAAAGCCAGCGTCGATAAGCACGCGGGAGCCGGGGGTCTGAAGCAGGGCGCAGTTGCCCGCGCTTGATGAGCCAAGGATACAGAAACGCACGGTGGGACACTTTTCCAGCGATGAAGCGCCCGTGCAACACTTTGCGGGCAGCTTCTTGGCGAAAGACTGCGTTCACACTGTGCAAAGCTGTGGCAGCTGGAAGCTTGCGAAAACGAACATCAGGTGCCTTTTGTCCCTGCAACAAGTCTGCGGGCGGCCTCAACGCCCTCCTCCTCGCGGGTGAACTCCCCCCTTAGCTGTGCCTCGAAGAGGTTGTCCAGCAGCGCCTTGAACTCCCGCCCCGGTTTCATTCCAAGCTGTATTAGGTGACGGCCCTGCACGATTGGCTTCGGGGCGCTGTCCTTCAGGTTGAGTATGGCCGCCTGTTCGAGGAGCCAGTCGCAGGGGGCCTCGTCGTGAAGGCGTGGCGGAGTGCCCCGCATGTCCGCCCTAGCAAGGCGCACCAGACGGTCGATACGCACCTTGGTGGCCAGGCGGCGCACGGCCTCAAACCCTGCCCCGGACTTGTACAGGGCGGCAGGCTGCATGTGCGTCCGGACAAGGGCCACAACATCCTCCACAAGACGCTTCTCCCTTGTCATTCGCGCAAGAAGGCTGCGCGTGGGGGCCTCGCCTGCGGCGTCGTGCCCGAAGGCACGGATGCGGCCGGTATCGTCCGTGAATGTCGTGGATGGCTTGCCAAGGTCGTGGCAGAGAACGGCAAGCCCAACAATAATGTCCTCGGCATCGTCCCCGCTGCGCAGGCCCACAAAGGCATCCAGACAGTGCAGGGTATGCCTCCAAGCGTCGCCCTCGGGGTGCCACTGGGGCCACTGCTCGCATCCGACGAGCCGCTCCAGCTCCGGGAAGTAGCTTAGCCAGCCGCATTCGCGCAAGAACTCCAGCCCGGCGAAGATGTCCCGCCCCTTGAGCAGGAGCTTGCGCCACTCCTCGAACACGCGCTCGGGCGGCAGCTCCTCCATCGTCATCGTGCTGCAAATGGAGACGGTCTCCGGCGCTGGGCGCAGGCCAAAACGAGCTATGAACTGCATGGCGCGCAAGACGCGCAAGGGGTCTTCAACAAAACGCGGCCCACAGTGGCGCAGAGTGCGGCCTTCCAAGTCGGCCAGTCCGCCAAGGGGGTCGAACAGCTCTCCGCTCGCGAGGTCCCGGTACAGGGCATTGATGCTGAAGTCTCGCCGCAGGGCCGCCTCGCGAATGTCCATGAAAGGGTCGCCCTCGACCTTGAAGCCCCTGTGTCCGCTGCCCTGCTTGGACTCGCGCCGAGGCAAGGAAACATCCACATCCAGCCCGCGCAGCTTGAAAACGCCAAAACTGGCCCCCACTTCGACAAGCTCGAAGCGACTGCGGAGCATACTGCGAAGCCGCTCCACAGGAAGGCCGAACACCTCCACATCGGCATCCTTCAAGGGCAGGCCGAGGAGCTGATCGCGCACGGCTCCGCCCACCATCATTGCACGACCGCCGGCACGAGCGGCGTCGGCGGCGATCAGGGCAAGGGCGTCGCGCAGTTGGTCGGACAGCTTGGATGTGGCCTCCATCGTCCAACATTCTGCATGGGCTGGGCGCCCTTTGCCAGCCTGCTCTTGGGGGCAGGCGGCGCTCAGGCAAGGATGCGGGAAATTTCCCCGCGTATCCTGCCCCACGCCTCTTCGGACAGGTTAGCGCCGGTTTGCTGCACCACCTCCGCCCCAAGGAGAGCGCCGCAGTGGCCGCACTTTTCCGGACCCGCCCCGCGAAGCCACGCGTGGAGAAAGCCCGCGATGCAGAGGTCTCCCGCGCCCGTTGTGTCCACGACGCGATCCACGCGCCGGGCGGGAATCTCGTATATGCGTCCCTCGGCGTTTACAATAGAGCCAGCCGCGCCGCGGTTAAGCAGCACCACCGGGCAAAGTTCGCCAAAGCGCAGGGCCTGCTCGCGCGCTGGAATCTCGCCAAACATGGCGCGGGCCTCGTCCTCGTTTGCAATCACAATGCGGACGTACTTGCGCAGGATGCCGATCAGGTCCGCCTTCATCGACTCCACGACGCTGTACGAGCCTAGGTCGAAGCCGATATCCGCCCCGGCTGCGCGAGCCAGCTCCAGCACGGCGTCCAGATACGGACGATTGTACATCACGTAGCCTTCGCTGTACACGAGCCTCGCGTCAAAGTCCGCCTCGGAAATGTCCGCCGCTCCTATGCCTGCCGCCGCGCCAAGGTCAGTCATCATCGTTCTCTGCGCGTCGGGCGTAATTAGCGATAGGCAGCGGGCACTGGCTCCGGGGCCGCTCTTCATGCGATCTGTCTGCGCCCCAGCTCCGCTGTGGCAGGCCCTGTAGAAGCGGCCCGTGTCGTCCTCGCCCAGCCTGCCCAGCAGGGCCGCGCTGCTGCCCAGCCGGGCGAGCGCAAGGACGGTGTTGCCCGCCGAGCCGCCCGCGGCCTGCGTAAGAGTGCCGGGGATGCGGGCGATGGTCTCTGCCATTCGGGCACTGTCCACCAAGGTCATGCTGCCCCGCGCCGCGCCGCTGGCCGCGATGAATTCTTCCGATACATTTGCCAGCGTGTCCACAATGGGGCTGCCAACGCCCAGACAGTCAAGTTTGCTCATGTTGGGGAATCTTTCGCAGATTGGCGGCCCAAAGTCGAGCCGCGGCGCTTGCGGCGCTCTTCATGGGTCTTTACAGGCGAGGCAAAGCATGGATAAACTACCCCAATAACTGTTCCCCGGCAGATATTGGAAGATAAGCAAGACAACCCGGCCCCCAGCATCGAAGTGGAGGGCCTTTGCAAGCAGTACGGCCCCGTGACCGCACTGCGCGATGTCTCGTTCCGCATAGAAAAGGGCGAGGTCGTCGGGTTCCTTGGCCCCAACGGCGCGGGCAAGACGAGCACCCTGCGCATCCTCTGCGGCCTGATGCCTGCAACAAGCGGCGTGGCGAGGGTCTGCGGGGTGTCGCTGGCGCGGGACCCCCTAGGCGCAAGGCGGCACATCGGCTACATGCCCGAGAGCAACCCCCTGCCCGAGGAGATGCGCGTGGTCGAATACCTGCGCCTGCGCGGACGGCTCAAGAACATCCCCGGCAGAGAGCTTCGCCGCCGCGTGGACGAAGTGATGGAGCTGTGCGACCTTAAGCGCAAGGCCCGGCGCAAATTGATTGGCACCCTCTCCAAGGGCTACCGCCAGCGCGTGGGCATCGCAGACGCCATTCTGGCCCGGCCCGAAGTGGCCATACTCGACGAGCCGACGATCGGGCTGGACCCGCATCAGGTGCTCACCATACGCCGCCTGCTGGCAGAGCTGCGCGGCAAGATGACAATCGTCATCTCCTCCCACATACTGCCGGAAATCGAGCTATCCTGCGACCGGGTGATAATAATGAACAACGGACGCGTGGTGGCCATCGGCACTCCCTCCCAACTTAGGGCGGAGTTTGTCCGCGAGCGCGCCTACCGGCTGGAAGCCGCAGGCGACATCGAAAAGCTTAAAACGGAACTGACCACCCGCTTCCCGCAACTAAGATTATCTGAGGGCGAGCCGTGCGGCGATGGCGTGGAACACCGCCACATCGAGGCCATAAGCAGCGATGGAGCGGACATGTCCGGCGAACTGCTCGCAATGGCCGCCGCCCTACCCGGAGTGCGCCTGCACAGCCTCTACCGGCGCGAGCCAACCTTGGAGGATGTTTTCCTTGCCGCCACGGTGCGCAACTGGGAGGCCGCCCCCGAGGCAAGGGGAGGACAGAAACGATGAGACACTTTCCCGCCCTTTTGAGGCACGAACTACGCAGCCTCGCGCACGCCCCCTCCACCTATGTGGCAGGGGTGCTCTTCCTGCTGCTGATGGCGGCCATCTATTACCTGCTCCTTTCCCAGTACGCGGCCGAACAGTTCAGCGTGCCGCCCGGGGAGATGTTCTTTCAGGCATTCTGGCTGCCGGTGCTCTTCATGGTGCCCCTCCTTACCATGCGCTCTCTGGCCGAGGAAAGGCGCATGCACACGCTCGAAACGCTCCTGAGCGCCCCGGTGACAACTACCGAGGTGATATTGTCCAAGTTCGTAGCCTCCTGGGTGCTCTACTGCCTGCTCTGGCTGGGGGTCATGATCTTCCCCGTCATCACCGTTTACGGCACAAGCGGGGCGGATGCACGGCTATTGATGCACATGCCCGTGCTCCTTGGCGGCTACGCCTTTGTTTGCATAAGCGGGCTACTATACATTGCTGCGGGCATACTTTCTTCCACTCTGACGCGCTCGCAGCTCGTTGCCGGGATACTGTGCTTTGGCGTTCTATTCATCCTGCTCCTTGGGCCAAGACTCATCGGAACGCAGGAACTAGGCCCCTGGTCCGAATGGCTGAAAGAACCTCTGCACTATTTCGACAGCTCCGCGCATCGCGACAGCTTCACCCGCGGAGTCCTCGACACCCGCCCCTTCCTTTATTACCTGAGTAATTCCTCACTGGTGCTGATGATTGCGGCGCTGGTTGTGGAGTCCAAATCCTGATTTTCCTCCACTTATTCCCGATGTCACGTCTGGACGATTTCCGCTACGCCACACCGCTGCGACGGCTGAACAAGCTGGTACAGCTACTGCTGGCTCTGTGTCTTATAGCGGGGGTCAACGCGCTGGCGTCGCGGCACTACTTCCGGGCGGACCTTGCCCGGCAGGGAGTGTATGCCCTCAGCCCCGAGAGCATGGCGTACTTGCGCGAGCTTAAAGCACCCGTGCATGTTGTAGTGACAATTCCAGAGCAGGGAGACTCTGCCGACAGCGGGCAAAAGCTACTGCGACGCTACGTCAAGAACCTGCTCGAAGAGTACCGCGAGGCTTCGCGCCGAGGCGGCAAAGAGATGCTGAGCGTCGAGTACGTGGATCCCTACCGCAACCCCCGTCGCGCCGCAGAGCTGGCCCGCCAGTACAAGGTCGAGCAGGTCAACGCGGTCATATTCAGCAGCGCAAACAGGCAAAGAGTCGTTGGTCCTGCGGAGATACTCGAATTTGAAAACCTCAAACCCGTGGCCTACAAAGGAGAGCAGGCCTTCACCTCCGCAATACTGGAGACTGCCTCGGAGAGCACCCCGGTAATCTACTTTACAAGCGGACACGGCGAAATGTCCCCTGAGGATGTCAGTCCCGGACGTGGCCTGAGCGTTGTGGCCGCAGAGCTGCGTGCGCGCAACATGGAGCCTCGCCTATTGGACCTAAGCCGCGGCGAGGTACCCGGCGACGCCGCCCTTGTCATAGTGGCGGACCCTGTGGGCAGCTTCCTGCCGGAGGAAGTGGTGCGCCTGCGAAGCTACCTAGACGAGCGCAGCGGACGCCTCGTCCTGCTCCTTGGCGCGGGGCGGGAAACGGGCCTTGAACGCTTCCTTTTGCGCTGGGGCATAAGCGCGGACAACATGCTGGTGCAGGAAAGGGCGGCAGACAACGTGGACTCGGGCGGGGCTATAATAGTACGCTCCTTTGCCGAAAGCCCGGTTACGGACATTCTGCGGCGCAACAAGGCCCCCCTTCTCGCCGGGCAGGCCCGCCCGATAAGCGCCGGACAGATGGCCAGCGAGCCGGGCACGCGCCTAAGCGTGCTGATGGCCAGTTCCGCCAAGAGCTGGGCCGACGCTGGCTGGAGAAACGAGACCGAGCCGCTCTTTAACCCCGGCATAGATCAGGCAGGCCCGGTCCCGCTGGCTGTTCTTGCACAGACGGGCGCACGCTCCGGGACAGGCATATCCCTGCCGGGGGCGCGAATACTGGCCATCGGCCTAGGCGACGTGTTTTCCAACAGATACATGGGCAGCTTTGGCAACCAGGCGCTGTTCTTTTCGATAACAAGCTGGATGAGCGACCGCGAACAGCTAATCGCCATAGAGCCGCGCGTCATAGAGCAGTACCAGCTATCGCTAAGCCGTGAGGAACTGGGGCGTCTTGCCCTGCTTCTCTGCGTCCCGGCCGGGGTGCTGGCCCTTATGGGCCTAATTACCGCCCTGCTTCGCAGATACTGATCGAACCCACCACACAAACCCCTTTATCGACCATGCGCTTCAAGCTCACCCTGCTGCTACTGGTGCTCAACGCCGCGCTGTTCTCCACCCTGTTCTACATGGACAAACATGCAGACAGCGAGCGCGAGTTCCAGAAACAGAGCAGCCTTGTCCTACCCTCGGGCAGCATAGAGCAGGCGCGAAGCCTGAAGCTCGAAGGCCCCGGCGCGGCAGTGGCATGGGAACTGCGCCGCACGGGCCGGAGCTGGCGCATGGAAAAGCCCCAGCAGTGGCCCCTGAACAGCTTTGCGGTGGAAAACATGCTCGATCAGCTCCGCTTCCTGCGCAAGGGCACGGCCTTCAGCATCGACGAAATCGAACGCTACGGGGCAACGCTCGAAGACTACGGGTTGGACAAGCCTTCGCTCGTTCTGACAGTGGACAGCGGCTCGCAGACGAGCGTCCTGCGCATCGGGGCATCGACAAAGGTCGGCGGGCGCTTCTACCTGCTATCTCCCGAAGGGGACCAGGTTTACGTGATAGGCAGCGAGCTTGTGCAGGCGCTTATGCTGGACATGGACAAGCTGCGCAACACCCACGTGTTCAACCTGCCCCCCTACACGATAAGCTCCATCTCCGTGCAAAGAAGCGACGGGGTGCGCGTACGCCTTGGGAAGAGGGCCGGAGGCTGGGAATTTGAGTCGCCAATCCGCGTTGGCGCCGATTCCGCCGCCGTGGACTCGCTCCTTGCCGAACTAGCCGACCTGAAGGTGCTCTCATTTGCCCCGCAAGACCCTGCCGAACAGGGCCTGCTGACGCCCCGGATGCGGCTCGGGCTGGAAGCTGCCGACCAGAGACAGGGCCTTCTCATAGGCTCGGCAGACAGCGAAGGGCGGGTATTTGCCAAGCTGGAGGACTCGCCCGAAGTTTTCCGCATCGACGCCGCCCTGATCGACCGGCTCGGGCAGGTGCAGGAAGTGCTTAGAGAGCGCCGCTTCAACCGCTTCGACAGCGCCTCCGTAAGCGAGCTGCGCGTGGACATGGGCAACCAGTCTGCAACGCTCCAGAAACTGGAAACGGGCGAATGGCAGGTGCTGCGCCCGACGGACGAGGGGGGCGTGCGCACATGGAAGGCGGACGGTCGCATAGTAGGCTCGCTTATAAGCGCCCTGTCGGCACAGCGCGCCCTGCGCTTTGTAAGCGATGCTCCATCGGAGGCGGACCTTCGCGACTGGGGCTTTGCAGACCCACAGCGCAAGGCGACAATCCGCAGCGCGGCAGGCACGCGCACTCTGCTGTTTGGAGATCTGGAGCCAAAACTGCGCGGAGTGTATGTGATGGTGCAGGGAGAACCCTTTGTCTATGAAAGCAGCGCGGCCATCATCGACCAGCTGCGCCCCGTGCCCCTGCATTACCGCAGCCGCCTGCTCGAAAGCCTGCCCCCCGCGGCACGCCTGCTTAGGATGCGCCTTGTGCGCGTGGCGGAAGGGGAAACCGTGCTGGACCTTGCCCCGGCGGCAGGGCAGGACTGGGCAGGGCTGTTGGACTCCCGCCCCGGAGATGAAGGCGCGGCGCTTGGGGTGCTTCTCAACTTCATCCGAGCCGGAGAGGCAAAGAACTTTGTTTCGGACCGCTTCAGCCCGGATCTTCCCTTGGGCGATGGCAAGGCAGAGACTTGGGCGCTGAGGTTGGAAACGGACCTTGAGCTGCCCTCTGGAACGGGGCAGGCACAGACGCGCCGCATGGAATACCTTTTCACCAAGGCCATTGGCGGCACTACGCAGTTTGGCGCTTCGGAAAGTCTGGAACTGGTCTTCACCCTGCCTGACGAACTGATGTTGGCCTTGCACAGGCTGGAGTCCCGCCATGTGCCTCCCGCGTTGCCCGATGAGGACGAAGCAGAGCCTTCGCCAGCTCCGCAGGCAGAGGAAGCAGCGGGCAAGGCACCATAGTCGAACTAATGGGCAAGCTAAGCGGCAGATTCCCCGCCACGGCCCGGTGGGCGGCAAGGCTGGGCCAGCGCATGGCAGTGCTGGCAAGGTACTTACGCTTCATTGCCCACCGAGCCGCCGCCGCGCTGAACCATTACCGTCAGGAACACTTCGGCAGGCACGTAAAGACCGTCTGCCGCCACGGCACACGGGGCTGCAACCACGCCATCAACCTTGCCCTTACCGTGCTGCTCTGCCTTCAGGGCCTGCTCGTGTGGATGATCTGGATGGGGCTGGAAATCCCGGTCCCGGAACGGGCCATGAACAAACTGGCCATAAGAGTGCAGGCCGAGGGGCTGCGCCTTGCAGGCGGAAGCGTCAGTTTCGACCTCACGGGCGGCATCCGCATAAGGGATCTTGCCTTGGAAAGCCCGGACGGGCATCTGCTGCTCAAGGCGGCTCAGATCTACGTTCGCGTACCTGTGCCCTCGCTCCTTGCGGGCGAAATCGAGCCGGACATACTGCAAATTGACGAGGCAAGCCTGCACTTGCCGCCCAATCTCTCGCCCGACGGAACGGAGCGAAAGCTGGTTGAAGAGGCCTCCCTGTGCGCGTGGATGGACGATGGGCTGCTCTTCGTGTCCCACGCGCAGCTCGTCTATGACGGGCGTCTGCCTTTACACGCATGGGGCATATTCCCCGGCGAACTGCCAGAGGTGCAAGAAGAGGCCCCGGAGGAACAAAGGGCGACGGCGGCGCAGCTACTGATGGAGCTAATTCGCAGCCTTTCGGCTAAGAGCAGGCATCTGGACCATGTGACAGGGGCAAGCATTGGCATCGAAGGCATTGGCGGGCATCAGATTGCCATTCATGGCCAGACCGATTCCCTCGTTCATTCGCAGGCAAGGGCCAATGGCATACAAACGGAGCTGCTGCTGAACCTTCCAGATTACACCCTGAAGGGACAGGTTTATGCCAGGGATGCAAGAGCCAACGATACCGTGGCCAAGGGCATATGGCTGGATATGGACGCGGAACTGCCATCAGATCTTTCCAACCTGAAGCTAGTCCACACTAGTTCGCGCGCGTATATTGGCGAAACGACATGGAAGGGCGAAAGCGCGCAGGGTCTCCACCTTGCCGGGCAAACATCACGGGGCGAATGGAAGCTCTCTGCCGCCGCACGCATAGAGGGCCTGCCA
Organism: Puniceicoccales bacterium Verruco_02; assembly: GCA_001604585.1. Lineage (GTDB taxonomy): Bacteria > Verrucomicrobiota > Verrucomicrobiia > Opitutales > Oceanipulchritudinaceae > Verruco-01. The sequence continues at coordinate 47,610 of LVBW01000055.1, read as the reverse complement.
GTCGCGCTGGACATCCGTCCGCTCGCCGATGGGGGAATGAGCGTGGACTACGAGCTTGAGACCCGCCTTGGCATATGGCTGCGCCTTGCAGGGGTACCCGAAGAACAGGTGGGCAAGCGGCTTACCATAGCAAAGCCTCTCTACGCCCTTGGCCGCCTAAATCTGCCTGACAAAGGCGATATTAGCACGGACTTCCTTCTCGAAGGCTGGGACTTGAACTCCCGTGGCACGCCAATCGACTACTTATACGCCAAAGGCAGGGCAGACCGCGACGAGCTATACTGCGAAGAGCTGCTTCTTAGCGGCGGCCCGAGCACACAGAGGGGCAACTTCCGCCAAAACTTGCACAGCGCCGAATGGCATCTGCGCCTCAAGGGAGATATTGTGCCGCCGGTACTTGGCGGCCTGTTGGGGCACTGGTGGGACGAGATATGGACGGACTTTGTCTTCGACGGCCCCCCGGTAAGGGCGGATCTGGACCTAGGCGGAAGCTGGAAGAGACTGGGCCATGTAAATATCTGGGGCAGCGTGGAGATGGACGATGTGCTCTACCAAAAGGTACGCCTCGACAAGGGCCGTCTGGACATCTACGTGGGCGAGCAATTCGTGGATCTCTGCAATGTGGAGGCAAGGGGGGCCGATGGCGAAATTGGCGGACGCCTCTACTGGATACTGGAACCGGGCGAGCCGCTCAGCCTTGGCTTCGACATGCGCTCCACACTGCCAGCCGAGAGCCTGAACCACATTTTCGGCAACGCCCTGCACGACATGCTGCCCGACTGGAATCTGCCACACAGCCCGGACCTAGCCATGCGGGGCACCCTGCGCCACTTACGCGACGGCTCTTGGAAAAGCAGCCTCCACGCCGAGGCTCTGGCAAGAAATGGAAGCTGGAAGAACATACCCTTCGAGAAGCTACTGGTAAGGGTAGACTACCGCAACGGAGCCGCCGACATAGACATACCTTGGGCCGATGCTCTGGGCGGTGGGCTGAAGGGGAAAGTGGCCCTGCGCTATGACAAGGGAGCAGAGGGGCACATGGATCTGGACCTAAGCCTATTTGAAGCCTCCCTAGGCCCGGCCCAGGTCGCGCTCAACGCGCTGGGTGCCAAGGAAAGCGGCCCGGACGTAAGCTCGCGCAAGGGCATACTGAACATGTACTTCAAAGGAAGCGCCAGCACGGGCCATCTTGCCCAAAGCCTCGAAGGAAGGGGCCACTTAAGTGTTCGCGAGGCGGAACTAGGCAAAATTAAGGTGTTCTGGCTGCTCTCCACCCTGCTGGACAACATGGGGCTGGGCCTTGGCGTATTCCGCTTCGACAGTCTCGAAAGCGAACTTGCCATATCCGCTGGTAAGGCCAGCTTCAACGATGCGAAAATCCACGGCCCGGCGGCCCGCATCGAGACAAAGGGCACGATGGACATCATTGCCAATACCTTGGACTTTGACGCTAAGGTGTTCCTACTAAAGTCTCCCGAACCCTCGCTGATGAACCTTCTTGGCACAATCATCAGCCCCGTTGGCTACATACTGGAGTTGCGCCTTCGAGGCACTATCGAAGACCCCTCTTGGAGGCTGAAACTGGACCCGCGTAACCTCTTCATCAGCAGCCCATCGGAGGGCGAAGGCAGCCCGTCAATCCCACAGGCGGGCCGCAGCGGCAGGAAGTGAATCCGCCACTCTGGGAACGGCCCTCAAAAAATAATGAGCGTTCCGGCATCTTTGCAGTCTATACCCACATGGCGAACAGCGGCCCCGCCTGTACGCCCTTCGCGAGGCCCGGCCGGGGCAGCGCCGCACAATCCCAATTTGACAAGCCGGGCAAAGCAGCTTTCCTTCCCACTTTCCATCCCTTTGCGGTCCATTTGGTGCCTCACGGGGAAGCCCCCACATACAGAACAACCCTCAGATAAGCACGGACAACTCTTGAACACCAAGGACATCAAACAGATTGTCGAGATGATGAAGCAGGCCGATCTCACGGAATTCGAGATCGAGGAGGAGAACTTCCGCCTGCGCATAGCCCGCGGCTCTGCCTCTGTGGCGGCCCCCCAGTACATTCCCGCCCCCGCCGCCCCTACAGCAGTTGCGCCTGTTGCCACGCCAAGTCCGGCGAGCCCGGCAGCGACCCCCAAGCCCGAAGGCCCGGTCATCAAAAGCCCAATGGTGGGCACTTTTTACACAGCGCCCTCGCCGGACAGCCCCAGCTTCGTGCAGGTGGGCAGCAAGGTGAGCGCAAGCTCCGTTGTCTGCATCATCGAGGCGATGAAGGTCATGAACGAGATTCAGGCCGAACAGGCGGGCACTATTGCCGAAATGCTGGTGGAAAACGGCCAGAGCGTCGAATACGGACAGCCCCTTTTCCGCCTTACACCCGCCTAAGCCAAGCGCAATAGATGCAGAAAATCCTTATCGCAAACAGGGGTGAAATAGCCCTCCGTGTGGTCCGCGCCTGCAAGGAGCTGGGCATCGAGAGCGTTGCCGTGTACTCCGAAGCCGACGAGCAGAGCCTGCACGTCCAGCTGGCCGACGGAGCCATATGCATAGGCCCCGGACGCTCCAGCGAGAGCTACCTGAAGGCCGAGCGCATCATCGCGGCGGCGGAAATCTCCGGCGCCGACGGCATACACCCCGGCTACGGCTTTCTCTCCGAAGACCCGGACTTTGCCGAACAGGTGGAAAGCTGCGGCATAAAGTTCATCGGCCCCAATAGCGAGGTAATCCGCAAGATGGGCGACAAGGCCGTGGCCCGGCGCATAGCCGCCGAGGCCGGTGCGCCCACAGTGCCCGGTTCGCCCGGCCCAGTGGCCGACGCCGAGGAGGCCTCCCGCTTTGCCCAGAACGTGGGCTACCCGGTCATCATCAAGGCCGTGTCCGGAGGCGGCGGCAAGGGGATGCGCCTAGTCCACAGCGCGGCTGCCCTGCCCCGCGAGTTCGCCGCAGCGAGCAACGAGGCCCTGAAGGCCTTTGGCAACGGCGAGGTGTACATCGAAAAATTCATCGAAAAGCCCCGCCACATCGAGTTCCAGATCCTTGCCGACGAGCACGGCAACATCGTCCACCTTGGCGAGCGTGACTGTTCCGTGCAGCGCCGTCACCAGAAGGTCATCGAGGAAAGCCCCTCCCCCTTTCTAAGCCCGGAGCTGCGCGAGAAAATGGGCGAGGCGGCCATCGCCGTCGCAAGGCACTGCGGCTACCGCAACGCGGGCACGGTGGAGTTCCTCGTGGATGCGCATGGCAACTTCTACTTCATCGAGATGAACGCCCGCATACAGGTGGAGCATCCGGTGACGGAGACTGTCACGGGCATCGACCTTGTGGCCGCTCAGCTACGCATTGCCGCCGGTGAGCCGCTGGGCTTCACTCAGGAGGATGTGCGCCAGAGCGGCTGGGCGATGGAGTGCCGCGTCTGCGCCGAAGACCCGGAGCGAAACTTCGCCCCCTGCCCCGGAGAAATCTCCCTCTACTACACACCCGGCGGCCCAGGGGTGCGTGTGGACAGCCACGCCTACGGGGGCTATACCGTGCCCCAGTACTACGACAGCATGATCGGCAAGGTCATCGTCAGCGGGGCCACCCGCGCGCAGGCCATCGATAGAATGCAACGCGCCCTTTCGGAGTACTTGATCCGGGGGATCAAGTGTAATATTCCATTCATACGTTCGGTGCTTCAAGACCCCGTTTTTGCCGAAGGCCGGGCCACTACACACTTCATCGAGGAATTCATGGCGCGCAGCGCCGCCACCAGCCGCAAGGCATAGCAAGGATCGACATGGACACGCAACGACCCCAGAAAGACATCCCCCCAAAGCCAACCATCAGCGCCGCTCAAGAGGTGGAGGAAATGGTCCTCGCCATGAGCGAGGAGACTAGCACTGGCCTTATCAAGGTGAGCCACGAGGTCGTGGGCAACATTGTCCGCATTGCCGTTATGAGCGTCCCCGGCGTGGTGTCGGTGGGTGGGGCTGGCGGTTTTCGCGAGGAAATCGTGGGCCTGTTCAACAAGCGCGACTCTGCCCCCGGCATCACAGTGGCCGAAAACGAGCGCGGCGGCTACGAAATCACCGTCAAGGTCGTGCTGCGCTTTGGCGTAGAGCTGGCCAAGGTGGGCGAGGAAATCCAGATAGCCGTGAGAGATCAGGTCAGCAAGATGACCAACAAGAGGGTGGCTCGCGTGGACGTGCTAATCGAGGGCGTGCGAATGCCCGACAAGGACGAAAAGCCGCAGTCCTTCGTGGAATAGCCTACCCCCGCCACACGGCACAAGGGTAACGCTGCCAATGAGCACACACCCTTGCAGCCGACTATTTCCAACGCCACAGGACTTGTTGCAAACGGAGGCATCTCGCCAACCGGGCTGACAGGCCCAATTGCTCCCGCCAATCATGAACGAAGCCAAAATCTTTCTGGACTGCCTGCGCAATGAGCCAGTCTGGATGTATTACATAATCGGCGCCCTTCTGGTCCTGCTGCTCGCCCTCGTCCTCTTGCGCCGCCTGCGCCAGCCGGGCGAGCTGCTCGCCTTCAGCACCGAGCGGGGGCGCGTCCTCATAGCCCGAAAGGCCATATCGGACATGATACAGAAGGCGGCCTCTCGCACTCCGGGCGTAGTAAAGTGCCGCAGCCGCCTTGCCGAGCGAAGGGGCGAGCTGTCGCTTCGCCTGCGCATATCCCTGCGGGCCGACAGCGACTTGCGCGAGGTGCAAAAGCGCCTTGAAGCGCAGATCGTGGACTCGCTCAAGTACAACCTCGGCTTCTCCTCGCTTGGCGAGTTTGTGACGACGGTCGTGGCCGTTGTCGGCGAGCCGGAACAGAGGCGCGGCAGCTCAATGAGCGCCCTGCGCAGCCTTCGCCCCGGCGAGGACGAGGGCGACGTAACCCTGCCCCCGCGCGAAGACCTTTCCGCAGTCGAGCGAAAGCTAATCACAGAAGAAGAAGAGGACGAGCGGCAATAGTTTGTTTCCCTAATCTACCCCTCCACTCCCAAGGGGCGTTTGCAAGCCTGAAGAGGACCTCCCACAGTGCCAATCAAAGCCCATAAAACCGCAGAGCGGCTCCGCAAGGCCCGCTTCTACGCCATTCTGGACGCGGCCTACCTTGTGCCTGCCCAGTTCGCCCCCATGTGCCGCGCCGTCATCGAAGGCGGGGCCGACATTGTGCAGCTTCGCGCCAAGAACGCCGACAAGGCCACGATTCGCGGCCTTCTGGAAAGCATTCTGCCACAGTTCGAGGGCAACGAAATACCGCTCATTGTCAACGACCACCTCGACATCGCCCTAGACTACCCGCGCTGTGGCCTGCACATTGGGCAGGAGGACATGCCCGTCACCCGCGCAAGGGCGGAGCTGGGGCCGGAGCGCATTCTTGGCCTATCGACTCACAGCGTGGAGCAGGCCGCGCAGGCGCTGGAGCTGGCGGGCTTTCTATCTTACTTTTGCACCGGCCCGGTATTCCCAACCCGCACCAAGCCCGACTATATACCTGTTGGACTGGAACTGGTGGGCAAAGTCCGCGCCATGAACAAGGACTGCCTGCCCCTGTTCTGCATCGGCGGCATCAACCGGCAGAACGTGGGCAGCGTGTGCAAGGCCGGGGCCGAACGCATAGTCGTCGTATCGGACGTACTGCACTGCAACGAACCGGCCGTCGCCGTACGAGAATTGAAGGCGGCCCTGTCCTGACATGGAAAGCCAGCGACAATGTGCAACCCCGGCTACCAGGTGGAAGGAACTAAGCCGGGCGCAAAAGCTGGCCTTTGTCATCATTGCGCCGGTGCTTGTACTTGTGTCGCTGGCCGTGCTCTGCCTTGGGCTGGGCCTTGCAGCAGCTCCCCTCTACGCGGGCTGGCGCATGTTCAAGGGCGGCTGATGCCAGCGCGACAGGCTTGCGAAACACGCGGCTGTTTGCATTCTATAAGCGTAAGCACCATGTCAGAGTCATCCACCAGCCTGTATGATCCGCAACGGCTCCTGCTCATAGCAGGCCCCTGCTCGCTCGAAAACGAGGATGTCAGCCTCGCCGTTGCCGAAAAGCTGCTGGAGCTGCGCCGCCGTTACCCGGAGCTTAACCTCGTATTCAAAGGCTCTTTCGACAAGGCCAACCGCACCTCCCTGTCCAGCCCCCGCGGCCCCGGCTTGAAGGAGGGCCTGCGCATTCTAGAAAGGGTGAAGGACACTTACGCCATGCCGGTGCTTACCGACATCCATGAGACCAATCAGGCTGGCCCCGTGGGCGAAGTGTGCGACATACTGCAAATCCCGGCCTTCCTCTGCCGCCAGACGGACGTACTGGTGGCAGCAAGCGGCACGGGCAAGGTCGTGAACGTGAAAAAGGGCCAGTTCCTCTCCCCGCAGGAGATGCGCTTTGTCGTGGACAAGCTGGAGGAGAGCGACGCAGCGGAGATATGGCTCACAGAGCGCGGGTCCACTTTCGGCTACCAGAACCTCGTCGTGGACATGCGTAGCTTTGCCGTCATGGGCACCTACGGACACCCGACGATCATGGACGCCACCCACAGCGTGCAGCTTCCCGGCGCGGCCGGGGGCAAGAGCGGCGGCAAGCGCGAGTTCGTGCCCCTGTTGGCGCGTGCTGCACTGGCGGCAGGGGCCAATGGCCTGTTCTTCGAGACGCACCCGGACCCCGAAAAGGCGATATCCGACGGCCCCAACCAGATTCCGCTGGCCGGGCTGGAGGCGCTCGTAAAGCAGTGCCTTGCAATATGGAAGGCGATGCGGAGTCTGGACTAGAGCCTGCTATACTCCAGACATTGGGCAAGCGCGATGTGGACTTTGGCGCGGAACTTGTGTCATAGTCAGCTTCCGCAATGGCCAGTGCATCCAGCAACGAACCTCTGGTGTTTGAACCCGGCGCCGCCCGGCAGCCCCTGAGCGCGCTTCAGGAGGAAATCCTCGACCTGAAGCGGCAGCGCAACGCCGTGATTCTTGCGCACAACTACCAGATCGAGCCAATTCAGCGCATCGCCGACCACTTGGGGGATTCTCTGGGCCTTGCCTACGCAGCTGCCGAGGCCAAGGCGGACGCCATCCTTTTCTGCGGCGTCCACTTCATGGCCGAGACGGCGAAGATTGTGAATCCTTCGCGCACGGTACTCCTGCCAGACCCAGAGGCGGGCTGCTCGCTATCTGACAGTTGCCCCGCCGACAAGCTGCGCGCCTACAAGGAGAAAAACCCCGGCCTGTACGTTGTGGCCTACATCAACTGCTCTGCCGCAGTGAAGGCCGAAAGCGACGTAATCTGCACAAGCGGAAATGCGCACAAGATCGTGGCCAAGGTGCCCGAGGATCGCGAGATACTCTTTGTCCCCGACCAGAACCTAGGCCAGTGGGTGATGCACAAGAGCGGGCGCAAAATGCGGCTCTGGCCGGGCAGTTGCTATGCGCATGTCCTATTCACCGCGCAGACGCTGACCGCCCTTCGCGACAAGTTCCCCGGCGCGCCCGTGGTCGCCCACCCGGAATGCACACAGGCCGTCCGCGACATGGCCGACGAGGTATGCTCCACCGAGCGCATGGTCCTTTTCTGCAAGGAAACCGCTGCCCAGACCATAATCATCGCCACCGAGACAAACATGATACACCGCCTGCGCCGCGAGATGCCGGACAAGAGGTTCGTCGCCGGTCCCACGGCCAACTGCGCCTGCAACGAGTGTCGCTACATGAAGATGAACACCCTCGAAAAGGTCCGCGACGCCCTGCTGCATATGTCCCCGGCAATAGAACTGCCCGAAGAGATGCGGGCAAGGGCAGAAACCCCGATAAGGCGTATGCTTGAGTGGTCGAGGTAGGAAGCTCCGTGAACAATTATCTCACCCCGCGATAAGGTGTTCAGCCCATATCGACTTGACATTCCCGACTCGCTTGAAAGAGCATGACTAGACTCCCCGGACTGACAACAAAACACACCGACACAGCAATGAAGAAGCTCTTCGCCCTTGCGCTCGCACTCGCCGCACCCTGCCTTCTCTCCGCAGCACAAAAGCCGGACGGCGTGCTTGGCACCAGCCTTTTCTCCTTCGAGGCATTGTACCAGAACAGCGACTATGGCTACTACGACGATGGTGACTTCGATTTCGTTGGCTTTGGCGTGAAGTTCAACCACAAGCTGACAAGTTTTGGCAATATCGGAATGGACCTCTACATGTCCACCTCGTACATGACCAACCAGAACGAGACCGACCAATATCAGCTCGATTCGCAGGACGGCTTCATCGGCCTTACTTTCCACCGCGACGGCATGGTGGCCCCCTTCTTCCGCCCCGTCATCGGCTATGCGAAGGAGACCGTCGAGCTTAGTACCGGAGCAGAACTATCTTGGGACAGCTTCCTATACGGCGCCACATTCGGCGCGGAAGTCCATCTTCTGCCCGGTTTTTCGGCCACGCCCTTTGTCGAATATCTCTGCGCCAGCGACAATGACGCACGCAGCATTACCAGAGTTGGCCTGAGCCTTAACTACTGGATAACAGAGCGCCTTGGCGCCAGCACATCCCTTACCTACTGCAATAGCGAGCACGTGGATACGACCAACATTTCTGCTGGCATGTCCCTGCGCTTCTAGGGAAAACAAGTTGCTCCAGCTTTACGGCGCGGACTCGTTCAGAAATGGCGGTCCGCGCCTCTTTATGTACGCTATCCGCGGACATTCGTCCACACTGGTAGGCGGACAGGGATTCGAACCCTGAACCAATGGCTTAAAAGGCCACTGCTCTACCGTTGAGCTATCCGCCCCCGTGTTTGAGGAACCCAGTCCCCTGTGGAGATGGGAAAAGGACAACTTTGCCCAGTGGCGGCCCGGCTGTCAAGCGCGCGAACCAGTCCGCTCAAGGCTCGCGAAAGTTGCCGCCTCGAAAATTTAGCTTGATATTCCCGCTAACAAGCCGTTGTTTCACTTACCTTGATGAATCGCATCGACCAGCACAGCACGCATTCCGCCGCCTTATTGTCCGGCTCGCGGAACGCTGGTCTTGTACTCGTAGTAGTAGACGTAGTAAGCCCTAATCCGGCCCGTCTCTAGCTGCGCGCATTCTCACCGCACATAAAGACCGACCGGAACCAAATCCGGGCGGAGCCACTGCCTGTGCGCTCAAACCAAGCAAGACCTCACACAAAGCCTTTCACAACAGCACACCGAATTAGATTCAGGAATTTACCGACCATGAACACGCAGACAAAAACACAGCCTTCCGCAATCTCAAGCAACTCCGCCGCCCGCACAACGAGCGACCCGCTGCCCATGAAGGGCGCGGAAATCATCGTCAAGGCGCTGGAGCGCGAGGGCGTTGACCACATATTCGCCTATCCGGGCGCGGCCACGATGGAGATTCACCACACGCTCCTGCGCTCGAAGCAAATCCGCACCATACTGCCGCGCAACGAGCAGGGCGTCGGCTACATGGCACACGGCTACGCACGGACGACGGGCAAGACGGGCGTCTGCATGGTTACGAGCGGACCGGGCGCGACGAACCTTGTCACCTGCATCGCGGACGCATGGATGGACTCCATCCCCTTGGTCGCCTTCACCGGGCAGGTCACCCAAGACAAGATCGGCAAGACGGCTTTTCAGGAAACGGACGTCATCGGCGTCACAATGCCCATCTGCAAGCACAACTACCTTGTCAAAAAGACGGAAGACCTGCCTCGCATCATTCGCGAAGCCTTTCACCTGGCCAACAGCGGCAGGCCCGGCCCCGTCGTCATAGACCTGCCCAAGGATGTCCAGCTTGGCTTCGCAGCCATAGAGTGGGACAAGGTCGAGATGGATCTACCCGGCTACAAGCCCTTCATCGAGGCTTCGGACGGAGAGCTGCGCAGCGCCCTGTCGATGATCGAGAAGGCCGAGCGCCCCGTTCTCTACATAGGCGGGGGCATAATCAGCGCCGGTGCACACGAGGAGCTGCTCGCATTTGCGGAAATGACAGGTATGCCCGTCGCCACGACCCTGATGGGCGTCGGTGCCTTCCCGGACAATCACCCGCAGGCCCTGCGCTGGTTCGGAATGCACGGCGGGGTCGCGGGTAACTGGGCCGTTTACGAATGCGACCTGTTGATGGCTGTCGGCGCACGCTTTGACGACCGCATAACTGGCGCAATCGACAAGTTCGCCCCCGGCGCGAAGATCATCCACATAGATATAGACAAGGGCGAGCACCACAAGAACAAGTTCGCCCATCTGCCAATCCACGGCGACGCCAAGCACGCACTCTCCCGCCTCTGCGAAATCGGCCATAGCGAAGGCTTTGCCCGGCCCGACATTTCCACATGGGAAAAGAAAGTCTATGGCTGGCGGCGCGAGCACCCATTCCGCTTTGGCGAGAGCCAATACATCCAGGCCCAGCAGGCCATTGCGGAGCTGAACGCGCAGACCAAGGGCGAGGCCATCATAACAACGGGCGTCGGCCAGCATCAGATGTGGGCAGCACAGTTTTGCACTTTCAACCGTCCGCGAAGCTTCATTTCAAGCCTCGGCCTCGGCACAATGGGCTTTGGCCTGCCAGCGGCGCTGGGCGCAAAGATCGCCCACCCGGATAAGCAGGTCATCGACATAGACGGCGACGGCTCGCTGCTGATGAACTTGCAGGAAATGGCCACGTCCATGATGGAGAAGATTCCCGTCAAGGTCATGCTGATCAACAACCAGCATCTGGGCATGGTCATGCAGTGGGAGGACCTATTCTACAATCGCAATCGCGGGCAAACCGTCCTCTGCGACACGCACAACCTAGGCGGACCGGAGAACCCTGCCGCCCTGTACCCGGACTGGCAGACGATAGCGAAGGGCTTTGGCTGGAAGGGCCGCCGCGTCATCCGCAAGGAAGAGGTCGCTGAAGCCATCGCAGAGATGCTGGCAAGCGAAGAGAGCTACATCCTCGAACTCATCTGCCCGGAAACAGAACACGTCATGCCCTTCATCCCGGCAGGCAAATCCGCCAAGGACATCATCATCAGCTCAAGGTAAACAGGTGCTTCCCCACGCACTCGGGTATTGTCCCGACGCGGAAAATATGGTTTCCTGAGCGTTTCGACCTCCATCAGCCACACAACTTCCGACAGCCATGCAAAGCAGCACATCCACACAGAACAAAGCCAGCTCGGCGCTCGAACCCATTCGCGGCGCGGACCTCATCGTACGCTGCCTTGAGCGCGAGGGTGTGGACCACGTGTTCGCCTATCCGGGCGGCGCCTCGATGGAGATCCACCAGTCGCTGACCCGCTCGAAGAAAATCCGCACCATCCTGCCCCGTCACGAGCAGGGCGCGGGCTTCATGGCGCACGGCTACGCCCGGACGACGGGCAAGCCCGGCGTCTGCATGGTGACGAGCGGCCCCGGCGCGACGAACCTTGTAACCTGCATAGCGGACGCGTGGATGGACTCCATCCCAATGGTAGCAATCACAGGACAGGTGGCACAGCACTTCATCGGCAAGGCGGCATTCCAGGAGACGGACGTCTTCGGCATGACCCTGCCCATCTGCAAGCACAGCTATCTAGTATTGAAGCACGAAGACCTGCCCCGCGTCATAAAGGAAGCCTTTTACCTGGCCAAGAGCGGCAGGCCCGGCCCCGTCGTAATCGACATTCCAAAGGACGTGCAGCAGAAGGTGGCCGCGGTGGATTACGAGAACGTCGAGATGAACCTGCCCGGCTACAAGCCCTACTTCGAGGGACCGGACAGCGAGCTGATCGAGGCCTTGAACATGATCTCGGCGGCAAAGCGCCCGGTGCTCTACATCGGCGGCGGCATCATTAGCGCCGGTGCCACGGAGGAGCTGAAGGCATTTGCGGAAATGACGGGCATCCCTGTCGCCTACACGCTGATGGGCGTTGGCGCCTTCCCGGACAACCACCCGCAGGCCCTGCGCTGGTTCGGCATGCACGGCGGAGTCGCTGGCAACTGGGCCGTGCAGGAGAGCGATCTGCTCGTGGCCCTCGGCGCGCGTTTCGACGACCGCATCACGGGCGTAGTCTCCAAGTTCGCCCCGAATGCCAAGATCATCCATGTGGACCTCGACAAGAGCGAGCACCACAAGAACAAGGTGGTCAGCCTGCCCATTCACAGCGATGTGAAGTATGCCCTCACCCGCATGATGGAACTGGCCAAGGAGCACGGCTTTGAACAGCCGCTGATTGGCGACTGGACAAAGCGCGTCTATGCCTGGCGCGAGGAGTATCCCTTCACCTACGAGGCAAGCCCCTACATCCAAAGCCAGCACGCCATAAGCGAGCTGAACCGGCAGGTGAAGGGCGAGGCCATAATCACAACGGGCGTCGGCCAGCACCAGATGTGGAGCGCGCAGTTCTGCACCTTCCACCGCCCGCGCAGCTTCATTTCCAGCCTCGGGCTTGGCACGATGGGCTTTGGCCTTCCGAGCGCCTTGGGTGCAAAAATCGCCTGCCCGGACCGCACGGTCGTGGACATCGACGGCGACGGCTCCTTCACGATGAACGTGCAGGAACTGGCAACGGCGGTGCGCGAGAATATCCCCGTCAAGATTATGCTGCTCAACAACCAGCACCTTGGCATGGTCATGCAGTGGGAGGACATCCTGTATCAGGGCGTTCGCGGCAACACCATCCTTTGCGACCCGAACAACCTCGGCGGCCCGCACAATCCCTCGGCCATCTACCCGGACTGGCTGACAATAGCCAAGGGCTTCGGCGTCAAGGGCCGTCAAGTGATTAAGAAGGAAGAGCTTGCCGACGCCATCGCGGAGATGCTCGCAGCGGAAGGCCCCTTCCTTCTCGAAGTGGTCGTGCCCAACGACGAGCACGTCATGCCCTTCATCCCCGCGGGCAAGTCAGCCAAGGACATCCTGATAAAGACGCCTGAAAAATAGACCTAAGTTGCTCGTAATCCGCGTAATCTGCGGATGAAACTCTTCATATTTTACATCTTACGCTACAGATCATGGGAAAGACGCTCTACGAGAAGGTTTGGGACGCGCACGCCGTGGCCACTCTGCCCAATGGGCAGACGCAGCTCCTTATCGGCACGCACCTCATTCACGAGGTGACAAGCCCGCAGGCTTTCGGAATGCTCCGCCAGCTGGGCCTCACAGTGCGCTATCCGCACCGCACATTCGCCACGGTGGACCACATTGTGCCGACGAACGAAACGGCAGAGCCTTACAGCGACCCACTTGCGCAGGAGATGATCGTGGCCCTGCGCGACAACTGTAAGCAGTTCGGCATCCGCTTCTTCGATACGAATACCGGCGCACAGGGCATCGTCCACATCGTAGGCCCCGAACAGGGCATCACCCAGCCGGGCACGACGATTGCCTGTGGCGACAGCCACACCTCGACCCACGGTGCCTTTGGCGCAATCGCCTTCGGCATCGGTACAAGTCAGGTGCGCGACATTCTCGCCACGCAGACAATGGCCATGGGCAGGCTCAAGACCCGCCGCATCAGCGTGAACGGCAAGCTCAAGCCCGGCGTCTATGCCAAGGACGTAATCCTGCACATCATCCGCATCCTCGGCGTCAACGGCGGCACGGGCTACGCATACGAGTATGCGGGCAGCGTGTTCGACGCCATGACGATGGAAGAGCGCATGACCGTGTGCAACATGTCCATCGAAGGCGGCGCGCGCGTGGGCTATGTGAACCCGGACGAAACTACCTTTGCCTACCTAAAGGGACGCCCCTATGCCCCCAAGGGCGCGGAATGGGAAGCAGCGGTCGAGCGTTGGAAGAGCTTCGCAAGCGACGCCGACGCACAGTTCGACGACATCGTGAATATCGACGCTTCGCACATCGAACCGACCGTCACCTGGGGCATCAATCCCGGACAGGGCGTATCGATCAACGAGTGCATCCCCCACCCCGACGAGGTGAAGCCAGAAGCGCGCGAAGGCGTGATCGAGGCTCTGGAGTTCATGAAGTTCGAGGCCGGCACTCCCGTAAAGGGCATCCCGATCGAGGTCGCCTTCATCGGCTCCTGCACCAACGGACGCCTGAGCGACCTGCGCGAGGTGGCCAAGTTCGTCAAGGGGCGCAAGGTGGCCGCTGGCGTAAAGGGCATCGTGGTGCCCGGCTCGCAGATAGTGGCCCTGTTGGCCAAGCAGGAGGGCCTCGACAAGGTGTTCGAGGAGGCTGGCTTTGAATGGCGCGGCGCTGGCTGCTCCATGTGCCTTGCCATGAACCCGGACAAGCTCGTAGGCGACCAGATCTGCGCCAGCTCCAGCAACCGCAACTTCAAGGGTCGTCAGGGCAGCCCCACGGGCCGCACCCTCTTGATGAGTCCCGTGATGGTGGCCGCAGCGGCGATTACCGGCAAGGTGAGCGACAGCCGCGAGGTGTTCGCCAGCTAGGACGCTCTCTTTGTGACAAGGAGGCTTGCCAGACATACCTCCCTGAACATGTTGACGCAAAACGGACGCCTCACTGAGGCGTCCGTTTTATTCAATTCGTGCGAAACTGACTGCGGAAAACCCTAGTGGCTGGACAGATACGCAGCCACGCCTTCCTGCGTTGCCTTCAGGGCCTTGTCGCCCTTGTGCCAGTTGGCAGGGCAGACCTCGCCGTTCTCTTCGAAGAACTGTAGCGCATCGACGACACGGATAGCCTCGTCAATGCTGCGACCGATGGGCAGATCGTTCACCACCTGATGGCGAACAATGCCCTGCTTGTCTATCAGGAAGAGTCCGCGATAGGCCAAAGGTGCACCCTCGAATGTGGCACCGCCGTCCTCGTCATAGCCGTAGCTGCCTGCGAGCACGTCGTAATTGTCCGAAATGGTCTTGGAAAAGTCCGAGACAAGCGGATAGCTCACGCCCTTGATGCCACCGTCGTTTCTATCGGTCTGGAGCCACTTCCAGTGGGAAAACTCCGAATCCACGGACACGCCGACAACGGCGGTGTCTCGGGCCTCGAAAAGGGCCAGTTTGTCCTGAAAGGCGACTATTTCCGTCGGGCAGACGAAGGTGAAGTCCGCCGGGTAGAAGAACAGTATCACGTATTTGTTACCCAGATATTGTTCCAGTGAAAAGTCTTTTACTATTTCCCCGCCGTTTACAACGGCGGTGGCCTTGAATGATGGAGCCTTGCGGCCTACGAGCACGGACATGGTTTTTGAGAGTATATTGTGGAGCTTGTAATGGGGGCAAAGTGATTCACTGCCCGTCTTGCTTGATGAAGCATCCGCATGGATTATTCCTCGGTGCAGCAACAATGCATATCAGCAAGCGATAGCTATTGCTTCTCTGGCTGGCCGACCTGGACTTGAACCAGGAATAACGGAACCAAAATCCGCTGTGTTGCCAATTACACCATCGGCCAGTGAAAAAGAGAAAGAGCACAATTACCGTGCCGGGCCTCCACGTCAAGCCCCGGTGTAAGGGCTTCCACGCTAGCTTTCAGGCTGTGCTAACAATAAAACGGGCGGCCTTTTCAGCCGCCCGTTTCGCTAATGGTATTCCAGCGTCCTGGTAATCAGGGCTGTGCTTGCAGACTTATCACCTCTGCCCTTGCCGCCTCGGCCAAGGGTGCGCTCAGGTAACGCTCGCTCGGGCTTGGTGCAAGGGTGACGATGGTTTTGCCAGCGAATTCCGCCCTCTTTGCCAATTGCAGGGCCGCCCAGAGGTTTGCACCCGTGGATATGCCGCCCGATATGCCGTCGGAAAGGGCCACGGAGAGCGAGGTGTTGATCGCGTCGTCGTTCTCCACACTTATCACCTCGTCGAGAATTGATGTGTTTAGCACCTTGGGCACAAAGCCCGCGCCAATGCCCTGAATTTTGTGCGGACCGGGCTTGCCGCCGGATAGCACGGGGCTTGCCGCAGGCTCCACGGCCACGATTTTCACATCGCGGTTGCGGCTCTTGAGCACTTCGCCAACGCCTGTGATAGTGCCACCAGTACCCACGCCAGCGACGAATGCATCCACGCGGCCGCCAGTGGCCTTCCAGATTTCCTTGGCCGTGGTCTGACGGTGCTTTTCGGGATTGGCGGGGTTCTCGAATTGTTGTGGCTGATAGCCGTCCTCGCCGTACTCCTGCACGAGCCTTGCGGCCCTTTCGATGGCGCCGGGCATTCCCTTGTTGCCGGGCGTAAGGACGAGTTCCGCGCCAAGGAGGCGCAAGAGTATGCGGCGCTCCAGAGACATCGTCTCCGGCATCGTGAGCACGCATCTGTAACCCTTGGCACGGGCTACAAAGGCGAGCGCAATGCCGGTGTTGCCCGAGGTAGGCTCAACTATGACGCTGCCGGGGTGTAGCTTGCCCGCCTTTTCCGCCGCCTCTATCATGGCCACGCCAATGCGGTCCTTTACACTGGCCAGAGGGTTGAAGAACTCACACTTCACATACACGTCGGCTTTAAGCCCTGCCGCAGCGCGGTTGAGCTTGATCAAGGGGGTGTCCCCTACCGTTTCGATTATGTTCTGTGCGAGTAATGCACGCATTGTCTTATCCTCGTTTGTATGTCTTATTCTCGAATGGACCAAGGTATCTTAGGTCCATTAGGTATGTAAGTAAAGAAAAAATCCGGCGCTCATTTATTCCCGTCCACGCAAGATGTCATCCATAGTAATGCATGTTCCGCAATCTGCCAGAAAATGGGAATGCTGGAGCAGCTCTATCCATCCTGCGAACTCTGCTTTGCTGCGTCGATGAATATCTCCTCCACTTCCAACCCGGCCTCTTTCTTGATGCCCTTGAGCACCATCCAGAGCGCGGCCATGCCGACGATGGTCGCCGGAAGGGCAATGACCGGGTAACTGAGTAGCTGCATACGGCCAAGCTCGGCGTTGAAGGCCTCGGTCCCGCTGGGGCTATGGACTATAAGGCGCGCCAGAACGTAGTTGAGCACGGAGCTGAGGGCAAAGGACAGGGCCAGAAGCAAGGTGCCGCGGCGCATTACCCGGGCAAAACCTTTTTCAGATCCGCGCTCTGCCACGGCTCTTTCAATTTTCCCCACGTCGAAGAAGTCCGGGTTGAGCAGAAAGGCGCTTATTAGCGGGTGCCGCGTACCGCTTGAAAGCAGGATGGCCAGCCCGAAAAGGCCCGGTACCGCGGCCTCCTTCACTGCGATAAGTTCGCTTGGCAGCTTCAGCAGGCCCACGCCGCCCGTGATAAGGGTGCTTACAAAGCCTATGATGGAGATGATATTGCGCCTGCCCCGACGGCGCAGGTCGTAGAAAAAGTATGTGACCGGAAAGGCCAGCGCGAGACAGAGCACGGCCCAAGGCGGCAGGCCGAGCAATGCCTGTCCCTTCATAAGCAGCAGCGATGGCAGGACCACGTTGCAGACGATGTTGACTAGGACGGATTCCCCCTTCGGGCTTGGTTTTTCCTGAGCTGACATGTGTTTGTTAAGCCGAATATGGACAGTCTCTGACAGTTCTGGCCAGTGCAAATGCTCTTGCGCGGCGAAAGCATCAACAAAAACGGCCCCCGATTACGGGAGCCGTCGAAAGAAGAGGCACTTTGCGGCCGAGCTTAGTCCCTGCTTGCGGCAAGGAAGTAGAGCAGCCAGCCGAGCGAGCTAATGAAGGCCGCGACGTAGGTCCATGCGGCTGCGTCGAGAGTGTCTCCCACGCCCTCAAGCTCGCGCTCGCCCAGTATTCCGAGGGCTACAAGGCGCTGCTTTGCACGGGCGCTGGCGTCGAACTCCACCGGCAAGGTGACGAGCTGGAACACGGTCAGTACGCCGTACACAGCTGCTCCGAGCATGGCCATCTGCGGCAGAAAGCCGAAGAATATGCCGCCGAACATGATGAAGGGCAGTGCGCCGGATGCCAGTTGCGTCACCGGCACTAGGCTCATGCGCAGCTTCAGCATTCCGTAGCCCACCTTGTGCTGCACAGCGTGCCCGGCCTCGTGTGCAGCCACGCCTAGGGCGGCAAGGCTGCGGCCGTGGAAATTCTCCGCGCTGAGGGCCAGCACCTTGCGAACGGGGTCGTAATGGTCTGTCAGGTGCCCTTTGATGGCCACTATGCGCACGTCACTTATGCCCGCCTCCCTCAATACGTATTGGGCAGCTTCGGCTCCGGTGATGCCGCTGCGCGAGGGCACACGGCTCCACTTGGCGTACGCGCTGCTGATGCGCGACTGTGCCCAGATGCCAAGCAGAAGGGCCGCAAATATGGTCACTATGGCTATGGCAAACATGGTTTGGTCCTATTTTTTGATTTCTGGCGTAAGACACTCTAAAGAGGGCTTTTGTTCCCGCCGCCCGTCATGCCAGCCGTACCGTCCAACACGGCGGACGCGCCATTCGTGGCAAAGCTGAAGTAGGCTGCCCTTGTCGGGTGTAGGCAGAATGACGGGCCAATGCCGGCCCACAACCCCAACCGATATGAAACATTCTGTCAACCGATACAGGTCTGCCTCCTTATTTACTCTCGCGCTACTGGCATTCGCCCCCACCCTCGAGGCCAACAGTTTTCAGGGCTGCTCCATGCATCAGGGGCGCTACCAAGGCAGCGCGCCCAGAGACATCTCCAGCCCCGCATGGACCTTCAAGGCCGAGGACGCCATCATCTCCAGCGCCGTGTGCGTCGGGGGTAGCGTATATTTCGGCAGCGACGACCGCTATCTCTACGCCCTCGATGCGACGAGTGGAGACCTTAGGTGGAAATTCGCCAGCGAAGGCAAGATACGCTCCACGCCCGCAGTGGCCGATGGTAGTGTGGTCTTCGGTAGCTACGACGGCTTTGTTTACAGCCTATCCACCGACTCAGGAAAGCTGCAATGGAAGTTCCAAACAGGGGGCGAGCGCCACTTCGAGGCCAAAGGTCTGCATGGGGCCAAGCCTTCGACCCAGACTATACCCGATGTGTGGGACTGTTACGCATCCTCGCCCAGTGTGGTGGGCGGCACGGTATTCATCGGCAGCGGCGACGGCTATCTGTACGCTCTCTGCGCCAAGAGCGGGGAGCTGAAGTGGAAGTTCAAGACCGGGGACGTTGTGCACGGCTCGCCAGCGGTGTGGGAGGGCAAGGTGTACGTCGGCAGTTGGGACACATACATGTACGCCCTCGACGCTAAGAGCGGGGCGGAAATCTGGCGCTTCAAGACTGGCGAGGACAAGGAGAATCACAACCGAACCGGCATCCAGTCCTCGCCCATGATATACAATGGGACAGTGTACTTTGGCTGCCGCGATTTCGACTTTTACGCACTGGATGCCTCAACGGGCGAGTTGAAGTGGAAGAGCAACCTGACATGGGTCAACGCCACCCCAGCCCTCTGGGATGGCAAGGTGTACTACGGCAGCTCCATTCCTCCCTTCCTCTCCGGACGCGACGCAGCCACGGGCGAGCAAGTGCTGAAGATGCCCATGCCGATGATGGTGTTCAGCTCCGCCGCCATTGCCGACGGGGTGGCCTATGTGGGTTGTTTTCAGGGCAGCCTCTTTGCCGTGGATCTCAAAGAGGGCAAGGTCATATCCGAATTCCGCTCCCCGGCGGCTATTGCCAATCGTGGCACACTCTTCAACGAGGACGGTAGTTGGAACACAAAGAACATATTCCGCAACGACAGCTTCGAAGAAATGTACCACGGCATGAACGTATTCCACGAGGCGGGGGCCATACTGGCCTCTCCATGCATAAGCAATGGAAGCATATACGTAGGCGCTGGCGACGGCAGCTTCTTCTGCTTCCGCTAGAGCATTTTTCAGTTAAATGGCGCGGTCAGGCGAGCTGCTGGGAAAGAAGACGGCAAGGTTTTGCAGACGAAACTTTTCTAGCAACTCGTTCCAGAAACAAGGTTCGCGCCGCGAACCTTGCGTGACTGCGCAAGATAACGTGGAAAATGCTCTAAACACATATGCGTTACAGGGATGAAACGTGGAACGCAGGGCAAGGCCCCGAATGAGGGCCTTGCCCGAAAGGGAAGCACTTCCTAGGGGTTCACCCGGAAGAAATTGCGCCTGCCGGCCTGAATCACCAGTGGCTCGGAGGGCCTTGGCAGCGTGACATTCAGGTCCGCCACCTTCTCGTCGTTCAGCTTCACCGCGCCCTGCTCTATCATTCGGCGGCATTCCTTCTTGGAGGAGAAGGCGGGCAGTTTCGTGGCGGCCATAAGGTCGGTAAGGCGCGCCTGTGCGGCTTCGGAGGCAAGCTCGCTCCATGCGAACTCGGGCATCGTGTCGGGGCGGTCGCCCTTGGAAAAGACCTTCTCGAACTGTTCGCGCTCGTAGTCGCCCCTGCCCTCGCCGCAGATCTTGTTCACGAGGCGGCTTGCGAGCTGCTTTTTCATCTCCATCGGGTGCTCTGCCTTCTTGGCCGCAATCTCGGCCTCGGTCGTGCAGAGCAGCAGGCGGTAGTAGGTCCACATGGCCTCGTCGCCGATGGACATTATCTTGCCGAACATGTCCTTGGGCGAGTCGTTGAAGGCAATGTAGTTGTCATAGCTCTTGGACATCTTGCGCACCCCGTCGGTGCCCACAAGGAGCGGCAGGGTCATCACTATCTGCTCGGGCTTGCCCGCTTCCTTCTGTAGCTGGCGCCCGACGAGCAGGTTGAAGGTCTGGTCCGTGCCGCCCAGCTCCACGTCGGCATCGAGCATTATGCTGTCGTAGCCTTGGAGGAGGGGGTAGAGGAATTCGACAATGGATATGGGCGTGTTCGAGGCGTAACGCTTGGCAAAGTCGTCGCGCTCCAGCATTCGGGCCACGGTCATCTTGCGGGCCAGGGAGAGGCAGTCCGAAAAGCCCATCTTGCCGAACCATTCGCTGTTGTAGCGCACTTCGGTCTTTTCGGGATCGAGGACACGGAAGGCCTGTTCGACGTATGTGGTGGCGTTGGCCTTGATTTCCTCGGGCGTAAGGACGGGGCGGGTGCTGCTGCGGCCGGAGGGGTCGCCGATGAGGGTTGTAAAGTCGCCGATTATGAGGACTGCCTGATGGCCCGCGTCCTGAAACTGGCGCAGTTTGTTGAACACAACCATGTGGCCGAAGGTAAGGTCGGGCCGGGTCGGGTCCACGCCGAGCTTCACGCGCAGGGGCCTGCCAAGGGCGAGCTTCGCCTTGAGCTGGTCGAGGTCCACGAGGGTCTCGATGTTCTGCGTGAGGGATGAGAGGGCTGAAAGTGACATTGTTAAGGAGCAGCCTAAGCGAACGAAGTCAGTGGCGGCAAGCGCAGAGCAAAGCAATGGGAAAGGGCCTATATATGCCTGCTGTCCTCGTGGTTCTTCTGCTCGTAGCCGCTGTCCTGACGCTGGTGATTGACCTTGTTCTTGGCTAGATACGCCTGGTACACATCGTCGGGACTCATGCCCAGCACCTGCGCCAGAGAGACGAGGAAGTGGAACAGGTCCACCACTTCAACGCGGGCGTTCTGCTCGTCGAACTTCTGGTACTTCGCCCACCACTTCCAGGGCACCGAGTCCACCAGTTCGGCCAGCTCCTGCTGCATGGCACGCGTGTAATTGAGCACCCACTCAGTCTTGCCCTTGTCGTCGAGAGACGAGGTATCCACGCCGATGCGTGAGTTTAGCGCCGCCTGCATACGGAATATCTCTTCCAGCCTGTCCATGACTGGCAATTGTGCCCCGGACAAGGCCCTTGCGCAAGCATGTTGAGTTGACTATGTCCGCCCAACCCGCGCTAAATAGGCCCCTGCTCTCCAAGCCGCAAGCCCCGCCCCCCGATGCCCACTTTTGAAACAGACAGTCCCAAGCCCGCCAACAAGGGCGACAACGGCGCACAGGGCGGCGAATTCCGCCCCCGCAGACGGGACGGACGAAAGCCGCGCGCTCAGGAGGAAAACTTCACCCCGCCCAGCATCCCGCCAGAGGTGAAGGACCGCATAAGCGCCCGCATTGGCGAGATCGTCCGCCAGAGCCGCGGCCCGGACGAGAGGATGTTCGCCTTCAGGGAATTCATCAGCTCCATACGCAGGGTGATATTCGGCCTGCCGGATATATTTCGCAGCCTCTTTTCCAGAGCTGGAGATGACAGGGATGAGGACAGCGCCGAAGAAACTCTGGGCGAGACAACATCCCAGCCCAATAATCGCAAGAGCCGCAACGATCAGCAACGCAACCATCGCGGCGGACGCCGCCGAAGGGGCCGCCGAAGCGGTGGCGGTGGCCATCCCGACCGTGGCCGCGACGAAGCTCCGTAAGTCACTCTTCCACCCGCTTATTCAGAGACAAGCCCATGCATCAGGAACGCCTCCACAGACAAAACATCATCGCCTGCATTTGGGACTTCGACAACACGCTGATACCCGGCTACATGCAGGAGCCGATATTCCGCCGCTTCGAGATGGACGCCAAAAAGTTCTGGAAGGAGGTCAACGCCCTGCCCGCCTATTACAAGGAGCGCGGCCAGCACGTATCGCCCGAGACCTGCTACCTCAACCACCTCTTGAGCTACGTGCGCACGGGCCGCTTCAAGGGCATGAACAACAGGCTCCTGCGCGAGATGGGCAGGGAACTGGTGTTTTTCCCCGGCCTGCCGGAATTTCTGGCCACTCTTTGCGAAGTGCCAAGGAGCCGGGCCGACTTCAAAAGGCACGAGATCGTCGTCGAGCACTACATAATATCCACCGGACTTGCCGAGATGATACGCGGCAGCGCCATAGCCCCACTAGTGACCGACATCTACGGATGCGAACTGGTGGAAAACCCGCCAGCGCCAGGATTCATCGAGCAGAAAGAGCTAATCTCTCCCGACCCCGACGACCCCTGCCAGAACGAGGTCAGCCAGATAGGCGTCATGGTGGACAACACCATCAAGACCCGCTTCATCTTTGAAATCAACAAGGGCAGCAACCGCTGGCCCGAGGTGGATGTGAACGCGAAAATGGCCCCCGAGGATCGCCGCGTGCCCATCGAAAACATGATCTACGTGGCCGACGGGCCGAGCGATGTGCCCGTGTTCAGCGTCGTGCGCGGCAACAAGGGCAAGGCCTTTGCCGTTTACGACCCCGAGAACGAGGCCTCCTTCGCCCAGAACGACGAGCTGCGCCAGCAGGGCCGCGTGGACCACTTCGGCGAGGCCGATTACCGGCCCCAGAGCGCAACGCACAAGTGGCTGAAGCTGCAAGTCACAAAAATCTGCGAACGCATAGTGCGCGAAGAGGAGGAAATGCTCTCGCGCAAGGTGTCCAAGCCTCCGCAGCACCTGCACAGGCCCGAGAAACAGCCAGACGCTCCCCTAGCAGGGGCGGAAGGCCAGTCTTCGCTGCCCTTCGCGCAGTAGTGCGGCATTCCGACTCTGGACATGGGCGGCTCTTGCCATGTAAACTCTCCCCCATCATGCAGGAACTTTCCGTCGGCCTTGGCGAGCGCAGCTACTTTATCCACATCGGGCAGGGGCTTGCCCCGCAGCTTCGCGCTATGGCGGAAAGCCCGGCGGTTTGCCGTGGCGGCTGCGTCCTCGCCATCGACGAGGCCCTGCTGGCCGCGCAACCGGACTTTGTAGCCGCGGCCTTTGGCGAGATGCCCCGCATCGTACTGCCAAGCGGCGAGGGCACCAAGTGCTTCGACTGGCTGGAAAAGCTCTGCGAATTCCTCGCGGAGAAGCGCGTTGCCCGCGACGGCACTCTCTTTGCCTGCGGGGGCGGGGTTACGGGCGACATAGCCGGGTTTGCCGCAGCGAGCTACCTGCGCGGCATCGGCTTTGTGCAGGTACCTACAACGCTGCTCGCCATGGTGGACAGCAGCGTGGGCGGCAAGACGGGCATAAACATAGGCGCTGGCAAGAACCTCGTGGGCGCTTTCTGGCAGCCGCGGGCGGTATTTGCTGATACCTCCCTCCTTGCCAGCTTGCCGGAGCGCGAGTTCCCCGCCGGAATGGCCGAGGTAATCAAGTACGGTATGCTGGGCGACGCGGCTCTCTTTGATCAAATGGAGGCCCTGCCGCTCTTGGACGCCGCCTCTGCGGATCTGCCCGGCATCGTGGCCCGCTGCTGCTCCATCAAGGCCGAGGTGGTGGGAACTGACGAGCGCGAGACAGCGACGAACAATGGACGCGCCCTGCTTAACCTTGGGCACACTTTCGGCCATGCCGTGGAAAAGGTGGCTGGCTTTGGCACCTATCTGCATGGCGAGGCCGTGGGCCTTGGCCTGTACATGGCGGCGAGGCTGTCCGAAGAGATGGGCCTCTTGAGCGCGGGCGATGTGCTGCGCGTCAAAGCCTTGCTGGAACGCTACTCCCTGCCCACGGCCCTGCGCAAACCCCTACCGCTGCACGACCTTGAAAAGGCCGCCGGCAACGACAAGAAGGTGCGCGCCGGAAAGCTGCGCTACGTTATTATGGACGCACTGGGCCGTTCGCGCACCTGCGACGATGTGAATGCCGACACTGTGCGCTGGCTCTGGCGCGAGGCTGGGGCTCAATAACATGGGCCGGCGACGCATATATTTCGACATCAGGCGGGAATAATTCCGTTGTTCGCGTCTCGGTAGTCAATGTGCGGAAAGCCGTCCGCACACCAATCCTTCCTCCTCTCTCACCTGCAAAGTTCATGGCCTCTCTATTTGTCTGGAACGATTCCTACAGCACGGGCATCCGCGAAATTGATGCCCAGCACAAGAAGCTGGTCGATATACTTAACGCCCTCTACGACGCTATGAGTAAGGGACAGGGCAATCAGGCCCTCGGCAAGCTGCTCGACGAACTTATCAAGTACACCGTCGTTCACTTCGCCACCGAAGAGCGCCTGTTCAAACTGCACGGCTACCCGGACACCCTCGCGCACAAGCGCGAACACGACGAGCTTGCCTCAAAGGTCCTCCAACTACAGAAGGACTTCGCAGCAGGCAAGGTAAGCCTCTCCATGCAGGTGGCGAGCTTTCTTAAAAACTGGCTGACTAACCACATTCTGGGAGCAGACAAGAAATATGCCCCCTTCCTCTCGTCCAAGGGCGTGAAATAGCACCCGCTGACAGATATTCCATACCGCGTAGCAAGCGGACGATTGTAACAGCATACAGCGACACAAATTATGGCAGCATTCTTTACCTGGAACGATTCCTACAACACCGGCATTCGCGAAGTGGATGCCCAGCACAAGAAGCTCGTTGACATTATCAACGCCCTCTACGACGCGATGAGCAAGGGGCAGGGCAATCAGGTGATGGGCAAACTCCTTGAAGAGCTGGTCAAATACACCGTCGTTCACTTTTCCAGCGAGGAGCGCATACTCAAGGCCAATGCCTACCCGGACTTTGCCGCGCACAAGAAGATTCACGAGGAGTTCACCGCCAAGATAATGGCCATGCAAAAGGACTGCGCCAGCGGCAAGGTCAGCATGACCCTGAGTCTGGCCAACTTCCTCAAGGACTGGCTAAAGGGCCACATCCTGGGCACCGACCAGAAGTACGTCCCCTTCCTCTCCGCCAAGGGCGTGAAGTAGAGCCTCCGGCCTGCAATGCCATCAAGGTTAAAGGCCCCTACCCTATCGCGGAAGGGGCCTTGCCTTGTACAATCCAGCTCTTGCAGGAGCTTGCATACGAGGTCGAATCTAGTGAACATTATTACATTTACTCTTGCCAGACTTGGGGAAATTTAGCAGAGTCCCGACATCGCCTTCAGCCTCTTTGCGTCGGCATCCACCTCCACTCACAGTTTCTAGCAACCCGATACCCACACCCGCACCATGGCACGCACCCGCAGCAGCGAACCGGCACCCGACAGCGGCAGCCGCGAACTCGATCAGGCCCTTTCCTCCATCAACAAGCAGTTTGGCGATGGTGCCATCATGCGCATCGGCGATGCTTCCAAGAAGAACATCGACGTTATCTCGACCGGCTCGGTGGCCATCGACCTTGCGCTGGGCGTAGGCGGCCTGCCACGCGGGCGCATTGCGGAGATCTACGGACCCGAATCCAGCGGCAAGACAACGCTCTGCCTTTCCCTCATTGCACAGGCCCAGAAGAAGGGCGGGCGCGCCGTGTTCATCGACGTGGAGCACGCGCTGGACCCCCGCTACGCCCGCGTGCTGGGGGTGGATGTGGACAATTTGCTGGTGTCCCAACCCGAATGCGGCGAAGACGCCCTGAACATTGCCGAGGCTCTGATACGCTCCGGCGCCATCGACATCATCGTGGTGGACTCGGTTGCGGCCCTTGTTTCCAAGGCCGAACTGGAAGGACAGTTCGGCGATTCAACTGTGGGCCTTCAGGCCCGCATGATGAGCAGCGCAATGCGCCGCCTCACAGCCGCCATCAACCGCACGCACTGCGTTTGCATATTTACTAACCAGATACGCGAGAAAATCGGCGTGATGTTCGGCAACCCCGAGACTACGCCCGGTGGCCGCGCCCTGAAGTTCTTCGCCTCGGTGCGCATCGACATCCGCCGCATCGGCCAGATCAAAGACAGCGCCGGCAAGGTGATGGGCAACCGCACCCGCGTGAAAGTGGTTAAGAACAAGGTGGCCCCGCCATACAACGAGTGCGAGTTCGACATCATGTATAACGAGGGCATCAGCCGCACGGGCAGCATCATAGACCTCGGCCTTGAGCACAAGATACTGGAAAAGCGCGGAAGCTGGATAAGCTACAACGGCAACCTGATTGGTCAGGGACGCGAGGCCGCCAAGCAGCACATGGCAGAGAACGACGCCCTTGCTCAGGAGCTTACCCGCCTAATCTTTGAAAAGGTAGCCAGTTCCGGCGGCATAGCCGGTGGCATGGCCCTTGCGGAAAGCGGCGAGAAGATGGGGGATGACGAGTCCATGCCGACAGATTCCGAATAGAAGTCCGACCTAGCATTTTCCCGACTCACACATACATATAAGCCACGTTGCGCTACGACGCAGCCGTGGCTAGTGCGTTCACCGTGAGGCAGGGGCTTACTCCGCGCTCTTCTCTTTCAGGCTTTCGAGCGCCTTGAGGGCGTCCTGTGCCTGAGTGTCGGGCTTGGCCTTGCGGTCTATCCACGCTACCTTGCCGTCCACGATCAAAAAGCTCTGCCTTGAGTAAGCGAAGCCAAGCGGAGTTGGTACGCCAAAAGCGGTGCCAAGCACCCCTT
Source organism: Puniceicoccales bacterium Verruco_02 (assembly GCA_001604585.1). GTDB lineage: Bacteria > Verrucomicrobiota > Verrucomicrobiia > Opitutales > Oceanipulchritudinaceae > Verruco-01. The sequence goes on along the minus strand of LVBW01000055.1, from coordinate 20,658 downwards.
CCTTGTCCGCAGCAAGATGGAATGGCAGCTCTTGCTTTTTGCGAAAGCCTGTCTGCGCGGCCACGCTGTCGCGACTTACTCCGAGCACCTGAAGGCCCTTTTCGGCGAGCAGCTCAAAGTTATCCCTCAGATTGCAGGCCTGCCGGGTGCAGCCGGGCGTATTGCTCTTCGGGTAGAAGTACACAAGCAGCGGGCCTTTTGCATAAAGCTCTGCCAGTTCAATACTTGTGCCGTCGTCAAGAGTGGCCACAACAAGTGGCGCCGCAGCGCCGATTTCCAGTTCTGCCATAGTTCTATCCTCTTGGGAAGGTTGCTCCTGCCCGTCTTGAGCAAGGGCTGGCTGCGCAGCAAGAAGGAAGAAAGAGAAAGCAAAAAGCGACACTCCGGCAAATCCCCTTGGCTGCGTGCATATCATATAGATATAGATGCCGCACGGGACGCTGCTATTCCTTGCCGCCTTGGCCTGCCTCGAACTTGCATTGCCGGGCGCAAGCGCGCTAAGTTCCCGCAGATGGACCCGAAGCTCCTGCCCATCCACAGCATACAAGAGGAACTGACCGCCGCACTGACGCAAGGGCGACGCTTCGTGCTCGAAGCACCGACCGGCTCCGGCAAGTCCACCCAACTGCCCCAAATGCTGGCTGACATGGACGCTCCCGCCCGGCCCCTTGGGCAGATAGTGATACTCCAGCCCCGGCGCGTGGCCGCGCGAATGCTGGCGCGCCGCGTGGCATGGGAACGCGGGCAGAAACCCGGCGGCGAGGTCGGCTATCAGGTCCGCTTCGAGCGGGTCGGCGGGCGCGATACGCGCATACTTTTCGTTACCGAAGGCGTGCTGCTGCGCCGTATGCTGGACGATCCCGAGCTATCGGGGGTAGGCGCGATACTGTTTGACGAATTTCACGAGCGCCACATATACAGCGACGTAACGCTTGCGCAAGCTGTCCTGCTCCAGCGGCGCCGCCTCGACCTGATAATTGGAGCGATGAGCGCAACCCTAGACGGCGCACCCCTTTGCGATTACCTCGGGCGGGCTGCAATCGGCAGTGCCTCCGCGCCCTCTCCCCTTCCGCCAAACTGCTCTCACCTACGCTGCGAAGGGCGCATGTTCCACGTGGAAATCCGCTATGCTGGTGGCCCGGCCACGAATGTGCGCGAGGAGGAGCCGGTCTGGGAACGCGCCGCGAAAGAGGCCGAGAAGCTCCTGCGCGAGGATGCGAAAGATGGGCACATGCTCATATTCATGCCCGGCGCTTACGAGATACGCCGTACCATCGAGGCCCTTCAGGCAAAGCCCGGCGCAAAGGGCTGCGCAATAATGCCCCTGCACGGCGAGCTGCCGCCCGAGGAACAGGACGCAGCCGTGGAATCAGACACTCGCCGCAAGGTCATTGTAGCAACGAATCTTGCGGAAACATCGCTGACTATCGACGGCGTGACGACGGTGGTGGACAGCGGCCTAGCCCGGGTGCCAGCCTACGACCCAAACCGTGGCATCGACACCATACTGGTTCGCAAAATATCCCGCGCCAGTGCGGACCAGAGGGCTGGACGCGCCGGACGTACAGCCCCCGGCATCTGCGTGCGCCTCTGGAGCGCAAAGGATCACGAGGGCCGCCCGGCCCGCGAGGATGCCGAGGTGCGCCGCATCGACCTTTCGGAAATAGTCCTGTTCCTCAAAACATCGGGTATTGGGGACATAGCGGCCTTCCCTTGGTTCGAGGCCCCGGAGGAAAAGTCCCTGCGCCGCGCCCTGAACCTGCTCTCCGACCTTGGCGCGCTGGACCACGAAGGACGCATCACGCGCACCGGGCGGCGCATGGCGGCCTTCCCCCTGCACCCGCGCTTTGCCCGTATGCTCATGGAGGGCGAAAGGCTGGGTTGCCTACGCAGCGCGGCCCTAGTGGCGGCGCTAAGTCAGGACCGCTCCATACTCATGCCGCTCGACAATGGGCGCGAGCGCGAGACGCGGGAGGACTACCTGCGCCAGTACTTCCCCGAGCTGGACGAGTCGGACATATTCCTCGAAATGGCTGCCTTTGCCGCCGCTGCGGACGAACGCTTCGACATGGGCTTCTGCCGCCGCTGGGGGATCAGCGCGATGGGGGCACGCACGGCGGCCCGGCTCTTCGAGCAGCTTTGCGCTGTGGCGCGAGCCGCTGGCATGGACACCACAGACCGCGATGCCAGCTCCGCACACATCCGCCGCGCCATTTTGGCGGGCTTCAGCGACCAGCTGGCCCTGCGCTGCGACAAGGCTACTCTGCGCTGCGCCCTTGTGCACGGCCGCCGGGGCGAACTGCGGCGCGAAAGCGTGGTGGACAGCCCTCTGCTCGTTTCTGCCGAGATTGAGGAGCGCAACATCCGGGGCGAGGTGGGCGTCCTGCTCGCGCGCAACAGCGCCGTCGAAGAGGAATGGCTGGCCGAGATGTTCCCGGAGGACTTTGAAAAGCGCCGCGAAGTGGTCTTCGACGAGGTCCAGCGCCGGGTGCTGGCCCGCTCGCGCAAGCTCTTCCGCGACCTTGTGCTGGAGGATTCGCAGAGCGGCGAGCCAACGCCCGACGAGGCCGCCCCGCTGCTCGCTGACGAGGTGCTGGCTGGCCGCCTTGTCCTCAAGGAGTGGGATGCCGAGGTGGAACGCTGGATAATGCGCTGCAACTTCGTTGCAAGGCATTTCCCAGAATACGGCATTGGTGCAATAGATGAGGAGGAGCGCAAGCTCATAGTGCAGGAAGTATGTTACGGCGCAATAGGTTACAAAGACATCAAGGACCGCTCCGTGATGCCGCACCTGCGCAACTGGCTAAGTGCCGGGCAGGAGCCTATGCTGGACAAATTCGCCCCGGAAAGGCTGGAGTTGCCAAGGGGCATAAAGGCAATGCTGCGCTACGAGGCCGACGGCAGGGCCTTTCTGGCGGCCACTGTGCAGCAGCTCTACGACGCGCCCGGCCAGTTGCTTCTCGGCGGCAGGGTGCCAGTGCTATACGAGATTCTAGCCCCAAACCGCCGCCCCGTGCAGATAACCGCAGACCTTGCCGCATTCTGGAAAGGAGCCTACGAAGACGTGAAAAAACAGCTCAAGGGCCGCTACCCAAGGCACGAGTGGCGGTAAGAATGGGCAAATTGCCCCCCCCTATGGCCCATTCAACATATGGATACAGGATGGGCAACCCCACACACAAGGCAGAATCATCGCACGCCCAAACTCTATAGCCGAAACAACGAAGGCGGCGGTTCCCCCCAAATGGAACCGCCGCCTTGTGCTATGGAGAGTGCCCCTTGTCCATCCGGGCTGCTCTGAGACAGGCGCCCGGTGTAAAAAGACCTCGAACTATGCGAACCGTGAAGAAAATGCGTCTGTAATCTGACTACATCAACCCCAAGGAGAAAAGGCCCTTGCGCTGAATAGCGCGTGGCAGCTTGCAGATTCGCAAGCATCCGGCCTAGGCCAGGCTAGAGAAGGTTCCAACCATGTGGAAAGCACTCTAGCAACACGCCATTCGCGATTTTTGGACTCCGTGCGCCACAGTTGCCGGGCGGTTCAGGCCGTAGGAGCGGAAAATGCTCTCGGCGTTACGCGAGCCGTAGGCAGCCCGAAGAAAATTGAACAGGTGCGCTGGTGGAACGGAACTTGACCTGTTGTATTCTTCTACACGGTTTTTCATGACCTTGTCTCTTTCTCTTTCTACGTTACTACATGTTGTTTGGTTGGTGATTTCGTATTGCGGGTTTGAGTCAGGAAACAGCACCTGTATTGCATGGGGCATACCAATTTAACGTCGAAAGCGATTTTGTTCATATTCCCTCAGAGCCAGCCCCGATGCCTGCTCTTTGGCCGCCACAGAGCCTTCCCTTGCTCGATAGCGCGGAAATCGGGAAATGTGACGGCTTTTCGCTGGCAAAACTGCGCGCCAGAAACATAACATTCAGCTCCTTGCGGGGCAGCTAGGCTCCGGCAGTCCCGATACCCTGCCGGTTACACAATCAACCGCCACAATCCAGACTAAAGACACGACATGGAAGAAATCGCCAACGTATTGGCCAGTCGCTACGCCTCGGCCCAGATGAGAAACATATGGTCCGCCAAGGGCCGCATCATAATCGAAAGAGACCTCTGGATAGCCGTGATGAAGGGACAGCGCGACCTTGGCCTTGGCATATCAGACAAGGTCATCGCCGCCTACGAGGCCGTGCGCGAGCAGGTGGACCTAGCCTCCATACGCCGCCGCGAGGAAGAGAGCCACCACGACGTGAAGGCGCGCATTGACGAGTTCTGCGCCCTTGCCGGAGAGCAGCAGATACACCGAGGCATGACAAGCCGCGACCTCACAGAGAACGTGGAGCAGCTTCAGGTGTACCGCTCGATGGATCTTATCGTGCGCAAGGCCGGGGCGGCAGTCCTGCGCCTTGCTAGTCTTGCGCGCAAGTATCGCGACGTGCTCCTGGTGGCCCGCACGCACAACGTCGCCGCACAGCCGACCACCCTTGGCCGCCGTCTTGCGATGTTTGGCGAGGAACTCTGCTTCAACATGGAGAAGGTGGAGGCCATAATGGCCAAGTACCCCGCCCGCGGCCTCAAAGGCCCCGTGGGCACCCGCGTTGACCAGTACACTCTCTTTGACGGAGACGAGGAGAAGGTGATTGCCCTCGAACGCAAGGTGCTGAGCTACCTCAACATCTGGAACAGCTTCAAGGAAACTGGGCAGGTTTACCCCCGCAGCCTGGATATGGAAGTGGTCGAGGCAATGGTGCAGCTATCCTCCGCACCGGCCAGCTTTGCCACCACGCTCCGCCTCATGGCCGGACAGGAGCTGGCCAGCGAAGGCTTTGCCAAGGGACAGGTGGGCAGCAGCGCAATGCCTCACAAGATGAACGCCCGCAGTTGCGAGCGCATCTGCGGCCTGCGCATCATACTCAACGGCTACTTGGCCATGGCCGCAGGACTCGCTGGCACCCAGTGGAACGAGGGCGATGTGTCCTGCTCTGTCGTGCGCCGCGTGATGCTGCCAGACACCTTCTTCGCCATAGATGGCCTCTTGGACACCTTCATCACCGTGCTCGACCAGATGCAGTTCTACCTGCCAATGATCGAGCAGGAAACGCGCCGCTACCTGCCCTTCATTGCCACGACCACCATCCTTATGGAGGCAACCAAGGCCGGAGCCGGGCGCGAGGACGCGCACGAGGCTATAAAGGAACACTCCGTGGCCGCTGCCGAGGGCCTTCGCTCTGGCGCGATAAAGGAGAACGACCTGCCTGCCCGCCTTGCCGCAGACCCCCGCCTGAAGCTGCCGCGCGAAAAGATCGACGAGCTGATATTCCGCAACCGCCGCCTCGTGGGCATGGCCCCGGAACAGGTGGACCAGTTTGTGAGCGAGGCGCGCAAAATAGGCGAGCGTCACCCCGAATCGCTCGACTACCGCCCCGAGGCCATACTGTAAGGGATTGCCCATCCGGGCATTCCAGCGGCAAGACAAGCCCCACCCGCAGCTAGGCACAAGGCATGAACAAGTCACTTGGCGGCATACTTGGGACGCAGTTCCCGCACGAGGGCGGCGTGGCCAACAGCATCCGCAGCGCGGCCAAGGTGGGCCTGATTGTCGCCATGTTCATGCTGGTCTACCAACCCTTCGGGGTGGGTAGTCTCTCGGGCCCGTTCCGCCTTCTCAAGATAGCCGCTTACGGCCTGCCCTGCATGTTGCCGGCCCTGTTGCTGGGGCTTGTCAGGACATGGCTGGTAAGGCACTGCCACATGGCCGGAAAGTGGAAACTCTGGCAAGAGCTGCTGCTGATGCTGCCGATGCTCATGCTGGTGGGCCTATTGAACAGCCTTTACACAGCACTGCTCAACCACTGGCACCTCAGCTTCGATGATTTCCTGCAAATGCAGGCGTACACGCTCCTTGTGGGCGTGTTCCCCTGCGCCCTGATGCTTGGCGTCGAACTGCTGCGTGAGGGAAGGGCCAACCGCAGTATGGCCAAGGACTTGAACATGGTCATGGACAAACAGGCCGAAAGAGAGCCTCTGAAATGCCCCTGCCCAGCCGCTGCGGAACTTGTCCTTGAAAGCGGAAGCGAAAGCCTAGGCGTAAGCCCCGAGCGGCTCTGTTACGTAAAGGCCGAGGGCAACTATGTGGAACTTGTCCAGTGCGCCGAGGGAGGAAGGCCGCTGACGAGCCTCTTGCGCCTGCCCCTGAAGGAGGTCGAAAGCAGCCTAGCAGCACAGGGCCTGAAACTGGCCCGCTGCCACCGCTCATACCTTGTCAACCCTGCCCGCGTGCTGCGGGCCGAGGGCAACGCGCAGGGGCTTACCCTGCATCTGGACCGGGCCTGCCTTACTGTGCCGGTATCGCGCTCCTTCGTGGCAGGGTTCCGAAAGTAGGCTCCCTTTTGCAGCCCGTCCCGGACGCCTTGCAATCTGTCCCTCGGCAGGCGCCGCCTGAAGCCCCGGCGTGCATCCTGCAACATTGCCTTGCGGCCTGTACCGGCAGGCTGTGAATGCGGCGCAAGGGGGCGCAAAATGTAATCTGTGATTCTCGCAGACACATTCCTTGCAGGACTCGGAGCTGGCGGAGGCTGCCTTGCGCACTGCGGCCCGGCGCTGCTGCCCATATTGCTGTGCGCACAAAGAAGGCGCTGGCGGCTGGCCCTGCTATTCATGGGCGCGCGCCTTTGCACATATCTACTCATCGCGCTGACGCTGCACACAGTGGGCCGGGCCTGTGGACTTGGGCGGATGCTGGAATCGCCGCTCTTTGGGGGCTTTGTATATCTGCTTCTCGGCCTGATGCTTGTCAGCTACTGCGCGGGCCTTGGCAGAGATGGGTGCAATGAGGGCTGCTCCATGCAGGGGCAGGGAGGCAAGACCTTTGGCCGCTTCCGCCTTGGAGCGCGCAGCTATGCCCTGCGCGCCGGGATGATGAGCGCGAGCGGGCTTTGCGCCCCCATGTTCGCCTTCGCCGTAGAATCCATGCGCGGAGACAGTCCCACCGGTGCAGCACTTGCAGTCACGGGCTTTTTCCTTGGCACAAACGTGGCGCTGCTGCCCCTTTTCGCGCTCGGCGTGGCGGCCCGCTCCGAGGCTGCGCGTGATGTTGGCAAACTTTTCTGCGCCCTAGCGGCACTCGTGTACCTGGCCCAGGGGGCGAACCTTGTATGGAAAGCACTATGAACATGCCCTGCAAACCCACCCGTCACAAACTCCAGCCCAAGAGCTGGCTGGCATCTCTCGCGCTGACTTTGCCAATGGCGCTGATTCTGGCACTGCTGTTATCCGGCGGCCCGGCGGCGTTTGTCCAGCCGGACAGGCGCTTCGCCTTTCTCTGCGTATGGCTACTGGATATTGTCCTGTTCTTCAAAATGATGCGCAGCGGCAAGACGGACCGCTACCGCGCCGTTCTCTTCATAGCCTTCGCCGTGGCCCTGTCGGTCAGCTTCATTACGCGCATGATCGAGGTCAGGGGCAGCATGGCGTTCGACAACGCAGACATTCTGCAATGCGAAGTGCCGTTCTGCCACATAGTCACGACGATGATCATCATTCCGGCCATACTGACAGAATCCATCATTTTCCCCGGCAGGATAGAAGGCGGCTATGCGGACATTTCATCCATGCTCGTCATCGTTGCCGGAGCCCTTGTCATACTGGGCCGCGGCTTCTGTTCCTGGGGTTGCTTTTACGGCGGCTGGGACGATGCCTTTTCCCGTATCCGCAAGCGCCCCTTCTGGAAAAACCCACCCCCAATCCTGCGCTGGGGAGGCTTTGCCGTGCTCCTGCTTGTGGCGACAAGCTCGGCAGCCCTGCTCTTGCCAACGTACTGCGACTGGGTCTGCCCCTTCAAGGTCGTCACCGAATACGAGGCGGTGGAAAGCACGCGCTCCGCACTCAAGGCACTGGTATTTGTCAGCCTTTTCCTAGCCCTTGTCATCGTGCTGCCGCTTCTTAGCAAGAAGCGCACACAATGCGCATGGTTCTGCCCGATGGGCGCCCTGTGCAGCGCCACTGGCAAGGTACTAAGCCCGTACCAAGTACGCATCGACACCGAAACCTGCCTAAAATGCGGCAAATGCACCCGCACCTGCCCGATGGGCGCTCTGGACGCAGACTCGCTAACAAGCGGCAGGACAGGCATAGGGTGCAGCCTCTGCGGCAAGTGTGTGGACGCCTGCCCGAGCGGGAGCATTTCATACAACGTGCGCATGAGCGGCATCGGGCGAAGCCCCGGACTGTCGCGCATTCTCTTCCTTTACGCCGGGTTCACCTTTCTGGCGGTGTTTTCCGGCGGCACCCTGCAACAGTTCATACTACTGGTTCTTGGCGCGCTGACACATATCAGCCTCTAAATTTATGAAAAAGCTAATCACCCACTGCGGCGCCCTCGCGGGCCATGTCTTTGCGCTTGCCGCCTGTCTGGCCTGCCCGGCCCTGTTCTTCCTTCTTGGGCAACTCTCCGGGAGCGCGGCGCGCCTTCCCTTCATGAAGATACATCCGCTGTACTCTGGCGGAGAGGTTACAAGGGAATACGAGGCCGGCGGCCTGCTTTTGAGGATACACCGCCCCGTCTTCGACGGCTTGCTCTTCGAGCGCGACGAGGGCTTTGTGCAAGTGGATATAATCGGCACCAAGGCCCCGGAAGGCGAGCTGCTGCTGGATCTGGACAACGACGGCAGGCAAGACCTAGGCCTTCTCATAACTGCCATCGGGACTGTGCAGACAAGGCCTATTGCCGAACCGGTCAAGGGCCTGCAAAGCTGGGCAAGGAGCAGGGAGGGATGGATAGTACGCATTGCCCTGCATAACGAACACCATGCCGGAGGCGCGGAAGAAGGCGGGATGTGACAAGGGCGGGACCCTTCAAGGACAGGGGCACATGCATCGCCAAACTAGGCCCGACCACCCACTTTGCGGCAAAGAATGTGGGCCTCTGCGCAAAAGGTATTGCCACCGCGCCGCTATGAGGCAGATTGCCTAGGTTTGACAACCCGTCTTTGACAGTCATGGCAGAAGAACTTCAAGGAAACTTTCTAGTGGTGCAATCAGGTCCGGCGGCAGCGGTGTCCAACGCCGTTCTGGCCGGAGTCATCACACAGGCCCTCAACCACGGATGTATCGAGGAGATCTACGGTGTCCTCGGTGGCGTCGATGGATTGCTGCGCGAGGAATTCACAGACCTTGCCGCAGAAAGCCAGCAGACGATCCGCGCCCTGCGGCACACCCCCGGAGCGGCCTTGGGCACCTCCCTGTACCAGCTGCACCTCAGCCCCGAGTACGAGAGGGTAATCTCCGTATGCAAGGCGCACGATGTGCGCTTCCTAGTGGTAATCGGCGGGGCTAACGAAATGGCCACGGCTGCCTCCATAACAGAGGCTGCAAAGAGCGCAGGCTGGGAGATGAACATCATCGGTATGCCCGTATGTGCTGGCAACAGCATCGGCATGACAGACCACACGCCCGGCTACGGCAGCGCCGTCAAGTACATCGCAAGCACCGTTCGCGAGATTGCTCTGGACGCGGCTGGCGAAGGCAACCACGACCTTGTTACCGTCATCGAGGTGATGGGCCGCCAGAGCGGCTGGCTTGCCGCAGGCTCTGCCCTTGCCAAGCGCAAGGATCACCCCGAGGACGCCCCCCACCTAGTGTATCTGCCCGAGTGCCCCTTCGACCCAAACAGCTATCTGGACGATGTGAGCAACGTTCTCAAGCACCACAATCACTGCGTGGTCGTGGTCAGTCAAGGCCTCTTCGACGAGAACGGCAACTACATTTCCTTTGGCAGCGAGGCGGAGATTGTCAACGGTTCGCCCCGTGGCGGCTCGGCCGACTATCTGCGCGATCTTGCCAGCCAGCACCTTCAGGGAGTGCGCGCCACATCCTGCCGCCTGAACATGGCCCAACGCTGCGCCTGCCACTTTGCAAGCGCAACGGACGTAAAGGAAGCCTTCAGGGCCGGTCAGGACGCCGTCGAGGCCATTGCCGAAAACGGTGCAAACGGCAAGATGCTGATGCTCGTGCGCGGCGACACCGACTCTTACAGCTGCGAGACATCGCTCTGCGATCTCTCCGAAGCGGTGGCCCGTCCCAAGACCCTGCCCGTGGCATGGATAAATGAGGACCGCACCTCGCTGAGCTTCCAGTTCAACAAGTACGCCCTACCCCTGATATTGGGCGAGGCAGAGATGCCCACCGAAAACGGCGTACCTCTCGCCGCAAGGCTGGACATCTACCCTGTCCAAAAGATTCTGGGCTAGAAAGCCTCGGGAAAGGTCCTTTCAAGACGCCCCCGCAAGCGGCTTTGCTCGCCAGCGGGGGCGCTTTTGTGTACTTGGTAGTTTCGATGCCAAGGGAGCAAAAAGTTGGCCGTGCAAAAGCGCGCTCGCACTGGCTCTTGCCCGCAGGCGGCGGCAAAGAGTGCCCAGCCCTGCCCTTGCCCGCCGTTTGCGCCAAGGCGGCCTTTGTCCGCGTTGGCGTTGCGCCATTTGCGGATGGCCATGCCTATGCCGCAGAGGATGCACTTGGCATATTCGCGCTGGAGCCGGGCTTTGCAGACACTCACTCGGCCTTCGATGCAGGAAATGACGCCGCTCAGAACTGGCTTCCCGGCCTGCCGGTGCTGCGAGACGACATATTCGCTGCTTGCATCCTGGAGGACTTTGCGGCGGGAAGGCGCAGCTGCGCCCTGCACCTAGTGGCAAGCGCCTTTGAAATACGCCTCTGGAAGGCTCTGGACGGGCTAGCGCGGGGTTGCAGAGTATCATACGGAGAACTTGCCGCACTGGCGGGCGAAAAGCCCTCCTATGCCCGCGCAGTGGGGAGCGCCCTCTCGCGCAATAGGGTGGCGCTGCTCTTGCCCTGTCACCGTGTGCTGCCCGCTGGCGGAAAAGGCGGAGGCTTCCGCTGGGGAATGCCGCTCAAGGCGAAGCTGTTGAGAATGGAACAATCCTCGGCAGCAAGGTGAATTGTACGTGCCTAAGCGGCATCACTGTTGCGGAACAGCTTGAAGCGGGGCCGAATCTGTCTAGAATNNCCGCCGTTCAAACAACATGTATCAGGTCACTTTCAGCGACCAGAGCATGGGCGAACTGAACAAGATGAGCGTCGAGGAGCAAATGAAGATCGTCGAGATAATCAGCAATATCTCGCCCGACATGCTGGAGCATCCGCGCGAACCCATTGGGCGCTTTTCAAGGGGCAGCCGCACCTTCTACCGCGTGCGCACCGACGAGCTGCGCTGCTATTTCGAGATTAAAAACGGCGTCCTCTTCAGCCACTACATCATACACAAGCACAGCCTGACCGACTTTGTGTTCCGCTTCAAACTGCCCGTCACCGAGGAGCAGATGATAGAGCAGCACAAGTCTTTCTGGAAGTATCTGGACACACTGAGAAAGTAAGCCGGACGCAATGGAAAAACCCAAGTACTCCGGCACTGCCGAGGCCAGTCGCATCTACTTTCTGCCCAACCTGATGACGGCGGGCAACCTGTTCTGCGGCTTTGCGGCCATAATGCACTGCGTGGAGGCCAAGTTCACCTCCCGAATCGAGCTATTGGACCCGCTATTTTCCGGCCCGCGCACCCCGGCACAGATCTACGAACAGGCTATCCTGTTCATACTGGCCGCAGTGGTGTTCGACTCGCTGGACGGCCGCCTCGCACGGCTGGGAGGGCAGGAATCGCTCTTCGGGGCGGAGTTCGACTCGCTGGCAGACATTGTGTCCTTCGGCCTTGCCCCGGCCCTGCTTGTGATATTCATGATCCTAAGCCCCACCGAGGGGATGCCGATGTTCCGGCTCCTCGGCTGGATGATTAGCTTTGTGTACCTGGCCTGCGCTGCAATACGACTGGCGCGCTTCAACGTGATTACAAGCCCGCTGCTGGAGCCGGACCAGTCCATGCCCAAGGGCGAGTTTCTCGGCCTGCCCGTGCCGGCGGCTGCGGGTACGGTGGCATGCATCGTGATGATGCTCAACCGTATGCCAGCCCACAACATACCGGCGCTATCCCTTGTGCTGCCGCCCTTTCTGTTGGTAGTTGCCCTCCTGATGGTCAGCAAGGTGCATTACCCGAGCTTCAAGTACATCGACTGGAAGACGCGCATCCGCCCCATGTCGCTGCTGATGGTGTTGCCAATGCTCTTTCTCGTTTACCAGTTCCACTACTTCCTGCTCGGGGCCATGTTCGTCGGCTATCTCTTCTTCGGCATCGGCAGGCACATCGTGCGCGGCTTTCGCCGGGAAAAGCCCGCACAGTAGAACAGTCATGCAAGCGACGCCCAAGAGCTTCGACCATGAGGTAAGACAACATAAGACCTTGTTACACAATCATATGTTGGCAAGCATCTAAAGCCAGGCCCTCTTGTCCTATCAAACAAATAATCCTCTCCTCCTTTTTCTTCCCATATCAGCCCTATTTCATTGGTGAAAAGCTGTGAATAAGCTGTCAGCCGAAGGAAAGATATTCACCGCTCAGACAGCGCCTGCGAACAAGTCCTTGCAGCCTGCCATCTTGCCAATACTTGCCCCATGTCCTAAACCCCTGTGAGATAAAAGATTGCCAGATTGCTGCGCTTGTTCACACTGTAGAAGAAGAAGAAGTCATTTATTTAATATATAAAGACTCTTAAGACTGTTCCTCGAACAACGTTGCCATTCTCCGGCCCGCCCCCCAAAATCGTTCCCGAGTAAGCGTCATGAGATTCACGATCAACCGAGACCATTTCACAAGCGGACTTCAGCAGGTGCTCAACGTCGTTGGCACCCGTGCAGCAATGCAAATACTGGGCAATGCCTTGATAGAGGCCGCCGACGGTAGCGTAAGCCTTACGACGACCAACCTCGACATGTCCATCCGCTGCCGGATTAAGGCCGAGGTTACAGAGCAAGGCTCCATCACCCTGCCCGTGCGCAAGCTGGCCGCCATCGTGAGCGACCTGCCAAGCCTCGAAGTGCAGGTGGAGGCTACCAACCAGCAGGCGCGCATCATTTCCGGCACGGCCAGCTTCCGCATCATGGGTATGCCTGCCGAAGAGTTTCCGCCCCGCCCGAGCTTTGCCGACAAGCATTCCTTTGTCCTGCTTCAGGAGGACTTCTCGCGAATGCTCCGCAGCGTGTCCTACGCGCAGAGCACCGACGAGGCCCGCTACATCATGAACGGCGTGTTCCTCAGCTTCGGCGAGAACAAGCTGACGATGGCCGCCACGGACGGGCGCCGTCTTGCCGTCATAAGCAAGGAAATGAGCGTGTCCGACGAGAATGCAGGAAGCATCATCCTGCCCGCCAAGACGGCCTCTGAAGTGCAGCGCCTGATGGGTCAGGGCGAGAACGTGCGCATCGCTTTCAACGAGCGTCAGGTGGCCTTCGAGATCGCCAGCAGCGAAGAGGGCGACGGTGCCATGCTCGACTCCATCTATCTTGTATCCAAGGTCGTGGAGGGCAATTACCCGAACTACCGTCAGGTGATACCCCGCGGCAACGATCAGCACATCCGCATCAACCGCGAGACCTTGCTCAACACAGTGCGCCGCGCCTCCCGCGTTACAAGCGACAAGAACAATTCCGTAAAGGTGAGCGTGAAGCCGGGCATACTCGACATCACCGGCTCTTCGCCCGAGATTGGCGAATCCAAGGTGTCGGTGAACGTCGATTACGAAGGCCCTGAAGTAACAGTGGGCTTCAATCCGCAGTACCTGATGGACCCGCTCAAGGCGCTTACCCGCGACGAGGTGCTCTTCGAGTTCAAGGACGAGCTTTCGCCCGGCGTTGTGCGCACTCAGGACGGTTTCCTCTGCGTAATCATGCCCCTGCGCCTGACCTAGGGTCGCGAGCCTGTCAGCGGGTCTTGGGCGCGTAAGTCGCCGCTTGCTAATTGCGTTCCCAGCTCCCCCAACCACTGTGGAAGAGGCTGTTTATCCGAAGACGAAGGGCATTTTGCAGTCCCGATGAATCTAGAAGCTTACATAGCAGTTATCAACGCGGATTTGGAGCTACTGGCTCTGCCTCTGGCATGGATTGCGGTGCTTCTTTCGATTCTTTTCATGCGCCGGGCAGATCCTGCGCGTGCCATTCTTGGGCGCTGGGCGCTCTGGCTCTGCGTATCCTGCGGGACGGCCCTGCTACTGCACAGAATTGGGGCCAGTAGCAGGCCTATATGGGCCAGCACCCTTTTTTGTATGCTTGCCTGGCAGCTGGCGGAGACGGTTTACAACTGGATGGCTATCGACGCGGTTTCCCGCAGCGATCTGCCCCTGTTTCTCAACTATAAGCGCAGCGGAGCTGGCCAGTGGCCCGCCGACCGCACCTTTGTCACACTGCGCGAGGAAATCCGTCGCGAGGGCTTTCGCCTCCTAGCCTCCTCCATCGGACAGATGAATGGCGTGGACTACCTGCGCTGCAATATCTACGAGGACGCGGAAAAACACATAAGCCTATCCACCCTCTTTGTGCCGCGCGGGAGCAACTCGCTGTCCGTATTTCTCGCTCTCACGACCCATGCGGACAATGGCCGTATCTACATAACAGACAACATGTTTGTGCCCTTTGGCGGCTTTTACCCCGAGGACATGATGGTGGAGCGCCGCCCGCTGATGCGCTCGCTCTCCCGCCTCTTGGGCAGGCACAGAAAGCGTCTGGAGGCCGAGGGGGCCAAGCCAGTGCCCTACGAATGCGACCCAATAGAGGAAATGAACCGCAGACAGGGCGAAGTGGAGCGCGAGAATCTGAACATGGGTTTCCTTGTAGATCCTCAGGAGCGCGAACTGCACGGCAACATAAGCCGCGAGGGCCGTTACAGGCTATGGACAGAGCTGTGGATGCTGAACTACTTCGGCCGCGCGCGCGACTATTGCAGATAGGCCGCTGCACAAATTCGGCCCCCGCAGTATTACGGGGGCCGAACTTGCAATTCACGCCCAAGCGATGGATCGGGTTATCAGCCGACGACAAGGTTGATAATCTTGCCCGGGACGTAAACGACCTTTCGCACGGCTTTGCCTTCGATGAAGCTCTGCGCCTTCTCGTCGGCCTTGGCCAAGGCAAGCGCCGTTGCTTCGTCCGCATCGCGGGCGATTCTCACTTCGCTGCGCGGCTTGCCGTTGATAAGGATGCCGAGCATCACCTCGTCCTCGACCATTTCGGCCTCGTTGTATGTGGGCCAGCCTGCATCGACAATTGACGGCTTTTCGCCGAGCCTCTCCCAGAGTTCTTCCGCGATGTGCGGGGCAAAGGGGGCGAGCAGCTTAAGAAAGTCCTTGATCGAGGCCAGTCTGACGGCCTCTTCCTTTGCCAGGGCGTTCATGAAGATCATCATCTGCGAGACGGCCGTGTTGTAGCGGCCCCTCTCGCAGTCGTCGCTCACCTTCTTGATCGTCTCGTTCAACACCTTGCGGAAAGCCTTGGACTCGTTCGCATCGGTGCTGTACTTGGCGGAAACCCTGCCTTCGGCGTCGATAATGTCTCGCCAGAGGCGGCGAAGGAAGCGCGTGATGCCTTCGATGCCCTTGGTGTTCCAAGGCTTGTCGTCTTCGAGCGGCCCCATGAACATGAGGTACAGGCGCATGGCGTCGGCACCGCTTTCCTTGATTACGGCGTCGGGGTTTATGACGTTGCCGCGGCTCTTGGACATTTTCTCGCCGTTCTCGCCCAGCACCATGCCTTGGTGCACAAGGCGGGGATAGGGTTCGCGCACGGTTACAGCGCCTATGTCGTGCAGGAACAGGTGCCAGAAGGGCGCGTAGAGAAGGTGCAGAACGGAGTGCTCCGGCCCGCCTATGTAGTAATCGGGGCTGCCCCAGTAGTCGTTCAGCTTCGGGTCGATTAGGGCCTTGTCGTTATTTGGGTCCACGTAGCGCAGGTGGTACCAGCAGGAACCTGCCCACTGGGGCATGGTGTTGGTCTCGCGGCGCCCCCTCACCCACTCCGCGCCTTCGGGCCTTGGCTCGCTCGCGGGGAGGGCTTCGCCTGTGGAGGCGTTGAACCATATGTTGAGCCACTCGGTGCAGCGGCCAAGGGCGCTTTCGCCGTTGCCGGAGGGTTGGAAATTGTCCGTCTCGGGGAGTTTTAGCGGAAGCTGGCTCGGGGGAACGGGGAGGGCGTACTGCACCTGGCCGTCCTGAACGAAGGTTATGGGCGCTTCGGGCAGGAATGCCTTCACTTCGCCGGACGCCTTGGCAAAGTCCGCCTCGCTGACCCAGACTATCGGGAAGGGTTCGCCCCAGTAACGTTGGCGCGAGAAGAGCCAGTCGCGGAGCTTGTAGTTGATGGCGAGCCTGCCGATGCCCTGCGTTTCGAGGTCGGCCACGATGGCTTTCTTTGCCTCGGCGCTAGAAAGGCCCGTGTGCTTGCCGGAGTTGACAAGCTTGCCATACACACAGAATGGTAGCGGCGCTTCGTGGCCCTCGGCGTCGAGCTTTTCGATTACGCGGATAATCGGGATCTCGAACTTTACGGCGAACTCGTAGTCGCGCTCGTCGTGGGCGGGCACGGCCATGATGGCACCCGTTCCGTAGCCCATCAGGACGTAGTCGGCTATCCAGATAGGGATCCTCGCGCCGTTTATCGGGTTCACAGCGTAAGAGCCGCTGAATACGCCCGTTTTTTCGCCCTTGGCAAGGTCCGTGCGGTCCATGTCGCTCTTGGTGGAGGCGGCCTTTACATAGGCTTCCACTTCGGCCTTTTTGTCCGCGCTTGTCAGCTTGGCGACGAGGGGGTGCTCCGGTGCCACGACCATGTAGGTGGCCCCGTAAAGGGTGTCGGGGCGGGTCGTGAATACGGTCAGGCTCTCGTCAAGCCCTTCGATTGCGAAGCTGATTTCCGCGCCTTCGCTCTTGCCTATCCAGTTGCGCTGCTTGGCTTTGGTGGACTCTGGCCAGTCGATGCCTTCGAGGCGTTCGAGCAGCTTTTCGGCGTAGGCTGTGATGCGCAAGACCCACTGACGCAGGGCGCGGCGCTCCACGGGGTGGCTGCCGCGTTCGCTCTTGCCGTCCACGATTTCCTCGTTGGCCAGCACTGTGCCCAAAGCCGGGCACCACCACACGGGGCGCTCGTCCACGTAGGCAAGGCCGTGCTTGAAAAGCTGGGCGAATATCCACTGAGTCCAGCGCACGTACTGGGGGTCTGTGGTGTTGATTTCGCGCGTCCAGTCTATGCCGAAGCCGTGCGCGTCAAGCTGGCGCTTGAAGGTGGCCACGTTCCTGCGCGTCACCTCGCGGGGGTGGACGCCCGTCTCGACGGCGGTCTGCTCCGTGGGCAGGCCGAAGGCATCCCAGCCCATGGGCTGCATTACGTTGAAACCGCGCGCGCGCTTGTAGCGACAGAGAAGGTCCGTGGCGGTATAGTTCTCGCTGTGGCCCACGTGCAGGCCGTGCCCGGATGGGTAGGGATACATGGCCATTGCGAAGTATTTCGGGCGCGTCGAGTCAAAGTCCTTCGCGACAAAGGTATTGTTGTCTGCCCAGTACTTCTGCCAGAGAGGTTCGATGCGGGACGGTTCGTAATCGGTGCAGTTTGCGGCCATGATGCGTATGTGCGGAAAAATGTGCTTAAAGCGTGCGAGTGTAAGACTTGCGCGCAACGGGTGCAATCCTGCCCTTGCGCGCTTCTTCGTCAACAAAACGGCTCCCAAACCTGAGGTTTCGGAGCCGTCGTTGAAGACTTGTGCCGTGTTATGCCCTATCGGGAGGCGTTTTTGCGGCGGCGATACATCGCAAGGCCCAGCGCGCCTAGGCCGCCGAAGAGGGCGTATGTCGCCGGTTCGGGAACAGCGTAAGCTGATGTCAACAGTGTGCCGTAATCGTTATAACCGTTCGCCCGTACCAAGTCGTTCTCCTCGACGTGTTCGTAATATACACATGAAACTAGGGCGGATTCGCTGGATGTAACCAGTTCATACGCGGAGCCGTTCCATGCGTATATCGAAGTGCCCGCGTCGAGAAGGGCGTCCAGCGTGTTCTTGTCATCACTGCCCTCGCCCGTAAGCAGCAGGAAGCCAGCCTTGAGATATATGCTGCCGTAAGTTTGCAAACTGAGAGCGCCTGCGACGACGAGGCCGTTGTTTTCGATCGTCAGCGTGCCTGTTCCCGCGCTCCCGATTGTCAAAGTGTTGGAAATATCCCATACAGAGCCATTGCCGGAAACGAGCACCGTGGCGGTGGAGGCTGACGTTCGCCCAAGGTTGGCACTCAAACTTGTTACCTTGCCACCGTCCAGAATGTTCAAGGAGCCACTGCCGCCATCACCTACGTAGAGGTAGCTCGTGTTCGTCCATCTTGAGCCCGCCCCGCTGACTGTCACCGTGCCTTGGGAGTTTGATTGTTCGCCAATCTTTCCGCCTACGCTGGAGACAGTCGCTCCGCTTTCAATGTTAACCGTGCCGGTGCCATAATATCCACCGACGATAAGCGAGCCACTATTTGTCCAGCTTGAACCGCTTCCTCTGACGTTAACCGTACCTGTACCGTTTCTTGATATGTTTCCGTTTCCAACCGTCGAGGTAGTGTTCGTAACGGTTGCTCCGTTTTCAATTGTCAAGGTTCCCGTTCCGTAGGAACCGACATTTATGGAGCTGCTGCTTTCCCACTTCGTCCATGTATCCGTCAAGGTTACCGTTCCGGTACCTCGAACCGTGAAGCCGCTACCGATGGTTGAGGCGGCACTGGTGGTAATAGTGGCGCCGTCGCCGAGGGTCATGTTACCCGTTCCGTCATAGCCAACGGTGATGAAGGTTGTGCCCAGTGTCGTAGATCTTCCCGACATACTGAGATTACCAGTGCTTTCGCCTGCGTAGCCCAGCACGATACCGGCATTGCCTGTTACGTTCGCATAGCCGCTTACAATTAGCTCACCTGTGCTTCCATAGCCTCTGCCAACGTATATGGTCCCGTGGCTTACCCAATTGCCGCCAGCGGCAGTTACTTCCACCGTGCCGGAGCTATCGAAACCATATCCGATACTGGCTTCGTAGTTGGAAACTTCGTTATCGTAAATTGTCAGCTTGCTGCCGGTAGTGTCGTATCCGACAATCAGGTTGTCTCCGGAGCTTGTCGTACCAAAGCTGAGCGGCGAGTTAATGAGGTACTCGTTACCGTCGTCGATGACGTATCCGCCCATGCTTGAACTGTAGTATGTCTCGATATCAGCCTGATTGATCGTGGTTGTCTGTGCGCCCAGGCTGAGGGGCAGTACAAGTGCGGAAGCGGCGAGCGATAGAGCAGCTCTTGAATGCATTACTTTCAGGAAGGACATGGCAGTTTGTGTTATGGAAAAGCAGCGGAGAATGCGACAGTGCACTAACCGTTCGTCCGTACGCACCTTGGCCAACATAAGGCAGATGCGAACGTGGGAAGCCGTTATTCAAATCTTCAAACATGGCACATAACAAGCCCAAAGTGCAATTATCGTTAGTGCTGGCCAGCATTCTTCGACATGCGGCCTGTGTCAACGAGTCGCCACCCACTGAGCCTGTTTGTCCCGCATTCCCTGGAGTGGACTATCTGGCGGTATCGGCGCCTTGTGTCACAATTCTCCGGCAATACGCATCTTGCGTGTTTTTCAAACAAGGTTGCCAGAATGGCATTGGCCCTGCATGAAGAAAGGCTGCATTCCCGACCCCGCCGCCCTGTGTGGTCGGGCAAACGACAACACTTTTATATGCTTTTCCGCAAACGCAGGATGAAACAGGACAATTCGCAAAAGGACGGCGACATTAACCTCGACAGCGTACCCTTTCCGGACGACAAGTCCGAGCACAGGTGCCGCTGTCACGAGCATCAGGAGCAGGGTTCGGACGAGGGCTGCTGCGGTGGGCATGGCGAAGAGGGCTGCCAGTGCAAGGGGGCCGATTCCGACCTTTATGCCAAGCTCGACGCCGTGGCTCAGGAGAACGCCGCCCTGCGCGAAATGCTCGTTCGCAGCGCGGCGGACTTTGACAACTTCCGCAAGCGCGTTGTCCGCGAAAAGGAGGACGCGCGCAAGAGCGCGAATGCAGACTTTGCTGGTGCGCTCATCCCCGTTCTCGACACAATGGCTCTGGCCCTCGACGCGGCGCGCAAGCACCACCCCGAGGCAGCGGCCGTGCTCGATGGCATTGACATGATAATGACCCAGTTCAAGGGCACCTTGAAGACTCAGGGCGTGGAGGAACTCAATCCTCTCGGTGCGGACTTTGACCCGAATCTGCACGAGTCCATCGCCCAGCAGCCCAGCGCCGATGTGCCCGAGGGCAAGATAGCCATCGTGGCGCGCACCGGTTACACGCTCAACGGCAGGCTCCTGCGCCCGGCAACAGTGATACTTTCCAGCGGGCCGAAGGCCTAGACAAACAACAGGGACCGACATGGCAAAGCGCGACTATTACGAGGTGCTTGGCGTCGAACGCGGCGCGGCCGCCGACGACATCAAGAAGGCGTACCGCAACATGGCGGTCAAATTTCACCCCGACCGCAACAAGGAGCCGGGGGCCGAGGACAAGTTCAAGGAGATTTCCGAGGCTTACGATGTCCTCAAGGACGCAGACAAGCGCGCCGCGTACGACCGCTACGGACACGCCGCCTTTCAGGGCGGGGCCGGGCCTCGCGGGCCACAGGGCGGAGGCTTTGGCGGGGGTGCGGGCGGCGGCTTTCACGACCCCTTCGACCTGTTCCGCGAGGTGTTCGGCGGCGGGGGTGGCG
>LVBW01000100.1 GCA_001604585.1 Puniceicoccales bacterium Verruco_02 | reverse complement strand
AACCGACGACGATCACCTTGTATCTGCGCTTGTTGGCGGGGTTGACCAGTTTGGTCGAAAACTTGTGGTTGTTCCACTTGTCCTGTACGGGACCGGAAGGAATTTTGCTGTCGAGTTTCATCGCGCTAATTGTGCGGCAAAGGGTTGTTGTTGGGCGCTCGCTATTCCTATGGCCTAGCCAATGGAAAGAAGGTTGGGGAACACGTATTTGTCCAAAAGGACGCACACGGGAATGGAGGAGAAGCCGATGAACACGGCCGCAGCATAGGCCCATGCGAGGCATTCGAGACGCTTGCGCCACACCTGATTGCGCAGGCCAACGCTCTGGAAGGCCGAGGCGACGCCATGCGAGAGGTGGAAGAGCAAAAGGCCGACCGCCACGATGTAAAAGAGCGAGTAATACCAGATGCTGAACCCGGCATACATTATCGCCTGCACGTCGGGCACCACGCCATAGCCTTCGAGGTTGTAGGTCAGGGCTGAAAAGTCCTGCACGTTCTTCACCGTGTAGTGCATGATGTGGAACACGATGAAGGCAAAGAGCACAAGGCCCGTCCAAATCATGGTGCGGGAGCCGACGCTGGCCTGTATCGTGGCATCGACCTCGTAGCCGGGGCGCGCCTTCATGTTGTGCGTTGTAAGCAGTGTGCCCACAACGAGGTGGACCACCACAGTTGTCAACATCACCGCACGGATGACCCAGAGCAGGCCGTAGGGCAGGCTCTGGAGATGGTGCGCGTAGCTGTTGAGCCACTTTGCGTCCAGAAAGAACTGGAGATTGCCGCACATGTGACCCAGTACGAACAGGGACAGGATGGTGCCGGTGACCGCCATCAGGTACTTTCTCCCGACAGACGAAGTGAAGAATCGTGTTATGCCGTTCATGGCTCTGTTAGTTGGCTGAAAATGTACGTGGTTGAATAAACCTAATCGCCCGTCAACGTGGTGAAAGTCAAACTTATAGGGCTTAACTTATGCAAACAAGATTGAGTCTCGAATTAGTAGGCATCCAAACGATGCTCGCCCGCACTATAACCAACCCTGCTCCAGCAGTTCCTCATCGCTAAGAAGCCCCTCCCGGCGATAATCTCTGGCCCTTGCGGCCATTGTCTGCGGCAAGGCTCTATTTGCAGCGGCAAGATACTCGTCCATTTGCCCCGCATCAATCAGCGAAGCCAGCTCCGCGTTCATGCGCAGCCATTCAAACACGGCCACCCGGCCCCGGCTCCCACTCCCAGAGCAACTTTCGCAACCCCTCCCACAACAGTCCGCGCAGCTTCGGCGCAAGAGGCGCTGGGCTATGGCAAGCTCCAAAGCCGAGGCGACAAGCCAGTTCTCCAGCCCAAGCTCCACAAGGCGCAAGGGCGCGTGCGGGGCATCCGCGCAGTGCAGACTTGCCAACACAAGATGCCCTGTTAGGGCAGCCCTCATGGCCGTGCGGGCAGTCTCCGCATCGCGAATCTCGCCGACAAGTATGACGTCCGGGTCGTGCCGGAGAAAGCTCCTGAGCGCCCGCGCGAAGTCCAGCCCAATCTCCGGCCTTGCCTGCACCTGCACAGCGCCGGGAAGCTCGTACTCGACAGGGTCTTCTATGGTAAGTATCTTCCTTGCGCCAGCGTCCAAACCCCGCAGAGCAGTGTGCAGGGTGCTCGTCTTACCGCTCCCTGTTGGCCCGCAGGCCAGCACAAGGCCCTGCCCGGCGCAGACCCTCTCCAATTCGCGGCGGCAGGCCTCGGGCATCCCCAGCGAAGATAGATCCGCAAAGCCTCGCCCGGCATCCAGTATGCGCAAGACGGCACACTCTGCGCCCTGCACAGGCAGGGTGGCAAGGCGCAGATCCGGCCCTCCGCCCCTGCGCAGACGCCCGTCCTGAGCCTTGCGACACTGGCCGATGTCCATTCCCGCGAGAAGCTTCAGGCGTGCCAGCACGGCCGCTCCCGACGCGGCTGGCAAACCCGGCAGCTCGCGCAAGACGCCGTCCACGCGGATGCGCACGCGAAATTCCAGCCCCCAAGGCTCGAAATGCACATCGCTCGCCCCCACGCGCAAGGCGTAATCTAGCACACTGTCCACATAGGCCCCTAGCTTGCCCGAACTGGCCAGTGCCGCGTCT
This sequence comes from Puniceicoccales bacterium Verruco_02, assembly GCA_001604585.1. Lineage (GTDB taxonomy): Bacteria > Verrucomicrobiota > Verrucomicrobiia > Opitutales > Oceanipulchritudinaceae > Verruco-01. Next base: position 140 of record LVBW01000100.1, on the reverse strand, counting down.
GGCAACTCTGGCACCTGAGTTGGCAGGCAGTCCCCGGCAAAGTGTCGCGCCATCAGGGCCTGAAAAAGCTCCGGCTCTGCGGCAAACAACTCCACCGGGCCGAGTGCAAATTCCAGCTCCCCCGCCCTCTCGAACGCTCC
>LVBW01000054.1 GCA_001604585.1 Puniceicoccales bacterium Verruco_02 | reverse complement strand
GATATACCCCTAGAGAGGTAGAGCCTGAGTCATAGACCATTTCATCACCCTTGAAATCAAGAATGATCGCCATGTCCATGAGACGCCTCGCCTCTTCCTTGTCGAATGAAGAGAAAAATGGATGCGCCTGCATGTGGTTTCTGTCCACTGCGTTTCCCACGTTTTGGAAACCTAGCACCGAAGCACCGTTATTTCAAGCTGTGAACCAATACAATGCGCCCCGGCACAGATTTGACATATAATGTACAACGTCGCCCTCACATTGACAGATGCCTGCCATACATCGGCCTACTCAAAGCGCAGAGCATCAACTGGATCCATCTTGGCGGCCCTCCATGCAGGATACGCGCCGAACACCAGCCCGATGCCTGCGCAGGTAATGACCGCAACGCTCATCCAAAACCAAGGCATAACGGGCTTGACGTTCAGCATCATCCCCACGCCATTGCCCACCGCAACGCCAAAGAATATGCCAATTACAGCCCCGACCTGTGCAATGAATATGGCCTCCAGAAGAAACTGGATCAGTATGTCCTTTGAACGGGCACCCAGACTCTTGCGTACGCCAATCTCGCGGGTACGTTCCGTGACCGATACGAGCATGATGTTCATTACGCCCACGCCTGCTGTAACAAGGGCAATGGCGCTGATAATCAGCCCTGCCAGGCCCACGATTACGGCCATCTTGTCAAACGTGGCCTTAAGCGAATCATTGGAATACACCTCGAAGTTGTTGAATTCCTCCGGGGGCAGACCGCGCACTACGCGCATGGCACCAATGGCGATGTTCTGCACCTCTTCCATATCCACATCCGAAGGTGCCTGAACGGCGATATCAATGCTGCGCCAGAAATCATTCCAGTAACGTTGAATGAAGAGCGTCACGGGTATGACTGCAAAGTTGTCCTGATCGTTGCCGAACACCTCTCCCTTTTCTTCAAGAACGCCGACGATGGTGTATGAATTGCCGGAAACCATTATGCGCTTGCCCAAGGGGTCTTCGCTCGGGAAAAGCGCGTCACGAACCTTGCTGCCGACGACGATGAAGGGACGGCGAAAAATGACATCGTCGGTGGAGAGATTGCGCCCAAGGGCTATCTTTCGGTTGTTGGCAATAAGCGAGTTCTCGTTGATCCCAATCATGTTGACGGACTTATCCATCGTCTTGCCAGCGTAACTGGCCTTGTAACCGCCATCGCCAACGGTAAGAGACACGAGGGCACCGGGGCATAGATCTGCCATCAATAGTTCAAAGCGACGCCCTTGGGCGTAATTGATGGATGGGCGGCGCATGTATTCCCACCAATTGCCGGTCATGGCGGGCGTCTTGCTGATTTCGAACGTGTTGGCACCAAGCTGTGAAAGGCCAGAATTGATGCTCTCGCGCATGGCTGAAAGAGCCGTCATGACCGCCACAACCGAGAATACGCCAACGACAATGCCCATTACAGTGAGCGCACTGCGCAGCTTGTTGGCCACGAGCGAACCTGTGGCCAGCGCGAGGATGTCCCTGCGCCGTATGCCTGTGAATTTCTTTTCCATCCGCTTGTCCGCAAAGAGTTTGTGAAAGTTGTATATAAGTTACCCCAGCAACCTAGTCGTGGCGCAGAGCCTCTGCCGGGTCCAGCCGCGCGGCCGTCCATGCCGGGGCAAAGCCACTGAGTATGCCTGTGATTACAGAGGCCATCACGGCGATAAAGAGCAGATCCCAGGAGAACACCAAAGGGAAGGCGGGCATGATGTTCTTGAACATTTCCTGAATAATGAAGGTGAAGACTAGGCCAACGGCCCCTCCGATAAGGCAGATGAACACCGCTTCTACAAGGAACTGCGTCAGGATTGCCCGACGCGGAGCACCAATGGCCCGGCGAGTGCCGATTTCCTTGGTCCTTTCGCGCACGGCGACGAAGGTTATGTTCATGATTCCTATTGCTCCCACAAAGAGCGAAAGCCCGGTGATGAATATGCCAGCCATTGTCACACCCTTTTTCACCGGACCAAGCTCTGCCTCGATGAGTTCGGTGCGGTTGATCTCAAAGTCGTTGGGAAATTCAGGCATAAGGCCACGAACACGGCGTATGGCACCCTCTATCTCCTGCATGGCCAGATTCTTGTTCGCACCTTCGCGCATCTTGATCATAATCTGCACATCGCGACGGTCCCATCGGGCCGAAGGGGATGCTTTCTGCGGAACGGCCACCATCTCGTCCAAGCTGAACAGGCCAAGGAATTCTCCCTGACGTGCAAACACGCCCACGACCTCGAAAGGCTGATTGCGGATAATGACGCTCTTGCCAATGGGCGACACTCCGGGAAAGAGCACATCTGCTATGTCATGGCCAAGGACCACAACACGGATGCCGCTCACATCCTCGTGTTCGGAAAAGAAGCGTCCTTCTTTCATCTCTGCCGGACTAACCTGTGGATATGTATGAGAGGTACCAACAATCTGCACCCCTTCGACAGAGTTGTTTCCAAAGCGCACCCTGCGGTGCCGTTCGTCGCGGGATACGGCCAGTTCCAGCAAGCTGTTGGGTGTCTGGGAAATGATTTCGTTGACCCTCACCGCATCGTCGAAACGGAACTGTGGCCTCATCCTATATGTACGCCACTCGTCGCCCACATTGCCCCAGGGCCAGCGCCCCACGTAGAATACGTCCTTGCCGAACATGGCAAGGCTGTCGTTGAAGCCTTTGTCAATGCCCGCCACAGCAGTGCCCATTAGCGACACGGCAAGAACGCCTATCATTACGCCCAGTGCGGTCAGCGCAGCGCGGGTCTTGTGCTGAAGCACCTGCTCCACGGCAATGCGCAGGCTTTCGTACAGTTCGTAGCGAAAGCGCAGAAGCTCTCTAAAGGTATGTTTCATCGGCTTTTGTGCTGCATTCCCCTGTCAGTGATTGAATCCTCGACCACCTGTCCGTCAAAGAGGCGTATCTTGCGGTGCGCATGTGCGGCAATGTCGTCCTCGTGCGTTACTAGAACGATTGTGTTGCCCTTCATGTGCAGTTCCTCCAACAGGGCCATGATTTCCTGCCCCGTCTTGGAGTCCAAGTTGCCCGTGGGCTCGTCGGCAAGGATGAGCGAGGGGTCGTTGACAAGTGCCCTGGCGATGGCCACACGCTGGCGCTGGCCGCCGGAAAGCTCGTTTGGGCGGTGCTTCCATCGGTTGCCAAGGCCCACTTGTTCGCAGGCCTTCATGGCCCTTTCGCGGCGCTCCTCTGGGTCCAGTCCGGCGTAAACAAGGGGTAATTCCACGTTGCGGAGCGTCGTGGACCTAGCCAAGAGGTTGAAGCTCTGGAACACGAAGCCCAGCTCCTTGTTGCGCACGCGGGCCAGCTCGTTGTCGCTCATATCGGCCACGTTCTGCCCCTTGAACTCGTAGTGACCGCTCGTTGGCGTATCCAAGCAGCCAAGCATGTTCATGAGCGTGCTCTTGCCGCTGCCCGAAGGCCCCATGATGGCCACGTACTCGTTGGGCATTATCTGGAGGCTTACCCCGCGCAGGGCGTGGACCTTGGTCTCGCCTAGATCGTAGGTCTTCCAGACATCGCGTATGTCGATTACAGGTGTCATGTGTGTATGGCCCTACTTGGAGGAAGACTTGGAACCGGGCTTGCCGTTGTTCTCACCCTTGGGCTGGACCTTCACTTGCATGTCGTGGTTAAGCTCGCGGGCTATGGCGTTGTAGCTGCCGCTGACGACTTCTTCTCCATCGGAAAGCCCTTCCTTAATCTCCATGTAGCGGCTGCTGGATATGCCAGTCTTGACCTCGCGTATCTGCACCTTGCCGTCTTTGAAGACGAACACTATGCGCTGGAGGTTGTCCAGTTCGGCACGGCTGCGCTTTTTGTCCTTGCGGCTGGAGCGGACCTCGCCCACCTGCGGCGGGATCTCGGGTATCTCGGCCTTGCCCAGGGCCTTGGCCACGGTCTGCTTGTCGCGCACTGTAACGCTCTGGAGCGGAACGGTGAGCACCCCTTCGGCAAAGTCTGTGTCGATGTCGGCGGTGGCCGTCATGCCGGGGCGTATGCGCGCGTCGGTCTGATCAATGCGGACTTTGACCTGAAAGGTGACTGCGTCTGTGCTGCTTGAGCTGCTGGATGCAGAGGCGGCGATTTCCACCACCTTGCCGGTGAAGGAGGTGTCCGGTATGGCGTCGATGAGTATGGATGCCTCGTCGCCGACGGACACATTGACAACGTCGCTCTCGTTTACGTCGATGACCAGTTCCATGACGCCAAAGTCGGCCACGCGCATTATCTCTGTTCCCTGATAGTCGCCCGTGCCCACGACGCGCTCGGCAAGCTCCACACTGCGGGAGCTGACGATACCGTCCATAGGCGAGTAGATGATTGCCTTGCTAAGGTTCTTCTTGGCCTGATCCAGCTCCATTTGCTGCTGGCTAATCTGGGCCATTGCCGCCGCATAGGCAGCCTTGCGGGCAAGTGCGTCGGAGCGGGCCTCGCGCACTTTATCCTCGGAGACAAACTTGTCAGCAAGCAGGCGCTCCTGATCTTCGAGCACCTGCTGGGCGCGCTCCATCTGGACGCGCATCTGCTCGGCGCTGGCGCGGGCCGCCAATATGGCCGCTTCCTGCTGCTTCACGCGAAGCTCCAGAATCTCGGTGTCGATGCGGGCAAGAAGCTGGCCTTTCTCGACGCGGTCGCCGTCGTTTACGGGCAGCTCCACAACCTCGCCGGACACTTCGGAGCTTATCACCACTTCCAGCTTCGGCTTGACGCTGCCCGAGGCTGTCACCTGGCTGGTGATGTCGCGCCTAACTACCTTTTCGGTACTTACCTGGGTAAAGTGCTGCTTTTTCGGCGCGAACACCGCTGCGCAGACAACTATGACAACAACTGCTGCAATTATGTAGCGCAGCTTCTTACTTTTGCGTTTGGCCATCATTGGGGGACCTTATTCGGAAGTGATTTCTGAAGGGTTGAAAGAGTTTGCGTTCAGGGATTCATCAAAGAGGGTGCCGTCCAGCCTTGCCATGCCCGCCCGTGCAAGGGTCAGATCCCGCAAGGAGTCCAGATACACGAGCTGCGCATCGTCGTAGTCTTTCTGCGCATCGATTAGCTCGCGAAAGCTGATAAGGTTAGCACTGAAGCTGCTGCGGGCCTTTTCGAGGGCCATCAGCTGGTAGTCCACGCGGGCCTTGCCGGAATAACAGCGGTCAACGCCCAGTTGGAGGTCGCGCCATGTGTTGCGGGCATTCTTGTATAGGCTCTCCTTTACGGCCACTAGGCGGATTCTCTCCTGTTCAAGGCGGGCGGCAGCCTGACGGGACTGCGCAATCTCGGCCTTGCGTCCCAGGGGCATGGAGAACTTGAGCTGTGTGTTAAGTTCACGCCCGTCTCTATCCATTAGGCTGCCAAGGCTGTCGTACTCGCTCTTGTCGGCACCGCTTAGTCCCGCCTGAAGAATGAGGTCGAGCTGGGGCAGGCGCGCGTTGCCAGCTTTGACATGATCGATATAGGCGCGGCGTATGGTCTCTTCCTGCATGGCACTCGCTAGGTCACGCTCCAAGATGAGAGGCCAGAGTTCCCCAAATGGCGTAACTGCGCCCATGTTCGTTGGCAGCTCTGCTACCGTGGGCTCAAAGCTTGTCCCGCCAAGCTCAAGCAGCGTTCCCATGCCCTGCGCCAGCTCGTCGGCCGCGCTGGCTGTGGCTAGCTGCGCCTTAGTGAGCGCCTCGCGCCGTTCAGAAAGCAGCGCCATCGCCTGCAATAGTTCAATTTCCGACACAAGGCCCGCTTTGAGCTTTGCCCGACTCTCATCTAGGAGCAGCTCGGCGGACTTGACCGAGCTTTCCAGTAGCCTCACCTGCTGCTTTGCGTAGGAAAGGTTCCAGTAGCGGGTGTTGACTTCGAGGACAAGGTCCAGCGCGTTGGAACGGAGCTGGAGCTGTGCCTGCGAAAGCTGGCTGGACGCCTTGTTAAGGTCGGCAAGGACCACTTCTTTGCGTGCCCCGCGTAAAATGGGCTGGCTGATGCTGGCCGTGATGGAAGAGCTGCTGTCCTTTGCAAGGGCGCTATTGTGGTCCAGCGTCGTTGTCAGGCCGAGCGTAGCGCCGGTCACGGTCTTCTTTGTAGCCCCTGCGCTCAGGCTGCCCTTGGTCGTGCTGGAGCCATCGAGGGCGCTGTTGGCGTTGTAGAGACCAGCGTCGGCATTTAGAATAATGTCAAATGCTGCCTCCTCCACGCCAAGGGTCTGACGGGCAATGAAGGGGTCGTAACGCTGGATGCGCAGATCCATGTTGCGGGCAAGCGCCTCGCTTACTGCCTGCTGCAATGTCAGCATGCCCTCGCCCTCTGCCTGGAGCAGAGTCGGGGCCAGCAGCAGGGCCAAAATGGTGGTTTTTATTGAATGCATGAAGGTGTAGCTGAAACTTCTTTATTGGGGACAATCAAAATTTCTCATCGCCTCTTCAGGCCCAGATGAAGGCACATCTTTGGGCGACCAATCGCAGGGACTGCTTCCTACTATACTTTAGCGGAACATGTCCGACCCTGACTCAATAGACTGCACAAATGGATGTATAAAATGTTATGCGGCCAAGCACGCACCATGAACGGTGTATCATCAACGAGCGGCCGTTTATTGTGGTCACAAGGCTGGTAACTGTGACCTTGGCCACACATATACAGTTCCGGGTGCAGAGCCGGTTTCAGCCCGGCACCCGGAACGATAGTGTTGTAACGGCAGCTTTTAGCAGCCTTCGCGCATACGGCGCTCCCAGTCGTAGCCGCGGGCGGTGACGATGTCCTCGATGCGGCGGGCGCGGCGGTCCAGGCCGTCGAGCTTTTCAGATAGGCGGGACAGGGCCAGTCTGCGATTGCTGGTGAAAGAGTTGTAGAACTCTTCCTCGTCGGAGCGCAGAGCCTGCGGTGGCTCCGGCGTCATGAGTATGGCCGCCACGACGTAGATTGGTATGAGCGGGATGCCTCCCGTCATGAAGAACAGCACCACTGCGCCAAGGCGAAGCCAGAAGACGTTCAGGCCGAAGTAATCTGCCAGGCCCTGAAATACGCCAAAGATTTTGCCGTTGCGCGAGCGATAAAGGGTATGTGAGTTTCTATTCATGTATGTAGCTTTCCGATGCTAGCCAGTTTGGGCTTTGTTCAGCGTGATTTGCGCTGAGTGTCCACGATGATTGTTTCAAGTGATTCGATGCGGGCTTCGAGCCGCGTGAGTTTGTTGAATACCTCCTGCAAGATCTGGGCCTGTTCGTCGGAACCGGCCTCGCTGCGTTTGGCTATCAGCTTGTCAACCGTGTCGAAGCCACGCTTAAGCAGGGTCAGAAGGACCATTGCTGTCATAACCATACCCACAACCAACACGGGTAGTGGAAACTGCGCCAGAGTGGCGACAATGTCCGGCATATGAGGGGCCTTGCTGGCCAGATAGTCGGCAGGCAACCTTGTTTCGAGTAGCATCATCATGACAGGATCCTCTGTTCTGATCGTCGGCCTTTAGCGGGCGCGGCGCTGGGTTTCCACAACGATTGTTTCGAGTGATTCGATGCGGGCTTCGAGCCGGTTGAGCTTGGAGAACATCTCCTGAATCATCCGTGCCTCATCCCCCGCGCTGTCCTCCTCCTGCTTGCGCAAGGCCTTGCGCGGCAGGCCGATTGCAATCCGCATCACCAGAATGATTCCGGCGGCGGCCAGGCCTAGGCTGAATACGATAATTGCGGGTTCGAGTGCGTGCCACATCGTGTGATAGTCTCCGTTTCGCGCTTACTTGTTGCCGAGTTTGCTTTTCAGTTCGGAAAGCTCCTTCTCAAGCTGTTCATCCTGATGCAGGCGGTCAAACTCATCTTCAAGATTACTCTTGCGGGCGATGTTTACGAGGTCTGCCTCGGCCTCCATGCGGTCCACGCGCTGCTCGAAACTGTCGAAGCGCTGCACTACGTCACCACGGTCGAAGCGGCGGATATTGCCCTGGCTCTGGATGCGCTCGCGGGCCAGTGTGTGGCGGCGCACAAGGTTGCGCTGCTTTTCGCGGGCCTGGGTCAGCTTCTCCTCCACCTGCCCTATTTCGTCGCGGTAACGGCTCACTGTCTCATCGGCAGAGGCTACCTCCTGCCCAAGGCGCGTCACCTCGGCCAGAATCTCGCGCTTGCGAAGCAGGGCCTCGCGGGCCAGATCTTCGCGTCCCTTCTCCATTGCCAGTGCCGCCCTGCCCTCCCAGAGCGCCACTTCGCCGGACAGTCTCTCGGCACTGCGGCCAAGGCGGGTTTTGTCGGCCATCACCTGCGCGCAGGACGCCTTCAGTTCGACCAGGGTGTCCTCCATCTCCTGAATCATCAGGCGCAGCAGCTTTTCCGGGTTCTCTGCCTTGTCCAGCATCGAGTTGAGGTTGCTGCTGACGATGTCTTTGAAACGTGTGAAAATGCTCATCTGTATTCCTATCTCCCTAAGTGTTATTCGTAGTCTTTTTGAAAACCCCGCCACCCTACTACTCCTTTGAGGGCGGCGGGGCACGATCCTGTCACTCATCTCCGCAGGACTGCTCCCAACAGGCCTGCGAATCCACTTATACCAAGACTCGTGCCAAACAGCGTGCCAGTTTCTCAAGCCACTATAGCACAATGAATTACAATGTTTGATAGATTTTCGATTGCCAACATTGGCGTAATTCGCCACAACATATAACCAAGTTGGCGAAATCTTACGACAATCCAGATATTCCCGATACGGACCCGCGCCGCATACCTGATGCGATTGGACAATCCGAGGCATTTTTGGACTTTCAGGCACGCCTTGCAGCCGTGGCCCCCGTCGAAAGACCGGTGCTGATCATTGGCGAGCGGGGAACGGGCAAAGAGCTTGCGGCCGCACGCCTACACTTTCTTTCCCGACGCTGGCAGCAGCCACTCGTATCGCTCAACTGCGCCTCGCTTTCCCCAAGCCTTATCGAGAGCGAGCTGTTCGGGCACGAGGCCGGGGCCTTCACCGGTGCGGCACAGCGGCGTGCAGGCCGTTTCGAGCTGGCCAACAGAGGCAGCCTCTTCCTCGATGAACTGGGCCTTATGCCCGTAAGCGCACAGGAAAAAGTGCTCCGTGTGACCGAGTATGGAGTATTTGAGCGAGTTGGCGGTACAAAAGAGCTTCAGGTTGACGTGCGAATAATCGGCGCCACTAACGCCGACCTATCGCAGATGGTGGACAAGGGCAGCTTCAAGGCGGACCTGCTCGACAGGCTCAGCTTCGAGGTGCTGCACCTGCCCCCGCTGCGGATGCGCCGCGGCGACATAGCCCTGCTGGCCGGGCACTTTGCTTCCCGAATGGCGGCAGAGCTTGGCATGGAACGAACGCCGGAATTATCCCAGCAGGCGCGGCAAAAGCTGGAGGCTTACCAATGGCCCGGCAATGTCCGCGAGCTGAAAAACATCGTGGAAAGGGCTGTCTATCAGAGCGAGGGCAGAACGATCCGCGATGTTGACTTCAGCCCCCTGCGCCCACCTTGGCAGGAATCCACACCATGTTTGGATATTTCATCACATGCCGCAGTGCCATACGACCTAGGAAGCGTGCTCATCGAAAAGGGCCTTGAAGAGGCTAGGCTGGAGCTGGAACGTCGTGCCCTGAACGAGGCACTGGCCGGAGACTGCTCTCAGGAGGAGGCCGCCAAGAGGCTGAAAATCAGTTACAATCAGTTTCGCGCACTTTTTCGCAAGCACAGGGCTTGAATCAGCTTCCGCAAAGCACCAAGCACGCGAAATCCGCAACCGGCGCACAGACCATTTCCGAACATATCGCCTCACGTGGCCTGACAAGCGGCTTCCGGGCTATTTCGGAATGTGAATAACTTGGGAACAACTACTTGTTGCTTTGGAGCAGCGCGTTCTGCAATAAGATAAGTTATTGGCCGACATGCTTTTATAAATATCACCCCTGGGTCTTTACATTATTTTCAAATGTGTACAGTGCAAAGACCCTAGCGGGGCAGACACAGCGCGCGGCAGATATTAAACAGGGCCAAGAGCTTAGCTGAGGCGCCTCTTGCGCCAAAGTACAGGCAGAAGCGCCGCGGCAGCGACAAGAAAGGCCACCTGCGAAGGCTCGGGCACTGTTGTAAGCGTATGCCCTATCCAGTCGCTGACACTTGGAATGGCAATCCCAAGGGCATAGGTGCCATACTTGCCCATCACCGAACCCTCGTAACTGACAAGGGTGTTAACCCCGGCCAGATAATACTCGTCGCCAACCTTTACAAAGGCCGGACCTCCCGAATCTCCCACGGTAAAAGTGGTCTCTACATCGTTGCCCAAGCTCCCGCCAACTGTTCCGGCACTGCTGTCGTCGTCGAAATCCATAAGGTAGAACACGCACTCGGTATCGGGAAGATGTCCCAGCGAATCCACAACATTGGCTCCCACCCTGCGGACGGTCTGAGTAAGGGGATAGGAAGAGCTGTAACCCACATTGCCATAGCCGGAGCCGCCGTATCCGACAAGCTCCAGCCTTGTGCCATTGGCGCTGGCGCTCGTTACCGTCCAGGCCCCATCGTAGGGCGCGTAAGTTTCAATCAGCGCATCAAGCCCCTCGGGTATGTATATCAAAGCCACGTCGTAGTCGTGCGTAGAGGGATTGTAACTCTTCCCCAAGTAGTTGTAGGTGTATATGTTGGAGCTTGTGTAGGTGAATGTGGCTCCGCCCACGTTAAAATACAGAGTGACGGAACTTACACCGTTGACCACATGGGCGGCTGTCAGCACCCAGTGCGAAGATATCGCTGTGCAAGTCCCCTTGCCTGCCCCACTCGTAGTTACTGCTCCGACGCCACTAAAGACGTCCTCACTGTCAACTCTTGCCTCGGAGCCTGGAGCATCGGCAGGGCTGCCACTGGCCGAGCCTGCCATTAGTGCATACGAACGCGCCGGCCCAAGAAACAGCACTGCGGCAAGAGCACAAAGCCGCGAAATCAGGGTGATATGTGGCTTCATAAGCGAAGTAGCGACCTACAACCTCAGGATACTATCCAACATCGGACAAAAGAAAAGCCATTCCCGTTGCCCAAAACAACAAGCCTCCGCCCCATATTTCAGGAGCGGAGGCCAGTATATTTACTAACTCGTTCAGTATCATGACAGCCGTGAACGCGACTGCCACCGTATGCGTATGTATGGGATAGAGAAGCCTTATACCGCCGCAAGAGCTTGCGCTATGTCGGCAATGATGTCCTCGGGGTCTTCGATGCCTATGGAAAGGCGAATGAAGTCCGGCGTGACACCTGTCGAGAGCAGTTCGTCACCTTCGAGCTGGCTGTGCGTGGTGCTGGCCGGATGAATGGCTAGGCTCTTGGCGTCACCAATATTGGCCAGATGGCTCAGTAGCTTGAGGTTCTCAATGAAGCTCTTGCCAGCTTCCGCGCCACCCTTTACGCCAAAGCCAACCAGCGCACCGCCGGAGCCGTGCAGAAGGTATTTCTTGGCGTCGTCGTAAGAGCGACTCGTCTTTAGGCCCGGATAATTTACCCAAGCCACCTTGTCGTTGGCCTCGAGGAACTGCGCCACCTTGAGAGCGTTGGAGCTGTGTCGCTCCAGACGCAGGTGCAATGTCTCAAGCCCTTGCAGGATGAGGAAGCTGTTGAAGGGCGATATACAAGAGCCTGTATCGCGCAGCAGTTGCAGGCGGGCCTTGAGGGCAAAGGCAATGTTGGCCCCACCAGCAGGCGGGAATGCCTTGAAAGCCTCCCAGTGGACAAGGCCGTGATAGCTCGGGTCCGGGTCGGTAAAGCCGGGGAACTTGCCGCTGCCCCAGTCGAAGTTACCGCCATCGATTATCGCACCGCCAAGGCTGTTGCCGTGGCCGCCGATAAACTTTGTTAGGCTGTGGACGACGATGTTGGCACCAAAGTCGAAGGGCCTGTGCAGGTACGGAGTGAGGGCCGTGTTGTCGATAATGAGAGGCACACCCGCCTCCTTAGCAATCGGCACCACCTGTTCGTATGGGAAGATGTTCAGGCGCGGATTGCCCTGACTTTCGCCGTAGAAGGCCTTCGTATTGGGTTTCACAGCCCTGCGGAAGCTCTCCGGGTCTTCGGCATCGACAAAGCTCACCTCTATGCCAAGTCTTGGCAGAGTGTTGTGGAAGAGGTTGTATGTTCCCCCGTAAAGCTGGGAAACAGACACGATGTGATCCCCTGCACTTGCGAGGTTCAGGATGGCGTAGGTTATGGCCGCGCTGCCGCTGGACATGGCCAGACCCGCCGTCCCACCCTCTAGTGCCGCAACGCGCTGTTCGAGCACGTCCGTCGTAGGGTTCATAAGACGAGTGTAGATGTTGCCTAGCTCTTTCAATCCGAAGAGGTTGGCCGCATGTTCCGTGCTGTCGAACACGTAACTGCTCGTCTGGTATATCGGCACTGCACGCGCATGGGTGGCCTTGTCGGCGGCCTGCCCCGCGTGCACCGCGAGTGTTCCTGGACCTTGTTTCTGGCTCATTGTCGTATTCTCTTTTCTGTGGCAGTGCGTCGATTTGGACGTCTTTGCCGTCGTTGATGACCTAAATATGATGTATATAAGGCAAGAAGGTCAAGATGTATTTTTATGCCCTGAAAAAATCTAAATATCTCGCTTCCCTTGAAAAGGAGCCATTCAGCGGGAACAGTTTACTCTCGCATACTTTGGCATTTTCGCAAGAATCCGCAATCGAAGGAATTATTCCTGCGGAAATACCGGCTTAATCAAACACACCTGCCTCGATTAGGAGACAACCACCATGATTGACGACCCCAAAGGCTTCGTAAACGCCCTGCTAGATCTCTCCTTCACGAACTTCCTGACCATCAAACTGGTCAAGTTCATCTACATACTGCAACTGGCATTCATCGGCATCGGCGCCCTTGCCAGCCTTATTGGCGGCTTTGCAAACGGTATCCAAAGCGGCCTGTTGAGCCTGATCCTGACCCCCATATTCACGATACTGGCAGTTATGCTGTCCAGAGTATGGTGCGAGATGCTGATAGTCATATTCCGCATCTGCGACGACGTGGCGCACATAGCCCGTCGCTAATGGAAAGCTCCCGAAAAGCGCGCAGCCTCGCCCGGCAATGCCCGAATGGGATTGATAGGCGAGGCTGCGCTGCGTAGCATGGCCTGACTGCTGAAAAGCAACTCCATGTCCACCAGCGTAATCATCAGCACCTACAACAGCCCAGCATGGCTGAGGAAAGTAGTCTGGGGCTATCAGGCTCAGACGCGGACGGACTTTGAGCTAATAGTGGCCGACGACGGTTCGCGCGACGACACTCGTCTGGCCGTTGAGGAACTGTCCGCACACAGCCCCTTCCCCATCCGCCACGTATGGCAGGAGGACAAGGGCTTCCGCAAGTGTGAGATACTCAACAAGGCCATCGCAGCCAGCGAGGGCGACTATCTGATAATCTCCGACGGGGACTGTGTGCCGAGGGCGGACTTTGTGCAAGTCCACATGGACTTGCGCCAGGAAGACCACTTTGTATCGGGCGGCTACTGCAAGCTACCCATGCTGACCAGCGAAACAATCACCCGCGAAGACATCGTTAACCAGAACGCGTTCGACCCAGCTTGGCTGCGCGCAAACGGCTGCCCGAATGTCCCTTTGAAACTTAGAGCGCGCGGCGCCTTCGCCAAGCTACTAAACTACATCACCCCTACCAGCCCCACTTGGAACGGACACAATGCCTCGGGCTGGAAGAAGAACATTCTGGCCGTCAACGGTTTCAACGAGGATATGGAATACGGCGGCGAGGATCGCGAGATGGGCGAGCGCCTGATAAACAACGGCATAGCGCCAATACAGGCCCGCCACCTGGCCATTTGCATACACCTAGACCACGCAAGGGCCTATATCCGCGGCGAAGCACTGGAGAAAAATGCCGAAATACGAGAGCTGACCCGCCGTAGCGGCATCGCATGGGCGGAAAGGGGCATAGTAAAAGGCCCCCGCCCAACCACGGCATAGAGTAGCACGGGGGCAACTGCCATGATAGCGCTATTTAGCGATGCCCTTGGTACGTTCATAACAAGGAAAAGGGCATGTCCTTTGGGAACATGCCCTTGAAAGTGCTCAGGATGGCAGGAATTTCAGGTGGTCTTTCTTCTGCGGAGCATCATGACCGCTGCCAGTGCGCCAAGGCCTAGCGCGGAAGCTACTTCCGAAGGTTCGGGAACTACTTGAAGTCCACCGAAGCCGCTGCCGTATATACCGATGGGAATCGTTTGTCCGATTAGCGACTCGAAGGCAGCTTCCTGGGAGGGTGTCAGCCCACCGAAGGCATCTGTATATGTAAATACCGTGGAGGAATTTGCAGTAAGCGTGCCCGATGTCGTAGCACTGTCGTAACTCAGCTGTATCTTGATGGTGTCGTCAGAGTCGAACAGGTCTATGTCCACTTCCATACCCTGACTTGCAAAGGTGAAAGCGTTGGTAAGGCCTACAGCAAATGCATCTCCCCAATCACCCGAGGAATTGCTCCATATCAGCCGAGAAAATGATCCGTCATAAGTCAAAGTTCCAGTTGCGCTTCCAGAGAACCAGAACTGGTCGTTGACTGCGTCGATATGCATCAGAATGTCTGCCGCGGCCACTGATGGGACCAGAGCGAGCATAGCCATAAACGACTTAATAATTTGTTTCTTCATTGTTGTACGGGTTGAGTTACGTCTTTGTTACGTTAACTACTGGTTGCCAATGCCATACGTTAGTCAAAGGATGGGTACACGCCCGATGTCACGATGCAGAAGTTGATACCTGCTCCCGGACCGTCCACTGTGAGCGGATAGCTTGCGCCTGATGTGCCGATTTGCACGACGCCACCTGTCATGCCGCCCGTTCCTCCGCCTACTCCGGCAAGGTTGCCAAGAGTTCCAGCCTTGTCGGGTTCAATGTATGTGTTGTCGATTGTCTGCGTCCTAGGGTCCCAGCCCTTGGCGAGGATGTTGCCATTTGGGTCGTTCGTTGTAGCCTGCAAGCTTGATACTTTCACATAGGCCGCCGTACCGCTTCCGTTTCCGCCAGCGAAAGAGGGGGTGAAAGTGGCTGCGTGGTCGTGAACGGGAAGATTCGCCAACGATAGTGCGTACTGATCGGTGCCGTAGAGTTTTCCGATTTCCCAATTGAGCGAACCAACGACGACGCCACTGCTAGTGCGTGGCGTACCAAGACCGTACATGCTTCGCCCGCATAAATTTGGAAGACCGAAGGTTGCGCGGCCGTCCCCACCCCATACTACTCCAAGAAGAGAAAACAGGGCGCTATTTTGTTGGATAGCCATTAATTGACCATTGCATTGAGCTGTCCCTTGCGGGATGCGCGAATAGGCTAAGGCAAGGATTTCTCCAAGAAAGTATTCCATCATTACTGTCCTGCCAAGGTAGGGGGTTCGTGACCAAACGCAGCTGTCCACTGCGTAGAAAAGCTAATCAGGAAACGTTTGCCTCGCAAGCATAATCAATAATCATCACGCGATGATTATTGAAAATAATCAGTCAACCAACGATTTACGTGTCCCGAGAATATTTTCTGATACCTAGCGTCGCCATCTTTTGCCGAAACACCAAGCATCTGGCATTTCTCGCCAAGTGAGCCGTTAGCGAATTCAAGCTCCCGAAGATATACGGGGCCGCAGCCGATGTGGTATTCTCCGTCCATGATTATCCGCCCTCTCGGGCTGGATATTTCAAGTCCTTCCAAGGCAGCACGCAACGAATCCGCGCCGACCTTGGTCCCGTCGCACTTTTCGAGCGCCTTGCGTATAAACAGCCCTGTTTCGTAGCCAAGTAGCGCAAAACAATCCGGCACTGAAGTTGCTTGCGCAGCCCAGCGGTGCCTGAACTCCCGGCACTCTTCCGTGTCGTTGTTTAGAAGCGTCCCTGAAGAGGAAAAAACACTCTTGCCGCCCGAAAGGGCTTCGCCAAGGCGCGAGGCAAGAGGCTCCTCGTGCAACATCGGCCCGTGGAGCGCGGGGATCGAAGCCGCAAACTCATCCGAAGCGATCGTATCAAGAATCTGCGCCGCTATGCTGCCGCAGGCGTAGATAGCAAGCCCGTCGGGCTTTTCCCGTTTAATGGCTTCAAGGAGAGGCTCCGCATGAAAGATATAGTCGGGAGCGTCGCAAATGCGAGTAAGGGCTTCTGCTCCAGTTTCGCTTGCTCCAGCAATGAAGGCAGCGTGCGAATCGAAGCAGCAGTCGAACATCGACGAGAGCAACATGACGCGCCCACCCATGGTTTTGCCAGCCATACGGCCGGCCTCGAACGCGCACTGCCAGTAATTAGATGAGCTTCTGAATACATATGGGTTAAGCTCTTCTTTGCGTACAATATCCGCGCCGGAGCTCACTACAAAGAGCGGCTTGCGATACAGAGCCAAGGCATTGCACAAGGCCTCAAGCCCTGCGTAGGCAGTATTGACCACGGCCATGTCAAGGCGGTCCACAAGGTAGGCCCGCGATATTGCCATACCCAGCCTTTTGACGCTTCCTTGCGTATCATAAAACATTACGTCGATGTCAGTCCCTGCGCAGGCTCCAATCCCGGCACGAAAACCTGCGGACAGATTCGGCTCCGCCTGCGGGAAATTGCTAGACAGTGAGAAGAAGACGCCGATTCTGAATTTCCTTGTCATGCAGAACTCCTTTATGAGAGTAGATAATAACGTCGTGGTCGAATTGCCACGCAAATCTCTGCATACAGGCGTTTCTTATGGGTCACATAATGAGTCTACGTCCGCCTCGCGCGGAGGATGAACCATTCATAAGGCAGCTTCGCGGACAGATAGACTCCGAGCGCCTATTCATGAATTATTGGCATAGCGAACAAGTCGAGAAGGTGAAAACGCAGCTACTCGACCTTCAGTATCGCGCCCGCAATGCGCACCAAAACGCTATCAAAGCGCGCGCCGAAACCAAAGAGAACATCATTGAAATGGATGGTTCTCCCGCGGGCCTATTCATCGTAAGCGGAGGACGCAGCGAGTTGCGACTTGTGGAAATATCCCTATTGCCGGAGTGGCGTGGAAAGGGCATAGGCAAAATCATCATAACTACAACAATGCAGGAGTGTACGCGTACTGGACGTAGATTGCTACTATGCGTAGAAAAGACCAACGTCGCTGCACTTGCGCTATACTACTCATTGGGATTTTACCATATAGAGGATAACATGGCACATATTGTCATGGAATGGAACCCCAAGGGGCAGGGGGAAGGCAAGCTCTATTCCTACGCGAGTAAATGACGTCAGAACGGACAAGATGTTCCTGCTTACAACAAATCTCTAATAACCGCTCCTGCGTCAACAACCTTGATCCCTAGCACAAATCACTCGCAGGTAGTGGCCTATTGCGTCCACAAACTGTTATATCTCAGATACAGACGATTGCGGCTCTAGAACAAATCGCAATAGTAACGCCGCCAGAAATAATGATGCTCCTCCAATACCCAATGCATATACAGTATCCCCCCCCAACAGTCTGTCGAGTATTGCACCAAGCCCCAGAGCTGCAAGCATTTGCGGGAGCACGATAAATATGTTGAACACTCCCATATAGTAACCCATTTTATCGGCCGGTATAACATTCGAGAGAATAGCATAGGGCATTGACAGGATACTGGCCCAGCCAATACCAACGGCGATCATAGACAGTATTAACGGGCTAGGCGTGTTGATAAACAATACAGAGATAAGCCCGATGGCGCATACGGACAGACACACCATATGTATGTGTTTTGCGGAATACCGACGGGTAATCCACAACAGCACAAAGGAGAAAAAGAACGCCACTCCGTTATAGGTCGCAAAACAGACGCCACCCCACTCTACCCCCTTTTGATAGTCTACGCTTCCGGGAGAGGCATTATATACAGTTTGCGTAATCGAAGGAGTAAAATAGATCCAAAGCGAGAACAGAGCAAGCCATGTAAAAAACTGCACCAACGCGAGTCGCTTCATAGCCAATGGCATACGAAACACGCCTCTGAAAATGTCCTTGAATGCATTGCCAAGGCCTGCCGTATCTCGCTTATTTCGGAGAAATGCCTCCATATCTGAGGGCGGGTGTTCTGTCGTTTTCACTACTGTGTACAACACTGCTAGAAAGAACACAAAGGCACCTATGTAAAACGAGTAGTGAACCGTTCGCGGGATAGCACTTCCTTCGTCATTTCCTACAACATTAAACACATTACTTAGAATCCATGGAAGCGATGATGACAGCACCGCACCAAGACCTATCAACAAACTCTGCATTGCAAAGCCCTGTTTGCGCTGATCAGGAGGAAGCAGATCCGCTGCAAAAGCTCGGAAAGGTTCCATGCTTACATTTACTGAAGCATCTAGTATCCATAGCAAACCCGCTGCCATCCAAAGCGTTGATGAATTCGGCATGACTATCAAGGACAGACTGGCCAGTATTGCTCCGACAAGAAAGTAAGGCCTCCGCCGCCCAAGACGAGTCCAGGTTCGATCGCTATAATAACCTAGAATTGGCTGGACCAAGAAGCCTGTCATAGGCGCGGCAAGCCACAGAATAGGGATATCACTTTCCTCGGCACCCAGATATTGGTATATGGCGCTCATGTTGGCCATTTGCAGACCCCAGCCGAACTGGATACCAAAAAAGCCAAAGCTCATGTTCCAGATTTGCCAAAATGACATCCGTGATAGTGTATGTTGATTCATGGGGTAATACGTATTCGGGAATGTATAACTATGCGGTGCCTATGGTGATACGCTGTAATGCGTCTGCATATGCCTTCCGTTGCGATCAGAAATGCTATTTAGTGCTGCTAGTTTCGATGTCATAGAAGCAAATGCATCCAGATGCCCTGCGTTCAACCTCCATCTCCAATTACCATTGGCAATGCCGGGGGTGTTCATGCGTGCTTCAGAACCAAGGTCAAGAATATCCTGTACCGGTGCAACAGCAAGTCTTGATACAGAAAGAAAAGCTGCACGAACGATGGGCCATGCGCTATCCAAACTATCACAGGCAAAATAATCACGGATTTTATCCGCTATGAATCCATCCACCCTAGACAACCATCCACGAGTGGTATCATTGTCGTGTGTTCCTGTATATGCCACGCTGTTAAAAGGGTAGAAGTGAGGAAGATTAACGTTGTTTGCATCGTGGCCGAAGCCGAATTGTACCACTTTCATTCCGGGAAGACCACTATCGACTTTCAGCCTATACACTTCTTCGTCAATATAACCCAAGTCTTCGGCAATAATCTTAACATAGGGCATGGCCTTGCCGATCGAATCGAAAAAGGCCATGCCCGGCCCCCTAACCCAACGCCCGGCGCGGGCATCGCATGCTCCGCCTGGGATCTCCCAAAACGACGAAAATGCCCTAAAGTGGTCCAAGCGAATGACATCAAATAACTTAAGAGAGCTGTAGAATCGCTGCTTCCACCACGTATAATCAGTGTTGGATAGATATTCCCAGTCATATAATGGATTACCCCAATACTGACCATACTCAGAAAAATAGTCAGGCGGCACACCGGCAGAAACCTTCAATCCACCACTGGAATCAATGCGAAATAGCGCCCTGTTCTGCCACACATCGGCACTATCGTGAGCAACAAATATAGGTATGTCACCGATGATACCAACATTCTTGCAACGTGCGTATTCATGAATTCTTTCCCACTGGCAGAAGAACCAATACTGATAGATTTTCTGCCGCGTCTCCTCGCTAACCACATCCAACAATGTGCAACGTTTTGCCCGCTCATAGTCTCTATACTCGTCAGGCCACTGATACCAAGGCTTGCCATCATGCAACTCCTTCAAGGCCATAAATAACGCATATCCGTCCAGCCAGTGGATATTATCCTGACAAAACTCGTCAAAGCTTTGACGACCAAAGCGTGGGCATCCTAGGGATGCATATCGCGATGCCGCCTTCCGGGCTATCGGCCAGAAACGCTTGTACAGCTCTCCATAGTCAACATAATTCCCGTTGATGGCACGTAAGGTATCCAACTCTGAATCGTCAACCATACCTGCATTAACCAACTCCCCGAGATCGATCAGGTATGGATTGCCAGCGTGTGTGGAAAAGGACTGATAGGGAGAATCTCCGTAACCTGTCGGCCCAACGGGACAAATCTGCCAGTATGCAAAACCCGCCTGCGCTATCATATCAATGAAGCGGCGAGTTCCTTCTCCCATGTTGCCAATACCAAAGTCCCCAGGCATTGAAGTAACATGGACGAGAAGACCTGAAAGCCTGCGATCAAGCCAGCTTGTATGAGGTGTGCTCATTATGATATTATGTAGAAAGCCGTGTTTAGGTATAATATATTAACGAAGCTCTATAACGCATGGCGTCATTGGATATAGCGTTATCCCCTCACCAAGGATATATTCCTTGCCACTTAGTATGTCGCGTCCCTTGGTATAGATACCGGCCACGGAAGCGTATTCATTCATATCTAGTGCTACAGTCTTTTCGCTGTTGTTGATTACTACCATCACGCAATTCTCGCCGTATGTGCGGAAATATACATACACTCCATCACGCGGGGCGAAGTGGACAAGGCGCCCCTCTTGCACACAAAGGCTGCTCTTTCGCCAATTTAGCAGATTGCGGACGAATGCCTTGAACTGAAGTGCCTCGTCGCTCAGACCCTTACCGCTAATGGCATCGGAGCTGTCGCCAGCCCAGCCGCCCGGAAAGTCCTTGCGAATATGCCCGTGCTCCATCGACTCGTCGTGTGTCATTAGGATTTCATCCCCGTAGTAGAACTGCGGAATGCCGCGCATTGTCATTAGCCACACCATGGCGTTGCGCGCCTTGGCAGTATTCTTGCCCAGCTCCATATAGTAGCGCGGGATGTCGTGATTACCCAGAAATACTGTCATGTTGTCACTGTCGGCATATAGAAAATCGTTCGCCAGCATCTCGTAGAGGTTGGTCAGCGATTCGCCGTCCTGATGTCCCGCGCCATTTAGCGAGTCCACAAGCGCACCACGCATGGGGAAGTCAAAGAGCGAAGGCAAATTGCCCTCGTAGCCGTCCTTGTTCAGCTTGCCTCGCTGCCAGTAGGAAACGATGGCAGGGTTAAATGTCCACTCCTCGCCCACGATGTTCAGTTTCGGATACTCTTCCAAGATACGTGCGCACCAGCGGGACATGAAACGCTTGTCCGGGTAGGGGTATGTATCCACGCGGATGCCGCCAAGATCCGCCGCTTCCACCCACCAGATGCTGTTCTGGATGAGGTAATCGGCCAAGAGCGGGTTCATTACGTTCATGTCCGGCATAGTGGGCACAAACCAGCCGCGGCGCATCAGGTCGATGTCCTCCGCCGAGGCGTGCGGGTCCTGGTTAGTCGTGCGCCGGTGGTGCGTTACCCGGTAGTTCGGATAGTCGTTAATCCAGTCCGCCGTTGGCAAATCCTTCATCCACCAGTGCTCGGAGCCGCAGTGGTTGAAAATCATGTCCATCACTATCTTGATGCCGTGCTCGGCTCCCTTGCGGGACAGCTCCACGTAATCATCCATATCGCCCATGCGGGGGTCGATTTTGTAAAAGTCCGTAATAGCGTAGCCGTGATAGGACTGATTGGGCATGTCGTTCTCGGTGACGGGCGTAAGCCAGAGTGCGCCAAAGCCCATGTCTTCCAAATACGGCAGGGCGTTAATTATGCCGCGAATATCCCCGCCGTGCCGTCCGTAAGGCTCTGCACGATTGACTTCCATTTCCAGCATTCCCTGAACGCTGTCGTTGGACGGGTCGCCGTTGACGAAGCGATCTGGCACGATTTCGTAAATGACGTCCGCGTTGTCGAAGCCCTGCCTCTGCGCAGAGCCTTCGCGGCGGGCGCGAAGTTCGTAGGCATACCTGGCCTCGGCCTTGCCGTCCTTTTCAAAGACGATGTCGAAGCTGCCACTCGTTGCAGACTTGCCCACCTGCACGTATAGGAACAGGTAGTTCGGGTTCTCCACATGCACGACCTGTTCGAGACCTATGCCCACGCAGTCGATGCGCGGGGTGGTTTCGGCTATGTTGTCGCCGTGAACGAGGATTTGCAGACGCGGCTCCCTCATACCGACCCACCAGTTGGCGGGTTCCACATGCCAGAGTTCTCCGGCAACAGAAGCCGATACCGGCGCAAAGGCCAGCGAAAGCGCAATGATGTGCAGTTTCATAGGATAATGTGTAAGCTGTTTATAAAACGGCGATTAGTCGATAGGCACCAGCGCCACCGCCGCGCCGCCTCCGGGGGCTAGGTCCAGAGTAAGCACGCTGTCTCGCGTCACGACGCTGCGCGTAATCGTGTAGGCGCAGGGGTTCTTGTCCCAGTGGGCGTCCTCCGCATCGGCATATTTCGCCATGCGGTAGCTCTTGCCCTCGGGCAGGAAGTCCAGCTTCAACTCGAAGTGGCGCGGCTTTTCGTCGCTCACGCTGCCGATGAACCAAGCGTCTCCGCCCCGCTCGCGGCGGGCGATTGTCACATACTGCCCCACTTCGCCATTTAGCGTGTGGCTTTCCTCCCAGTCGCATGGAACATCGCGTATGAACTGGAAGGCAGGTTCGCCCTCGTAGTATTCGGGCAGGTCAGCCACCATCTGGATGGGGCTGTAAAGGACGACGTACAGGGCCAGCTCCTTGGCGAGGGTGGAGTTAAGCTGGTTGTCGGGTCGATAAGGCTTTAGCTTGATATTGAATACGCCCGGCGTGTAGTCCATCGGACCGGCCAGAAGGCGCGTAAAGACTAGATTCGGCACATGGTCGGGCGGATTGCTGCCAGGGCTCCATGCGTTGTATTCCTGCCCTCTTGCTCCCTCGCGGGAAATGGCGTTCGGGTAAGTGCGGCGTATGCCCGTGGGCTTGATTGGTTCGTGCGCGTTGATGGCTATGCGATACTCTGCGGCCTTTTCATACACACTCTGGTAAAAGTTCACCATCCACTGGCCGTGGTGGTATTCGCCCACGGGAATGATGTCGCCGACATGACCGGTCTTTACGCAGTGCAGATCAAGGTCGCGCATCAGGCCAAAGGCCGCATCCATGCGGTCGATGTAGGTAGTTATCGCGGCGGAAGTCTCGTGATGCATGATAAGCTCCACGCCCTTTTCCTTCCCGTAGCGGGCTACTTCGACAAGGTCGTAGTCCGGGTATGGCGTCGTAAAGTCGAAGATGCCTTCGCGAGCCTCGGGGTCTATCCAGTTTTCCCAGCCCGTATTCCAGCCCTCGACGAGCATACCCCCGATGTTGTTCTTCGAGGCAAAGTCGATTAGCTTTTTGGCGTTCTCGGTCGTTGCTCCGTGGCGGCCTCCTTCGTAGGCCCAGGTGTTGCGGTCAAGGTGCATCTCCCACCATATGCCGACGTATTTCATCGGACGTACGTAGTCGGACACATCGCCGAGCTTGTTCGGCTCGTTAAGGTTTATGATGAGGCAGGAGTCTATGAGACCGCCCGCTGTTTCGCTAATCTGAATGGTGCGCCAAGGGGTGCTGAAGGGCAGTTCGCAGCGGGCCTTCCACTCTGTGCGGCGGCTGCCTACGAGCGAGCTTTGCAGCATGTGTTCCTGCGGGTTTACGCGCAGGGTCATTTCAGGATAATCCAGCAGTGCTGCCTCGTGAAAACTGATCAGCAGCCCGTCATCTGTCTTCATTGTGATGGGCGTGCAAACGGCGTTTTCGACAATTGTTGAACTCATGGGCCTGTTGTCTTTGTACATGCCCAACGCGTCGATGCCTTCGATGCGCGTCTGCGAATAAAGGTGTTCGTAACAGTCCCAGTCTGCCGGTATCCACCAGCTGGTATGATTCCCGGCAAGGTGAAACTGTGTGTTTTCGTCCGCGATTTCCAGCGCGTCCACGCCTTCCTGTTCGGGAAACTCGTAGCGGAAGCCAAGACCGTCATCATAGACGCGGAATCGGACCTTGAATGACTTAACTCCGTCAGAGGCCTTGCCGAACACAAGCTCCAGCTCCTTGTAATGATTGCGCACAAGGCGGCGCTCTCCCCAGGGCAGCTCGTAGGTTTCGTCAAAGCTGCTCTGTTTCTCGGATAGAATGGTCAGCCCTTTGCCAATGGTACTACCGTCAGTAAAGCTGAAGCCGAGCGCCGATGGCAGGATTACCGGGCTGCCCTTGTGCTGGACCTCATAGCGGGCAATGCCCTCTGCATCGGTGTTGCAGCTTAGGACGATGTCGCCAGAAGGTGAACTCACGCTGGCGGCGTCCATCGTGGCGCAGTTGTTGAAAACGCCAAGCAGCAGCATGGTGCTGAGGCTGAAATGGGGGGAAGCCTGTCTTGTCATTGAAAAGGTGTGCGGGGTGGATGTGAAATATGGACAGAAAGTGTGAATGGATACGAACGGCTGACAAAGAACAGGGGCGCGTATTTCGCGCTGCGCACTGATTAGCCGATATGTTCTTGTGACAGACCGCCTCCGGATCGGACGGCAGGCGGTTGTCTCCCAAACTGACTTAGTTTAGAACTTGTAGGACATGCCTATGGCGTAGGAGCGTCCGTATTCCTGATAGTCGATGACCTGAAGCGTGTTGCCGTCCAGATACGTGGAGAGCGGCTCGTCGGTCAGGTTGTAGGCCTGGAATATGATGCTGAGGCCCTTCATGGGACCATTTTCGAATGTGTAACTAATCTGTGCGTCGACGACAGTCTCCGCTTCTGCTGTGCGGAATGTGCGGTTACGCGGGCCGAATGTGCTTACAGTTGCGAGATACTCGGAGCGGTGTGTGACGCTTAGCCGCGAGGAAAAGCCCCATTTCTCGAAGTAAACCGTGGCATTTGCCACCTTTTCTGACAGGCCAGGCAGTGGTGTGTCGCCACCCTCGCTCTGGCTGACGGAGCTAGTCGTGTATGAACCGCTCATAATCACGCCAAAGCCTGCAAGGTTGTCGCTGAGTATCTCACCAGCCAGAGAGAGTGTCCCCTCGATGCCTTTCAGCTCTCCACCTTCGCCGTTTTCCCAGCGCGTCACATAGCCCTGCCACAAAGCGGGCTGGATGCCAGTCACAGCCGAGGCAAAGTTGCTGAAGTCCGTCAACGTGTTCTTCTGATAGGTGTAGCTAAGCAGGTTCTTGTAGAAACCGGTAAGCGCCATATAACCCATGTTCTGGGCAAAGTACTGCTCCAGAGATAGGTCAACAGAGTTCGCCCTCCAAGGCTCAAGCTCGGGATTGCCACCACTTCCGCTCCAAGGGCTGTTGTTTAGGTCGGTGGACGAGGCCTTTGTCCCGTCGAAGCCAAACTGAGTCCCTGCCCGCATATAGTCCATGCGCTGGCGTGCAATCTGGCGCGATACGCCAAGACGAAGGTAACGTCCATCGCCCAGAGTTAGATTAAGGTTCATGCTGGGAACAAAGTCCCAGTAGCTGGCCTCGCCTGTGACCTGTCCGCTAACAAGCGAACCGTCTGCACCGCTTCCGGTCGCCATCATGCCGAATGAGGACTGCTTTGCGCGCACAAACTGCATCCCAATCGCCCCATCAAGAGGAAGGCTAAGAACGTTCGTCTGGATTCCCATCTTGCTGTAAAGCGAAGTCACGTTCTCTCTCATGCTCCAGTCAGAGGCCAGAACGTCCGAATTCGGGTTGGATATGCGCTCGTAAACGCCACTGTTGAGCACTGCCTTGGGGTCGTAAGTCACCATGCTGCCTAGGCCAATGAAGCTTAGGTCTGTCGTTGAAGTTGAGACCGGAATGGCGGCCTCTGTGCCTCCGTTCGCCGCAGCTAGGTAGTAACCTTTTTCGTACTCATACTTGCTGCGATGGGTATTATTGGCGCCCAGCTCAAGGCTGTTGAACACATCCCATAGGTAGTGCATATCTTTCTTACCCGTGGCGCGAAACTGGGTAATCTCGTCCTTGCTCTCGGGCGTTTTCAGATAACCAAGCTGGCCACCGGAAACAACGTTGCTACCCCAACCTGCGGGACTTGTAAGGACAATGTTGTCAGCATTCCCGTAGTCCACAAGATGAGTGAAGATGGCCCCGCTGTCTGACATGCTGAAGTTCATCGTGTCTGTGGCAAAGGCTCCGCTAAGCGAGGTGCCCGAATAGCTCTCCAGAACCAGATCTTCGCGGTCGATGCGGGAGTGGCTGGCATCAAACATCAGATTCCAGCCCGCAACGTCCTTTACCTCAATGTTCCACCCAGCGGAGAAAATGTCGGCATCGCGGCTCACAATATCGTTGCGCATCACCCCGCGCACACCCGACAGGGTTCCGGAAGTTATCACACCGTTTTCCACCACATAGCTGCTGTTGTCCAGCGATGGGCCGTAGCCGAGAAGGCCGTTGTAGCCCCAGCTGTACAGGGGCAACTCTATGCCGACAAGCCTTTGGTCTTCCTTGAACTTGGTATAGTAGAAGTCGAGTATGCTGCGAATCTTCGATGTCGGCTTGTAATCCAGAGTGAACATCAGGCCCTGACGTTCCAGCTCGCTGGAGCGTACGTAAGGCTTGGCACCACCGATAATCTTGTTTGTTTCGTCAGTGACGGTGTCGGTGTAGTCTGCATAGCCCCAGCTGTTCCACTGCTTGCCCTGCCCCATCTTGTCGTTGTAGGCGTAGCCGATGGCGATACCCAGCTTTCCGTCCATGAACTGGTCGATGTAGGATGCGTTGTAGCGCCAGCCGCCGCGCTCTGTGCCGCCAATGAGGGCATCGTATTCGGTCCACTCGTAATAGGCACCGAAGACGACCTTGCGCTCCTTGTAGTCGAGAGGGCGCACCGTGCGCAGGTCCACAACGCCAGCTATTCCCTGCGAGACCACGCTAGCGTCGCCAGTCTTGTATATGATGGCTCCGGCCATAAGTTCTGCCGGGTACTGGTCGAACTCTATGGCGCGAACGCTGCCGGTAGTAACCTGCTCGCGTCCGTTGAGCGTGGCGGAGCTGAAGTCTTCGTTCAGGCCGCGTATGCTGACGATCTGGGCACGGCCGTTTATGCGCTGGGTGCAGATGCCGGGCAGACGGGCGAGGGATTCGGCGATGCTGGTGTCGGGTAGCTTGCCGATGTCCTCGGCGGAGATGATTTCAACAAGCAGGGGCGAGAGTTCCTTCTTCTGGGCCGCGGCAGCAAGACTGCCGGCGAAGCCGCCCCTTACCTCGAAGGATTCCATTACATACACTTCGTCGTCTATGAGGTCGTTGCCAGAGGCAATCTGTGCGGACAGCGGGTGTACAAGACCCGCGGCGAACAAGGCCAAGCAGAGGGGACTGCGCTTGTCGAGCATCAGTCCGGCGGGGCCGTTCAGCATGTTTGTTTTCATGTG
The DNA here is from genome assembly GCA_001604585.1 of Puniceicoccales bacterium Verruco_02. Taxonomy (GTDB): domain Bacteria; phylum Verrucomicrobiota; class Verrucomicrobiia; order Opitutales; family Oceanipulchritudinaceae; genus Verruco-01. The sequence continues at coordinate 11,374 of LVBW01000054.1, read as the reverse complement.
TGACAGGGTAGTTTGTGTGACTAGGCCGAAACGAATTGATGGGAATGCCAAGAACGCTTTGTGTCGCGCTGGCGGGTATTCGTCCGGGCCTTGATCGGATTAGGGTATTGAAACTGTTGGTACGGAGTTATGCCAACGGAAGTAATCTAGCCTCGCCACAAGTATTCGGCCATGCGCCAATCTTGCACTTAGCCTTGATGAACCAGACAAAACCTAGATACGGATGGGTTCCCCATAACCTCTGCGCTTAATTCCGCATCGACGCCATGCTTACGCTTTCAGTCAGCGCGAAGAACTCCACAGCGCGCCAGTCCAGCACAAACAACTAACAATCAAACGAATACAACAGGCAACAATTGCCCTGATTTCGAAGCTAGTTGGCAATAGGCGCGAGGTTCACAACATAATCGGCACCCAAGGGCTGATACCTTCTATGTGCAGGCGATAAGGACAAATCCTGCAAGACTTGGACAAAACCTAGATACACATCAAGACCCAGCCTTCAGCCTTGATGATGCCGCAACTCATGCTAAGTTGTACCCTGAAGTAACCCCTGCTTAACCCCAACAACGCCAAGGAACGTAGCCCCCGCATAAGCCTGCGGGACTTGGTCATCACTCTACCTTGGATTCAAGCGGAAGGACTGCCAAATGAACGACAGTAAGGCAGGGCGCAACCTGCTGAAATTCCGGCGCAACTTCTCGGACAACCACAAGGCCGAGATGCATGGACTACTTGAAGAATGCGTGCAACGCTCCATGAAGGGCATTCTGCGCACCAAGTTTGTCACCGAAAGCAGCAGCTTTGAAAAGCTCCCCCAGATGCACTACCACTTCAACCCCGAGGTATTCGTGCAACAGGAAGGGATCACCGAATTCCAGTTCCCCAAAGATCAGCTCGTGCTCAAGCCCGGCGAGGTGTGCATACTTCCGGCAGGCGTTCCGCACAAAGAACGCATTAGTAAGCCCGACGGACAATTCCGCAACATGGTTGTGGGCTTCTACCACGACACCATCAGCGTACACTTTGCAAACGAAGTCAGCCCCGGAAAGCCAGACATCGAAGTTATCGAGTTCTTCTACGCACCAGACATTGAACAAATAAAATCACTAATGAACCTGCTCGTGCAGGTGGCAAGAAGCGAATCCTTGGCGCGCGAGGCAGCAACGCGAGGCCTTGTCATGGCCTTCTTCTCGCTACTACAAAACCTTGTGGCCCACGGCAGCGAGAACTTCAACACCGAGGCTGGCAAGGTATTCCAGACCAAGTGGTTTGTACGTGAGCAAATATCCAACCCCAAGCTTAGCGTCAAAAGCCTCGCCGAGCGGCTTCAATGCTCTGCGGACTACCTGTCTCATCTCTTTCACTGTACAACGGGTGAAAAACTCGTCAGCTACATCCAGCGAAAGCGTATTGAGGGAGCCAAACTCGCGCTCGAAGCCACTCCTCTCTACGTGTCCGAAATTGCGTGGTCGAGCGGATTTTCGGACCCTGCATACTTTGCCCGAGTGTTTCGAAAGTTCACCGGGGAAACGCCCCAGTCCTACCGCGAGATGTTGGAAAAGAAACGGCACATGACTGATTCCCGCCCGAAGACCGTGTACCATGATCGCGACGATTTCTCCATGGGCAAGCCGCACGGCGCAAAAAACAGCCTTACCTGTTAAGCCATGCCGTTTCTTCTACGCCTCGCCTAGTAGGCAAGCTCCCGCTTGGCGAGGTTTTGTCCTGAACACTCAGGCTATGCACTGGCCTACAATACTGATTTGCCCAGTGCGGCCAGCATACAATTGCGCCCAATATGAACGCCATACCCAGCACCAATCCCCACCGGAGCACTATCCAAACCATGCGCCGCATCAGCGGCCTTGCATCCGCAATAGTCTGCCTTGCACTTCTCACTACCCACAGGGCGGGCGGCGAGCTGCTCTTTCAAGAACAGGCCCTCCCCTTACCGGAATGGATGCGCAACCAAGTCATATACGAAGTCAACGTGCGCCAGTTCTCCAGCGAAGGCAGCTTCAAAGGTGTAGAGGCACATCTGCCGCGTCTGCACAAGCTCGGCATCAACACGCTCTGGTTCATGCCCGTGCAGCCCATCGGAAAGCTCAACCTCAAGGGCGAACTAGGCAGCTACTACGCGATAGGCGACTACACCGGGATAAACCCCGAATACGGGAGCGCCGAAGACTTTCGCAGTCTGGTCAACAAGGCGCACGAACTAGGTATGCGCGTGCTTCTGGACTGGGTGCCCAACCATACCGCATGGGACAACCCACTGACAGTAAGTAACCCCGAGTTTTACGCCAAGGACTGCCAAGGCAATTTCACCCCGCCCACAGGCACCGACTGGACAGATGTCATACAACTGAACTTCGACGCGCCCGGACTCTGCAATTACCAGTACAGCGCGATGAAATACTGGCTGGACACATACGCAATAGACGGATTCCGCTGCGACGTGGCATGGAATGTGCCAACCAAGTTCTGGGACGAGCTGACTAAGCGCCTGCGAGAGTACAAGCCTGACATATACATGCTCGCGGAGGCCGAAATCGGCGAACAGATGCTCCACTCCTTCAACACCTGCTACGGCTGGGATCTACTGCACTGCTTTGAATCGGTGGCCCAAGGCCGCCTGCCAGCCAACTCCATAGATTCTGCGCTCAACAGGCGCATACTGCGAAGCCCGAACGGCTCCAGTTTTCTCAACATGACCTCCAACCACGACGAAAACAGCTGGAACGGCACAGTGTTCGAACGCTTCGGCAAGGGGGCACAGGCGTTTGCCGTTCTAGCCATGACAATCGACGGAGTGCCGCTCATCTACAACGGACAGGAGGCCGGACTGGACAAACGCCTCAAGTTCTTCGAGCCAGACCCAATAGAATGGAAGGCATCGCCAATGGAGCAATTTTACCGTACGCTAATTTCGCTAAAAACCTCTTCATCAGCCCTCCTAGTTGGTGCGGCAACAGAAAAGCTGCCAAACACAGAGGAACAGTCGGTGTATTCGTTTATTCGTGGAAAGAGCGGGGAAGGCGAACTGCTTGTTGTAACAAACCTTGGTGCCAAGGACGTTGAGGTTGAGATAGGCTCCCATCGCCTTGCAGGAGAGTGGACAGACGCTTTCAGCGGAGCAGCCGTCTTATACGGAAACAGCGTCAAGCTTACGCTAAGAAGCTGGGATTACATCGTATTGCACCGATAGGCAAAGCCGTATGATATACGTATTGCCCAGCGCAAGCGTTCGGTTGACAAGGTCGGGGTAATCCCGATTGTTAAGGCGTTCGCAGCCGACAAGCAAACTCTTGCGCTCCAGCGAAACAGCCCCGGTGGCGGAATGGCAGACGCAGCGGACTTAAAATCCGCTGACCGAAAGGTCGTGTGGGTTCGATCCCCACCCGGGGCACCATCCACACGCTGGGATTGCAGCCAGCTTTATGCGGTACAGGGCCGGGATGGCTCAGCAATCCAGATCAACCCCGCGCCGCCATACGCCTTATAAGGACATTCTCGCTCTCGCGTAGCTCTTCCTCGTCCTCTTCGTCAGGCATACTGACTACCTTGCGCATTCCTTCAGCAGCCGATGCAAGGGCCAGATTGTTGGCCTTGTCCACATCCTCCAGCCAGCTAAGGAAGGTATCGAAGTCAACCACCTCCATGCGACCGTCGAAGTGCTCCACAATCGCCGTGTTGGACTCCATCCAGTCACCAGAGTTGAGGTAACGCAGGCCGTCTATCATTTTGTCGGCAGCCGAATGGATGTGCCCGCAGATGAAGCCGTCGCAGTCGCGCCTTCGCGTATAGTTCACCACGCTATCTTCGAAACGGCTTATGTAGTTAACCGCCGTTTTCACGCGGGCCTTGATGGCCTTGGACAGCGAGAAAAACTCCTTTCCGCGCCAGCTACGGTAACGGTTGTAGTAGCGGTTGAGCTTCAAAAGTCCCTGATATCCAATGTCACCCAAGACGGCCAGGAGCTTGCTATTCTGCGTCACTGCGTCAAAGGCGTCGCCGTGCAGGCAGATGTATCGTTTACCGTCCGCCGATTCGTGGACAAAGTCCTCGACAAGGCGCAGATTATCGAATGAAAGGGGCAGCACCTTGGCGAGCACATCGTCGTGATTACCACGGATATAGATGACCTCGGTGCCCTTCTTTTCCATCTTCTTTAGCACCAGACGCACAAAACGTGTATGTCCCCGCGTCCAACCGCCCTTGCGCTTGAGGCTCCAGCCGTCGATGATGTCTCCGTTCAGAATGAGCCGCTCGCAGTGCACATGCTTAAGGAAGTAGTTGACCTTCTCCACCTGACAGTCGGGCGCACCAAGGTGCACATCCGAAATTATCACCGTCCTGAACTTGAGCGCACTCTTTTTCATAGCCAGCGCCTGCCTTGGCAGACTGCCATCTCCTTCGTTTTCCTGTAACATACACGAAGGCATTCCAGCGGTCAAAGCACGTAACCACCGCTGCGCCCAATCTTAACGAAAATGCCGTATTCCGCCTTTCCGTAACAATCCTCCAATGCGCGGGAATAGCTCTAAAGTTTGAATTGCAATACCTTGCAGAGCCAATCAATTTTTGTTCGACCGATGTGCTTTTTGGATGCTTCATCGAACGGTCAGTAAATATTTAACCCGAAACCCTGAATACTAATGAGCTATTTCGACGTACCGGAAATCAAGTTTGAAGGTTCCGCTTCGCGCAATCCCTTTGCGTTCAAGCACTACAACCCCGAGGAGCTTGTCGATGGCAAGCCCATGAAGGACCACCTCCGCTTTGCCTGCGCCTACTGGCACACCATGCGCGGCACTTCGAGCGACCCCTTCGGCGCTGGCACAGCCCTGATGCCCTGGGACGACGGCTCCGACAGCCTTGCCAATGCTCTCAAGCGCGTCGATGTCTTCTTTGAATTCATCCAGAAGTGCGGCCTGGACTTCTACTGTTTCCACGACCGCGACGTATCCCCCGAAGGGCGCAACCTGGCCGAGACCTTCGACAACTTTGACGCAGTGACCGAGAAGCTGCTGGCCAAGCAGAAGGAAACAGGCAAGAAGCTCCTCTGGGGCACCGCCAACCTCTTCAGCCACCCCCGCTTCATGCAAGGCGCTGGCACCTCGCCCAGCGCAGACGTGTTCGCTTACGCAGCGGCCAATGTGAAGAAGGCGATGGACGCCACGCTCAAGCTGGGCGGCGAAGGCTACGTGTTCTGGGGTGGCCGCGAAGGCTACAACACCCTCCTCAACACGGACATGAAGCGCGAGCTGAACCACCTGGCCCAGCTCCTGAAAATGGCCGTGGCATACAAGGCCAAGATCGGCTTCAAGGGCCAGTTCTACATCGAACCCAAGCCCAAAGAACCCACCACGCACCAGTACGACACCGACACGGCCACCTGCATGAACTTCCTGCGCGAGCACGGCCTGCTCGGCGAGTTCAAGATGAACATCGAGACCAATCACGCAGAGCTGGCCCAGCACACGATGGCCCACGAACTGGCCGTCTGCGTTGACAACGGCATCCTCGGCTCGATCGACGCCAACAGCGGCACGCAGAACATCGGTTGGGACACGGACGAATTCCCCACCAACCTCTACATGGCTACTGACGTCATGCTGGCAGTCCTCAAGATGGGCGGCTTCACAACGGGCGGCCTCAACTTCGACGCCAAGCGCCGCCGCGAGTCCTTCCAGCCCGACGACCTCTTCCTCGCCCACATCGCTGGCATGGACACCTTTGCCCGCGCCCTCAAGATCGCCAGCGAGATCAAGAAGGACGGTTTCCTCGAAGCGTTTGTTGCTGACCGTTACGCAAGCTGGAACAGCGGCATCGGTGCCAAGATCGAAGCTGGCGAAGCCTGCTTTGACTGCCTTAGCGAATACGCGCTCAAGCAGGGCGAGCCGCTTGCCACCGTCAAGAGCGGCCGGCAGGAACTGCTCCAGGCAACACTCAACAGCTTCATCCGCTAATAACCCAGCTTCTCGGGGCAAGACCACGATGCCGACCTGTTATCTCGGACTGGACATAGGCACCTCCTCCACGAAGGTGCTCCTTATGGAATTGAATGGGACGGTTCTCGCGTCCTGCGCCCCGGAATATCCCTTCCGGACGCCTCGGCCCCTCTGGGCCGAGGCGGACCCGGAGGATTGGTGGAAGGCCACCATCGAAGGCATCCGCACCGTTATCGCCAAGGCCGGGGTCAAGCCCTCGGACGTGGCAGGCATTGGCCTCTCCGGCCAGATGCACGGCCTTGTAATGCTGGACAGCGAAGGCAAGGTCCTTCGCCCCTGCATCATGTGGAACGACCAGCGCACGGCCGCCCAGTGCGCCGAGCTGACCGAGAAGGTCGGCGCCGAAAAGGTGCTCGCCATCACCGGCAACCCCATTCTGCCCGGCTTCACCGCGGGCAAGATACTGTGGGTGCGCCAGAACGAGCCGGAAGTGTACGCCCGTTGCGCCAAGGTGCTCCTGCCCAAGGACTACATACGCTACCGTCTAAGCGGCGTTTATGCCTCGGAAGTATCCGACGCATCCGGCACCTCGCTTCTGGACGTGCCCGCGCGCAAGTGGTCCAAGGTGATGCTCGAAGCGGCCGGAATCCCCGAAAGCTGGATGCCGGAGCTATCCGAATCGCCCGACATTTCGAGCCATCTGTCTGCACAGGCTGCGGAACTTACCGGCCTAGCCCAAGGCCTTCCAATAGCAGGCGGCGGCGGCGACCAGGCCGCACAGGCCGTCGGCTGCGGCATTGTGGAAGAGGGCCTCATCTCGGCCACCTTCGGCACCTCCGGCGTGGTGTTCGCACACTCGCGCCAGTACCGCGGCGAACCCCAGGGCAAGCTGCACGCATTCTGCGCCGCAGTGCCCGGCGAATGGCACCTCATGGGCGTCATGCTCAGCGCGGCGGGTTCTCTCCAATGGTTCCGCGATGCCCTCGGGCAGGCGGAAGTAGCCAAGGCCAAGGCCGAAGGAAAGCACCCCTACGCACTGTTCGACGAAATGGCCGCCACAGTGCCCGCAGGTAGCGAAGGCCTGTTCTTCCTACCATACCTTTCGGGCGAACGTACGCCCCACCCCGATCCCTTGGCCCGTGGTGCCTTTGTCGGCCTCACCCTGCGTCACGGCAATGCCGAAATAGTCCGCAGCGTCCTCGAAGGCATCACCTACGGAATGCTCGACAGCGTGGAACTGATGCGCAACCTTGGCATCGTAAGCCGAACAATCGTGGCAAGCGGCGGCGGAGCGCGCAGCGCCCTCTGGCGTCAGATGATGGCCGACGCATTCAATACGCCCATTGCGATGGTCAATGCTACCGAAGGCGCAGCCTACGGAGCCGCCCTACTGGCCGCAGTTGGCACCAAGGCATATGCAGACGTAAGGACGGCGGCGGCCAAGTGCATAGCGACCAAGGTAGCTGCAGAGCCGGGCAAGGACGTGGCAATATATGCCAAAGCCTACCCGAGCTACAAAGCCCTGTATCCCGCCCTCAAGCAAAGCTTCAAGGACATAGCAGCCCTGTAAAGGAAAGCTCAACGAGCCACTTGAGTTATATAAAAACGGCACGCATCTCATGGATGCGTGCCGTTTTTATGTGGCCACATAAGCGCCTGCCTTCTGCCATCCGCTAAAGGAGCTTATGTCGGCACACGCCGAATGAAAGCAACTCCGTCTGGGTTTGAAGATGAGTCATCAAGAGCTGCGCGAGATATGAAAGCTAATACTCGCAAACATCTAGCGCGTCTTTGTGAGGGAATAAAGTCGGCACCACAACAGAGAGCCAACTGGCGGAGAGGGGGGGATTCGAAGCTGGATGCTCTGATAATCAACAACTTAATGAGCAGGCAGTTACGGAAAATTGCCTGACCGACGGGACACAGAATGGGACCCAAGGTGTTTTCGAGGTTAGTCCCGAGCTGGCGAATGTCATCATAAATTGGCCCAAACTCAACGAAAGTCTCAAAGCCGCCATTGGCGCGATTGTGGCAAGCGCAGGAGTGAAAATCCAATCGAACGAAACGGGGATGGGCGGGATGTAAGTTGCAAAACTTCGTCGCGAGTGTGTCGGAATTTCCGACATACTCATGATTGTGGGTTGTTACGAAATATTTCCACTTATGCAGAAATGATATTAAAACGTAACATGACAGGGCACTTACCAGCGACCATTTTGCCGGTGTCGGGAAGATGGTCGCATTGCATCATTTTGTTGGCGTCAACAAAATGGTCGGCGGCGGGCGTTCAGAGCAGTTGCGAAAGGCCTATTCGCGTGGGGTTGCCAGTACGTGCAATTTTTGCACAGACTGAGATAGGTGCGTTTTTACATATGGTAAAGTCTTATTAATAATGCTGGCGTGGGGCCTCAAAAAAAGGTATGTTGTAAATATGATGGACATCGGCGAAGATATACCGGACATGGCCCCGGAAACTCCACATGGTTGGCAACCTTGGCGACCCAAGGCGGATGCCCTGTCTATTGCCGGATTCCCGTCCGAAGAAAAGCTGCGCGCTATTAGGGAGCGGATACCTGCGACGGAACAGGTGTTTTATTATACGGAAGGGAACTATGGTAACGAGTTAGGCAATCACGTTCGCGAATCCATTCCGACGTTGGCTGAGATTCAAAAGTTGCAGGAAAGCATCCATGCAATCACGGATGCGAATTTTTCGCTTTGGGATTTGGCGGAAGCCACTTTCGAGCTCAAAATCGATTGGCGCTTTGATTGTAACTACGGAATAAGTCCCGAAGGCGAGGAATCTATTCTTACGGCGGGTAGCGAGGACAAATATAGAAGCTACGTCGATCACAGTAGTAATGGGGCTACTGCTTTGGGGGAGAGCCTTCGAAAATTATTCTCAAAGAAAGAGTTGTTTGAGCCGTTGTGTAGGCTCAAATGAAGGCCAGTCTATTTTTTGGCAAATACGCTCCGGCAATTTATGTCTTGGAAAGGCATGGGCTGGGCGCGCATTATGCCCTTATTGATGGCTATGGATGTAAGTATTGGTACAAATACTACTCGGACAAATATATAACGAATTTAACCAGCGTTGATATCGACATAAAAGGGGAAGGAAATCCTGTCGCCTTTACCTTAAGGGATTATTGGCCTGCAACAATGAGCAAACCAATGGCTCATAATGATAATCCAATAGTGTTACCTATGTTTTGAAACACAAATTAAAACAGGGGGAGGCCAAAGCTGAAGTCATAAAATTGGTTCCAACATTGGAGCGGGACACGCCGATTGCACAAGGAATAGCCTATCGGATCCCGTGCAAATACGACAAGAAGCTTACGGTAAGCGTTCTCGACCCCTGCTCGCTGTTTGTTTCCAAGTTGCCCGCATACCAAGATATTGAACGCAGAAACCGAAAAAACAATGACGGGAAGCTAAAAAAGCACGATGGTGAACATTTGGAGCTATTGGCCGCTATCCTGCCGTTTTTCTTTCGCGATGCCTGTACACTCGAACAGGCGCAACGACCGGACAGAGACCCGCGAGTGGCGGCAAATCTTCTTTTGAAATCCCTGACCGAGCCGCAGAAGAATGGAAAGCTCATGGAGCTTCCGCCATCGATCGACAGGGATGCTCTCGTCCAGAACGTGCGAGAATTCGTAGGGCCGGTTACCGCAGTCCAATATGATGCGGATTTCGGAATCTGAAAGGCAGTAAGAAACGCTCCTGAACGGCATTCACTCCCGAGTCTAAATCCTTGCGGTTTGAATTGTTGGGCCATAGTATTCATAATCTGTTGGCAAGCTGGTAGAAGTTGCAACGTGCGATCAATACGTAACTTGGCCAAGCCCTGAGATATTCCCTTCCCCATGAATGCCGTAGAAATTGAAGAAGCCGTGTCTTTGCTGGCGGAAGCGCCCTTTGAGGCGACGCGGTTCCCTTATGCGTTTCTTGAGGCCTTTGGGAACAAGGATACCACCATCCGGCGACTGCAAAGCGGGGAGACTAACAAATCCGACATTCCGGGGGCCGTCCTTCAGCGCAACAACATCCACATCAAAGCCTGCGCCGCAGGCGAAGTCACGGCTACGCTGGAAGCGCTCCGCAACAGCCCGGCCACGGCCAAGCAGAAGGCCCAGTTTGTCCTTGCCACGGACGGCGTTTCCTTTGAGGCCGAGGATTTGGAAAGCGGCGAAACGGTCGCGTGCAACTATCCCGATTTTTCCGACCATTTCGGATTCTTCCTGCCGCTTGCCGGAATCAGCACGGTCAGGCAAATCCGCGAGAACGCCTTTGATATCAAGGCCACGAGCCGCCTCAACCGGCTTTATGTGGAGCTGCTCAAGACAAACCCCGATTGGGGCACATCAGCCAGCCCGCACGACATCAACCACTTCATGGCGCGCCTGATCTTCTGCTTCTTTGCGGAAGACACCGACATTTTCAACGGCAAGGGCCTGTTCACGGACACCATCGACCAGATGAGCGCGCACGATTCCTCGAACACCCACGAGGTGATCGCGGAAATCTTCCGCGCGATGAACACGAAACCCATTGACCGCGCGGCAGGGAACTTCCGTTCCTGGGCCGACCAGTTCCCCTACGTCAACGGCGGCATGTTTTCTGGCGAGCTGGAAATCCCTCACTTCAGCAAAATCGCGCGCTCCTACCTCGTTCACATCGGGCAACTGGACTGGACGAAGATCAACCCCGACATTTTCGGGTCGATGATTCAGGCCATTACGGACGACGCCGAACGCGGCGCGCTGGGCCTGCATTACACGAGCGTCCCGAACATCCTGAAGGTGCTGAACCCGCTCTTTCTCGACGACCTGCGCGCGAAGCTGGAGGAGGCAGGGGACAACGCGCGCAAGCTCCTGAACCTCCGCAACCGGCTGGCCAGAATCCGCGTCTTTGACCCCGCCTGCGGCTCGGGCAACTTCCTTGTCATCGCCTACAAGGAAATGCGGAAGATCGAGGGCGAAATCAACAGGCGGCGCAACGAGACGCACGAGCGGACGGTGATTCCGCTCACGAACTTCCGTGGCATCGAAATCCGCCACTTCCCCGCCGAAATCGCCCGGCTCGCCCTTGTCATCGCCGAGTATCAGTGCGACGTGCTGTATCGCGGCCAGAAGGAGGCTCTGGCGGAGTTTCTGCCGCTTGAGGCGACGAACTGGATTACCTGCGGCAACGCGCTGCGGCTGGACTGGCTCAGCATTTGTCCGCCGACGGGGGCTGGCGTGAAGTATCGCGCCGAAGACCTCTTTTCAACGCCGCTCGACCAGCCGGAAATCGACTTCGCGAACGAGGGCGGCGAGACCTACATCTGCGGGAATCCGCCGTATCTCGGCTCAACTTGGCAATCTGAGGAACAGAAAGCAGACCTTGAATCTGTCTTTGGGGGCAGGACG
>LVBW01000009.1 GCA_001604585.1 Puniceicoccales bacterium Verruco_02 | reverse complement strand
TGACGTAGTAGAGCGTCTCCTTCATGGCGTACCGCTTCTTGCGTAGGTAGTCGGTGTTTATCTCCAAGTCATACTTGTCGAAAAGCTTGCGGATGGTGCCGTTCTCCATCAGGCGCGTAAGTATCTTGTTGCGCGGTGCGCCCCACTTGATGAGCAGCATCTTGTCCAGCTGTTCCTCGCTAAGGTTGGGCTTGTCGGCGCTCTCGTCTATGCCTGCTTTAACCTCGGCGGCCAGACGGTTGCACAAGGCGGACTGCACGCTTACGAGCTGTTCGATACCGGGCTTTAGCGCACGGTAACTTTCGCCCACGTCGCCATCGTTGGAGGGGCCGGATATGATGAGCGGGGTGCGTGCCTCGTCGATGAGGATGGAGTCCACCTCGTCGATTATGCAGAAGTAGTGGTCGCGCTGGGCAAGATCCGCCTTTCGCGTGGCCATTCCGTTGTCGCGCAGGTAGTCGAAGCCGAATTCGCTTGCCGTTCCATAGGTGATGTCGCGGTTGTACATCTCCCGCTTCTGGGCAGGGCTTTGTTGGTGTGCGCCCAGAATCACGCCTACGGACAGCCCTAGCATGTTGTAGATGTGGCCCATCCATTCCGCGTCGCGCTGGGCCAGATACTCGTTGACGGTGACAAGCTGGCAGTTGCGCCCGGTTATGGCGTTGAGATAGAGGGGCAGGGTGGCGACGAGGGTCTTGCCTTCACCAGTCGCCATTTCGGCCACCATGTTGCGATGCAGGGCCATGCCGCCAATCAGCTGCACGTCAAAGTGGACCATCTCCCACTTAAGCTCGTGGCCGCGAACTGTCACCATGCGCCCGCAGAGGCGACGTGCGGCGTTCTTTACCGCTGCGAATGCCTCCGGAAGGAGCTGTTCAAGAGTCTCTCCGGCCTTGTAGCGTTCCTTGAACTCCAGCGTCTTTGCGCGGAGCTGCTCCTCGCTGAGGCTCTGGTACTGCTGTTCAAAGGCGTTGATCTTTGCGACAACGGGCTGTGCGTTGCGGACGAACTTGCGGTAAGTGCGTCCCTTGAGCTTCTTGTAGATAAAGGCTATCATGTATGTTTCCTGTGGCGTGCTGAATGCGCCCGCCCCCGTTGTGCGGGGATAAGTGAAATACCGAAAAGGATTGGAATTGTGCCGCTTGCGCCACCTTGGTGGCCAATACTCCGATGACGGCTGGTGGTAATACGGCATCCAGCAGCCGCGCTGTTTCTGGCTGCGGCTCTTTGTGACCCTGCGCGATTGCGGCCCGTGCCGCTGCGCTTGACTGGCGAAAAACTGGCGAGCGCTTACTTGCTCTTGATCTTGTCCTTGAGCGCGTCGAACGCTCCCTGGACGCCCTTTTTCACCGGGTCAACAATTGAGCCTGCGGCCCCCTTGTTGTCGTCGTCCTCGCTGTCTCCACCGAGGTTGAGCTGGACGTTGGAAAGCATGAGAAGCAGCTGCGAGCCTCCTTGCGCCATAAGCTGCGGAAGAACTTCTTTTACGTCGCTGACGTTGTGCAGCTCCACGTTCAGGTTAATCCTCTGCTCGCGAATCTTGGGAGTGGGTCCGCTGTAATCTGCTATGCGCAGCGATTCGGCGCGGATAACCAGACGGCGGACAAGAAACTCAATCGGCTTGGCCTCTTTTTTCACCTCTTCGCCTGCGGTCGGGGCCTCTTCGGCTTCCTTCTGGGCGCTCTGTAGCTTTTCGAGCAGGACTTTGGCGTTAACCTTCTTGTCCTTGTTGGTGACAATCACGACCGGGCCAATGTCAAGCACCAGTTCGTCTATCACCTTGCGCCCATCGCCAATGAGGGTGGTCGGCGCAACGTCGAAAGTGGCCTGATTAATCTTTAGGAAACCCTCTTCGGGCCATTCCTCGGGGTTGCGCAGGGTGACATCCTTCACGCTGGCCGAGCCGCCCAAGATGCTAAGCTCTACGCTGCCAATGTCCAGACGGTATCCGGTCATTGCCTTGAGCCTCTGTGCGGCGATGTCCGGCACGACTTTTTCGATCATGTACACGCAGCCGAACACGAGTGCTATCGCCAGCAGCACGAGGGCAAACAGACCGAAAAAGAGCTTCAGAAGGAATTTCATCGCTATTACAGGATTATTGGCAGCTTCTCAGGCGAAGTTCTCGCTGACAAGCACTACTGCATCGCCCTCATCACATACAAACGAGAAGCTGCCGTCAAACGGCAAAAGCGCATTCACACCTTTGTCAAGAATTCGCCCCGTGCCCGTTTCGCGCAGGCTTCCATCAACTACGCTCAGGATGCGCGGTTGCTCTCCGGCTGCAAAATCCAGGCTGCGCCCTGCCTTTATCTGGACGCGGCGCAGGTCGAACACCTCGCTCTGCACAAGGGTCTGTTCCTCGCCGGATGGGTGCAGGAGAGGAGGCTCGAAGTCGTTGAAGTCGATGCTCTTTAGCGACTCCTGCACATGGAGCTTGCGCGGCTTGCCGTCTAGGCCCACGCGGCCCCAGTCATAGACGCGGTAGGTGGTGTCGCTGTTTTGCTGGATTTCGAGGATGAGGTTGCCAGCGTCTATCGCGTGAAGGCGGCCGCTGTAAACGAACATCGAGTCTCCAACCTGCACAGGCAGGCGCTGGACGAGCTTTTCGGCGCTGTTCTCGAGCAGGGACGCCTCGAATGCCTCGCGCGTTGCTCCCTTCTTAAGCCCAACGAGCAGGCCCGCGCCCGGTTTGCAGGCCGCGATATACCAGTTCTCTGTCTTAGGTTCGCCACCAAGGGAGGGGGCGATGTCCGCAGGTGGGTGCACCTGAAGGCTGAGGCGGTCCTGACAGTCCAGCCACTTTACAAGGATGGGGAAGGGGGCATTTGCATCCCAGTCCGGCCCCATGAGGGCAGGAGCCTGCGTCTGGATGACTTCGCGGATTGTCCTGCCCTTTTGCGGGCCGCTGTCCACAACGGACTGAGCCTCCTGGCGGTCGACAATTTCCCAGCTCTCGCCAATCACCTGTCCGGCAGGCAGTTCCCGGCCAAGGCTTTCCTCAAAGCCGCGCCCTCCCCAGACTCTTTCCTGATAAATTGGTGTGAAAGTGAGAATGTCCATTACTGTTGGTGTATTAAATATTAGACGCACCTGTCCTGTCCGCAGGCTGCTTTATCTATGCCTATTTGAACGCTTTTGATGGCTGGACTGAAGGAAAAACTGTTCAGAAGGGCGGGAGTGTTTTATTGTCGGATGAATTACGCCCCTTCCGGCGGACAAGCAACCCACGTTGACACAATGGCAAAAGCCGGCAAGAACAAGGAAGAACGTCCCACCTTCGGCAAGAAGGAGCCAAGGGCACACCCGATGTGGGCGCTTGCCTTTCTGGTGATCGCCCTGCTTTCGGCAGTGGCTCTCTGGGACTATGACTGGCTCCAGAACCCGTTTTTCAGCGACCCAGTGACCGTGCGCCCCAACAAAGTGGGGACTCTTGGCCTCTTCCTTGCATCAAATTCGCTGGGCATACTTGGGCGCGCCGCGTGGATCATTCCCTGCTTTGCCATTTGGATGAGCGGGATGCTCCTCACCAAGCAGTCCTGCAAGCTACACTTTGGCCGCTACGTGGCTTGGCTAGGGTTGCTTGTTTCCGTCCCCATGCTCTTTGAATTGTGGATGGAATACATGCGGAGCCTCGACCCGGCTTTCCGTATCGACAACAACTATTACCGCTATGGCTACGGAGGCTGGATTGGAAGCAGCCTTTACGACGATCTGCTCCATAGGGTGCTTGGTAGCCTTGGCACATTTGTCGTTGCTGCCGTGCTATTTGTCGCCTCGCTTATATATGCGTTTTGCGACAATGTTGGCCTGCTCTTGCACGGAATTTCTGTGTGGTGTCTTGGCCGGTTCGGACGCCTTGGCTCCGGCCTCAAGGCTTGGTATGCGCGCAGGCGCGAGGCAGCACGCGAACGCGCCGATGCCCGTTCCCAGGAAAAGGCCCGCATCGCGGAACTCAAGGCCAAGGAAGACGCTGCCAGAGCCGCCGAGCAGGCGAGGCTGGATGAGAAAAGGGCAAAGGAAGAGCTTGCGCGTCCAAAGACGAGCATTCCGCCCCCGGAAATACAAAAGCAGAAAAAGCCATCGCTCCTGCCAGACCTTTCACAGATACCTGTTTCCCGAGATGTGCCGCAGACTAAGCTGCTTAGCACGCAGGCCCCCGATCAGGCTTCCCCTCTGCCTGCCCCTGCCGTTCCGCCGCCCCCGCCAGTATCGCCCCCTCGCGCTGTATCTCTTCGCTCTGAGGAGCCTGCTGCATCCGGCGCCTCCGAAGGCTCGCTCTCCAAGTTCGCCCAGCCGCTCAAAATTCTTCAGGCAGAGCAGACGCGCAAAGCAGCCTACGTTCAGCCAGAGAGCAAGGGAGACTACGTATTTCCACCCCTATCGCTACTTAAAGAGGCACCGCCACCGCCACCCAGCGACGACGAGCAGACGCATCAGGAAGTGGCCGACGCCCTCGTGCGCACCCTTGGCGAATTCGGCGTAAAGGTGACGATGGGCGAGGTGCATCCCGGCCCCGTCATCACCCGCTACGACCTGTACCCGGCCGCTGGCGTGCGTGTGGAGAAAATCCAGAATCTTGACAAGAACCTTGCCCTTGCCCTTCGCGCCCTGAGCGTTCGCATTTTGGCCCCGGTGCCCGGCAAGGGCTGCGTGGGCGTAGAAATCCCCAACAAAAGCCCCCAGAGCGTGTATATACGCGATATTCTGGAGAGCGAGGACTGGGTGAAAAGCAAGGCCGAGATACCGATTGCCCTCGGCAAGGAAGTATCGGGCAAGCCGCTTGTGGCCGACCTTACGAGGATGCCCCACATGCTCATTGCAGGTTCCACGGGGTCGGGCAAGACGGTGTGTATCAACGCCATCGTCGCCAGCCTGCTCTACAAGATGAGTCCCGAGGACGTGCGCTTTGTCATGGTGGACCCGAAGATCGTGGAGATGCAGGTGTACAACGCCCTGCCTCATATGCTCATCCCCGTCGTCACCGAGCCAAAAAAGGTGCCCGGCGCGCTGAAGTACCTCATAAACGAGATGGAGCGCCGTTACCGCATGTTCGCCAAGGAAGGCGTGCGCAACATAGCGGGCTTCAACGCCAAGCGCAGCCGCGACAAGGAGGCCGAGGCCAAGGCGCGCGAGATGGAGCTGTCCCTTTCCCCCGAAGAGCGTGCCGCTGCGGCCAAGGCGAGCAGCAGCATAGAGGTCGGGCGCGAGCTGGATTTTGAAGAGGGTGGGGATGTTCCCGACAAGCTGCCCTACATCGTCTGCATAATCGACGAGCTGGCCGACCTTATGATGGTGGCCCAAGCGGATGTCGAAACTGGCATTGCCCGCCTTGCCCAACTTGCCCGCGCAGCGGGTATTCACCTGATTATCGCCACCCAGCGCCCATCGGTTAACGTAATAACGGGCATAATCAAGGCCAACCTGCCAAGCCGCATAGCCTTCAAGGTGGCCTCGAAGGTCGATTCGCGCACAATTCTCGACTCCGGCGGCGCGGATCAGCTCATCGGACGCGGTGACATGCTTTTCCTGCCCCCCGGCATTGCAGAGCTTGTCCGTAGTCAGGGTGCCTTTGTGGCCGACGAGGAGATCAACGGCATCGTCAAGTTCGTCAACGAACAGAACGGCGAGCCGGAATTCGACGAGCAGTTCCAGCGCAGTGTCGAAGAGAGCGGCGAGGATGACGACGGAGAACCGTCATTCGACGACGATGAGGAAGGCGGAGACGACCTGATGAAGGACGCTCTCGAAGTGCTCCGCACAACCAAGCGCGCTTCGACCAGTATGCTTCAGCGTCGTCTGCGCATTGGTTACAACCGCGCCGCCCGCATTATGGACCTATTGGAGGAACGCGGCTATGTCGGCCCGGAAAACGGCAGTATGCCGCGTGAAATTCTGCGGGATCTGGACGATGAATAAGAGCCTCTTGCCGATGGAGGAAATGATCAACGAGGCAGGGCGCGGCGGAGGGGACGGGTCCCCATTGCTGCTATGGAGGCAGCGTTCGCTCTTATGGCAGTTTACCCTGCGCTACATACATTTGCGGCACAAGGGCAGCTATCTGGGCATACTTTGGCAGATACTTACGCCGCTGCTCATGCTGGCCTTGTACAGTTTCACCTTCGGGGTGCTGCTCAAGGGCCGCTTTGGCGCAGTGCCCACGGAGACGGCGGCGGACTATGCGCTGGGTATATTCATGGGTTTCATGCTATATGGCCTTGTGGCGGACAGCCTGGGCGCCGCGACGAATGTCATTGTTGACAACTCAAACCTTGTGAAAAAGGTGCGCTTCCCATTGGAGATTCTGCCCGCCTCGCTGGCCCTTAGCGTCTGCTGGTCATTCCTCATCAGCATGTTGCTCTTTGTTGCAGGCTTTGCCGTCGCGGGGCCGCCGCCAAGCTGGCTGATGCTCTGGCTGCCAGTTATACTCTTCCCTCTGCTGCTACTTAGCATGGGCCTTTGCTGGATGCTGGGGGCGCTGGGCGTGTATTTTCGCGATGTGCAGAACGCAATGGGCTTCATCACGACGGCGCTGTTTTACATGAGCGGCATTTTCTACTCCACGCATTCGGCGGTGGAGGGCAGCAGGGCGAGGGTTGCGCTGGAGGTGTTGCGCTGGAATCCGGTGTTTCTTGCAATAGACATGTCGCGCGATGTCAGCCTCTGGGGAATCGAGCCGAATCTGCCCCTTCTGGGCTACCTGTACGCGGTCTGTGCGACAGTGTTCGCAGCGGGCTTTTTGACTTTCCGCAGGCTGCGTTCGGGCTTTGCAGATGTTCTTTGAACAGTCATCGGGGGCGCGGTTTACCTGCTTGACACATAGCGTGGCTGCTGGCTTTCTATTTCTGTAACTGGAGCAAGCCTTTCTCCTTAGGTCGTTTTCATATGCGGGCCGGTGTTTTTCCGGCGTCTGGCAGCGACAACAGGGCAAGCGCGTTTGTATCCGGAGCCATCCTTCTCCCCGCTTGTCGTACCCGCATTACATCGGCTTACGCGCAGTCGGGTAGCCTGACGTATCGCATCTTGGACCATCAGGCTTGTTTACCATCCACCACATCGTTCCACATTTTTCATGGACGACAACAGCACGCAGAACAACTACACCGTTCAGGGCATCTTCGAGCCTCAGGACAATAAGACTGGTTCGCTAATCGACCCGATTCGCGGTGGCAAGTGTCACCCGAGCGACCCATTCGTCCCGCGCGAGCTTATTCGTCGCTTCAAAATCAGACGCGGAAGCTGGGTTGTTGCCCAAGCGCAGAGGGACGAGCGTTACCCGAACCCGAAGATCAAGTTCATCGACACAATAGACGGAATCCCTGTCGAGGAGCGCAAGCGTCGGGCAGACTTTACGCAGCTTATCACCATTACGCCAGACGAGTGGCTGAAGGTGGAGAAGAAGGACGGCGCGATGACCACCCGCGTCATGGACATTTTCTGCCCGATCGGCAAGGGGCAGCGCGGTCTTATCGTGGCTCCTCCGCGCACGGGTAAGACTACGCTGCTGCGCGACATAGCCCTTGGCATTCTTGAAAACAACAAGGAGTGCGAGGTTATGATGCTGCTCGTTGACGAACGGCCCGAGGAGGTGACGGACCTGCGCCGCAGTCTGCCCTGCAAGGTGTTCGCTTCGTCCAACGACGAGGAGGTATCCTCGCACCTTCGCACTGCGGAGCTGACTATCGAGTATGCCAAGCGTCAGGTGGAGGCGGGCAGGGATGTGGTCATTCTCATGGACTCGCTGACCCGTCTTGCGCGTGCCTACAACAGCGCCAAGAGCGGCAGCGGGCGCACGATGAGCGGCGGCTTGGACATTCGCGCACTGGAGAAGCCTCGCCAGCTATTTTCCGCCGCTCGCAACACCGAGGACGGGGGCAGCCTTACCATAATAGCGAGCGCCCTTATCGAGACGGGCAGCCGCATGGACGATTTGATTTTTCAGGAATTCAAAGGCACGGGCAACATGGAGATGGTCCTGGATCGCAAGGCGGCAGAGCTTCGCCTGTGGCCGGCTATCAACATCGGTGCTTCTGGTACGCGCAAGGAGGAGCTGCTCATCGAAAAGAAGACCTTGGCCAAGTGCCACTTCTTCCGCCGCGCCCTTGCCTCGATGAAGATTGAGGATGCCTGCGAGACTGCTCTTGAGCGCCTTGCAAAGACCAAGAGCAACGCGCAGTTCTTCGCCCTGCTGGACATATAGAGCGATTCGCAAAAAGAAACCCGAGCGTAACTCGCGCGCCTGACAGATGATCGCGCAACGCGGACGGCTGGGGACCTCCGCTCCTACACGCAATACTGTCAACATGTTAGGAACACTTTGGAACTGCTCTCAGAGACACCCGCTCTGGATTGCACAGCTCTATTTCGGTAAACTATTGGAGTACGCGCTAAATGCATGGCGTATTGGCGGATTCAGGCATTATGCGCATGACTTGGGCGCAGTGCTTGTGCTAAGAAAAGGCCCTGCCACTCCGGGGTGCCAAGGTTCTTGGCCGCATCTGCCAGGATGGTCATACAATTATTCCGCTTTCAAGGCATGGACATCAGAATCAGCTTCGAGGAGATTGAACGCATCATTGGTCAGTACGAGAGCATAGGTGCGCACCGCCAGAGCGTATGCGGCATAGCTTCGCTTGAGGATGCAGGCCCCGAGGAGCTGGCCTTTGTGGCTGGAGCCAAGTTTTTCCCCCAGTTGGAAGGGAGCCGCGCGGGCCTTGTCATCGTGCCGAAGAATTGCCCGGTGCAGCCGCGAGAGGATCAAGCCTTTCTCGCTGTCGAAGATCCATCGCTAGCCGTAGCAAATATCAGCGCATACATAGAGAGGCTCCTGCGCCCTCGTCCGGCCCCCGGAATTCATCCCCTTGCTTATGTAGATCCGCAGGCCAAGGTTCATCCCGAGGCCATCGTTGGCCCTACATGCACAGTCGGGCCTTTCGCTGAAATCGGTAAAGGTTGCTGGCTTGAAGCAGGGGCGCACGTAGGCAGAGGGGCCACACTTGGCGAGGATTGCCACCTGCACCCGCGCTCTGTCGTTCACGACTACTGCCGTCTAGGTAACAGGGTCATACTCCAGCCCGGAGCCATTATTGGTGGAGACGGCTATGGCTATATTCAGCTAGGCAAACTGCCCGACCTTCGACACCACAAGCTTTCCCAGATAGGCATCGTCGTACTGGGGGACGACGTAGAAGTGGGCGCATCATCGACGATTGACCGCGCCCGTTTTGGGGAGACAGTGGTTGGCGAGGGCACGAAAATAGACAACCTCGTGCAGGTCGGCCACAATGTCCGCATCGGTCGTCACAGCATCATAGGTTCACAAGTTGGCATATCGGGCAGCACCACGATTGGCGACTATGTCGTAATATGGGGGCAGGCTGGCCTTGTCGGCCACATCGAAATAGGTGATGGATGCTTTATCGGCGCGCAGGCTGGGATAACAAACGACCTTGCTCCTGGTTCAAAAGTGACAGGAACCCCAGCGCGTCCATTTATGGAGCAAAGACGCATCGACGTCTTAGCCTCTCGCCTGCCAGAGCTGTTCCGCAAAGTGGACGGACTTGCGAAAGGAACTCAAGACTGAGTTGAAAACGCGCTTTGCCAGCCTAGTCTGCATGAGGTATTAACCGGCTGCGGCAAGGGACTTCTTTACATTTTCTGAAAAGATTCAGAGAACGTACGCACATCTCACACAAAATGACGCAAATAGGCGAAATGAAGATAATTTCCGGCAGCGCGAATCCCGCGCTCGCGAAGGGAATCTGCGACTACATTGGCACGGACCTGTGCCAGACAACGCTCAAGCGATTCCCTGACGGAGAGATTTTCGTCAAGATCAACGAGAATGTGCGCGGTAGCGACGTATTCATCATCAACCCGACCTGCCCTCCGGCAAATGACAATCTGGTTGAAATGCTGATCATGATCGACGCAGCCCGTCGCGCCTCGGCCCAGCGCATCACGGCAGTTTTGCCTTTTTACGGCTACGCCCGGCAGGACCGCAAGGACCAGCCCCGCGTGCCCATAACGGCAAAGCTAGTCGCCAATCTGCTCGTTACCGCAGGTGCCAACCGCGTCCTTACGATGGATCTGCACGCTCCACAGATTCAGGGCTTTTTCGACATTCCAGTGGATCACCTCTACGCTTCGAGCGTGTTTTACGGCTACTTGCGCAAGCTTCAGATACCGGACATGGTGGTGATTTCCCCCGACGTTGGCGGCCTTAAAATGGCTGCTGCATACGCGGACATGCTCGGCACGAGCTTCGGCTTTGTCGCCAAGCGCCGCACAGACGCCATCAATGTTGAGGCGATGAACCTAGTGGGTGATGTGAAGGACCGCTCCGTGCTGCTCGTTGACGACCTCACAGAATCCGCTGGCACACTTCAGGCAGCGGCAAAGCTTTTGCGCGAGAACGGTGCGCGTGAGATTCGCGCCTGTGTGACGCACGCGGTGCTCAATCAGAAGGGCTATGAGCGCCTTCGCACCGGCTTTCTGGATGAACTGATTACAACAGACACTACGCCCATCGACCCGCAGGGCCTGCCGATTACCGTCCTCAGCGTGGCGGAACTGCTGGCAGAGGCCATACTGCGTATCTGCAACCATCAGTCCGTAACGAGTCTGTTTCAGATAAAGGGCTGGTAGGCGCTTACTTGTGCAAATGGCATGAACTGCGGAACGGAAAGGGCATCTGCGTGTCGTTTCTGGAGGAAAACCATGCAAAGGACACTTCTAGCCGTAATGTTCGCCGCCGTTGCGGGAGGACTCACCGTTTGCGCTCAGGATTCGGTGAATGATGCCTCGTCGGCGGCTCCTGCCACTCCTTACACTCTGGACAGTAGCCCGCTTGACCGCAGCGCGACTCACCAGTTCACGAGCTACGCGCCTATGCTGGAAAGAGTCACCCCCGCCGTGGTGACTGTGGCCACATCCAGTGTAGTGCGCGTGATGCGCAACCAGAGCGACCCTATGCAGGAGCTGTTGCGCCGCTTTTACGGTCTGCCCATGCCCGAGCAGCGCCAGCAGGGCGGCAAGGCCCCAGCGGAGGAAGAGCGCAGGGTGCCCAACGGGCTTGGTTCTGGCGTCATAATTTCTGCCAATGGCTATATCGTGACGAACAATCACGTCGTGAGTGACCAGAGCGGAGCCGCGGCTGACGAAATCAGCATCACACTGGCTGACGGGCGGGAGTTTGCCGCCAAACTGGTCGGGCGCGACCCTCAGACGGACCTTGCCCTACTGAAGATCGAGGCCGAGGGTCTGCCCATAATCCCAATGGCCGACAGCGACCAGCTAAAGGTGGGCGATATTGTCTTTGCCGTCGGTAACCCGATGGGGCTTTCCAAGACCGTGACAATGGGCATTGTCTCAGCACTTGGGCGCTCCCGCCTTGGCATACTGGGGGATCGAGGTTACGAGGACTTTATTCAGACGGACGCATCCATCAACCCCGGTAACTCCGGCGGTGCCCTTGTCGATGCACAGGGGCGGCTCGTGGGCATCAACACGGCCATACTCTCCCGCAGCGGGGGCAGCATCGGCATAGGTTTTGCAATCCCTTCATCTATGGCCCGCAGCATTGTGAGCAGCCTTGTGGACAGCGGAAGAGTGGAGCGTGGCTTTCTCGGGGTGACAATTCGCAGTATGGACGCTGCACTGGCGGAGTCTTTCGGCATTGCCAATGGCAAAGGTTCGCTCGTTGAGGGCGTTCAGGAAGGCTCTCCTGCCGAAAAGGCTGGCATTAAGCGCGGAGATGTCATCGTCAGCGTTGACGGCAAGGCCGTGAGCGACGATGCGGAGCTTCGCATACATGTCTCGCAGAAGCGGCCCGGCAGCGTCGTAAGGCTGGGCTTCATGCGCGATGGGGCGCTGCAAAGCCTCGACGTTACTCTGGGCAGCCTCGGAGGCGAGGCTCAGGCAAGTGACGGCGACAAGCTCTTTGAAGGGGTCAGCCTGCGCGATCTTAATGATGAACTGGCGCGCGAATACGGACTTGGCAGCGCAAAGGGCGTTGTCGTTACCAAGGTGGCTGCGGATTCGCCTTTCGCTAGGGTGATGGCTCCCGGGATGCAGATTCTGGAGGTGAACGACAAGTCAGTTGAAAGCGTTGCCGATGTGGCCAGACTCCTGCGCAAGGGTGCTGTGAATCGTCTGTGGATAGCCTTCCGTGGTCAGGCCCGCTACGTTGCGGTCAGGATTCCCTAGCAGGAAATTCAAAATGACTTACGTTGCGCCGCCCTGGCATACCTTGGGCGGCGCACTTGTTATTTGGGCCTGCCCATAGAGTTTTCTCTATTTCTGCCCCACGCACACGTCTTTTCGCAGGGGCATGAAAATGAAACAGGAAATGAACACCAGTGCTGCGCCCACCCAGGCCGCCATGCCGGGGCTGATCTCGCTAATGAGGAAAAAGCCTAGGAAGGGCGAGCTTATGCCGCGCAGGCCGGTCAGCAGGGTGTGAATGCCCATGTAATCCTCCACCTGTCCTCTTGGCGCCACCCTTGTCACCCAGAGCGGCCATATTATGCCCGCACCGCCAATCGAGACCCCGAGCAGGGCCGAAGAGAGGCAGAGCATCACGAGGTTCGTCGAGAAGAAGTAACACATTATGGAGCCGATGATGAACCAGTTGACCACAAGGCGCACCGTGATGAGGTTCCAGCGGTCGAAGGTCCAGCCCCAGAACCTGACCGAGAGCAGGTTGAACACGCGGGGCAGGGTGACGGTCAACAGGGCCACGATTTCGTTACTGGCGTGTATGCCATAGGCGGGGTTGGCCACGTATTCCACGCGCAGGGGCAGTATCATCAGGTTGCCAAACCCGATGAACATCCAGCCGAGCAGCATCATACCGAACACGCGGTCGCGCCACATAAGGGACAGCTTTCCGAATGGCTGGAAGGGCACCTTCATTCTTTGCCCTGTTGTGGGGATGCGCAGCATGGCGAGTGCGGAAGCAAGCGAGGCGATGGCACCGACAGCGAACACTGCCCGCCAGTTGTCCGGGCGCAGGTCCATGAGCAGTCCGGCAGCCCAGGCGCTGACAGAGCCTACTACGCCCGTCACGACAAGGTTTGTCGAAAGCAGGCGTCCGCGTACGCTATTGGGGTAGTTGCTCGTGTAAATGCCCGTCATAAGCGGGGGCACCTGGGCGAAAATGGCCAGAGCCAGAGAGGTGAACAGCAGAAAGCCGTTGCGATCGGAGCTGAAGCTGGCAGCCCCGAGCATACAGCCGCCTATTAGGTAGCAGAGCGCGAGCAGGCGACTCATGGGGCTACCTCGTCGCCGGGCTGCCCAGAGTAGAAGGGGTGTAGCCATGTAGCCGAGGAAGTAGGCCGCCGGGACGTAGGGCTTGATGGTGTAGGGCGTCTCGAAGATGCGTATCGCAACCAGTATGGCAAAGCTCTGCACTATCATGTCCAGAACGCCGAACAGGGCGCCTCGTGCGAGGTCGCAGCGGTAGGTGAGGTTTGTCAGTTCCTTGCTCGGTTCGTTCATTGCGTGGCAATCGGGCCAACGCTGAAAGTTGCCCCTGACCTATGCAAGTACGAAGAGTTGTTCTTTGACCGGCACTAGAGGATGCAGCATTGTGGGCGCAAAGAGAATGCAGGGCATAATCGACAGTCATATCCACGCCTATCCGGCGGAGTTGGCGGTAGATCCCGTCGCTTGGGCAGCGGCCAATGGCGAACCGTACTGGGGCGGACTGGTTGCAGCGTCGAAGTTGCAAGACTGGGCGGAGCCTGCGCGAATGCTTGCGGATATGGATGCCGCTGGCGTGGCGTGTTGCATTGTGCAGGGCTGGTACTGGCAGAGGCAGGAGAACTGCGCGGCCATGAACCGCTGGGGGGCGGCGCTCGCAAGGGCGCATCCTGGGCGTTTTGCAGCACTGGCCAGCGTGCAGCCAGCAGCCGGGGACAGGGCCGTGGACGAGGTTTGCCGCGCCTTTGACGATGGCTGCGTTGGACTTGGCGAGCTACATCCCGCCGTGCAGGGCTGGAGCCTAGAAAGCGCCGTATGGGAGCGCATTGCCACAATCTGCGTGGAACGCTGCCAGCCGGTTTGCTTTCATGCGACAGAGCCGGTTGGGCCGGACTACGCGGGCAAGACTGAGACGCCGCTGGCGGACTATGTGGCGCTGGCCCGGCGCTTCCCGGAGCTAAAGATTGTATTGGCGCACTGGGGCGGAGGCCTGCCGTTTTTCATGATGAACCGCTGGACTGCCAAGACCTTGCGCAATGTGTACTTCGACACCGCGGCCAGCCCCCTGCTTTATGACTCGCGGGTATGGGCGGCTGCGGTGAACATGGCCGGAGCGGAGCACATACTCTATGGCAGCGACTACCCCCTGCGCGTCTATCCATCGCGTCAGTCAATGGCGGAGATGCGTCTGTTGCGCGATGAAGCCTTGGCAAAGCTGCCTGAAGACACGATAGAGGCCGTGATGCGCGGCAACGCACAGAGGGTGTTCGGTATCGCCTGAACAGAAGCTACCTAGAACATCTCAAGCTGTGGGTCTTCGCCTGTGTCCTCGGCTTCCTTTATGCGCTTCATGCGGCGGCGAAGCAGGTTGTGGCTGGAGTCGTCCGCTTCAAGCTTGTCGAGAACCTCCCGTGCCCTCTGTACGACGCACTGGGGAAGACCCGCCAGCCTTGCCACCTGTATGCCGTAGCTGCGGTCCGCCGCGCCGGGTATCACCTCGCGGACGAAAATTATCTCGTCGTTCCACTCCTTCACCGATACGCGGAAGTTCCGCACCCGCGAAAGCTGCCGCGCTATCTGCGTAAGCTCGTGGTAGTGCGTGGCAAAGAGTGTGCGCGGCCCCTGTGCGGCGAAGCGGTGCCCCTGCTCGGATGGGTCGGGGATTGTGATGGCTCCGTGCAAGTCCTCGACCACCGCCCAGGCAATGGACAGGCCGTCGTAGGTGGAGGTGCCGCGTCCGATTTCGTCGAGTATTATCAGGCTGCGCTCTGTGGTGTTGTTGAGGATGTTGGCCGTTTCGTTCATCTCGACCATGAAGGTCGAGTTACCTTTTGAAAGCTCATCGCTTGCGCCAACGCGGGAGAATATGCGGTCCACCAGGCCAACGCGGCAGGCTCTGGCAGGCACGTAGGCCCCAAGCTGCGCCATTATGACGATGAGGGCTACCTGCCGGATGAAGGTGCTCTTGCCCGCCATGTTGGGGCCGGTAATTATCGCAATCTGCTCGTTCTCGGCATCCAGATTGGCGTCGTTGGGCACAAAGCCGCCCCCGGACAGCCTTGCATGGCCACTATCGCGCAGCATCCGCTCCACGACCGGGTGCCGCCCTTCGGAGATTTCCAGTCTGCGGCCTTCGTCAAGCTCAGGGCGGCAGTAGTCCCACTGTCTTGCCGCAGAGGCCCAGCCAAGGAATACGTCCAGTTCCGCTAGGGCCTCGGCAGTGCCGCGCAGAGTATCGGCCTCCTTCAGAGTGGCAGCAACAAGCTCCGCAAATATCTCCTGCTCGCGTAACAGGGTGCGTTCCTGAACGTGAGAGAGTTCGCGTTCTTTTTCCTTCAGTTCTGGCGTAGTGAAGCGTTCGGCGTTTACCGTGGTCTGCTTGCGTGTGTAGTCGTCGGGGGTCAGGTGCAGGTTGGCCTTGGTAATCTCTATGTAGTAGCCAAAGGCGTTGTTGTAGCGAACGCGCAGCTTTTTTATGCCGGTTCGTTCCTGTTCGGCGGCCTCGAAATCCGCTATCCACTGGCGGGAGTCCCGCCCGTAGCTGCGCAGATTGTCCAGTTTGGCGTCGTAGCCGCCGCGTATGCAGCCCCCTTCGTCAAGGTCCTGAGGCAGCTCTTCGGCCAGTGCCTTTTCCAGCAGGGTGCGCAGCTCCGGCAGGTCGCGTATGCGCTCTGCAAGCTCGCGCAGGAACCAGCCGTCGAAGTGCGATAGAAGGCTCTTTATCTGCGGCAGGGCGGAAAGGGTGTCGCGCACCGCGCCCAGCTCGCGGGGTTTTCGCAGGCGGTTTTGCAGCCTGCCCAGCACGCGGGGAATGTCGCGTATGCCGCGCAGGCTCTCGTGCAGTTCCGAGGCTGTGCCGGGGGCTTCGAGCAGCTCCGCCACGCAGGACTGGCGGCGGCGTATCTCGCGTAGGTCCAGCGTGGGCGTACTTAGGTAGCGTTCGACAAGGCGCGCGCCTGGGGCTGTGACGCTGTGGTCGAGCACCCAGAGCAGGCTGCCCTCTCGTCCGCCTTCGGCCCCGCGCATTACTTCGAGGCTGCGGAGGGTTGCCGGGTCCATGAGCATGGACTGTCCGCTCACGTAAGGGCGGATGCTGCGCAGGTTTTCGGGCAGTCCGCGCAGGTTCTCCTCCACATACTGGAGGATTGCCCCCGCCGGGCCGAGGCCGGAGTGCCAGCGATCTATACCGAAGCCGTCCAGTCCCGCGACGCGCAGGGCTGTACATATGCGCCGGGCACCGTCGCGCTGGTCGAACTGGTAGTCGGGCAGGCGGTTGCAAGCGGGTTGTTCGAGAAACTGGCTGAAGCGGCGTAGCAGCGGGGCGATGTCCGGCTCCTTGGCCCAGCGTTCGGATCCGCTGGATGGGATGAGTATTTCCCGCGGATCCAGCGCGGCAATGGCGGCCAGTATGTCCGTTGGGCGCGTTTCGCTGGCAACGCGGAAGTCGCCCGTCCCTAGGTCCAGCCATGCGGCGCAGACGGCCGGTTCGCTAGTGCGCTGGGCGCGGGTGAAGTCCAGCGCGAGGATGTAGCTGCCGTGCCGGGCGTCTAGCTGGTGCTCTTCCAGCACCGTGCCGGGGGTGAGGATGCGCGTAAGCTCTCGCCGCACCATCTTGCCGGGACGGGGTGTTTCCATCTGGTCAACCACGGCCACTTTGACGCCTGCTTCGAGGGCCTTCTGTATGTAGCCTTGCGATGCGTGGTGGGGGAAGCCCGCCATTAGCTGGCCGTTGCGATGGGTGAGGGTGATGCCGAGTATTTCCGAGGCTTTTTTCGCCTCCTCGCCGAACATTTCGTAAAAGTCGCCAAGGCGAAAGAAGAGCAGGGTGTTGGGTGGCAGCGAGCGGCGCACTTCCATGTACTGCTGCATCATGGGCGTGAGCCTGCCCTCTGTTGTGTCGTCCTGTTCCGCCATCTGCCGGGATGAAATTGTTCGCGGCAGCATAGCGGCGAAGCTGCGCACAGGGAAGGACTTTTGCGCGGCTGATGCATCCTTGGCACTGCTTTGCTGGCTGATGTGTCTTGAAGGCGGCATGTTAGGCTTACGTATGTTCTCGACTGTACAAAAACGCGCGCGCTAGGCGTTGCTGCTGATGAGGGGTCGATTGCAGTTTGCAGGGGGCTGTCAGTAAGTGGTCGGGATAGGGCTGCCGTATGCGCGAGATAACGTTTGTATGATGTTTTTGTGAACTGTTTCACAACGCTGTTGCGATGTGCATTTTTTTACAAATCTCACCTGTTCGTCGCTTGGCACACAAATCCTGCTTATGGGCATCGGGGGTAAGTGACGCAGGGTTTCGTTCCTTTGACAGGTTTCGATTCTCCGCGCCTGCTTGCCCGGCCGTATTGCAGATTACTGAACACATCCACATCGCAATTACACCATGTCTTACTTGGCACAGTACGCCGAAGCGCCGAAGGCAGCAGCCTCTCAGGACGCATCGCCAGAGCGCATACACGAGCTTGCCCGCACGCTGACAACGCGTCTGGACACGGCATTGAAGGAGATTCAGGCGATAAACATGCAGACCAAGCTACTGTCTTTCAACGCGCAGATCGAGGCTGCCAAGGCCGGTATGGTGGGGGCTTCGTTCAACGTCGTGGCTTCGGAGATGATACGCCTATCGACCACCACTACTTCGGTATCCGGGCGTTTGCGCGATGAGATGCTCGGCCCCATCCGAAGTTTGCAGGACATTTCAGCCTCGCTTGCGGAGTCTGCCATGCGCATCCGTGGCACCCGTCTTTCCGAGCTTGCAGCGGTGAATATCGACCTTATCGACCGCAATCTATACGAGCGTTCCTGTGACGTTCGCTGGTGGGCGACGGATATTTCCGTAGTGCAGGCTGCCTCTTCGGACCGCACTAGCGACTACCGCAATGCCAGCGAGCGAATGCGTGTGATTCTGGGGGCATATACGGTCTATGCGGACATCGTTCTATGCGACTTGGAGGGCAGGGTGCTGGCAAACGGCTTTCCAGAAAAGCACCGTTTCACGCGCAATCTGGGGCATACGGAATGGTTCAGGGCTGCGATGAACACCGCCTCGGGCGAGGAATACGGCTTTCAGGGTGTACATCGTATGGAGGAGATTCCAGGCCATCACGTGCTTGTGTATTCTTGCACGGTGCGCGAGGGCGGGGATCAGAATGGAGCCGTGATTGGTGTTCTTGGAATACTTTTCAAGTGGGACTCTCTCGGGCAGACGGTTGTCCAGAATACGCCCATTTCTCAGGAGGAGAAATCTTCGACGCGCTGCCTTGTGATCGACTCCCAGGGCCTTGTATTGGCTGATACCTCTGGGCGAATCATTCAGGATAAGCTGACTTTCCCGGAACTATCCCGCTTCATTCAGGCCGGGGTGAAGGCGTTCTGCCGGGTGTCGTTGAACGGCAAGTCCTATCTTGCCGCGTATGCAAAGTCCAGGGGCTTCGAGACTTACTCCACGGGTTGGCACTCTGTCGTGTTACAGGAGCTGAGACAGGCTTGAGTGCCTAGAGCTTGTCTGCGCTACCAAGGCGTCTGTATGCAATGCCGAAGGGTAGGGCGCAGGCGACACCCCAGAGCATTCCGCCGATTACGTCGCTGGGGAAGTGTTGCTTGCGCTGGACTCTGGCCCATTGCATGGACAGGGCATAGGTGCAGGCTGGCAGGGCTGCCGGGGGGCAGGAGATACTGATTACGGTGGCGAGCGTCCATGCTTCGGAGCTGTGGCCGGATGGGAAGCCGTTGAACTCGTGCGTGAGGGTGATGGGGTGGAAACTGCCTGCATTTTCGCTGTATGGGCGGGCGCGTCCGAAGGCTGGGCGAAGCAGGTTAACCCCAATGCCGGATACTATTACTGCCAATATTATGCAGAGGCCAAGGCGGCGCAGCTTCGGCCTTGCCATGATGGCGGAGCTGGCAAATAGCCCGATGCATAGCCAGAGGGTGGCGGCGTCGGTCTTGCCGATGCGACTCAGTGTGCCCGCTGCGGAGTCCGCCGTTGTGCTGTCTTCGATGCGTATTAGGTCAGCAAGGGCTGGGTCAACGCGCATGAGCATCGCAAGTATGGGCGCAGCCAGTAGCAGTGCCAGAATGTATCTTGTACTATTGCGACGGAATGCACCGATAGCCTCGCGCAGTATGGCCCGCGTTTCGCAACTGAGTGTCTTGAGGGCTTTGGAGGCGCTAATCCTGCATATTATGCTCATGATTCCAAACCGGGCTTAAACGGGTATGTGTTGGCTATGCAGCGAAATATTGTGCATATTTTAACGGAAAACAGGCGTCAGCAGCGCTGCCATGCCCAACAATCTGCGGGTGCATCCAATACAAGGCGCTGTCGAAAGTGGCGGAGAGAGAGGGATTTGAACCCCCGGTACCCTTGCGGGTACACCTGATTTCGAGTCAGGCGCATTCGGCCACTCTGCCATCTCTCCAATGAAGAAGGGCGGAACATAGAAGATGCGTCTTCGCTGGTCAAGCGTTCCTTCATTAGTGGAACCCAAGCTTTTGCACATCGAAAGCGCGGGGAGCTTCAGCGTATGGTGTAATGCCGCAGTTCATTGCTTCCGCAGTGAAGCTTAGCTTCTACATTTTGCCCAGATTCCCCAACTTCATAGGGGACTTCATGTTAATGGCGGTGGGAGAGGGATTCGAACCCCCGGAACCCTTGCGGGTTCAACGGTTTTCAAGACCGCCGCAATCGGCCACTCTGCCATCCCACCGTGTTCATGTCGGCACACCGGGTTTGATACCTATCAGAGCATCATGAGCCAGCACTGCCTTGCTATGTTGACGCGGAGCAAGTTAGCCGGACAAGCACTTGAAAGAAAGCCAAAACAGAGAGTAGGGAAATATACCTGAACGCGGATAGGCATTTCCGATGCGCCACCTCTCGTCGGCGTATGGGCGACAGTTTCGAGGATGACGCTGGTTGCCAGCGCTGGGTTGCAGTGATATGCATCAGTCACTTACTTCAAATGTAGCGCAATTCATGATCACGCCCCGCATCGCCGTCCGCCTTGTATGTGCCCAGCTCGTCATTTGCATGACGCTGGGAATCAATCACTTGTCTGGCGCAGAGCCTGATGTTGTGGTGCAGGCGCAAGAGGACGACCCTTACAAGGTTCCGATCGTCCCGCCAGTTGCCAATCCGAACAGCCCTTCCGCGCTGGCGTGGGAGGCCGATGCTCCGACGGATGATTACGAACGCTTCTTGTGGCGAGACGCCCGGATGAAAGAGGCGCTTGCGCGGCAATTGACTGTAACTGACAGTTCAGGGGGCACTGCTTTCCCAGACGACGATTCTCTCACGGCATACTTCTGGCGACGCCACCAGAAGGCCAACTATCTTGAGAACTGCGCCTATTCACAGTTCGAAATGAATGTGAGTGCCAGTCAGGCAAGTGCGTCGCTCAAATGGATGCTAGATGCCATGCTGGCGGAAATTCGTCTTCTGAACGCGGACAGCCCCGAAATGCTGGAGGCACTCGATGCCTCGCAGAAGGCTTGGGCGGACTATGCCAATAAACAGTATATGTTCAGTAATCCTCCTTCGGACGAGGACCGCGGCTCCAGTGCGATGATGGTGTACCATCATGCGACTATGCCAGCAGTGTTTCAACGTATCAGAGAACTGATGCCCTGGGTGATGGGGCTGGATAGCTCGGGTGGCAAATACCTCGATACCGGCAGCCTGAGCTATGACTACGATATAGCCTATCAGAAGGAAAAGCTGCGCGCCTTCGGCCTCTGGCCACTGCGGCCAGAGAACATTGGTGCCAGCACGGCATATGGGGACAGTTTTATGCAAGAGGTGGAAGAATCCATTGAGGCGCGGACCGCCGAGTGGGAGAAGTCACGGCTTGAGGCGAACGAAGATCAGGCGGACGAGCTGAACGATGACCATTCTGAAGACAAACCGAGCGTCAGTGCGGAAGGCGATGGTGGCTTGATGCTTGACGAAGATGACGAACCTATTGTGCCGGTGCTTTCTGAACCTTGATAGAGAGTGCGAACTTGTGGGGGCGGAAACTCAGCCTGCGCTTCGGGTATAAGAGTAGGTTTTACGCCAGGAGTGTCCGTTATCTTAGCGCGGCAGCGGTTTTTTGGCGAATGAGTGCCCATAGTGGGAAATCCATGCAGGTAATCAGAATTATTACTCCGAAATTCTAACACCTGAACGGGCTTAGACTACGTCCGGGTAGTGGAAGAAAGCCTGAACGTGCTTCTTCACGGCTGAGAGCAACAGCATGAAGACATTTACCATGGAGTCGATCTGAGGCTTGTTCTTCGGCGGCGGCTTGCTGGCGAGATATTGTTTGAGCCCGATGTTGAGGTATTCGTCGGGGTTAAGCTGCGGGCTGTGGGCGAGCAGGAATACTAACTCGATTCGCTCCTTGTTCGCCTCGCACCACGTCGCAACCGGTGTACGGTGATGCACTTTCAGGTTGTCCGCGATCAGGATGATCTTTCGCTTGCGGAACTTGATCATCTGCTTGAGCTGGTCTGACGGATTGGACAGGAGGGCTCCCCTTGTTTGATGATGTTATTTGTTGGTGTTTGTTCAGTTCAGAATGATTTTGAGGTTTCCGCGCAACGAAGGCCGCAGGCCGTAGCGGAGCGGAAACCTCGGTGATCCGTGTTGAAGATTTCGGGGATCCCGTATCGCGCAAGGCCTCCCTCAGCGCCTCCACACAGCCGCGGCGTCGGGTAGATCGGCTCGATCCCCATGCCACGCATCATATGACGCACACGGCCCCGTCCGATCTGGTGGCCCAGCTCGCACAACGCGTCGCGCATCAGTCGCGTTCCGAACGTCGGCTCCTCCATGTACACCCGGTCGATCGCACGCATCAGCATCTCGTCCCCGGCCTTCGGATCGCTCTCCGGGCGAAAGTAGTGGCTCGACCGGGGCACCCCGACCAGTTCGCATTGCTCCTTGAGGCTCATGTGCTTATCCGAGCCGATCAAGCTCGTCCTCCTGCACCGGGACGCCACACTTGCGATGGACCTCTTTTAAAATATCCACCTGAACCTGCATGTGGCCGATCTGTTTGTAGAGGCAGTCTTCCTTCTGCTGTCGCTTCAGCTCCTCATCGCCCTTGTCCTTCTCTTTCTCGAACACGCTGCCCGCGCCCCCCAGCAGCGCCTTCTTCCATTGGGTCACCTGTGCCGGATGGACCTGGGTAGCGCTTCGCGATCTCGTGGATCGGCTCGCGCTCCTGCGGCGCCTCAAGCGCCACCTTGCTTATGAACTCGCTCGTGAATTTCCGTCTCGTTTTCATCGAGGCCTCGAATTTCGGCAGCCCTTCTTCCCTGTCCAACTTTTTCAGACCGGCTTAGTTAGTGGTGGCAATTACTCATAACACACTCTACACCAATTCGGTATGATCTTCGCACTCCTATCCCAGTGGCGTGACATTCCCGGTCTCGCTGACAATGAATCACTTGCCAAGGCGCTCACATGGCTCGAACGCGAGGCGGCAACCGTTTCCGAGGGCATTCATGATCTTGGTTCAGAAGGTTTTTATGCGAACGTAATGAATCGAAAGCTTAAGGCCCGTGATGCAGCCATACTCGAAACCCATCACCATACCATCGACATCCATTATACCATTCAGGGAGTTGAAGGCATCGAATATTGCCTGCTATCGGAATTGAGTGAGAACGCGCCCTACAACGTTGCCAACGAGGCCCAGTATTTTGCTCATCCTCCGCAGTCCCAGTGCCTGCTTCGCAACGCCAGCGGTATGTTTGCCCTTATTTTCCCCGAGGAGCCACACATGACTGGCCTTGCCAGCCCGGAATGCGACATGGCGCGCAAGGTATGCGTAAAGATTCCTGCCGATCTAGTGAAGTAGGGAAGCGCCCAATGGCGTGTGCCCTCGCTGCTAGAACGGCTCGTTCATATTCGAGCAGCCACCTACTGCCTCAATAGCTGCCAATGGGCTTCTCGATAAGCGGCATCATTACCCCGTGTCGGAACAATGTCAGGCGACCGTTGCTTGCGGACACCACTATCGCTATGCAGTCTGCGGCGCGAGAAATGGCAGCCGCGGCCGAGTGCCTGGCACCGAAGCCGCCTGGCATGTCCTGATAGTACTGGCTGGGCGCATGGATCAGGCTACCGGCGGATTCCACAACTCCATCGCCACGGATGACGAAGCAACCATCGATTACGGAATACTCCTTGATGGTTTCATCCATGAAGGGATTCAGAATATTGCGGTCCTCCTCGCGGTAGCCGTAGAAAGGGTTCAACACCAGAGGTTTAACCATCTGGTTAACGTTCTGCGAATCCCCCACGACGAAGAGACTGCCCACGGGTCTGCCTTCGCGCCCCTCAACGGCCAACTCTGCCGCAATGCCAAGGATTCGCTCAATTACCTCGATTTTCACACTGCGCGGCAGCAAATCTTCGCGCGTTATCACGCTCTGAAACTCCCGCTCCACGTCGATTACGCATACGGTGTCCAGCTGGTTGGAGCCGGGGATTCCGCCCACGCAACATAGCCGGTCGTTATAATTAAAAAGTCCTCGCGTAAGTCCGATAAGGACTGCGCTGCGCAGCTGGGCCAGCCGTTGCCGCGAATACGAGCGCACTTCAATTATCCCGTCACTCTTGACAGTGCCAGCCTGCGGCTTGTCGGCCGATGAGCGAGCAATGCGTATCGTGCGGAAGCGGGGCAGGTCTTCCTTGATCGAAGCCGGGTTGGTGAAAGTGTCGCTGAAAAGCAGTATGGCTGCACAGCGACTAGCGCGCGCGATTCGCTCTCCCTCCTTCAGCAGCACCCTGTTGAAGCGATCCTGCTTTTTCTCCGGCTTGGCAATTAGGCCCGAAAAGCCCATGAACGCACGTTCGCGAAGGGTCTTGAGGTCGGGAGAGTCAACAATGTAGTTAACAAGCGCCTGCTCGCGGAACAATCTGGCTAAAGAGGCGAGCACATTTAGATAATTCGGCTCTCCGTCGGCAGCGAGCAGCAGGAACAACAGACGCACCTCTCGGTATTCGCGAGAATCCTCGGCGGAGAGTCCTTCGATGCAACGGCCCACGGCAAAGACGTAGGGTTTGTCCATCTTGACCCTGATGTGGGGCATCGCCACACCGTTGCCCAAGTATGTGGTCATGGTGCTCTCTCGCTGGAGTAGTTCGCCATGCAACACGTCGCGATCCAAGGGCAGTTTGGAGCTTTTCATAGCCGCCCCAAGCAGCTCGGCCAAGGCACCCTTGAGGTCCCTGCTCTCGATGTTGACTATGCGGGTTTTGGTGAGGTAGCGATCAAGCCTCATCTTGCCAAAGAGGTTAGGCCGGGGGCCGGGCTGGGTCAAACGCAACGCAGGTAAAGCCTTGTAAAAAAATAAGGGAAGCTATCGTTCCCATTCAAGAGCGCCCTTGCGAAGCTCGTAAACAAGGCCAACAACTAACACGGCGATGAATACGAGAGAAGGGACAAGTATAGGCACGCCGATGCTGAGCAACTTCCGATAAACAAGGGCGAGCGGGAACATGAACACCACCTCTATGTCAAAGATGATGAACAACATGGCCGCTGTGTAGAACTTCACGCTGAAGCGCGGGTGCGCACTTCCCTGCATGGGCAGGCCGCACTCGTAGGGCATGTCCTTGTAGGGGTTTTTCTTGCGCAGTCGCTGGCCGAAGATGTGACTTACCACAATGAGGCCAACGGCAATTGCCAGTGCCAGTGCTATCTGGACGAGCACAGGGGCGAAGGATTCCGGGGTGCTTACAGCTAGGGTCGTCATTTTCATGAAAGAAAGGGCCAAGAATGGCTCCTTTACAAGCGCAAATGATGCATCCGCGCCGCCGCGTTCGCAAGAGCTTCATACAATTATTTGACCGCTACGACGAGGCGCACGCCAGTGCATGATATGCACGCTGGCATCGTAAGCCAGCCATTCAGGCCGAACGGGGGTCCATCCACGACTGGAGAATATCGGCCGCAAGGTTCATAAGCACCACCATGCCAGCATATAGGAGCACTGTTCCCTGTACCATTGTGAAGTCCCTACCCAGTGCTCCGCGAACGAACAACTGCCCTAGGCCAGGAATGTTGAATATGGTCTCAACTACGAATGAGCCTGTGAGTACTCCGGCGAAAGCTGGGCCAAGATACGCGACAAGAGGCTGGAGACCGCCGCGCAGGCTGTGGACACATACAAGGCGAATCCCAGAGACGCCTCTGGCCCTTGCAGCGTCGATGAAAGCCATACCCAGCACCCCGGCCATGCCTGCGCGTGTAAGGCGGGCAACGATGGCAGAGTAGGGAAGGCCCAGCGTAAGGGCAGGAAGCACGCGATCTGCCGCCGTGAACCAGCCCGTTGGGTTGAACCAACCGAGCCATATCGAAAACAGCATTACAAGCATCGGGCCAATTACAAAGCTTGGCAGGCATATTCCAGTCATAGCCCAGCCCATCGGCAGCCAGTCCAGCCAAGTATCTTTGCGCAGGGCAGCGATAACGCCCAGAGGAATGCCTGTTGCAAGGGCAAAGAGCATGGCCCAGGCGCCAAGTTCAAGCGACACTGGCAGGGCCTCGGCTATCATTGCGTTGACGCTACGCCCTTCGTAGCGAAGAGATGGTCCAAGGTCCCCCTTCAGCACACAGCTAAGAGTGGTGACATACTGCTGGGCCAGGCTTTTATCCAGCCCATAGTGTGCGTTCAGCCTTTCGAGGACGGCGGGGGGGAGAGCCTTTTCGCTGCTGAATGGACCGCCGGGAGCTGCCCGAACCATGAAAAAGCTTAGGGTGAATACGGCCAAGAGCACCGGAACGGCTTGGAGAACTCGACTGGATATGCGTCGCAACAACTTGCAGGACAGATTGCAGGCAGCGGGCGAGCTTCTCAAGCCGAATGGATGGAGGTAGGATGCAATAGGCCTCTTCAGCTTACACGCGCAGGTCAACACGCTTGATAGAGGTCGCCATACCCTTTGGCGTGAAATCGACAACGCAGCCACACAGGCGCATATCCCCGCTGGCTATTTCCCAGCGGCGGGGCATTCCGTCGAGAAAGCGTCCTAGGACCCCGGCCACTTCCCGCCCGAGTATAGACTGGTATGGGCCTGTCATGCCCACGTCCGTGATGTAGGCCGTGCCACGCGGGAGTACGATTTCGTCCGCCGTCGGAATGTGTGTATGTGTACCAGCCACCAGTGTAGCCCGACCGTCCAGATACCAGCCCATCGCGACTTTTTCCGAAGTGGCCTCTGCATGAAGCTCAACCAGCAGCGCGTCGCACTGGCCTTTTATCTTCTCTATGAAGGCGTCGATCATGTGAAAGGCCGAGTCGGCCTCGATCTTCATGAACGCAGAGCCGAGCAGGGTGCATATGCCAAGGCGCACTCCGTCCTTTTCCACTACGATGAATGTCCTGCCAGGACACTGGGATGGGAGGTTTGCCGGGCGGCAAACTTTATCGAGGCCGACTATTTCCTTGTCGAAGCCACGCTGATCCCAGACATGGTCGCCAAGGGTGACAACGTCCACACCAGAAGCCAGCAATTCGTGGGCAATGGTCGCGGTTATGCCAGCGCCTGCGGCGGCATTTTCGCCGTTTGCTACGACGA
Organism: Puniceicoccales bacterium Verruco_02; assembly: GCA_001604585.1. Classification (GTDB taxonomy): domain Bacteria; phylum Verrucomicrobiota; class Verrucomicrobiia; order Opitutales; family Oceanipulchritudinaceae; genus Verruco-01. The sequence goes on along the minus strand of LVBW01000009.1, from coordinate 43,000 downwards.
AGTCCGCGCCGAGTTCTTCGCGAAGCTTTGGCAGACGCTCGCGTATCAGGTCTCGTCCTGGGCGGCCTACTATGTCACCAATGAAAAGCAGTCTGGGCATAAGTCATGTAATGTGAAATACATCCCGCATGGAAGCAATAATTTGAAAGGCGGGCCTTATGCCTCTGCATCGCCATCCAGCCCCATGCTGCTACGCACCCAATCCGGCAGGCGCATCGGGCGCATTTGCGCGTCAACAAGGGGATGCACCGTGAAGCCCGTTGCCACAAGGCGGCCGTTATCGCCAGCGTGCCGGATTTCGTATTCAAAGCGCAGGCGCACACGGCCTGCCTCCACGGTCCAGACGCGCATCTCCAGCAGGTCGTCGTAGCGGGCCGTTCCCTTGAATTTTACTCCCGCCTCGACAAGCGGAAGAAAGGCCCCGCGCTTTTCCCACTCGGTATAAGGAAGGCCCATGGAACGTGACAGTTCGCTGCGCCCTACCTCGAACCACTCCAGAGCGCGCGCGTTGTAAAAAGTGCCCATCTGGTCCGTTTCGGCATAGCGGACGCGGAAAGTGAATGTATGGCTGACCATGACGCCAAGCAGAATAGCACCGCAAGGGCAGTTATCAAAGAAAGATATTCTTGGGTAATTTTCTCAAGTCGCACTGCGAGGTGGCGACTTGATGTACATCATGGACCTCGCAGCATTGGCAGCATCGCAGATAGCGGCACAGATGGCACTTACTCAAAGTCAGGTGCAAGTGGGCATGATTCGCCAGCAGCATCAGGTGCAGCAGGAAATGATCAGCATGGTTACCCAGTCCGTGCAGAATGTCCCCGTGCCAAGCGGCGGAGCTGGCACCTTGCTGAACCTTTACGCCTAAAGTCTCAGCCCTCCTTGCGGCCAACGAAGTACCACTTGCCAAAACTGCGCCTGTTGAGCAAGGGGTTGAAGTGGCGGCATGTCAGGGTGCATATCTCGCCCTGTCGGGATAGCCAGTTGAAGTACCCGACGCGTTCGTGATCAATCATGACGGCGAGGGCGTCCAGCTTTGGCATCAGGCGGCGCAGAACTCGGATGCCGCAGGCATAATGCACAAGGCGCAGGAAGGGAGTAAGGCTAGGTTCGACAAAGGCCACAAGGCCGCCGGGAGCCAGTATGCGGCGAATCTCCCCAAGGCACTTGTCGAGGTCATCGGGTAGCTCTGGCAGGTGATGCAGCCCGCCTTGCACAATGACAAAGTCCTTGCATGCATCGGGTAGTTTTATGTCCCGGCAGTCGCCCACATACAGCTTGGCCCGGCCTGTGTGTTGACGAAGCAGGGAGGGGGAAAGATCCACCCCGCAAATGTCGCCGAACCCCATATCAGCCAGCACGTCCAGATTGCTGCCACGGCCACAGAACAGGTCCGCAACACGCGAATTGCGAGGCAGTGCGGCAATCCCAAGGGATTTGAGGCGACGGCGGAATTTTGTCCGTTCCTCGTCCCGGCTCTCAAAACGCTCGTATGCGGCCTCCCACACCGGGTCGCAACAGTCCTGCCCTTGGGTCCAGTAGCTCAGCCTTTCGCTATCCCCGCTGTTCATATGCGGCGAAGGCTCGTTATTATGTGCAGGCGACGGCCAAAGAGCCAGTTTGCCCATGCGGGGTAGAGTATTACGCGGTCCTTCCACTGCTCCGGGTTCAGTCCGAGCTGGGCAAAGACATCGCGCCATTCCCTCTCGCTCCAGTAGCGGCATGGCAGGCTTACCCCGTAGCGCGAATTGTGAACCCTGTCCATGAAACTGAGCGTAGCCTGTGCAAACAGACCCTCGCGCAGGTGGTCTTTGATCAACAGCTTTCCGCCGCTTACTCTGGCGGCCTCGCGCAGCAATTCTAGAGGCTTGTCCGCATGATGAATCACGTCCACGAACATGCATAGGTCGTAGGAAGAGTCGGCGGCCTCGATATGCACGCCGTCGAACTGTTTGGTTGGGATAGCCGCCCCGGGGCGCAGCAGGGTGTCAACCCCGTCGATGGTAAGGCCCGGGTTTCGGCTCATCAGTTCGGCCGCCAATGCGCCGTCGCCAGAGCCAATGTCAAGCACCCGGCCAGAGTCAGGCAATAGTGGGGCAAGGAGCGAAGCGAGCACTCCCACCCGGCGGCCTTTCACATGCCTGTCGTGTAGCATTTCGACCGGATTCATCCTATTTGCGCCTCATTCCAAGAAGACTCATGAAAAAGCTTGCCAGAATGGTCTGGAAGCCGATCGCTGCCAAAGTCATGCCCGGCACAACAAGTTTCATCGTGGAGCCGTAGTCCAGCGGTCCGAAGCCAGTGCCCGCCCAATGGGAGGCAGCATAGGCAATGAGACCAAGCCCGACGAACATCGAAAGACCTCCGGCGACAAGGCCGCGTTCAAGATTTGCCAAGCGAAACATGAGGCGACTCTTTCGATCCTGAGGCAACATCCCTTCGCCGATAGCAAACACCTTGGTCAAGGCCCCGAAGAGCAGAGACTGGTAGCCCATCAGTATGAAGAGGCTGGCAACGAGCAGGGTGTGCGCCCCGGTGCGGATGCCGTAAAGGGGTATTCCAGCAAGAACAACAGTGTAGAACAGCGCTCCAAGACCCCAGAGCACTAGGCCGGGCATCACATACAGGCGCCGCGGGCAGTAAAGAAGAAAGAAGCGCAGGGTGCGCCAGCCGTCGCGGAAGGTGCGTAGGTGCGGCTTGTGCGCCTTTCGTCCGTCGGGGTGCAGGGTAATGGGCACTTCGGCAATACTTAGCTTCAGCAGGGCCGCCTTTATTATCATCTCTGTAGCGAACTCCATGCCAGTGCAGCGCGGGGCAATTTTTGCGTAAGCCTCTTTGGTAAAGCCGCGAAGTCCACAGTAAACATCGTGAATAGGTGCCGAGAACCAGTTGCGCACAAAGGCTGTGAACATCGGGTTGCCCCAGTGCCTGTGCAGGAAGGGCATGGCTCCGGGCAATACCTTGCCCCCGCCAGATTCCAAGCGGCAGCCTTGAGCAAGGTCATAACCCTTCCGCAGCTCTGTTACAAAGCGAGGGATTTCTAGGAAGTCGTAACTGTCATCCGCATCTCCCATTATGATGAAGCGGCCTTTTGCCGCCTCGATGCCGCCCATAAGCGCATTGCCATAGCCCCTTTCCTTTACATGTACAACCCTTGCCCCCTTTGCCTCGGCAATCTCTATCGAGCCGTCTTTTGAGCCATTGTCGGCCACCAGCACCTCGCCCTCGATGCCCGCCTCGCGCATGGCGCGCAGGGCCTTGCCTATGCAGACAGCGAGGGTATCTGCCTCGTTCAGGCAGGGCATCACAACGGAGAGTTCGAGCGTATCGGCTACGGAGTTTGCACTGGAGGCAGGTTCAGGCATTTGCGGAATGTGTGTTGGTGATGCCCTTGCGCAGAAGCGCCATCCGTTTCCATATTAGTCCGGCAGAGATTGCACAGACAAGGGCGGGAACGAACGCTACGGGCAGAATGTATCGTGACTCCGCACCAAAGGCCACAGCGTGCATCAGGCTAAGGAGCAGGAAGCGGCTGACAAAGGCGGCGCTCAGCAGGGTTAACAGCGAAAGCGCCAACATGGTTTCAGGCAGTGGGCTGCGGGTTTTCCGGTGCAAGATGAGGGCGAGCGCAGTCAGAAGCATGGGCAGGCAGAGCCATGTTGCTGCGGCTCCGGCAAGGGCGGATGCGTTCTTGAGCCAGCGGCGGGCAGGATCGGCAGGACTGGTCCAAAGGGCCTGATTGTTCTTGACGAGCGAGGCGCGACGAAGCGCCGCGGAGTCGAATATCGCGCTTTCGACAGAATCTGGTTCCGGGGGCAGTCCCTCGAAGCTTCTCCTTGTCAAGATGCCAAGGTAGCGTGCCATGCCTTCGCCCAGGTACGGCAGCCAGAGCGAGGCGTCTGGTTCGACGAAGTGCGCATACACCTTGCGCGAGGGATAAGCCCCGGACAGGCGTGCAGCTTTCAGTTCCGCCGCGCAATCGGCGTAATAGCGGTCGAGTTCCGCCGCGTCGTGCCACTGCCTGCCATACCAAGGCGCTATGCGCAGGCCCCAGAAAAAGAACACGCCAAAGTCGTCCTTCACCTGTCCTGTGGCTTCGGCCATCGGCCTGTATGTGTCCAGCGTCGGGCCTTCGAGGGCGTCGCGCAGCGTGGCAAAGCTTGGGCTGGCGGCGTAGGCTTTCTGACGGGCATCCGTTGGCGCTGGCTGATAGGGCCGAGGATTCTCCGGCTCGATGGCGAGTAGTTCGTCGTACAGGGAGGTGAAGCCCGGTAGCTGAAAACTGGATGCTGCAAAGGCCCCCATGTGCGAGCTGCGCGCCAGTCCGCTGAACAGTAGGGTGAACATCGTGACAAGGGCCAGAGATGGAGCAAGGGCCAGCGCGCCCTGGCCAAGAGCGGGAATGAGGCGGCGTTGGCGGCTCCATTCGCAGAGAGAGATTGCGGCTCCGAATATTGCCAGCAGGCCGATCACAAGAATATGCTCTGGCCGGGTGTTCCACACAAGGGCGGCAAAAATGCCCGTTCCCGCAAAGGCGTACTGGCGGGCAGCTCCGGGAGCAAGAGAATGCATCATACAGGCTAGCATCGCCATGAAATAGGGAGCGTAGGCTGCATCCTGATATGCGAATGAGTAGGCTGGAAGGGAAAGGGGGCTGAACACAAGCAGAGTAAGTGCGATGGCAGAACTCCAGCGTGGCAGGTGCAGACGCGGCAGGGCGCTGGCAAGTAGCAATGCCGCTCCGCAGTGTAATAGCTCCATCCAGAGACGCAGGGGCAGGCCAAAGGAGCGCCCGGCTGCAATCAGCAGTGGGTAACCCGGCTGGCGGTCGTAGCCGTGGGCGGAGTATGGATTTCCCCAGAAGCTGTTGAGGGCGCTCTGCATGTAACCGTGCGCATCATATGGACTTGCGCGGATTTCGTCCGCTCCGATGGTCCAAAGTTTTAGCCCGACAACAAGCGTGGTGAATGCCGCAAATGGGTGCCTCTTGAAAAAGGTGAAGATAAGCAGCAGAATGAGCACTAGGCCCGGCGTCATCGCGAGCGATAGCCCCAGAGCGGGCAGCGTGACAAGGCGAAAGCGCGAGGGCAGGGGCAGCAGGCGATCTTCGGCTGGGTCGATTTCTTTACCGTCGAATAGGGCGCGCCTGATCTTCAGCCCCGGCTCCAGTCCGGCCATCAGCTTTCCGTTTCGTGGTATTTCGCCGCTTCTCATGAAGAATGAGGCGCGACAGTTTTCTGCCTTGTCGCGAGGGCCGGGGCTGGCTCTGAGGGTGATACTGTCCGGCGCGTAGCCGTTCCGCCACGCGTCGATTTTGCGCGTCCTGCCGTTTGAAACTATGTTCAGGATTCCCGACCATTCGTGACGGGAATATTCCACGGTCAATTCGTGCCCCTGCGCCTTTACTCGGAGCCAGCGCGCAGCTCCCTCTCCGTAGCTTACCAAGGCCTTGCCTTTGGTCCCGCGCACCGAGTCAACCAGTTGCCAGCCCGCATCGGCATCGATGCTGTCAAAGTCCAGCTCCCGCCCATCGACCAGTATCTTCTGCACCCATACTTGTGCATCCCATGCATTCGGGTTCTTCCTGCCCGATGCCTCAATTGCAAGCTCCCAGTCCTGAGTCAGATCCGGGTAGGGTATCTGGAGCGGCTCTCCAAGCGTGTAATTGCCATTGCTGTTGTACAGGACAAGCTCAGCCACTCCCGCAGCGTCAAATTCCAGTTCCAGCTTGTGACTGGCGTTCATATACTGCATGTGCCAGAGCACGCTTAGCAGAAGCAGGCAGAGCAGGAATGTGGCACAGGCGATGCGCGCGCGGAGCGTGCTGGCGCGGAGCCGTCTTTGGGCGAACTGGGCAAGCTGTGTCATCGTGTCAACTTTCCATACTAACAGGGGTTCAACTGCTTTGGTGACAAAGATGATGCGCAATGGTGCAAGTTTGTCTGACGCAGTCGAATCCGCCGCGAGAGCAGGGGATTTGCCCGCAATCGAGGCACAGGGTCTTTCCAAGAACTATCGAATCTGGAAGGATGAACGTGCACGCATTCGCGCACCTATGTACCGAGCAGCCTCCGCTCTGGCCCCAATCCCGGCGCTAAGGCGAGCCTTTGCCAGCGAGGCCGCAGCGCAGGTGAGGGACTTTGCAGCACTATCGACGCTGGATTTGACAGTTCCCCGCGGGCAGTGTCTTGGAATAGTTGGGCGCAACGGCTCAGGGAAAAGCACCTTGCTTCAGCTAATATGCGGCATACTCAGGCCCAGCGCGGGAAGCGTGCGGGTGCGTGGCAGAGTGGCCGCCCTTCTGGAGCTAGGCTCGGGCTTCAACCCGGAGTTCACTGGGCGGGAGAATGTGTTTCTAAACGCCTCGATACTGGGCCTATCGCAGGATGAGGTAAAGGCACGCTTTGCCGAGATTGTGGAGTTTGCCGATATTGGCGACTTTGTCGAACAGCCGGTCAAGACCTATTCCAGCGGTATGATGCTGCGGCTTGCCTTTGCCGTGCAGATACTTGTGGATCCTGACCTGCTCATCGTTGACGAGGCGTTGTCGGTGGGCGATGAGCCGTTTCAGCGCAAGTGCTTTGCCCGGCTTGAGCGACTGCGCGAGCAGGGGGTGACGGTGCTCTTTGTTTCGCACGACATGTCGCCAATCCTAAATCTTTGCGACCGCGCCATCTTGCTGCACAAGGGACGCCTGATGCTCGATGCATCGCCCAAGGTTGTGGCGTCGATATATCAGCGTTTCAATCATGCATCGACGGAGCGGGCTGAGAGCCTGCTTGCTGAGCTTTGCGCCGATGCCGGGCGAGAGTCAAAGGCCAGCGAAGAGGTCGCCTTGCATTCAGCCGAGACTGGGGCGGATGGGCTTGAGCCGCCGCACCCGGAGTATTTTGATCTTGGCCTGATGCCGGACTCTACGCAGGTATATGACAGCATGGGGGCGCGGATTATCAATCCTCGTCTTGTCGATTCCGCTGGCTTTCGCGTTAATCAGCTCAAGGGGCGCGGATGGTATTGCTATCGCTACGAGGTGGAGTTTTCCGAGGACTGCGTGGGGGTGAACTTTGCCATGCTCATCAAGACTTTGATGGGCGTTGAGCTGGGCGGAGCCAGAACCATGCCTGCCAACAAGCCCGTTGATATGGTTGGTGCAGGCAGCCGCCACGGGGTTGAGTTTCGCTTTCAGTGCAACCTCACGCAGGGCGTCTATTGCATGAACGCCGGGGTGGAGGCGATGCTGGATGGGCGCCCGTCCTACGCCTGCCGGGTCCTAGACGCGCTTCTTTTTCGTGTCCGCCCGGAGCAGGATGCGCTGCCCACGGTTACGGTTGACTTTCTTGCGCAGCCTTCAGTCCGGAAATTATAGACCTTTCAGAGCGCGATCCACCTTGTCAGCCACGATTACGCCGTAGTTTATCGTGCCTAGCCAGCCGCTCATTATTATGCCCACGCTGCCCGCGTGATACATGCCGTGAAGCTGTTTGGGCAGGTCCATCGAGACCTTCAGCCCCTCGAACTTGGTGCCGAAGCTTGTGCCGCCTATGTGCCGCGTGTAGCGGTTTAGTGTGCGCGGAGTGGCCGCCTCGATGTGATCGATTTTCTCCGATACGCCCGGAATCCAGCGTTCGAGCGAGGCAACGGCTTCGTCGCAAAGGCGCTTCTTGTGCGCCTCGTAAGTGGCCTCGTCCATGTCCGCCCAGTCTTCCCAGCGGGCGTTGAGCGAGGCGACAACGCTGTAGCGTGGCTCTTTCTGGTGCGGGCGCGTCTCGGGGTAGTAGAAGCTGAAGGTGCGGCTCGTTGTGTGCAGGCCCGTCAGCTCCGCCATGTCGAGCTTCGGGCTTTCGCTTGTAAAAAGCAGGTCGCCAACGTTGGGGATGCTCTCGCCCTTGCGTATGCCCATGTACACTTGGCAACTGCTCCAGTTGACGCGGACTTTGCGCGCTTCTTCGGCGAACTGCGGGGCAAAGTGTTCCTCGCCGACGAGGCGCTGGACGGTGTTTTTGATGTTCGCGTTGCTGACGATGGCCTTGCAGCGGATTGTGCGCGGGGGGAGCTTTTCGCCCGTGTTCATGCTACTGGCGACTATGCCGCATACCTTGCGTCCTTCGGCCGTATCCTCCACAAGGACGCGCTCGACCAGGGCGTTGCGGCGGATGTCCACGCCACTATGCGTCAGCTCCTCGCACATGTGGCTGATGAGGGTGTCCGTCCCGCCCTGAAAGGTGTAAACGCCCTTGCTCATGAAGTTCGAGAACACGATGCCGTAGGTGATGGCAGGATCGTCGAGGCTGGAGCCATTGGCGTAGGCTATGGGTTCGAGAAGCAGGCGGTGTATGTCTTCGCGATTGGGGAAGAATTCGTTGAACAGCTCGCGTGTGGTGAGCTTGTCATCGTCGTAGAAGTTCATGCAGCGCAGGCGCGTGAAGAAGGCTTCGACGTTTTCGGCGCTCTGCCCGAACTTCTCGATCAGGATGCGCGTGAAGTCTTTGCGGTCGAAAGTGGTCTCGATGTCGAACTGCGGGTTTGCAAAGCGGATGCGCTTTAGCTGCACGATGGAGTCGGCTATCTGCGCTGTCCAGTACTTGCGGCAGCTCTTTATCATGCCCTGCGGGAAGCCGTGCAAGGAGATGTCGAATATGTGTCCGCGGGGGCGCTTGAACCATGTGGCAAGGCCGCCAAATTGGTAGTGGTGCTCCAGTAGTAGCACGCTGTGTCCGGCGCGGACCAGCACATTGGCAGAGGTCAGCCCCGCGAGGCCGCTGCCGATGACGATGACGTCGTAATAGTCCTTTGTTCCTTCAAGCCAGTCTTTTGCCATGCGAAATGTCGGGGGTTGTGGTGCCGAGGGATGATACAGATTGGCCTAGCTTGGGCAAACAGCTTTGCTCCGCCGTTGTTCAATCGAGCGTTTCAGGATGATTGGCCGCTGTGGGTTATCAGAACTGTCCTTCGCGCCAGCGGACGATCAGTACCGCAACAAGGCGTGAGATGTAGAATGCACCAAGCATAAGGACAAATACGAGAATTGTGCCTGTGATGAGCGTGCGCAGTTTCTGCCCGGTGGTCATAGCCTGGGCCTCCCAAGGCACGGGGTCTTTCTTTCTTCGCATGATGAAAGAATGCTAGCGCCTGAAGCTTCGCCGGGCAACAGACAATAGTCCACGGGCAAGCCAAAGAACGGTCTGAAGGTGGGGGCTTCTTCGAAAACGGATGCCTTGCTTTCGCATCCCGCTGTTTTTGGCTTTCTTCCGTCCGCAGCACGCGCATCATGTGACGCTTATGACGGACGCCCTTTCACAGTCCCCGCTATCAAGCTGTCGCCGCGTTGTGCTCAAGCTCGGCACCAACATACTGCGCCATGAGGGCGGCAGCGTAAACGAGCAGCGCATGACTGCCGTTGGGCAGGCAGTGGATAATATGCGTCGTGCCGGTATGGAAGTAGTCATCGTTTCGAGCGGTGCCATCGGCCTTGGCATGGGAAAGCTGGGCATGGGCAAGCGCCCGACGCGCCTTACCGAGTTGCAAGCCTGCGCCGCCATAGGCCAAACCATCCTGATGCAGACCTGGCAGCGCAGCTTCGAGCCTTTCGGCATCACTGTGGCACAGGTGCTGTTGACGCGAGAGGACGTGCGCGGGCGCAAACGACATCTGGCCGTTCACGACACGCTGGACAAGCTGCTCTCGCTGGGCGTAGTGCCCATTATTAACGAAAACGACACCGTGAGCGCCGACGAGATCAAGTTCGGCGACAACGACATTTTGAGCGCCTTGGTGGCCAGCCTCGTAAAGGCGGATCTGTTGGCCATCCTCAGCACGGCTCCGGGCCTTGTGGACCGGCTGGGAACGGGAGAGATAGTGCCCGTTGTGCATGATATAACACCTGAAATACTTGCAATGGCAGGGGGCAGCGAGACGGCGACCAGTGTCGGGGGCATGGTGACAAAGCTTGATGCAGCACGCATCGCCACGGCAAGTGGATGCACGGTGTTCATCGGAAGCGGTTTCGACCCCGCGATTGTCGCCGATATGACAAAGGGGCGCGCGAGAGGTACTTACTTCCCGGCCAAGGAACGCGGCATAGATGCTCGTAAACGCTGGATTGCGTTCTTTGAGTCGCCCAAGGGCACGCTTATCGCCGATTCCGGGGCGCGCAAGGCAGTTATAGCGGACGGGTCGAGCCTGTTGCCCAAGGGGCTTACGGGTATTGACGGCTGCTTTGAGGAAGGGGCTGTCGTCAACATTCGCTGTGAGGGAGACACCTTTGCGCGCGGAATCTGTGCTTTTTCCAGTGACGAGCTACTGGGCATCCTTGGCAAGGCCAGTTCCGAGATCAAGGCCCAGTATCCGGAGCGCAGGCACTTCGAGGCCGTGCACAGGGACTCGCTGGTTCTTCTTCAGTAGGGAGGACAGGGAAGCGTTTGCAAATCTGTCTTTCGTCGGAAAGCGGGCGTCTTTTCGGTCCCCACACATGCAAACACTCCCCAAAGGCCATTCACCTACTTCCTTTGCGGCACCAGTGCCAGTCTGAAGCCCACCTTTTCGCTCCTTGTGGCGGCGCTGGCGTAGTAGCGGTATGCTGGGCGGCAGCCAGTGGGGGAATTGTTCCAAGCTCCGCCGCGCAGGACGCAGAGCGGGGCCGTCCCAACCTCGCGTACGGGGTTGCTCTTCGCCTCGGCAGTGTAGGGCGCGTATGCATCGTAGCACCATTCGAGCACATTCCCCAGCATGTCGTACTGGCCTATGGAGTCTGCGCTCAGGCTGCCGCTGCGGTGCGTCCTTCCGCCGGAATTGGCATCGTGCCATGCATGTTCTGAAAGCTCTTGACCTGTCCAGCCGAGGCGGCAGGCGTACTCCCATTGTGCTTCACTGGGGAGCGAGTATTCATATCCCACGGGCAGTTGGCCGTTTGTTTGCTCAAGACCGCTCAGGATTCGGCAGAACTCCATAGCTTCGTCCCAAGTGACGGATTCCACGGGCAGTGCCTTGTCATTCTGGCCGAAGAAATTGGGCGTTGTGCCCATTATTGCCTCCCACTGGCCGAGCGTCACCTCGCGGCTGCCCATCCAGTAACCATGGTCAAGGATAACCTTGTGCGCTGGCGTTTCGCGTTCGAGTCTTTCGGATATTTCAGCCCCGCTGCCCATTACGAAGCTGCCGGGCTTCACCCAGACCATGTCCATGTTCAGACGGGTAAGCACCCAGTTTTCGCCCTCGCGAGGGCCGCTCGACGTTTGCAAATCGCTTGCAAGGCGTAGCTCTTTGCCTTTGACGACGACCCCAGACACTCTGGCCTCGCGATAGCCGTTCAGTCTCAGGCGAAGTTCGCACTCTCCGGCCGGGAGGCTGGGCAAGTGAAGTGGGGTTCTGCCAAGCTCCTTTCCCGTTCTATCGAGGACGAGCGCACCTTCAGGGCGGCTGACTACGAGTAGAGAGCCGCCGCTCATCCTGCCAACTATGGTGGCCCCGCTTTCGGGAATATCCACATTTTCGCGCAGCGGCGGCCATCCAGCTTGACGAAACTCCACCATGTAGCGCCCGGTCGGCAGGCCATCAAGTAGGGCGGGGCTTCGCCCCTGACGTAGATCGCGGGGAAGCTCCGGCGGGCAAGTGGTAAACTCCCATTCAAGGCCGTCAGGTTCGCTCTCTATGCGCAATGCCCCGGTCAGCCGTTCGAGCACCACATCGGCCAATTCTGTATAGCGGCCTGCTTCAACGTTGAAGCTGACCCTTGCCTCCCGGTAACCATCAGCGTTGACTATTACCTGGTGTTTTCCTGGCTCAAGTTCGCCAAGTAGCACGGGGCTGCGTGCACCGAGTGTATTGTCTATCAGCACTTTGGCCCCATCCGGGATGCTTTTCAGCACGAGGCCTCCCGTGCGCCCTTCTATCATGGCCGCGCTTCTGGGCAGACGGTCCGCAAGGCTTGCGCTTACAAGATTCGGCTTGATGGCGGGTGGGGTGGGGGCAACGAAGAGCTGCTTCTCGGGCGGCCTAGGCTGCGAATGCTTATCATCCGGGATTTCGGTAGGATCGGGCAGAGCTTCTACAGATACTGTGCTAGTATCTTGCGCCGGGGCCTTGGCTCCAGATTCGCCGTCTGGGGCGAAAATCCACGCCATGACAAGCACAGTGATAACTGCGGCGATTATTTGCCAGAGTGACCAGCGCTGCTTGTTATTGGCGGAGTTTGGCCGGGTCAGGGCATACAGAGCCTCTGATGCGGACTGGAAGCGTTTGGCCGGGTCTGTCTCTAGGCAGCGCGCAATCCATGCATCCCATGCCTTAGAAAGGCCGGGTCTGGCTGCGGATGGCACTTGCGACATGACTCCGGGCAGCTCCCCGCACAGCATCCGGTAGCACATGGTTCCCAGTGCATAGATGTCGCTTCTCGCGTCGGCTGGCAGGCCACGGCGCTCTTCGGGGCTCATGTAATCGAAGCATCCGGCTACCTTGGCCGCTGGCGCTTCGTCCAATAGGAGCGTTGCTTCTGAGTCAACAGGCACCGGTGCGGTGGGGACATAGCCGTTGATGGAAGTGTCGAAGTCGCTGAGCATCCAGCGACTGTCGCCTTTTAGCAGTACGTTGCCCGGCTTGATGTACCGGTGGATGACGCCCAGTTCGTGCGCGTGTGCGAGTCCTCTCAGCAGTTGCGCCATGATTGCGCGCGTGTCGCCCTCTTCGAGGCGTCCGCCAGCCTTTTTGATGTATCCGGCAAGATCTCCGCCGTCGGCATATTCCATCACAAGGTACTTGCGCTCGTTGTGAACGAAGGCGTCGAGCACCTTGACGATGCCGGGGTGGTCGAACTGGGACAGAGTGCGCCCTTCCACTTCCGTGTATATGGCCGTTCTGACCTTGTCACTCTCTTTGGCCAGCTTCAGCACACAGCGTCTGCCGAGCTGTCTATGCGTGGCCAGATAGACGTGGGACATGCTGCCGGAGCCGATACAGCGTTCAATCAGGTAGTCGCCCACCACGCAGCCGTCCATGTGCGGGGCCGTTCCCGCCGGAACCTTGCTGCTGTCTATTTCCCTTGTGTTCTTGTTCTTTCCGCGCATCCCCTGCTAGCACGATAGCGTTACTTGCCAATATACTTCTTGGCAAGCCGACATATGCAGACTGCGCACAGTGCGAGACTGGCACCTGCTATTCGAGCACTATGCCGAGGGCATCGCAGCGGCGTATTCCCATGCGACGGCCTTCAAATTCGATGGCTATCGGGTCGCCCAAGGGGGCCACTTGCACGAGCGAGATGTCCACGCCGGGCAATATGCCAAGCTCGGCAAGTCTCTGCTCGTAGTCTTCGGGGAGCGCAATCCTGCTGATGCGCCCTCGTTGACCAATCTGTAATCTGCCCAATCTGCGTTCCCCTGTCATAATGCTTGAATTCCGACCTGATGAGACCTAGTCTCAGGTTCAGTCAACCTGCTGTCAAATGTAATGATTCGGAACAACGGCGCCAAAGCGTAGCAATTCCTGACACAAATACATGAACAAAGAAGAATTGGTAGTATGCCTCTTTGTGGGCTTGGCAAGCGTCTTTCTCTTGTTTCGCCTTGTGCGGGCGTGCATGAGAAGGAGCGGCTGCGGCTGTTCTTGCTGCAAAGCAAGCGTCATACCAAGGCGGAGCGACTCGGGCAAGTCTGTCCGATAATGCTGCCATTCGGCCCTGTCAGGGTTGCGGATTTGCGCTAAAGAGGGTGCCTTGCGTTGGGTGGCTTGCAAAGTGTGGCAGGACTACGCAACTTTGGACAGGCCCTGAATTGTCGGGGTGGCCAGTCAGCGTTACGCAAGCTTCCATGAGCATTCCTTACAAAATCAGCACCCTTGTCTATATCCGCAACAATGCCGGCGAGCTGCTGCTCTTGCAGCGCAAAAAGTCGCCCAATCTTGGTCTTTGGAGCAGTATCGGAGGCAAACTGGAGATGTCCATTGGCGAAAGCCCTTTCGAGACTGCGATTCGCGAGGTGAGGGAGGAAACTGGCTTTGAAATCGAGGAGCGTGACCTTCACCTGTTCAGCATCGTTGCAGAAAAGGGTTATGAAAACTCCTGCCATTGGCTGATGTTCCTGTTTGATTGCCTAAAGCCCATAGCTTACCTTCCGCCGGACTTGCCTGAAGGACACCTAGCCTTTCATAAGGTGGAAGCTCTCCATAACTTGGACATCCCGGAAACAGATCGTCTCTGGCTCTGGCCAATATGGCTGGAGAAGCGCGATGGCTTCACGAGCATCCGCATTGACTGTCGCGAGAGTCCGCCACTTGCCCACATCGAGGAAGAGCGGCCATAAGTTACGGCGATTATCCTAGCTCTGCATCGCTTTGATGCCCTGTTCTTGGGATTTCTCTCTGCTGCATTCTGCGGCCCTTCGGGAAGGCAGGCTTTGCGTCGGGCGTATAGATGAAGCGGTAGGGCTTTTCCGCCCACTGTGGTCCTGCGTAACCGACGCCTATTCGCGCTGCGGTCTTTATCTGATGCTCTTCGACCTTGGCGCCGGAGTCCTCTACCCAAAGGCCAGTGGCAGGGCTGCAATGGCGGCCATTCAGGTCCATGCGGATTCCAAGCTCCTTTGTTAGGCGGCCCGGACCGTTGATCTCCCCCGCGCCCCGGATAAGGACAGCGCCGGGGTATCCAGCACCGCCAGTCACGATATTTAGCATCCAGTGAACCCCATAGCATAGGTAAACGTACCAGATGCCTCCTTGGTCGAACATAACCTTGTTGCGCGCTGTCATACCCCGCGAGGCATGGCTGGCGAGATCCTAAGGCCCGTCGTAGGCCTCTAGGTCCATCAGTGGGAGGCGTATGATTTCGCTCCCTCGCTGGCGGCAGAGTGTCATGCCGAGGAGCTCCCGGCACACGCTTAGGGTGGGGCGCTGAAAGAAGCTGGCGGACAGGACTTTGCGGGCGTTCGGCGACATGCTGTGAAACTCGTGGGCACACTCATGTGCCGTGTTGCTGTGACTTGGACGGAGGGGAGGGTTATGAATATACCATTAGCGAGCTACCGCTCTCATGGGTTTTCTCCTGTCTTATCTTTCCCAGCGAGTCCTCGGTAATGAGGTGCCCCTCCGGTAGTATCAGCATCCCAGCCGGGCTGTATATACCCCTTGCAAGCACCATGCCGGGGCGAAGCTCTCCAAGGCCTATCTGCCGGGTGCGCCTCTGACTTGGCAGAGTTCGGGCGGCTTTCAGGAATACTCTTACAGCGTCGTGCGAAAAGGCGGAGCCACTCTGATGCAGGATCTCATCGATGCGTTCGTCGCGAGAGAGCTGGCTCTCCACATACCAGACAGCGATTGCGAGCAGGCGCGCGGCCTTTGGTATGCGATCCCCCATGAGCTTGTCCGGGTAGCCGCTTCCGTCCCAGCGTTCGTGGCAGGCGCGTATTACTGCTCCCGATGCGTCCGAAGGGTCCACGTAGTGAGCCAGCATCTGCCCGTAGGCGGCACCGCTTTCGAGGATGGCCTTTTCCTGCGGACTCAGGGATGCGGGCTTACGTCTTGCCCGGTCCAGAATGTCTCTTGGTATTCCGATTAGGCCTATATTGTGTAGGCGGGCCGCCACGCGTAGCAAGTGGGATTCGTCTTCGCTAAGTCCTGCAAAGTCTATCATGCGTTCGCATAGTTCGGTGACTTCCCGCGTCTCTTCGCCAAGGCTTGGGTGATACACGCTCACTATCCTCTGGACTAGGTCCAGCGAGTGTTCGAAGTTGAGGCGCATCTGCGCATGAGTGCCAGCAAGCTCCTTCTTTTGTTCGGTAAGTTCCCGGATCTTGTGCTGAAGCTGGGTATTGGCGTCTGCGAGTTGTTCGTTCAGGCGCAGCGTGCCTTCCTGAAGGCGGCGGTTGGTTTCTAACAGCTCGTGCCTCTGGGCGGCGTTGCGGATGGTGGCAAGCAGTTCCTCCCGCAGCCAAGGCTTTGCAATGAAGCGGTAGATTTCGCCAGAGTTGATGGCGTCGATAATGGTCTTGAGTGTCAGGACCCCAGTGATGAGTATGCGCGAGGCGTTGGGCTGGATGCGCGCCGCCTCCTGTAGAAACTCCAGCCCCGTCATCTCGGCCATGCGCTGGTCGGATATTATGACCGAGTAGCGGTTTTTCTTGATAAGCTCTACGGCCTCTGTGGGCGACTGTGTCGTTGTTGCCTGATACCCCTCGTGGCGCAGGGTTTCTGAAAGGGCAATGAGTATTATCTCGTCGTCGTCAACGACGAGCACCTTCACTCCTCTTGTGTCAAAGCTTGGTGTCACTGTTGAGGCGCTGCTGGCTGGGAGTCTTCGCTGAGGCTGACTTTCGGCGGGGGATAGGGATACTGCACTAGTACGTTGCCGGAAGATGTGAATGTGATTTTTGCAAGAACTAGAGCTGGCAGACCGGGGCCATATTCGCTGCGTGATGGAGCGAAAGACCAGCGCGACACTGCATCAACAATCTGGATGGCCTCTATCACTCCTTCCGAGCTTAGCAATGATATATCGGCAACCATCGCGTTGGGTGAAACGCGTATCTTGACTGTCGCGCTTGCGGCCCCTTTGCCGGGGTGGGCGGGGCGAACCAGTCCCAGCAGTTCCGGCTGGCCATTGTCCATGACTGGCAGGCTGGCAGCCCTGTTGTTGATATAAAAAGGGATGGCGATACTGACGTTGCGCGCCACGGCCACGCCGTCCTTGCGTGCCGGACTGAACTGCCAGTCGTTCACCGTTGCTAGGATTGCGTCGGCAAAGGCCTGCTCGGTTGCCTCGACTACGGTGCAGTCCTCCACCTTGCCCGAAGAGTTCACGCGGAGTCTCAGTTTTACTTCGCCCTCCACAGCCCTGTCCTGAAGCAGGGCCGGGTACTCCGGCATTGGGAAGTGTTCCAATACGGGGTTGCTGTTGGGGGATAGCGGGGCAGAAGCTTTTGCCGGAGGCGGGGTGGATTCGCTTTGCGCAGGAGCAATCGGCGTTTGCTCGGCAGGGCTGGGGCTTGACGGACTTTGCCCGGCTTCCTCCTTGTCCTTGCTACCGGAGCAGCCTGTTTGAATCGCGAGTGCTGCCGAGGCAGCCAACATCACAAAACGTCTCTTCATCATATGTGTTTATGTAATAGAGTCAGTTTCCGTAGCTTACAAGCAGATGCCTTGGGTGGACGAGAATTTGATGAACATGACTCTTTTTGAAGTATTTCTCTCCTCGGCGGTGTATCAATCCGTTAGCATGATGAAATCATACCGTATATTCCTCGCCGGTGCAGCCTGCTGTGCCTTTCTTGTCAATCTGATGGCCGTCCATTCTCTGCCTGCGGGCACAGAGGCAGCATCCTGCGCATACATCCATGCCGATGTTCCAGCTCCCTCGATAGGCGTCAGCCTAATTGACGAGGCCCATTCGCAGAAGGTCCACATACTCCTTCCGCCATCGTACGAGGGTTCGCAGGCCCGGTATCCGGTGCTCTACTTTTTCACGGGCTATTATAGTGATGAGGAAGTCGGCTACTTGGGCGAGGTGATGTCCGAGCTTGCCAAGGATCGCGAGTTCATATTGGTCAGCGTCAAGTGCGTAAACTCCCTGCACGGATCTTTCGGGATGAACTCGCCTGTGACTGGCAACTGGAGGGATTTTTACGTCAAGGATCTGATACCATTCATTGACGCGAATTATCGTACAATTGCCGATCGTGGCTCAAGAGCCGTGGGCGGCGTCTCAATGGGCGGACACATCGCGCTTCGTCTTGGCTTGGAACACCCAGAGCTGTTCAACGCCCTGTATGCGCTTGCCCCCGGTGTTTTCGACGAAAAGGGGCTTGAAACGGCGTGGCCGAAGTGGGACCGGACTTTTCTCATCGCCTATGGGGCTGCCGTTGCGCCGAATACGGAAAAACCATTTCCGCACGCCGACATTCCGACAATGGACGGCAGTGCCGAGGACATGGCCGCGAGGGCGCGTTGGAACAGCGGCTTTGGCGAAGTGCCACAACTACTTGACGGCTATCTGGCAAGGGGGCTGGCCGTGGATAATATCTGCATAGAGGTCGGGACAAATGACTGGTACGAGTGGATACCGCAGGGCTGCGTGTATCTGTCCCGTCAGATGTTCGAACGCGGTATTTCTCACAGCTTCATATTAACTCGCAACGGACACGACTTTAGCCCCGAGATATTCCGCAATGGTATGGGGCCGTTCGTGCAGGCCGCCTTTTCGCCTGCATCAGGCGCGGCAGAGTAGGCCGACGGCCTGCTCGACAATCATTTCCACCGGGGCCAGCCGGCCCTTGCCCTCGTAACCGCAGGCCAGCATACCTTCGGCAGTATCCACGAACTGCACGCCTCGTTCGCGCAGTGTGCGGATATTTGCCTGTGTTGCGGGGTGATCGAGCATCTTGCCGTTCATTGCCGGGGCAATGAGGGTTGGGGCGCGTGTGGCAAGGTATGCGCAGGTGAGCAGGTCCGGCGCCAGTCCACAGGCAAACTCCGCGATGATGTGTGCAGTGGCCGGGGCGACCAGCAAGAGGTCGGCAGCGTCGGCTATGTCGATGTGGCCGGGTTTCCACTTGCTATCGTCCCACATGTCGGCCGCCACTTGGTTGCGGCTCATCGTGCGCATTGTTAGGGGGCTTATGAAGCGGGCTGCCGACTGGGTCATTATTACATGAACATCTGCGCCCAGCTTCACGAGCTGGCTGCAAATATCCGCTGCCTTGTACGCCGCAATCGAGCCAGTGACACCCAGTGCAACGACCTTTCCCTTCAATACTGCGTCCATGCACTACATAATACACGGAAGAAGTCAGATGTGGAAGAGGGGAAAATTGTTCCTCGCAGAATGTCCCAGCGGATGTTTGTATTTACATTATATTGATGCGTAGTTGCTTGTGAATGCAGGCTCGTATTGTGCTTAGCATAATGCACCATGAAAACAAGGGAAGAAGTCGCCAGAGCCTTCGCGGAGCATGACGAGGCCTGGGAGCAGGTTGCCGCCGCATTCCGCCGCGCCTGCGCCCTGTATCACAGGGGCATGGAGAACGAGGCTATGACTCTTGCCGGGGACGAACTGACTCCGCTTATAAGCGAGTGGAGCAGTAAAAGCCCGTTAAGCGGCAGCGCCAAGAGGCACAGGCTTATCTCGCTATTCATGGACGAAGGGCGCCGAGTTGGCGAGATGGCCTTGCTGCAAAAGATGCTTGGGGCGCACATGAGCGCGCAGGTGGTGGCCAAGCGCAATGCAAGGGCATTCCTTATGGGCAATAGTGGCCTTTCAGGCTCCATCAGCATAAGGCAGGAGCGCGGTGTTCACGCCGGAGCCTGACAATGGCCAGCGCCTCGGGTTATAGCTAGGCTCGAATCAGAAATTCTTCTTCCACTCCTTGTTCTGCTTTTTGAAGAAGGAGCTGCCAAGCGCCCATGTAAGGCCCTTTTGCCCCGGCTCGGAGCCGCTCACATAGGCTGCGGCCTGCACGGGGTTAGCCGGGTTCTTCGCAAAGGCTATGCCTCCCTTGAACAGCCATTGATCGCGCACCTGCATGTCGTGTATCTTGCGCCGTTCAAGCATGTAGGTGGATTCAAAATACTCATACTCGGTATCGTATCCGCACATTGTGTAGTCACCGTCGGGCAGGTATAGCCCCTGGCTAATCTCCACGTCGCTGTCGTAAAAGAACATTGCCTTGCTCAGCGTGATTTTGCGGGAGCTGTCGGGCGCGCTTGTCATGTAACGCTCCTGTTGCATGGGGCGTCCAAGGTATTCAGGGCCCGCGCAGGCGGCAAAGAACAGAGCCAGAGCAGCGACAGCGAGGGGGAGAGTCTTCATCATATGCGGGTTATGGGGCATGGCTTCAGAGTGGCGTTCTGTTACGAAAACGTTGCCATAGGCGGACAGCTTCTGTCAATCCGGGTGCCATGCTGAATTGTTTTGCATGTGGGCGCCAGCCGGGCTTTGAATTTCCTGCAAAAGATGAACTTCAGCGAGCAACTGGATAATCCACGAGTGGCCATTGTCGGCAGCGGTGCCATTGGCGGATATTTTGGTGCCTGCATGGCCGATGCTGGAATGGACGTGAGTTTCCTGATGCGTTCCGACCTTGCGCATGTTCGCAGTCGCGGAATGTATATCCAGCGCGAGCATGCACCATCGTTTTCGCTGCGTACGGTCCAGTGTTTTGCAAGCACGGCAGAAATCGGCCCCTGCGATCTGGTCATTATCGCAGTCAAGACGACGGACAATCACCTTTTGCCACACCTTCTTCCACCCTTGTTGCACGAGGGCACGGTGCTGCTAACCCTTCAAAACGGGCTTGGGAATGTAGAGTTTCTCCAGCAGCACTTTGGAGTCGGGCGCGTTCTTGGCGGCCTGGTGTTCATGGGAATTAACAGGACAGAACCGGGCCGGATAGAGAATTACAACCCCAACGGCGGCAGCGTCACTATTGGCGAGCCTGTTGGCGCTGCCGGACTGCGTGTGCGCAAGGTCTGTGATCTGATGCGCAGGGCCAACATCATCGACCGCAGCAGCGACGACCTCCAGCTTGCCATATGGCGCAAACTCGTATGGAACGTGCCCTTCAACGGTCTTTCGATAGCGGCCCGAGGCGTCACTACCGACATCATTGTGGACAGTGCTGACTTACGTAATCTGGCGCTCGGCCTGATGCGCGAGGTGCAGGCAGGTGCCAAGGCTCTTGGCATGATGATTCCCGACGCATTCATCGACAATCAGATGGATTACACCCGGCCGCTTGGAGCTTACAGACCTTCCAGCCTGCTGGACTTTGCAGCCGGGCGCCCCGTGGAAGTGGAATCCATATGGGGAGAGCCGTTGCGCCGGGGCAAGGCGGCGGGGGCTTCGATGCCGCTTCTTGGTATGCTCTACACTCTTATCAAGTCGCTGACTGGTTCACGCAGCAGCGCCGACATATAAGAGGGCGTTCCGATTCGGGCCAGACAAGGCAAAATCTTCTGGCAATGCAGCCGCTCTGCCGTATTGCTTTCCATTTCATAAATACACACCAGTCATGAGCGAAGAACAGAAGAAAGTCGTCCTCACTTGCGCGCAGCCATCGGGCAATTTGCACCTTGGCAATTACTTCGGCGCGATTCGCAACTGGTGTTCATATCTGGACAGCCACGAGTGCTTTTTTGGCATAGCGAACATGCACGCCATTACCGTGCCCTACGTCCCGGCCAACTTGCGCAAGAGCGTGTACGACCTTGTGGCAATATTCATTTCCTGCGGGCTGGACCCGGAAAAGTGCCACATCTTCCTTCAGTCCCATGTGCAGGGGCATTCGGATCTGGCTTGGATACTGGCCTGCCTTTGCCCACTTGGCCAGCTCGAGCGCATGACCCAGTACAAGCAGAAAAGCGCCAAGCAGGGCGAGAGCGTTGGCGCCGGGTTGCTGTATTACCCTGCCCTGATGGCCGCAGACATACTCATTTACAATGCCGACGTAGTCCCGGTGGGCGAGGACCAGCGCCAACATGTGGAGCTAACGCGCGACTTGGCCATCAAGTTCAACAACACCTATTCGGATACCTTCCGCGTGCCAGATCTTTTCATCCCGCAGACGGGCGCGCGCATCAAGAGCCTTCAGGATCCGGAGCGCAAAATGTCCAAGAGCGACGCCAATCAGTCCGGCTGCGTGTATCTTTTGGACGAGCCGACCGTCATCCGAAAAAAGATCGGCAGCGCCGTGACCGACTCGGGTTGCGAAATCGTTGCGCGTGAGGACAAGCCGGGCATTTCCAACCTGCTCACAATTCTGTCCGCCTGCACGGGGCGCACGATTGCGGAGCTGGAGGCGGAGTTTGCCGGGCAGAACTATGGCGCCTTCAAGGCTGCCGTTGCCGACGAGGTGGTGAAGAAGCTGGAGCCTATCCAGAAGACTTACAAGGAAATCTCCGGCGACAAGGCATACCTCGACAAGGTGCTGGCCCGCAGTGCCGAGGCTGCACAGAGGCGTGCAAACCGCCTGATGAGCAAGGTTTACCGCAAGGTGGGCTTCAACGAGTTGCAGAAGTAGGCCAACAACTTGTTACTCAGATCCCCGGGCGTAGGCGGTTGCTTATGTTGACCATGCGGCGGTAGGCGGCGGGGGTACAGTTCATGTTGCGGGAAAAGACCCGTGTGAAGTAGGCACGCTCGCCAAAGCCACAGCGTTCGGCTATTTCGTCGAGCGTTGCGTCGTCAAAGTGCAGCATTGAGCACGCCTCCTCTAGGCGCAGGTTAACAAGGTGCTGGAGCGGAGTGTGCCCCGTGGCTAGGCGGAAGAGCCGGATGAAGGCAGTAGGGTGCATCCCGGCTTCGCGGGCCAGCGCATCGTTGCCCGGCCATGCGGGGTAACTCTCTGCTAGATGTGCGACAGCGCGGCTCACGCGGGCGTCCCCGTAACGGAGTGTCCAGCCCTCGACAGGCAGTGCCAGGAGCGCCGAGGCAACGAGCATCTGCCCCTCGAAGGAGGCGCGGATGTCCGAGGTGTCGGCGATGAGCCGCTCGACGATCCCGGCGCACAAATCCGCCTGCCACGCGCTTGCTGGGAGCTGGAACACCGTGTCCGCCGGGCCCCGGTACTGCGGCTCGACAAGGTAGTGCAGGAAGAACTGCCGCACGGGCTGCGTGAGGTGTGAGGAAAAGTGCGAATTTGGCGGAATGATGACTAGGTGCCGGGGCAAGAGCGGCACCTTGTGCCCGGCCATAACAATGACGGCACCCTCATCTTCGTGCCAGTAGAGGCGCCAGAAGGGCGAGCAATGGTCCGTGCAGTCCCATTGCTCGAAGTCGCTGACATCGCACGAAAGAATCTGCACCTGATGCAGGCTTCGGGCGGTAAGCCAGCGGGCGGAACTCATGTGCGAGGTCATGTTGATATTATCCACAACATAGCTCCCATTGTCCATAGGCATGGGCCGTATTTGGTGCTTAACTTGGCGCGAACACACACCCTGCACCATGACACTCCTTAGCAAGTTCCTGATTCCTACCCTCGCGCTGACTGCATTCGTCGGCAACGGCATCTGCGGGGCGCAAAGCCCGGCTTTCAACTCCGGCTGGGCCCGCGGCATCGAAGGCCAGCGCAAGGCTGACCTTGGCGACGGCACGTATCTGAACCCCGTCCTCGCTGGCGACCGGCCCGACCCGTCGGTCATCAAGCACGGGAGCGATTACTACATGGTGCATTCTTCCTTCGGAAGTGTGCCCGGCCTGCTTGTGTGGCACTCGCGCGACCTTGTGAGCTGGGAGCCAGTCGGCCCCGCCCTGACGCAGAACGTCGGCATCGTGTGGGCACCGGATATCAGCTTCCGCAACGGACGCTTCTACATCTACTTCCCCGTTCTGAACGACAGGGGCTTCACGAACATGGTCGTAAGCGCAGCGGACATCAAGGGCCCTTGGACGATCCCCGTTGACCTGAAAGTGCCGAATTTCGATCCAGGCTTCGCCACGGACTCCGAGGGCAAGGGTTACCTTTTTTTCAACGGCGGTAACATGGTGCCCCTCGCCGACGACGGGCTTACCGTGGCGGGAGAAGTGAAGCACGTTTACGACGGCTGGCCGATCCCGGAGCATTGGCAGATCGAGACCTTCGCACAGGAAGGGCCGAAGCTGCTTCGCCACGGTGATTACTACTACATGGTCCTCGCCGAGGGCGGCACGGCAGGACCGGCGACAAGCCACATGGTCATCATGGCCCGTTCCAAGAGCATGAACGGCCCCTGGGAAAACTCGCCCTACAACCCCGTCGTTCGTACACAGAGTGCGGTGGAAAAGTGGTGGTCGCGCGGCCATGCAACGCTCCTTGAAGGACCGGACAGCAAGCAGTGGTATCTCGTCTATCACGCCTACGAGAACGGCTACTACAACCTTGGCCGCCAGACGCTGCTGGAGCCTGTCGAATGGACGGCGGACGGCTGGGTTAAGTCACTGGGATACGATGTTTCCAAGCCCATCCCGATGCCCTCTGGCGGCGAGCCGTTGCAGCATGGTTACGCACTTTCGGACGATTTCTCTACGGACCGCATCGGCACAGCGTGGACCTTCTTCATGCAGCCAGGCAATTACAGGGATCGCTACCGTTACGAAGACGGTACACTTGTTCTAAAGGCGCAAGGCTCGACGCCGCGTGACGCCTCGCCACTGGAACTTGTTTGCGGAGATCATGCCTACGAGGTTGAGGTCGAGGTCGATGCCGACGCTGGGGCGACAGGAGGACTGCTGCTTTTTTACAGCGAAAAACTATTCGCTGGCATGGGCATCTCGGAAAGCCAGATGATCGAATACCGCAAGGGCGACATCACGACATTTCCCAAGCCGCAAGGTCTCGGGCGACATTACTTTTTGCGCATCCGCAATGATCACAATTTCATGACGATCTGGCACAGCCAGGACGGGGTGAACTGGGCGCGCCATTGGATGCACATCGAGGTATCCGGCTACAACCACAACACTGCTGACGGCTTCTTGAGCTTGCGCCCCGCCTTGCTCGCTGCGGGCAAAGGCGAGGTGCGTTTCCGCAATTTCAAATACTCTGTCCTCCCCTAAGAGACGAGTCCGCGCTGAAGGCCGTGTGCGACATGTTGTTGCTACGACGGAAGGCGACGGATTATCTTACCAGTCGGAATCGTCGCCCTTTACGTCTTCGAAGGGTTCGTCCGAGAGCAGGAAGGCGGGGTTGAGCCGTTCGAGGTCGGGCACGATGAAGCTGCCGTCCTTGCGTATGGTCTCCCCGTCGAAGCGGATTTCGCCTCCGCCCCAGTCAGGGCGCTGGATGTTTACTAGAT
Organism: Puniceicoccales bacterium Verruco_02; assembly: GCA_001604585.1. Classification (GTDB taxonomy): domain Bacteria; phylum Verrucomicrobiota; class Verrucomicrobiia; order Opitutales; family Oceanipulchritudinaceae; genus Verruco-01. The sequence continues at coordinate 18,250 of LVBW01000009.1, read as the reverse complement.
CCCAGTGCACCTGCGAGCGATTGCCGTTGTCAGCAGGGCCTTCGTAAGCCTGACCGGGGGTAAAGTGAAAGCTGCCCGCGATTTTTTCGTCGAAGAGTATGTCGCGCATGGGCTTCAGGATGTAGGGGTTGAAGCCGATGGCGAATTCGCCCACGTAGCGCGCGCCTTCGTCGGAGTCGAGGATGCGGTTAAGCTTTTCTTCGTTGCCGGAGCATGTCGCCTTGACGATGCGGCCCTTGGAGAACTCAAGCCGCACCTTTTCGAAGCCCTCGCCCTGATACACTGTCGGCGCATTGTAGGTGATTACGCCTTCCACGCTGTCCTTCACCGGCGCAGTGTACACCTCGCCGTCGGGGATGTTGCGCCTGCCGCCGCAGGGGATGCCTTTAAGGCCCTCGATGGAGAAGCGCAGTTCCGTGCCGGGGCCGATGATTTCCACGCGGCTGGCCTCGTCCATGCGCTTCTTTAGCGCGGCCATGCCGGGGCGCATACGCGCGTAGTCCATCGTGCAGACATCGAAGTAAAAGTCCTCGAAGGCTTCGGTGCTTATTTGCGCCTGCTGGGCCATGGCGCTTGTCGGCCAGCGTAGGACCACCCAACGCGTCTTTCCCACGCGCCAGTTGAGTACGGGGCGGTTGACGCGCATGTAGTCGCGCATGTTTTCCGGAGGCACGTCGCTGGATTCAAAAATGTTGTCCGCGCCGCGAAGTGCTATGTAGGCCTGCATTCCCTTCATGCGCTCAAGCTCCAGCGCGGCGTTTGCCTCCGCCATTTCGGCGTCGAAGTTCATGAGCATCTCGCGGTTAACGCGGGCGTTTGTCGTGCGTGCAAAGGGTAGGGCGCCCCTCTCGCGGGCTGCGCGTATAAGGGCGACAACGATCTCCGTCGGCACGTCAAAGGCGTCGATGAGCACCTTGTCGCCTTTGGAAAGGCGGGTGGAGAATCCGGTAAGAACGTCGGCGAGCTTGTTGTAGCGAGAGTCCATGATGGCAACTGTGTACGACAGTGCGCGGAGGTCCAGCGCCTTTTCAATTACATTCTACATACTCACGCAGTTGTTGGCCTACCTGTGCCAATAAACCGCTGGCGAACAATATGAAGGAAACTTTTGCATGTGTCGCATTTCTGCACGTACAATGTTCATATTAACGGTGCGTTTTATAATTGCATCAATGCATCCGAATGTTTTGATACGTCATATATGTGCAACGATATGTCACCCCGCACTCCTGAAGAACGCTCCGCGCGCATTGCACAGCTAGAAAAGCTCATGCGCGAACGCATCGTCATGCTCGACGGTCCGCGCGGGACGATGATTCAGAGGGCTGCCCTAACTGAAGAGCAGTTCCGCGGCGAGCGTTTCAAGGATTTCCCACGTCCGCTCAAGGGCAACAACGACCTGCTCAACATCACGCAGCCGGAGCTTATCGCATCCATTCACCGCCAGTTCTTCGAGGCCGGTGCGGACATCACGGGCACGAATACCTTTAATTCCAACTCCATCTCGCAGGCCGACTACGGGATGCAGGATCTCTGCCGCGAGTTGAACCTTGAAGCAGCCCGCATAGCCTGCAAAGTGGCCGACGAATACGCAGCCGAGCATGGCCGCCCGACCTTTGTCGTCGGTGCCTGTGGGCCGACAAACCGCACAGCCTCGCTAAGCCCTGACGTGAACCGGCCGGAGCTGCGCAACGTGAGCTTTGAAGACTTGGTCCAGTCCTACGCGCAGCAGATGCGCGGTCTAATCGACGGCGGGGTGGACTTTCTCTTTGTAGAGACCATTTTCGACACCCTGAATGCCAAGGCGGCGCTCTTCGCAGCTGAGGAACTGTTTGACGAAAACGGCTTCCGCGTGCCTGTGGGTGTCTCGGTGACGATTAGCGACGCCTCGGCGCGAACTCTTTCCGGCCAGACGCTGGAGGCGTTCTGGTACAGCGTGCGTCACGCTAGGCCCTTCTGCATTGGCCTTAACTGCGCCCTTGGCGCGGAGGATATGGAGCCGCACCTGCGCGCCTTGAACGCGCTGGCGGACTGCCCCATTCACTGCTACCCGAATGCTGGCCTTCCCAACGAGCTTGGCCAGTACGAGGAAACGCCGCAGATGATGGCCGAGGTGATGGCCGGTTACGCCCGAAATGGCTGGCTGAACCTATTGGGCGGCTGCTGCGGCTCCACGCCCGAACACATCGCCGCGATGGAGCGCGCCGTTCGCGGAGTGGCTCCGCGCAAGACGCCAGCCGACAAACCTGCTACGCGCCTTTCCGGCCTTGAGCCTTTCAAAATCGAGGGCGAAAAGGCCCCCTTCGTCATGATTGGCGAAAGGACGAACGTCACCGGATCGATTGCGTTCCGCCGACTTATCAAGGAGGAGAACTACGAAGAGGCCCTCTCCGTGGCCCGCCAGCAGGTGGAGGGCGGGGCTAATATAATCGACATCAACTTTGACGACGGCCTCCTCGACGGCCCGGCCTGCATGAAGCGTTTCCTCAACCTTCTTGCGGGGGAGCCTGACATTGCCCGCGTGCCCGTCATGATCGACAGCTCCCGCTGGGAGGTCATAGAGACGGGGCTTCGCTGCGTGCAGGGCAAGGCAATCGTCAACTCCATAAGCCTCAAGGGAGGCGAGGCCCAGTTCATCGAACAGGCGAAGCTGGTCCGCCGCTACGGCGCGGCAGTGGTCGTCATGGCCTTCGACGAGCATGGGCAGGCCGTGACCAAGGCCGAGAAACTGCGCATTTGCAAGCGCGCCTACGACATACTTACGCAGAAGGTTGGCTTCCCGCCAGAGGACATCATTTTCGACGCCAACATTCTCTCCGTGGGCACTGGCATAGAGGAGCACGCTCGCTACGCCATCGACTTCATCGAGGCCATTCCAGAAATCAAGCGCGCCTGTCCGGGCGTGCGCACAAGCGGCGGCGTGTCGAACATCTCCTTCGCCTTCCGCGGCAACAATCCGGTGCGCGAGGCCATGCACTCCGCCTTTCTCTACCACGCGATAGGCGCAGGCCTCGACATGGGCATTGTCAACGCGGGTATGCTGGCCGTGTATGAGGATATTGAGCCGGCCTTGCGCGAGGCCGTGGAGGATGTGCTCCTCGACCGCCGCGCCGAGGCTACGGAGCGCCTCATTACTCTTGCGCAGGAGATTCGCGAGAGGGGGACTTCCGGCGGCGCAACAGCTGCGGACGATTCCGTCCGCCTCGCATGGCGCGAGCTGCCCGTGGAAAAGCGTATTGAGCACGCTCTTGTCAAAGGCGTGACCGACTCTATCGACGCCGACATCGAGGAGGCTCGCGTAAAACTGGGCCGTCCGCTGGATGTAATCGAGGGCCCGCTCATGGACGGCATGAAGGTCGTTGGTGAACTGTTCGGCGCGGGCAAGATGTTCCTGCCGCAGGTCGTTAAGAGCGCGCGCGTGATGAAAAAGGCCGTGGCATGGCTGGAGCCTTTCATGGACGCCGAGAAGCTGGCCGCCGGTGGCGACGGCTCCCGTTCCAGCGCTGGCAAGTTCGTCATCGCTACGGTGAAAGGCGACGTGCACGACATCGGCAAGAACATCGTCGGCGTTGTGCTGTCATGCAACAATTACGAGGTCATCGACCTTGGCGTGATGGTGCCTGTGGAGAAGATACTCGAAACGGCAATTCGCGAAAAGGCCGACATCATCGGCATGAGCGGCCTTATCACCCCATCGCTCGACGAGATGGTGAGTAACGCAGCCGAGATGCAGCGGCGCGGCCTCGACATCCCCCTCATCGTTGGTGGGGCGACAACCTCTCGCCTACATACCGCCCTTAAGATAGCTCCGCAGTACGAGGGGCCTGTCGTGTATGTGAAGGACGCTTCGCTGGCAGTTGGTGTGTGCAACAGCCTCTTGAGCGACCGCGAGAACTACATTGCCAAGATTCGCGAGGATCAAGCAGCAGCGCGTGCCAGCTACTTGGCGCGAGGCAAGGGCAGTTTGTTGACTCTTGAGGACGCCCGCAGCCGTGCATTTGCGACGGACTGGGCGAGCGTGGACATCGCCGTGCCCGAAAAGCTCGGCGTGCAGTATTTTACGGATATAGACCCGGCCGCAGTGGCGGATTACATCGACTGGAGCCCATTCTTCTGGACTTGGGGGCTGAAGGGGAAGTTTCCCGCCATACTCGAGCACAAGGACTGGGGCGAACAGGCGCGCGAACTTTACGAGGAGGCCCGCAGCTTACTTGATCGCGTAATCAAGGAGCGCCGCTTCGGCCTCAAGGCCGCAGTAGGCTACTGGCCCGCGAACGCTGTGGGCGATTCTGTAGAGCTGTACACGGGCGAGGACCGCGCCGAACGGCTCGAATGGCTGCACTTCAAGCGCCAGCAGAAGCGCAAAATTCAGAACCCCGAGGGGCCGTATTACTGCCTTTCTGACTACGTCGCGCCCAAGGGGACGCGGGCTGACTATGTGGGCGGTTTTGCCGTTACTTCCGGACATGAGGTGGAGGCGTTCGCAAAGACATTCCGCGACAAGGGCGACGATTATTCCGCAATCATAGTGCAGGCTCTTGGCGACCGCATGGCGGAGGCTCTTGCCGAATACATGCACAAAGAGGTGCGTGTGCAGTGCGGTTACGGAGAGCATGAGAACCTGAGCGTGGAGGACATGTTAGCGGAGAAATACCGCGGCATCCGTCCGGCCATCGGTTACCCGTCAATACCCGACCACGAACACAAGCTGACACTTTGGAAGCTTCTCGATGTCGAAAAGAGAATCGGCATCACGCTTACCGAGAATCTGGCTATGAATCCGCCGTCCTCTGTTTGCGGTCTGTATCTGGCACACACAGACAGTAGATACTTCGATGTCGGTATCATTGGTGATGACGCAGGCGTTGATTATACTAATCGTGTATCTGGTCACCCTACAAGCTAGATTGAAAAACCGGTGACTTTTTTCGTGAAAATTCGTCAAACTGCCTCGAAGTGAGATATTTCCATTGAAACCTACTCAAAATTAGTTAACGGGTAACTATGGTGAATGCTTCAGAGGATAGGATTAATCATTTGATAGGGCTTTGCCGTGAGGCTGGCCTACGACGCACAGAATGCCTTCGGGCCATTCTGAAGTGCTTTGTTAACGAAATTGTCCCCGTCAGCGTCCAACAACTTCTCAAGAAGGATGGGCTGAAGGGGCGTTGCGATCCGGCAACGGTGTACAGACTTCTGACACGGCTTGAGGCCAAGGGCATCATTCGTCGCGTCGGACTGCCACGCCGTTCCGCGCACTTTGTCCTTAACGACAGGCGCGACAGCCGGATGTATGCAGTGAATACCGAGAGCGGACAGGTCAGCGTGGTGACGCCAAAATGGGACGAGGCCGCCGTGCTGCGCCAGGTGCGCGAGCAGGCAGGCTTTGACGTGGCTTACTACGAGATACAGTTCTACGGGCCGAGTGTCGAAGAGGTCGTGAGCGAGGACAACGTCGTGTATGTTCAGGACGACGAACCAATGCGCGAAGTCGCCGAGGACTAAGCTCCTTTGTCAGATGTGGAATATAATGCAAGGCATGGTCTTATGTCATGTCTTGCATTCTATGTTTGTGTGCATGCCGCAATAGGGATAATCATTCACCTGTGTGGAACGGACTGCCTCGGGCGTCTGTCGTAATAACACACACACCACCAGACAGGAATCACTCGCGCATGAGCCTATCATCCATATCCAACTTCTTCAACAAGCCGCAGACTGGGCTTCTTGTTATCCGCGTCGCGGCGGGTCTTACAATGTTACTGCACGGCATCCCGAAGTTTGTCGGCGGGGCCAGTGCCTTGAGCGGAGTAGGCAAGGCGATGGCCATGTACGGCCTCGACTTCAATCCTCTTTTCTGGGGCATTCTGGCGGCCAGTACAGAAACTGTCGGCGGCCTGCTCATCATGCTGGGCTTGCTATTCCGTCCGGCTGCTTTCCTTTTGACATTTGTCATGCTGACGGCGCTGTTATTTCACAATCCAACGCTTAGTCTCTCGGCGTTCGGCGGCTTCGCACATCCTTGGATAATGATGTGGGTGTTTCTTGGCCTATTCTTCACCGGGCCTGGGACTTACGCAATCGGTGCGAAGGGCGGGGCGGCTTCGGCCCCAAAGTCCCCGAAACCTGCCAAGTAAAGCCTGCCTGACCAGTTTTTTCAGCTAAGACGGACGCTCTGCAAAGGGCGTCCGTTTCTTTTTGAGGGGCAATCTCTTGAGTGCTTCCTGCATTCAGCTTGTAAGGACAATCGTCTTTAAGAGTGTAGCCAATCGTGCCGTTAAATGCCTGTCCCAGTGTGGGCGCATGAATGGAACTGACATCGGCACAGATTAACGAGTATTTGTCCCGCAACGCATTTGCCTCGGTGCGTGCTTCGGGTAACTCGTCCCTGACTGCCAGCTCCCTCTTGAGCAAGGTGAGCACCAGTAACATGAAAGGGACGATGAAGCTGCTCTCGGGTACTAGCGAGCGCATCGACACTATACTGGCCAACCTCAACGAGATGCGTAGCGTGGCCAAGGCTGCCACCGGCAACAATGTCAGCTCCTCTGCAAGGGCGGAGGCGTATGCCAAGCTGCGAAGCCTTGGCGCCGGTATCGACACAATCGTTTCCAAGACAACCTTCGACGGGCAGACCTTGCTCAACGGCAGTAATCTGCGCCTAAACAGCGCGGGCGTTTACAGCCGCATGGTAATGAGCGACCTTACAACGACCGGCAGTAGCGGGCTTGCCCTCGCCACCCAGTCCAAAGGGGCCGAGATGGTCCTCTCTTACGACGATTATTGCGAGTGGAACAATGGCCGTTACGATCTAAAGGGCTTGGACATTTCCGAAGTACGCTACACCGGTTACAAGCCTCAGACCAAGGAGAGCGATCCATACAGTATTGACACTATCCTTGGCCGAGAGACCAGAGTTGAGACTTTCAAGGAGCTGGATAGTGGTCAGTACCGCATTCAGGTGGTGTATCAGGGAAAGGATTCCTCGGTAATAATTACAAACACGGCCGGAAAGGAACTGAGCCGTGCCGACAACGTGGATCTCAGCGGCTCTGGTATTGAGACTGTGGCCTTCGACGTCGGCATCGAAATCGACATTGAAAAAAGCCGCAACGCTTACTCCACTTACGATAAATACGACTACGAGACCAAGGGTGCGGCCACTCTCTATGCGAACCTGGACTATGCCCGTGTAACAACGTACGACTTGGCCGGTTCCTCGCAGACCAGTGCCCGGAGCGCCACGCTCAACGATACCAATGGTGTGCGCAAGGATGCCGAGGGGGATACTTTTTCTGTCAGCAAGGCGCGTCTTGGGCAGGTTTCTAGCAACAAGAGTGAGCTTGCAAGCGGAGATTACCGCGTGGAAATATCCAAGTATGGCGATAGTGTGAGTGCCATCTTGTACGATAAGAGCGGCAGGGTTAAGGGCAGTGCCACTTCGAGCAGTTTCGACAGTGATGGGCTTGCTTCCTTGGACTTTGGTAATGGCTTGATCGTCGATGTCAACGGTAAGGACTTTGATGGCAGGGCGGATCTAAAGGCTTACGTCAGCTACGAGCAGGCTGGGAATCTTTACGACGATTTTGACTTCGATTCCTACATCAAGAGCATAGATTCTGCCATTACAATGGTAAAGGCCCAGCAGAGCCTCGTGGACAAGGCCTATTCGCATGTTGAGACTATATACAACGCGATGAACGGTACCTTGGATTCGTACAGCTCCAGCAACGACATCATCAAGAACCTGCTCGGGAGCGGCACTTCTTACACCAGTGCTATCAACCTGCTTTGGGGAACATCATCCACGAGCACACTCAGCAGCAGCCTCTCATGGACAAGCAGCCTCATCCAGAGCAACTTAAGCACGGCCTTGGGAGTGCAGACGGGCGGCACGACGATTCTGTCCCTGCTCAACGGAACGACCGACACGCTTGATCCTTTGAGTTTGCCGCAAAATATTCGTATAGTGCGCTAATGATGAAAGGGAGGATAGAGGGCGCATACAGCAAGGGGCCTGCTGGCGAAATGGCCAAGCAGCAGCGCATGGTCTTGCGCATGTACGACGAAGCACTTGGAGCCTGCGTTACCGCAGACCCCGTCGCGTTGAACGCCGCCATCGACCTTCTTATTGACAAGCTGGACTACGCGTTGTGGCCCGAATTGGCTATGAGCCTTCGCGAGGCATACCAGGTGTGCCGAAACCACTGCGAAGCCGGTGACTTTCACGAGGCTGGCCGGATACTCGCTACCTTGCGCAAGAGCTGGGAAGGGCATCAAGGTGACAAGCTCGGTCAATAGGTGCGATATTCACGCTCCCTAGTCGATGTGTATGCCTAGGTAGCCGGATTTACCGTTGTCGAATTCCAGCGCCAGCGGCAAGAGATACGCCGCGACTCTGCCAGCCCTGCTCTTGCTTCGATTCATCAGCTCCTCCCCATAGCGCGCCAGAGGCTCGAAGTTTCTATCCATTGCCAGCACCTCGATACGGTCCTCGTTACGCACCGTAGCAACGTAATTGAGCATATCACCGCGCAACATCAGCTCGTCCCGCGCGTAGTCGTATCCTTGCAATTCTATCCGAGATAGGACGAACCCGGCCCCGTGGAGAATCCATACCGTGGAATCTGCTTCAATGAGCAATGCCCGAATATCTCGGTTCTTCTGCTCTTGCACAACAATGTGGCGAATGTTCAGCGTCGCCAGTTGTGCTGCGTCCTCGGCACTCATGGAAGCGGCTATATTTTCGACAAATGGCTGGCCGCGTTTTTGCATAATGAGAAAGAGATTTCCGTCGGCATCCAGAGCATACAGGCCCTCGTCGTAAGCCTTGCGAGTATCGGGGTTGCCTGCCACAAGTTTGGCGGGCATGCGGAACTTTATGTCCTCAAGGGCCTGCCTGAACAAGGCGCTCTTTGCCTCATCGACGCTGTTGCTCGCTGCTACAAAGAACTCCAGATCCTTGCCCAGGCGCAGGAAATCCTTCGGTGCCTCCAGTTCCAGCCTGCCGCTTTGAGCCTCGAAGAGAGGGCGGAAGTTTGGCGTAGGCATGTCCAACATGCTTGGCTCCACCTTGACGAAGGATCTCTCCATGCTGATTTTGTTGTAGTCGGGCACAATGCCGCAGATTTCGGCGGGCATACGCCCGTCTGTGATTAGCTGCCCGGCATACTGGAACGGCAGAAGCTGCTCGAAGGCGTCGCGGTTTATGCGCTCCCCCGCAACATTGCGGTAGTCGGTGGATTCTCCGCCGTGACGCATCGAGACAAAGCCGCCTGCAACGCAGCTATATGCAACATAAGGCGCCCGGTATCGGCCAGAGAATAGCATCCAGTAGGCGCTGGGCAGGTAGTGCGCCAACAGTACCAGTGCCGTGAATACTAGAAATATGCGTGAGAAAGTCTTCATGAAATGCAGATTGTTCAGCAGCCCTTGCGGAAACGTTCGCTGGACATGATGGGCAGGCAGAATGCTGCCGCTGTCCAGAGGATGAAATACGCGAGCACCCGTTCATAGGAGCCGATGGATAGCTCCTGAAAGAATAGGCGCAGCACACCAGCCGCCACGAGGACGAGCAGGATGCGTCGTGTCCAGCGTCCCTCCAAGAGGACCGCAGCGCTGAAAAAGTAGGCCCCAAACCCAGAAAGTATCCACGGTGCAAGCGTCAGCAGCATCCCGACTGCAAACTCTGGCGGAAACCAGACTCTGGCAGCGGAATACATCAGCAAAAGGGCTGGAAAGGCAACTGACAGCAGTGTCGCAAGGCCGAATGCCAGATGCATGGTCACCGCACGACGTTCGCCTATAGGCAGGTGCAAGACAAGGCGGAGGCGCCTGTCTCGCAATTCGGGCATGAACTGGGCGCAGCCGAGAAGGAGGCCCCCGAATAGCGGCAGATACTGGTAGAGCGAGTAGAAGGAGTATCCTTTGTATATCCATGCGCTCCATACGCTTACGGCGTCGTATTGCCCGCTGATGTAGCGCAGTTTGAGCACCGCGTACAGGGCCATTGCGAAATGCGCCACCGTGATTAGCGCAATGTAGCTACGCGTCTTGATCCATTCTTTATAAAAGATTGCTTTCATCGGGTCTGATATTTGCCGGTGAGTGCGATAAATATGTCCTCCAACGACGCAGGCTCTTCCCGCAGGTTGGAGTGCTCTACGCCTCGGGCCAAGAGGCGCTCTTCCGCTACGCTGGAACTTATAAAGCCGCTGATTGCGGAGCGCTTGTTGTGCTGCTCTATCCGCAGGTGCTCCGGCCCTTCGCCGCGAAAGCCTTCCACTGGTCCATTGGGGACAAATGAATAGCTTTTGTAACTTGTCTCCAGTTCTTTGGCCGGGCAGTCAACGAGCACTTCTCCCCTGTGGTAGATGATGCAGTCGTCAATGAGGCCCTCCAGATCCTGAATGATGTGTGATGTCATCAGGATGCTTCGCTTGCCGTTGGCGGCGTAGTCGCGTATAACGTCTATGAACAGGCGCCTGTAGCCTGGGTCCAGTCCCATCGAGTAGTCGTCGAATACGATCAGGTCTGGCGACTGTGCAAGTATAAGCCCAAGAGCAACCTGCGAACGTTGACCGCAGGACATGGTCGATATTTTCTGGCGCGGGTCGATGTCCAGCCTCGATATGAGGTGGTGGTAGATGGAAGCGTCCCATTTGTCGTAGAAACTCGAATAGAAACGCTCGATTTGGGATACGTTGAAGAAGCCGTACTGAACATGCCCTTCGATAAGATAGCCGATACGGGCCTTGGTCGAAGGGCTGAGCATTCGCGAGTCTTCACCGAGCAGGAGGCAAGAGCCGCTGTCGGGCGACAAGAATGAGTTTAATATGTTGATGGTAGTGGTCTTGCCTGCTCCATTGCGCCCGAGTAGGCCGCATATTCGGCCCGGTCTTAGGCTCCATGATACCCCCTTCAGCGCGGGTTTATTCCCGTAGCTGTGACAGAGCTGCCTGCATTCTATTACAGAATCCATGAATATATTGCTTATAGGTTTATTATGACAAGCAGTGTCGGTAACAGTATGCCTGCCGCCGTTAGTATGCCGCCACGCCTTGTGATGCCGTTCTTGCCTGGTAGAAGAATGATGCCGGATATGGACACAATCAGCAGTCCGATGCAGAAGATGTCAGAAAACCAGGTCCACCAGCGCCCAGGGTTGCGATGAAGCCGGTTGAACAGGTGTAGAACCGGCCTGCGACGCAGTTCCTCGATTTGCACCTCGCCGCTACTTCTGTCGATAATTGCGCTGCCGCCTTCGTAGAAGAGTTTTATGGTGCTTTGGCTTTCTGGATAGGCTGTCTTGAAGCGCGCATCTATCCCTATGCTTTGCAGAAAGGCCTTGGCCTCTTCGCGTTTTGGCTTTTCCGGCAATGCAGAGGCATCCACCCTTTCGATGCGCTTGATTACTGCGTAGTCAGGGTTCCAGTCTCGCGCATGGTTCATCGCAAGACCAGAGATTGCGTACACGATGGTCGTCCCCACGATCAGATAGCCTAGATCCCTGTGGATGATGCGCGCGAATCTGCGCCAATTCATTCGACCTGCTCCGTAACTATCGTCCATCCGTCCGCAGCAAAGCTGAAGCTGGAGAGGTAGCCCTTGCTGCTAGCTGCCAGAGCTGCGCGGTATTCCTTGATGCGCTCCAGCACCTTGGCCTCTTCTTCACCCTCCGGGCATGCGTGCTTGCATTCTTCTTCTTTCTTGTGCTGCTTGGCCTGCTCTATGGCTTTGGCTTCCCATCGGTCAAGATAGGCGGCATCTATGCGCTTTTCGACGAGTGTGCCGCTGACGCGTATGATTTCTCCGACGTTATCCTGAGTGAATGGCTTTGCCTTGCCGCCAATATCCACGCGAAGGAAGCCGTCCATCTCGCCATCGGAGTCCTTGATGAAGCCCTTGCGCCCTCCGTGCAGGCAGGCACCTATTAGCAGGCCGTCGAAGCTGACCTCCTTCCCTGCATACTCGTCACCTCGTTCGAGAAGCTCGACGGCAGACAAGACGCTGCACGTTGGTGTGCAAGAACTTGGTGCATGATCGTAATTTTTGCTTGCAGCGTGTTCCGACGCAGCGCAAATGTTAGGCAAGCCTAAAGCTGCCAGCGCAAATAACGCCGTTCCGAAGACTACCCCGCTTCCGGGTACTGTGGATTTGTTTCTGAGCATGATGTTAATGATTGCCACAGCGTGAGATTGGGAGTCAATCTCAAACGAGATGATACTGGAAATAATCGAAAAGGGGGGTCCAACGGTATGGCCGATACTGATATTGTCGGTCATAGCACTTGGTATTGTCATAGAGCGCATGGCTTACCGGTGGTCCATGCGAGGAAGCTCCAGTGCTTTACTTGGACAGGTGCGGTCCAGCCTCGAAGAGGGAATGCCTGTATTGCCGCCGGAGGGCGGAGGGCTTCCGGGAAAGCTGGCAAGAGAGTATTTCCGCACTAGCGACCTCGACGAAGATCTGCGCTCAAGCATCCTTAAACGCGAGGCAGAGCGTGGACTCGCAGCATGGAACGCGAACGTGCGTTTCCTTGCTCTTGTCGCAGCTCTTTCCCCGCTTATCGGGCTTGGTGGAACGGTGCTCGGGCTTGTCGACGCCTTTCGCGCCATCGAGGCGGCTGGTGGACAGGTTAACCCCGGTAGCCTTGCCGGGGGCATTTGGGCAGCTCTGCTTTCGACGGTGGCAGGCATGTTGGTCGCCATTCCCTGCACTATGGCTCATCATTATTTTCAGGCTGGTACAGAATCGATGGCCCGAAATCTGAAGTTCTTGATTGGCGAACTGGACGAACTGGTGCGTACGCATGTTCCGCATAAGCAGGCCTTGGGGCAGGGGAGGGAATCTTCGTTGTCCCATGCCGGCAACACACGCAGGGAGGAGAGCCTTACATGCAGCTAGATATCGAGGCACCCGACTCGCGCAACGCCATTGCCGACTGGACGCCGTTAATTGACGTGATTTTTCAACTGTTGGTGTTCTTCATGCTGACTTCAACTTTCATCGTCCCGCACATTAATCTGATCCTTCCAAAGGCGGAAGCTAAGATTGTAAGCGACGACAGTCCCAAGCTGGTTTTGAGCATAGACGACAAGGGCGCGCTGTATGTCAATGGACAGCCTTGCGATGAAAACGGGGCGCGTTTGCTGCTGCGCGATGCTGCAAACATAAAGCCGGGGCGGTCAGTATTCCTGCATGCCGACAAAAACCTGCCCTACGAGCGTATTCTAAGCAGCATCGTGCTAGCACGCGAAGCCGGGCTGACGAACATTGAACTGATGTACGAAAAATGAACGCGGCGCTGATATCACAGTCACGCTACGCCTTGCCGCTGTTCATCGGAGCCAGCGCGGTAATTCATATGGTCGCACTTGGCTTTGGTAGCAGCGCCACGGCCTTGAACAGTCAAATTTCGCTTGAGGAAGGCTTAGCGAGTGTTGCGGTGAATTTTACAAGCTTGCCTCCTGCTTCAGCAAGGCCCCTTGAACGCAGTCAGGCGCAGGAGGCTTCGGCAACAAAACCACTATTGGCGGAAGAGTCCGAGAGAACGCTTGAAGTGGTTCGCCCACTGGAGCCGCTTCCCGAGCTGACAGTTGAGAGAAGCTCCATCGAAGTGCCTGTTCGCGAGACGACCAACGAGTCGGCGGAGCAGGAGCTTGAGATTCGACCTGCGCGAAGCGATGAGGCTGATCCAGGGCCGGATAATATGGCTGGGGCGCTGGCCAGTAATTCTGAAGCCAGCGGGGATGAGGGTGCGTACAGTCCGCCTACAATAGATGCAAGTCGCTGCCCTCCGCCACTTTATCCGCACAACGCTCTGCGCGATAGTCGTACTGGCAGCGTGCTCTTGAATGTCGATATTGACGAGCATGGGGGCGTAATAGCTACAGAGGTGCTGCGAAGCTCCGGCCATAGAGATCTGGATAAAAGCGCCCAGAAAACCATACGGACGCGCTGGCATTTCAAGCCTGCAAGGCGTGGCCAGAGCGGCATTCGTGCGAGCCTTACCGTCGAAGTGACGTTTAGGATTGGGAACTAGTTGCCATTACGAAGAGAAACTTAGGGCAGCCTAAAATATAGCTTGAAAAACTACTGCGTTTGGAGTGTTCATGAGTCCCGGTATCAATACGCATTATATGGAATAATCGCGTGTTTACTCTTTCCCAAGATGAAAACATACTCACAAAACTATCTGAAGAAATTCAGTGTCTTGCTTCTCGCAGGCCTAGGTTCAGTTGCGGCATCCGCACAGACCGAGCCTGTTGACACAGGCGAAGGGCCGAATGAAGGCAAGGCGGATGTATCAGTGACGGTGCTTGGAACGGCTATACGCCCCATCGAGAGCATTGGTACAAGCACCGTCAGTGGCGACAGCGTCAGCGCGTTGTCATCGTCTAGCGGCGATATAAATGAAATAGCCCGCACAAGGCCGAACGTGCAGTTCACCAATGGCGAAGGCTTGATGAGCGGCTATTCGATACAAGACATAAGCCCTGCTCGCATCAGCATATCTGGCGGCAGGACATACTCGAATAACTTCATTATCGACGGCCTTTCTACCAGCAGCGTCCTAGATACGACGAACACGAATTATTATCACTACGAGGACATCGTCAACCATCCTCAGACTACGTTCGTAAGCCCTTCGTTGATCGAATCCGTGACGATAATGGATAGTAATATATCTGCACAATATGGCGGCTTTACTGGTGGTGTCGTGGAGGCGACTTTGAAGGATCCCGTGCCGGAGTATCATGCGGAGATAAATGTTTCATATACCTCGGATTCCTTGGCCGTTTACAAGGTTGCTCCAGACGACAAAGCTGCTTCGATGCCGGAAAAGGCGCGCTTTACGAAGTACATATACGACTTCAATTCGACTGCTCCTATCTACAAGGATTCGACATCCATACTGCTGGGATACAGCCTTACAACGGCAAGTATAGCCAATAGCAGGCCTTACAATGCTTCCTTTGGTAAAGATACTAAGCAGACTGAAAGTCAGGAGCAGATCTTCCTTGCGAAAGTTAAACATGATTTCTCAGACAGCGCCTACGTCAAGCTGACGACAAAGTACACGCAATACTACTTTGAAGAATTCGCTCAGAGCGAGAAGACGCAGCATAACGATGGTTTCTTAAGTAAACTAGAATTCCAGAAAGAATGGGATACGCTTATTGTCAATTCCTATGCTGGGTTTCAGTATAATGACAATATGCGCGAGGACGAGCCGCTGAGATATCTCTATCGAAACTTCGGAACAGAAGCTACCAACTGGGTTGCCTCAAGCTCCAACACAGCTTCGACTGGTGGAAGTGGAGATCGTGAGTCAGGTCAGTTGGATATTCCTGTCGGGTTCTCTGCCAGATGGCAGGTAAGCGATACCGCTAGGCTGAACTTCGGTGCTGATTACAAGTTTACGAAGGCATGGAATACTCGAGAAGAGGATAACTTCTCCTACGGAAATCGTAGTTCATCCAAGGCTATTGATCCGCTTGCTGTGTCGGCCGATGGCCCTGATGATCCAACTGTGATAGAGGGAGAGCAGGGACTGGATCGTTACAACTATTACCGCGCTTTCGATGCCGAAGTTAAGCTCAACAGTGCGGATGCATGGATAGAATGGCTGCACGAAGGTAAACTGGCAGGCATGAAGTGGAATTATCGCGCAGGTCTTCGTTACGAAACTGACGATTTCCTCGATAATCATAATCTGGCCCCTCGCCTAACAGCGCAGCTCAAACCTATCGATTGGCTGACCGTGTTTGCTGGTGCCAATCGCTACTATAATCAGAATATGGTAGCTTACGCTCTTAAGGAACAAAGTCCTAACTCGTATGTGTATTATAGGAACTATACGACAAATACGGCCGGGCAGCATGTGTATTCCTCGGCTGACTGGTATCTATATCTTGATTCGGCTACAGCCAAATACTCACAGGCTGACGTAAATACGCCTCATGCCGACGAATACTCTGCTGGTGCGACAGTTGATGCGGGGGTTCTTGGCAGTTTTGCCTTCAAGCATGTCTACAAGTTGATACGTGATGAGTTTGCCGTGTCTCCCGGTGAGCAGAAGTCGATATACGATCCGTTTACTGGAACCACCAAGACACATAGAACTCATACAATTACCAATGATGGATGGACAGACTACAAGTCCTTATCTCTTGAATGGACAAAGGTTATCAACGATCACAAGTTGACGATCAATCTAACCAAGTCTAATACTAAGTCCGGTAACGTGGACTACTTCGAGGAGTACGATCATGATTACTATGAGGAGAGCGTGTACTACAACGGCAGGGTAATGACAAGGCATGAGATAGCATTGGTACGAGAGAACTACTCCGTCCCGTTCTATGTAAACTTCATATGGCAGACACAGTGGTTTAATAAGCGTCTATCTACAACAATGGTCGGACGCTGGAGCGGAGCATATAATTACACGGAATACACGGGTAGCATAACTGTCGATGGTGTTAAGTATAATCTGTACGAAGATGTCCGTAAGTCAGGACAGTTTGTCGTCAATCTAGATCTTAACTATCTTGTGTATTCAGGAGCCAAAGGCGACTTCCTGATCAACGCACAGATTGATAATCTGCTCAATAGGTTCCCACATACTGAAACATCTACGACCAATCCGTATCAAGAAGGCACAAGCGCTTGGATTGGCGTGACATACAAATACTAATTCCAGCGTTGGTTCTCACGTAAGCCATTCACTGCTTGCAGCGAATCGAACAACCGCAGGCCGTGCAATTGTAATGATTGCACGGCCTGTCCGTAAAGCCTGACGGGTAACCGAGATGAGCCCTTGCATGCAAATCGTAAGCGTACGGTCTGGAACCCCTTTTCGGAAAATCTGTTATCTGGTATAGTGGTTGCGTGAGTAGCTCCGACTCGGAAACTAACAACTTCTCGCTCCCAACTCCATCGCGAGGGCGTAGCCGCGTTTGTGCTACCACGCGCGCGTGGATTATTGAGGAACTCGACCGTAGCTCTGGGGCCTTCGGAAAGAGTCAGGCCGTTTGCTCCTTCGTTGCTCCGCTGCCTTGCTCGCTTGCGGATGCTTCGCTGCCATTCGGCATCGCAGCCGCCGTCAGCAGGGCCATGTTCATGTATCGCTTCTGGCCCCATTTGCTACCCGCCACGTAGCGCAGGCGCGCCCCGACCCGCATCAGGGCACTGCTCCCGTCGGGGAAGGCCCCCACGACACGCGTGCGGCGGCTAATCTCCTTATTCAGACGCTCAAGCATGTTGTTCGTGCGCAATAGCTTCCAGTGCTCTCGCGGGAAGGCCATGTAGCTGAGCGTCTCCTCGATTCCGCTTTCCACGATAGCCGCCGCTTTGCCGAGCTTCATCGCCTTCAGTTTCGCCACAACGTCAGCCGCCTTCTTGCGCGCCGCTTCGAGGTCCTCGCTCGCGTGAATTGCCTTCAACATCGCCGTCACATCCGCCATCTTTCCGCTCGGCACCGCCGTCCATACGTTGCGGTAGAAATGCACTACGCAGCGCTGCCAGGCCGCCTCGGGGAAGAACTCGCCAAGCGCCTCGACTAGGCCCAGGCACTTGTCGCTCACCACGAGCCGCACGCCTTGCAAGCCTCTGTCCTTCAGATACCTAAGAAACTGTCGCCAGCTTGCCTTGTCCTCTTTCGTCCCCTCCGCAACGCCGAGGATTTCCCGGTAGCCGTCCTCGTTGACGCCGATCGCCACGAGCACGCTCACGTTCTCGACCGACCCGCCCCAGCTGCGTTTGAGCCAGATCCCATCAAGGTAAATGTAGGCGTGTTTACCCGCGATCGGTTTCATCCGCCACGCCTCGATCTGCGCGTAGATTTTCTGGTTAAGTTCGCTGACCGCCGAGGCGCTCACTTTCGTGCCCCACAGCGCTTCCGTTATGTCTTCGACTCGCCTTATGCTAACGTCCGCAAGATACGTCTCGATAAGCGCTTCTTCAACGCTTGATTCGCGGCGGCGGTAGCGTTCGATGATCTGCGTCTCGAAAGCCAGCGTGCGCAGCATGGGCACCTTGAGCGTCACTTCGCCCGCCTTCGTGTGCAACTGCCGCTCGTAGTGCCCCGCGCGCCGGTACACGCGTTCGGCGCTGCGTTCGTAGCGGCCCGCCTTGCAGAGCGCGTCCGCCTCGGCGTCTAGAAGCGCATTAAGCGTATCTTCAACGCTTTGGGTAACTTTCGCATCCAGATGCGCCCGAAGCTGTGCTTCGTCAAACTGGATGA